>NZ_AFOZ01000015.1 GCF_000217915.1 Shewanella sp. HN-41 | reverse complement strand
GGACAGTAGAAGCAAATATCCATCAGGGCCAGAGGAATCCCTCAATAACAGGCCGAATATATGGGTGCAATGAACTCTTCTCAAAATTGATATCGAATGTCTTGCAAACCGGATGGGTCCATATATGTTTTACTCTACACGGTGGAAAAATAACAAATGGCAGAATAATACTTCCAATCTATTCAATAGAGGAAGAGTACCAAACAGAAGCGAATGATGGAGTAATTAAAAAAATCTTCATAGACAAAAATAAAAAACCATTAATCCTAAGACATCTTTTAAAACTTGGTATTAATGAAGCTTTTGTTTTTCCAGAATTAGAGTATCAAACTAAATCAATATTATCTTATTGTATTACAAAAAAAGACAGTGAAATTTAAATTTATCTCATACAGTAAAAGGATTTTATATGACTAAACTGCAAAAAAGCCATATCGAGGAAATGGAAGCCAAGCTAGCTAAGCTCAAAGCAGAAACGGTCGATTCCCCTGCACAGGCAAAAGCCCGTAAGCTCGTTAAACCTGTATTTTTAAGTATCGCAGCTGTCTTTGGTGTGCTTTTTATTGCACTGATTATTGATATTAGCAACGACCCCGAGCCAGTAGTAAGCACGGACACGAGCATCCCCACACCAGCCGTAAACACGATGAATGAAATTGAGGCGGCTAAATGGCAAGCGCTCCAAGGTGTCAGTGATTGCCAACTTGCACTTAGCGTATACAACGATTATCAACCGATCTTTGCCGAGCTGCACCAGTACCTTACTAAAGCTAACCTTCCAACCTATGAAGAGTTATATAACTGGAAACAGCTGACCCGCTTGGACGAGCGCATTGAAGAGTTAGATAACAAATACCCTCAATCCTACAAAGTCTCAATGCAAAACGTACTATTTGCCAAGAACCTCGGCTTCGCAACAGGCCAGTATTGGCGCGACGCCCATTCGAGCATGCGCCGCACCAATAACCAAGGCCCAATCGACACGGAACAACCCAGTCGAATGAATGATGACCTGCAACTGCTCAAACAAAACTGCCCCGAAGAATTTAAAGAAATTAAGTAGGAAGAAGTATGGCCACAGAGTTAACCGTCGGCGTTATTGGCGCAGTTGCGACGATCATAGCAGCATTAATTGGGATTATTGTCGCCGTTACGACAGCGGTGATATCTAAAGAACAAAAAATATCAGAGTTCAGACAAGATTGGATTAATGAAATGCGAAAAGATGTAGCCTCTTTATTAACGACATACAATGATTGTTTGTATCATGTAAAATATGGCGCTTTGAATAGTTTAATTGACAACTCAATCAGCTTTCATACAGATGAGTATCTAAAATCAAACTTATTCAAACTTATTCAACACTCAAGCAGCATTAAATTTAGACTTAACCCAGAATCTGACAAAGCCTTAATCAGAAGAATAAACAACATCCGCGAAATAATTGTAGAAATTTCAACCAGCAAAAATGAACAAGATATAACAAATGCGTTTACTAAAGGAAAATCTGATATAGAAAAATTAGAATCTGACTTTCACAAAGTATTAAAATCTGAATGGGAGCGGGTTAAAAGAGGTGAAAAGCATTTTGTCAGATTTAGAAGTTTAGGTGAAATATGTTTATTTGCATTTATAGCTGTTTTTTTCGTTGTGCTGGCCTTTGTAAAAATCCCAGAACTCGCTATCTTACTAAGTTAACGATTCATGAATCTGCAGTGATATAAAAATGGCAATCATCAAACAACCTGATGGCACTTGGAAACTCGATATGCGCGTAGATGGCCGTGATAGCCGTCGCATTCGCAAGAGCTTTACCACCAAAGCCGAAGCCCTTGGCTATGAGCGTTATATCCTCAAAAAAGTCGACGATAAACCTTGGCTAGGTAATGCCACCCAAGACAATTGCAGCCTGTGGGAGATCATGCAGCGCTGGCATGACTTACATGGCCAGCAACTGACCGATGAAAGCCCACTGTCACGCGGTCCACTATTTAGCTCACGCAGTAAGGCGTTCGCTCAGACGATTAAGCGCACCGGACTCACCTTCCCCGAAGGGCAGATGACCCATATTTTACGCCACACCTTCGCCAGCCATTTTATGATGAACGGCGGCAATATTCTGGTGCTAAAACAAATCCTCGGCCACGCCGACATCAAAGAAACCATGCGCTACGCTCACTTCGCCCCAGAGCATCTGGACGACGCCATCACCAAAAACCCACTGGCGAATTTAGGAAATACTACGGAATGAAAATGACCGTTAAACATTGGGCTGGATTAATGACTGCAGTTTTCCTGCTGTTGTTAGTCCCCTATTTCTTTAAGTTTCACTATGGTCTTTCCGGTGATTCACAAGATTGGGCCCACTTCGGCACCTATATCGGCGGCACGTTGGGTCCAATAGGAGCATTCCTCGCATTCTGGGGATTGATGCAGCAAAATAAGATGTATAGAGAAAATGCTGAGATTGAACGACTTATCGCTAAACTAACTTTGTTAGATAGTGATATTTTAATTTTGATAGGAAAATGTTTCATTACGTCTAATGAGTGGAAGTTAAGAAATGGTATGAACTCTTCTACCTATATATATGGTGCTGAAATTGAGACCATCTATCTAGACACATTACTTACAGCCGATGAGCCAACTTCAAAAGACATTATCCAAGAAAAAAGAACAGATTTAGCGCATAATGTTGGCTTAATAGGTAAACAGCCAAAGCAGATAAACTATCGCTTATTATGTGCACTTGAAAGTAAGTTAAAACTCATTAATCGTTATATTATAACCGTTCAAAACATTAGTCCGACCAATGTTGAAATTGCACATTACAATAATAAATATCAATATTTATTAAAAGAAATGCATAAAAAGAAGTGGATAAACTTTGATTCATTTGGCAGTTAAATCGAATCCTTGGCCACGCCGACATCACCCAAAACCCACTGGCGAATTTGAATGATTAGTACAATTTTTGGAAAGTATTTTGAGCAGTTATCCAAGCATTGGGGCGTCATTGCAGCCCTTATTACATTCTTAGCCTCAATAGTCGGCATAGTCTCCGCTAAAGAGTTCTATTCATTTTTTCATGTTAATTATCTCGAACTTGCTGAATTTAATGACTTTATAAAACATTTAATATCAAGACCTTATTTAGGTTTTGTCTCATTAACAGTGATGATTGCTATACCAGCACAAATTTACATTACGTACTTAATAGATAAGAAAGAAACTAACTTAAAAAAATTTTATGAAAGCCAAAAAATTAAGAATATAAAGGTGAAATTTAAGCTTAAATTTAAAGTTAGTCAGTTTTTACTTTTAGCAGGCAGCCAAACGATAATTTGTGTAATTGCTTACTTTATACTTATTGCTATAACAGAGAATGAACTAGAAAGGCTTAAATCTACAGAATACACACTTTTTAATGTTGTGACTGACACCGCACCATTAACATGCGCCAGTTACATTGGACGAGTAAATATAAATCACATCTTTTGGGACCGGACAAACAGAGTTATTATCGTCCCTTCATCTTCCATAAAAAACATGACGTTTGTTGCGTCACTTGCTAAACGGCCAAAAGAGTTTGTCGCTGATAATCACGTTAGGACCAATGAATACCTTAATTGGGAAAAACACATAAAGGAAACCTGTGGTAAGGAATTTGAGATACCTGCAATTAGGTCGTAGAACACCAAGTGTCCACATTGTGCCCACACAGCTTGTTATTCACCATCGTTATCAATCCTCAGCAATCAGATAAGTATTTGATTAAATTGTAACTAACTGATTTTAAATGGTATAGAAAGAAATGTAGGTGTTCTGGACGCGGGTTCAAGTCCCGCCGCCCCACCAATTTAAGTAATTAAGACGTCTCAGGACGTCTTTTTTCTTGCCTGAAAAAACTAAAATCAATGACTTAGACTAAAGTCAGTCCATAGACGTCCAATAATGGTTGGTAAGATACACGATTTTAGTCAGTTCAGAAGTCACCCCAAGACTTTGCCTTAACGTCTGGTGTGACTCAAATAGGTTGCTGTTAGTTGTGAACTTCTAACCAAAATAAAGCCGACGTTCTCTATCTAAACCCACTCAGTTTTGCACTATAAAGTGTGTGGGCTCATTTCGAGCCATTCCCCGACTCAACTCTGCTTTTCGACCTTGTTGATGCTGCCTTTATATCCGGTGGCATCGACGGCTTTAAGCAAATTGTCGAGGTTAACATCTTCTGCGACTGTGACTACGGCTTGCTCGGTTTTAAGGTTCGCTTTGGCTTTGAGCACGCCATCGGTTTTGCGAAGGGCTTGATTGACCACAGTGACACATAATGGGCAGGTCATACCTTTGACATCGAGTATGACCAATAAATTACCCGCCCAAGTTAATGGCGCAAAACTCAGTAATGTGATGACTAGTGTGGTAAGTGATAGTGGCTTCATTCAAACACCTCAAGCAGCCAAGGTAAAACAAAGGGATAGAGTTGGAAAGCGAGCACTATAGGCACTGTGAGCCAATAGATCAGCTGCATTTGTCCTCGGCTAAACTGACCCGTGCAAAGCGGCTTTTTAGCAAAGTATAAACGCCAAAACCCAAGCAAAATCAACCCTGTTGACAGTATCAACATGGGCACTTGCAACCAACCTAAGCTCGATAACCCCGACAGTCCCGCCGCAGAGACGCCAAACACTAAATAGATTAAGGGTGCGATACAGCAAAGGCTGGAGGCAAGGGCCGCAATCACTGCTGCGGCCATGGTCGCTAACAGCTGCTTAACGCTGTTCGCTTGACTTGTAGTCATAGGCAAATACTTTTGGCTCATAGTAATTAACAGGATCGCCGTCCACTTCGGCATAGGGATAACCAAAATTGTTGAGTGGAGTCTGCTCCGTTGCGGGGAATAAGTCAAAATCGCGGCCATAGTTAAAGCCGACCCAGTTCATTTCCCAGTTGCCAAACAGGTAGTCATTGACGGCTTGCACCGCAGGATCGCTATGTTCCTTATTCTCGGTGAGGCGCATTTTAGTCACATCCGCAGGGTCCGCGGGTAACCAGCCATAGCCAGCAAGGTAGAACATAGCACGGCAATGTTGGCCACCAGTGACATCGGCAACCCCTTTATCGTCGGCGCTGCCAAAGGCTTTTTTAGAGTATTGGCCCATCTTGACGGCTTGACCTAATCGAATACCAAACATCTCACGGGCGGGCACACCGACGGCGCGCATCAGCGCCACAAATACCGAGTTGATATCGGTACATTTCCCGCCAAGTTTGCCACTCTCGAGGATCGTCGCCACATCACCAGTACCACAACCAATCACATTGTTATCTCGGAACATATTGGCACTGACCCAGTTATAAATGAGTCGCGCTTTTTTCAATGGATCCGTTTCACCAGCCACTATTTTATCTGCCGTCTGTTTAACAATACCGTCGATTGGCATATGTTTCGTCGGCTGTAGGTAGAGTGCAACATCGGCAGGATAGTGAAGTTCAGTTGGTGTCCGGTAGTGGGTTAATTCCCCGCCTTTAATGGGCTCCCAATCTTCGGTTTCTATCACTAATTCAACCGTTATGGTCATCTTGCCCTTAGCATCGGGCCAAGTAGCAAACAGGGTTTTAGCACCATAAGCATTATTTGTGCTGATGTAGGCATCTTGGTATGTGCCGTTAAAATCAAGTTTGCGGATCTGCTGAAAGGCAGTTTCTTCCGGTAGCGGGATCCACAAGTTAACAACACCCTCAGAGCCATAGGGGGCCACCAAATTATAGGCGTTAATCAGGGAAAAACGACGACGCCCCCCCGAGGAAGGAAGCTCAATGGCACTCGATTTAGCTGAAGCCAATACCGGAGTGATAGCCGCGGCGGTCGATAAAAGCGCCGCAGTTTTAAGAAAATCACGTCTTTGCATAGGGTACATTCCTTACCATTGATTAGCGTCAGAAAAAGAAGCGTAAAGTAATGCTTGGCATTATAGGGCGTCCTACATCGAGCACAATAACGCAGCGGCCCAAACGCTCAAAAACCTACGGCAGAGCACATTAAGTGCACAAATTCACATTACTTCAGACAAAACTCCCCAATGTTGGGGAGATGAATAGGAATAAAGTCACTGGCTAAATCATTGACCCTAAATCATTGCACCTAATTATGCTCCACCACAGATAGCTGCACTAATTCTTTGTACACCTTTACTTCAGCTTGATTTTGCCCGTCTTTTGGGTGCAAAGAGAGTTACACCAATAAACTCAACAACCAAATACTCAACTTTTATTGAGCAAAGCATGAATACATGCAACTCGGCTCAATACACAACAAATGGCGAATATCCTCGTTAATAGGGGATTTTATTAAAAAATAATTGCAATAATACCTAAAAATACAAATAATGTTGCACATTCGCTGAGTGTGTCATTCAATTTTATTTGCAGATTAGAGAGATAATGAAAACCATTATTCACGCTGAAAGTGCTCCCACGGCCATTGGCCCCTATTCCCACGGCACGGCCTATGGCAATCTCATTTTTACCTCAGGGCAACTCCCTGTCTGTAAAGAAAAAGGAGGGGTTGTTGACGGAGGGATCACCGAGCAATCGATTCAGTCGTTGGAGAATCTAAAATATGTGCTCGAAGCGGGTGGCGGTAGTTTAGAAACGGTACTCAAAACAACTTGTTACCTTGCCGAGATCAGTGACTTTGCCGCCTTTAACGAAGTGTATAAAACCTATTTTAAAACTGACTGTCCAGCGCGCAGCTGCTTTGCCGTTAAGGATCTTCCGCTAGGTGTAAAAATAGAAATTGAAGCCATAGCCCACGTTAACATTTAAGCATTGTAAGGTTGTAACCCCATGATCCCCCAATGGCAGCAGTATATTCAGATCATCAATCAAGTCGTCAAACCGGCATTAGGCTGCACAGAACCCATAGCCGCCGCCTATGCATCGGCCGTTGCTCGTGCACTACTTAATGCAGAACCCAGTTCAATTTCGGTACAAGTATCTGATAATCTTTATAAAAACTCTATGGGTGTGTATGTTCCAGGCACTGGCAAAATCGGCCTTGCGATTGCAGCTGCAGCGGGGGCTATTGCGGGTAACGCGGATGCGGGCTTAGAAGTACTTGCCACTATCACTCCCGAACAGGTCGCCCAGGCACAACGCCTTATTGATGCGGGCCAAGTGAAAGTGGAGCGAACCGAAACGGCAGAATTTATCTATTGCTGTGTCACCCTCAAGGCAGGCGATCAAGAAGCGCAAGTAAAAATTTGCGGCGGTCACACCCTGATTGCTGAAAAGCGCCTCAATGGCGAGCCAGTTTACACCTCAGATAGCACCCAATCGGTCGCCACGGGCTCCATCTGTGATGGGGTTGAGATTAGTATCGAATCTATCTATAAGTTTGCCCTAGAAGTCCCCTTTGAGGAGATTAAATTTATCCTTAAAGCCTCTGAATTAAATGGTAAATTGTCCGATGAAGGCATGGCGAATCCCTATGGACTCGAAGTAGGTCGTACCATGAAAAGTGGTATTGCAGCCGGGATCATTGGCGAAGACTTACTGAATAAAATTGTCATGCTCACTGCAGCGGCTTCCGATGCCCGTATGGGCGGCGCTAATCTACCTGCCATGAGCAATCTTGGTAGCGGCAACCAAGGTATTGCTGCCACCATCCCAGTGGTATTAACCGCACAATGCTATAACGCCAGCGAAGAAAAACTTGCCCGCGCCTTGATCATGAGCCACCTAGGGGCAATTTATATCAAGTCACACTATCCGCCACTGTCAGCATTTTGTGGTAATACAGTCACCAGTGCCGCTGCATCTATGGCCATGGTGTATTTGGCAGGGGGATCATTTGCGCAATCCTGTTTCGCAATCCAAAACGTGATCAGCGACAGCTCCGGCATGGTGTGTGACGGTGCCAAGGCTTCCTGCGCCATGAAGGTCAGCACTTCGTCCAGTGCGGCCGTTCGCTCATTTCTGATGGCATTAAGTAGCCACAATGTTTCTGGCCAAGGCATTATTGCCACCGATGTTGAAAAAACCATTAAAAACATTGGCAAAATGGTCCTCAATGGCATGTCATCCACCGATGTCACGATAATCGATATCATGTCGACATAATGGCTTTAATCCGCTGCGATTGGGCGGATTGATAATGAAAGGTTGAAATTGTGAAACTGCAAGATTTAACGCAAAGTGATCTGGGAATTCTCAAATCCATCGAAAATATCGTCGATGGCATTGCCGCCATGTATGGCGAGCACACAGAAGTGGTATTGCATAGCCTAGATGCCAAACATCCCTCCGTGGTTAAAATTGCCAATGGTCATGTCACTGGGCGTGAAGTGGGTGCTCCGATCACCAATCTCGCCCTACTGAAATTGAAAACGGGGCAAGATATCTCCAATTCTTACCTCACCAAATGCGCCAATGGTAAGACGCTAAGATCGATCACGACTGTGATCCGCAACAGTAAAAATCTGCCCATTGGACTGTTATGCATCAATACCGATATGGATGCACCGCTGCAATCCGTGCTGCGCACTATGATGCCGGATCACCTATTTAGCACCGAACTCACTAGCTCACCCGAGGTCTTTGCCCGAAATATCGATGAAGCGCTCCACAGCACTATCGATAGCATTAATAATGAAGTTCGCTCGAATCCTGCGATTTCACCATCACAGAAGAGCCGTGAAATTGTCAATCAGCTCCATGAGTTAGGTATTTTTGAGCTAAAAGACAGCGCTCAGGTGGCCGCAACCAGATTAGGTATTTCAGTACACTCAATTTACCGCTACCTGCGGGAAATTAAAGCCAACCACGCCTAATACGCTAAAACGGGGCTGGGATGCTGCAGATCTCAGCCCTTTTTTAGGCTACCACCGCTTTAATTAAGCCGATGTGGATCGGCTGCACCGCCATCACCTATCATGTTCCAGCTCAGAACTTTTCCCTCTGAGGTGAGTGCTATCATGCCAGAGATATTGCCACGTATCTCAATCAGATTTGATAAATCAACATCTTGCTTAACGATATTCCAGTTCGGCACTTCTCCCTGCCAACCCGCAATCGAGCCATCGCGGCGCTTAACTGTAAATCCCACCACACTGGGGATCAATTCAACGGCCTCGGTTATCCCTGCCCTAGGACCATAGGTGCCATCCACCACAGTACCATCCGCTTTTAATGCAGCATAATTTCGCTCTAGCGTCGCAATCTGAACCACAGAGGCGACCTCTTGGATCACAGGCTCACTTCCAAAGAAGCCTTCACCACGCCAAGCAATTGAAGTGCCGTCCTCGCGCAGGGCAACAAAGCCAGTATCCATGGCATATAAAGCACGTACCTGCTGTAACTTGTGTTGAACTGTGGAGGCATCGCCCCCATCGAATTTATGACCCCAAGCAACCACTTGCCCATTGGCCTTTAAGGCGGCATAAGCCCCGCTATTACTGACAATATCAATCACTTTATCTTGGCTGTTCGCTGGTACTAGGGTCAGTTCTAACGGCAAGTCGATGCGACTCTCGGACGGAACATCTTCACCCCACGCATAGACTCTGCCATCGGCCATCAGTGCTGCAAAGCCATATTCATTAGGAAAAACCTTAAGGGCAGAAGTAAACTGGCTGAGTTTATCCACTTGATCTTGGCTCTCTTGCCCCCCATTGACGCTCCCCCAAGAAATTAACTCTCCATTTTGAGTCACAGCAGTAAAGGCACTTGGCCCCGCATAAATAGCTTTGATATCCTTAAGTTTTGCAGCAAGGTAGTGACTATCACCACCGTGATATGCCGAGCCCCAAGTCACCACAGTGCCATCCTGTTTTAGGGCTGCAAATGCGGCATCATTAATGCTCACACTCAGCACATCTTTCATCTCTGGCGCGGAATAAATCCCTTGAGTTAATTCATCTAAAGACCCATCCACGATAGACCAACTGATCACACTGCCATCTCGTTTTATGGCGGCAAACAGATCATCATGCATCACAAAATCCGCCACTTGCGTAAGCTTATCTTTAAGTAATGATGGCGCATCCCCCATATCCCAAATCACCAGTCGATGGTCTTGGGTTAATGCCGCAAAACCACACCGATTTGCCGAAGCAAAAATGGTTTTTACATTGACTAATTCACCCGCCACGGCGCTATGGTCGCCGCCGCACTGACGATCGCCCCATGTCACCACGCTACCATCCTGCCGAAGTGCAGCAAAAGCCCCCTTATTACTGTAAATATGGTGGACATTCTCAAGGCTGTTGTCAGTAGTGAGATTTGTATCATCGGCTTGAGCATATTGGCCATACTGAGATCCATTACCCTTGGGCCCATACTGCTGCAATGTGTTTTCCATCTGCGTGCTTTGCTCAGGGGAGAGGCCGATATCTTGCTTATTGATACTATTGGTAATGACATGAGTTAACGCGAAGAAAGCGAGCGCTGCGCCCGCCCATGAAACGGAATTCTTATTCACAAAACATCCTTATCGTAACGACAAACTCATACTGAGTTCATACGGGTGCTTTCAACCATGGAGCACACCACCGCAAAGGCTGAGGATTGTACAAAAAAAACCATAAAAATTAAATATCTGGTGCCGGTGAGGCAAAAACAACAAAGCAGCGAAGGTTCGCTGCTTTGATATGAAAGACCTTATATAAAAGGATTAATCCCTTTGCCCCACTTTCTCCAATCCCCATACCAGAGCAATGGCCGCCAACATACACACAATGGCAAAAGCGATCTGCGAAGGTTGGCCTGTTATTTGTTCAAAATTAAGTGGCGAAATATTCTGTTCCAATAAAGGCACCTGCTCGCCATGGGAGTTTGTCCGCCAGGTTAAGGTTTCCTTCCACGGCCAAATTTTACCTAAGGTACCGAGCATCAAGCCGGTTAAAAAGACGATGGTCGCATCGTGGTATCTACGCAGCAACGCCGACAATAAATGGCTGAACGTCAGCAATCCCATCACGGCGCCCACGGCGAAACAGGCCAGAATATCCAACTGGATATTTTTAGCCGCCGTGAGAACCACTGGATATAAGCCTAACAATAATAAGATAAAACTGCCTGAAATCCCGGGTAACACCATAGCACAAATCGCAATCGCACCGCCGAAGAAGATATTCAAGTAACTGGCTTCGACCGACACAGGGTTAAGCACTGTAATTGCCCACGCTGCCAGTACGCCTAGGATGAATAAGCCTAAACGCGCCACAGTGAAACCGCTCACTTGCTTAAGCATATGCACCACGGAAATAATGATTAAGCCGAAAAAGAACGACCAAATAGGGATAGGATGCGTCGCCAGCAACCAAGAGATTAACTTAGCGAAGGTAAAAATACTGGTCAGGATCCCCGCCAACAGACTCAGTAAAAAACCACCATTAATGTGGGCAAAGGCACCTTTTATCCCCTGCGACTTAATCACGCCCCAAAGCGACGGATTAATGCGTTTTACGCTGTCGAGCAAGGTGTCGAGGATCCCGGTAATAAAGGCTATAGTACCGCCCGAAACGCCCGGCACAACGTCTGCGGCGCCCATGGCCATTCCCTTCAAATACGTCAGCAAGTATTTCACTCTGAGTCCTTGTTATTCAATCCAATTCCAGTCGTTACACGACAAATTAGCCGCAATTATACGGTGTTACGCTTTAAAGCGCGAAATGAAGTTTGCTTAATTAAGCCGACTGGTATTTGTTGTTATCCTAATGTTACACTCATCCGACCAGAACGTGTTAAAACCGAGCTTAGTGCCCAACATAATGCGCTACATTTGCCCAACTAAGGATGACTATGAGTCAAACAGATACTTCCAACACTGCAGAACAAAAACCCAATAAAGTGTTAGCGCTCTACCATAGGACTCGCCGTTATCCCTTTGGCCAAAAAATCTTTTCCATCATAGTGTCACGTATGGCGCCGTACTTTGGCACTATCAAGCCACTGATCACTGAATTACGCCTCAATCGCTGCGCCTGTTTAATCAAAAAACGCCATGCCGTGCATAACCATATAAAAACCGTCCATGTGATTGCGATTTGTAATGGCCTCGAAATGGCCATGGGGGTAATGGCCGAAGCTTCAATTCCCAAACATTTACGTTGGATCCCTAAGGGCATGAGTTTGGATTATACGGCTAAAGCGGGCAGCGATATTTTATGCGTCGCCGAAGTCACGCCCGAGCAATGGATACCCGGCGATATGCTTGTCCCCGTCACCGCCTATGACACTCAAGGAGTGGTCGTGGTGAAAGGCCATATCAAATTGTGGATCTCAGAAAAACCACAACGCTGATTGTCGGCTATAACCTATAAAGTCACTTGCTAAACAATCACTTGTTGCTATGCTAAAGACGACACAGCCTAAGGGGAATACTAAGATGGATGAATTTTTAGCAGCGGCCATTGAAGAAGCCAAGCAGGGACTCGCCGAGGGCGGCATTCCCATTGGTTCGGTACTGGTTATTGATGGCAAGATTGTCGGTCGAGGTCACAATAAACGAGTGCAAAAAGGCAGCTCAGTATTGCATGCCGAAATGGACTGTCTCGAAAATGCCGGTCGATTCACCGCAGCCGAGTACCAAAGAGCGACCCTGTATTCGACCCTATCACCCTGCGACATGTGCAGCGGCGCAGTATTGCTCTATGGCATACCTAAAGTGATCGTCGGTGAAAACACCACCTTTCAAGGGCCAGAAGCCTATGTCAAATCCCGCGGTGTGGATGTCACTGTGGTCGATAACGCCGAATGTAAACAACTGATGCTGGATTTTATCGCCAGTAATCCCGAGCTTTGGAACGAAGATATCGGCGAATAACGCGTCTTTCACTTTGTTATTGCCCCTATTTCATTGAGGGTCACCCCCTGCTAGGCTAGCCCTCAAATTTAAAGCCAACAGACTTAATAGCGAAAGGAACTCGGCTAACGTGCCAAGCGAAAACTCCCCCCAGGATCCATGGACGACTCCATCTGAGTTAACTAAAACACAAGTTATTCGAGCCATACCCATCCAGCGTAACGCCAATATCGATGCCATTCGCGGCTTAGCCGTGTTGGGGATATTTTTTATGAATATCTATTTTATGGGCATTACTTTTTATGGCTATGCACCCCATGAAACTCAGCCGCTATTGGACCGCGTTATCGAAATCTTGAGTAATTTTTTTATCGAAGCTCGCTTTATCAGTTTGTTTTCCATCTTATTTGGTGTCGGACTTTTCATCCAATATCAGCGATTTAGTGCCAAAGGCTTAAACGCCTATCCCCTACTACGCTCACGTTTACGCTGGCTGATAGTATTTGGCCTTATTCACGGTATTATCATTTGGCCAGGTGATATCTTATTCACCTACGGGATAAGTGGATTTTTAGCGTTGTGTTACAAAGAGTTAAGCATTGATGCCCTTAAGCGCAAAGCGAATATTTTTATTTTAAGCGCCTTAGTCATCATCACACTGATTGGCCTAACGGGCAGCGATGAACCTTTTACCCGCGAATCGAATCTATTTGCCCAGCAATATACGGCATGGACCTCAGGCTATATAGATCAGCTGCTATTGCACTTGCTGCAAGTGGGCTATATGGCGCTGGTGATCCCTCTTACTTTGATGTGGTTTACCGCGGGCTTGATGTTACTCGGCATGGCGCTATACCAGCAGGGAACGTTTGAGCGGGGGTTTACCAAGCCTGAACTGCTAAAGTTAATACTCGCAAGCGTGACACTATCGCTACTCGATACCGGCCTAGGCTTTACAGAAAACGCCACTCTAGTCGTATTTGCAGATGTGCTAATCATGCTAAGCGCCATCCCTATGGCGCTGATTTATATCCATATCATAGTAAAATTATGCCAAAACAATCCAAAGAGGCTGACAGCATTGCAAAATGTCGGCAAACTCGCGTTTAGCCTCTATATTCTGCAATCCATCGTTGGCGTATTGGTGTTTAGGTACCTCACCCCCGAATTGCTATTGAGCCTAGACAGAGGGGGATATATGGTTATGGCGCTCATTTATTCAGTGGTGCAACTGCTACTCGCTGGCCTGTACTTACGCTATTTAGAGCAAGGGCCGCTAGAAAAACTTTGGCGCCACCTCGCGTTTAAAAAATATGTGGCATAACAAGAGCACAGGTAAGCCTTCAAACACTGACACGAGATAGAGACAAGGGATAGAGACAAGAGAATGACAAACACAAAGTCAGCCAAAACGGGCAGCAAGGCTTCACCTCAAACAAATCGTGCTCAAACCAATCGCATACAGAAGAGCCGCCCCAAAAGCCGCAGTCAAAAATCCAATGCCGCAGCGTCAGGCTCCAGTCTTATGCCACTGTTATTGGTGGTGATTTTTCTTGCGGGATTAATAGGCGCAGCCCAACAACATATGCTGCCTGTTGGCATTGTGGGTATATACCTCACGCTGAGCCTGCTGACCTTTATCGCCTATGCTATCGATAAATCCGCCGCCAAAGGCGGTAGATGGCGCACAAAAGAAAGCACTTTACATCTGCTCGCCCTGATGGGCGGCTGGCCCGGTGCTCTCTTTGCCCAAAACCTACTAAGGCATAAATCCGTTAAAGCCTCATTTAGAAACGTCTTCTGGCTCACAGTTGTCGCCAACCTAGCCGTACTGGGGTATGGCATACAAGCCGGCGCTATGGATCTGTTTATCTAGCAAACAGTGGATTCTATAAAAATCTAAAGTTCGTCACTAAAACGCTTTAACTTATTTCAATATAAAAACAAAAGGTTAAATTATGAAAAAAATTTTTAGTTGCAGTTTTGGGTATCGCAGTACTATCGGGTTGCGCTGCGCCTCGCTATACAGCAAAACCAATAGAAACAGATACTCACAATGTAGAAATAGTCATTATTAAAGACAAAGAAACACGTGACGGCTTCCAAGAAACAATGGAAACATGGCTAAAAGCAAACAATTACACCTACGCTGTGCAGTCTGATGGTTCTAAACATGATTTAAATAAACTCACATTAGAATATGAAGGTAATTGGGCTTGGGACTTAGCATTGTATTTAAAAAGCGCTGAAATTAACGCATTTCAAAATGGCCAAAGGGTTGGCAGTGTTAAGTTTCAAGTACCCTATACTGCAAACCCGAGTAAGTTTGGTAATGCTGCGAATCGCATTAGCTATATGATGTCAGCTCTATTTGGTCAAATCACCGCAGATGAAGCGACAAAAAAAGTAAATAGTTCAAACGATTAATAAATTAAAACCTTAACTGAAAACAGGGTAATCATAGAATTACCCTGTTTAGTATTACACTATTTATTGCCTTTAAAACCAGCTCAACGCGATACTGATAATCACGCCGGTGATCATCAGCTGCATTAAACAAAAGCCCATAATATCCCGCGCTTTTAAGCCTGCGATCGCCAGTACAGGCAGTGCCCAGAACGGCTGGATAAGATTTGTCCACGCATCGCCCCAGGCAACGGCCATGGCAACACGCGCTACATCGGCACCCAAGGCCTGCGCTGCGGGTAACATAATCGGTGCCTGCACGGCCCATTGACCGCCACCCGATGGCACAAAGATATTCACAATTCCCGCACTGATAAAGCTCCAAAATGGCAGGCTATCGGCACTGGCTATGGCCACAAAACCTTCCGAAATACTCTGGGCTAAACCCGATTGCACCATCACCGCCATAATGCCAGCGTAAAAGGGGAATTGGATCACTATGCCTGCGCCGCCCTTAATCGCCTCATTCAAGCTGGTTAATAGGCTGCGTGGCGTTTGATGTAACACTATGGCGAGGAACAGAAATAAGAAGTTCACTAAGTTGAGATTTAAGCTGCCGCCCTGTACCCAAAAGTAATAGCCTAGGTATACCAGCCCTGCGCCACCGACACTCCAGCCGAGTAAGCGGCTATTTTCAAGCTTATCCGCGGGACGATTCGAATTATCCTTACCACTGTCCCCATCCAACATTAAAGGGACATTTTCGGCACCCGCTTCATTAAGCACCTTAGGATCCACATAGATGCAGTCCTTTTCCTCCGGCAACATAAAACGATTCACTAGGGGGATAACCACAAATAAAACCGCCACTAACAGTAAGTTAAAGTTCGCAAAAATGGTTTCACTGGTAGGTATAATACCAATTTGGGATTCAGTGAAATGCCCCGCCGTCGCTATGGTTAATGGAATAGAACCCGCAAGGCCGCCATGCCAAACCACAAAGCCTGAATAGGCACTGGCGACCAGCAGCCGATAATCCACTTTCACTTTGCGAGCTAAGGCTTTGGCAAATAACGCGCCGACCACGAGCCCGAATCCCCAGTTAATCCAACTGGCGGCCAGTGAGACCAGAGTCACTAAAATAATGGCTTGTGGTGCCGACTTAGCGAACCCCGCAATCGCATCGAGCAACTTTTTAATCGGCGGTGAGCTTGCCAGCATAAATCCCGCCACCAGCACTAACAGCATCTGCATCGAAAAACTTAACAGGGTCCAAAAGCCATCCCCCCAATAATTGATGACTTCCAGCGGAGTTTTGTGTTCGGCGACCATAGCTGCGACTAAGACGACTAAGGTGAGTAGGAGCACGAAAATATAGGGATCGGGTAGATATCGATCGACGAGCTTGACCAGAGGTTTTGCCGCTTTGGTTAACATAGACTTTCCTTGTTTATTATCTAAATTCTAGTTTTTATTGAATTTTTATTGAGTCTTGAACACACAGGTTAAGCGATCTCTAAAGTGGGATAAAGTCTTGAGGGGATTTTTAACGGCCTAAAGTGGTAGCACCAGATATCCAGCTCAACGCCCATGCGGGTGCCGATAGCATCACAAGCTAAAAAACTGATAACATGGTCGAAACTAACTTAAGGTGCTCTTTATATGAAAATGTTACTTGCCATTGTGGTGATAGCTGGGGTGATTTTTTACTTTTTTACCTCGATGAACGGCCAGAAAGCCGCCCAAGAGAATATCCGTTTAGGCAATGAATTTTTAACCCAAAACAAAACCAAAGAAGGTGTGATCACCACAGCTTCGGGTTTGCAATATCAAGTGTTAACTCAAGGCGATGGCACAGTTCATCCTAAAGCCAGCGATACTGTGACTGTGCATTACCATGGCACTTTGATCGACGGTACTGTGTTTGATAGTTCGGTTGATCGCGGCGAACCTATCGCATTTCCGCTTAATCGCGTGATTAAAGGTTGGACCGAGGGCGTGCAACTGATGGTCGTTGGCGATAAATATCGTTTCTTTATCCCGAGCGATCTCGCCTACGGCAACCGCAGCACGGGTAAGATTGGCGGTGGTTCAGTACTCATTTTTGATGTCGAACTGCTTAAGATTGACTAAATCCGTCTCCAATCAGCCAGCCTAAAAACATCAAGCAAAAAATCTAATCAATAAAAAGCCCTGCATTACCGCAGGGCTTTTTTAATCATATAACATCAGTAAGTTAAATGATTAAGGACAGCTTGCCGCGCCAATATCAACCCATACCGCCGCAACGCCAGGAACATCACCCTTGGTCCAGTAACTCGCCTTCCACATACGACCGTTATAGCGAGTAGTTTGACCGCCGTTATATGCCACACCCGCATCCCAACCGAGATCAACTTGGCTGAGTAGCTGCCATTGATCAGCGGTGCGAGATGGCGTATTGCCCTGCGTCCAGTACTTAGCTTTCCATACCAGCTCACTGTGGCTCACAGTATCGCCCGTGTTGTAAATGATGCTGGCTTGCCAAGCGGGATAGTTACCGGCATTGGGATCGGTTGCATCGCAACCACCGACCACTTTTGGTGTCACGGTGAGATTAGTCGATGCGCTCGCATCTAAGGCACCATCGGAAACCAGCACACTCAAACCATAACTGGTCGCCTCGGTGACATTGGGCCCAGTGACCACTAAGGTGGCACTATTTTGTCCCGTTGCCGAAATGCCAGCGGGCACGGTCCAAACATAGGTTAAGGCATCACCGTCGGCATCGGAGGCGCTCGCCACTATGCTGACGGTTTTACCCGCTTCCACTGTTGCAGTGGCAGCCACACTCACCACAGGTGCTTGGTTAGGGGTGTCTGCCTTATTGGTCACTGTCACTGAATCTGTGGCAGATAATCCTTCAGGATCAGTGACCTTAAGGCTAAAACCATAGGCAACATCGGTTTGCGCTGCCCCCAGTTGAATCGTCGCATTCGCCTTATCCGCGTTCGCGATGGCAATGGTTGGGCCAGAGACTTGGGTCCAAAGATACGTCAACACGCCATTCTCAGGATCCCGCGAGCCAGTGCCATTGAGCACCACATCGCTTGGGCCTGTGACAGTGACATCTGCGCCCGCATTGGCAATCGGCGCTTTATTCACCGGTGGCGTCGTGCCTTCACCATGACCTAAACCTTCGTGCATGGCATTGAGGATATCGCCGTTATCGGCATCAATTTCCCACGCAAAGAGTCCACCAAGTTGATTAGAGAGCACATATTGGCCCTTGGCTTTAACTGAACGAGCGTCATCGAAGGTGATTAAATCACCAGTCGACGCCTTGAACAGTGATGGCGCCTCGGCCGTTTCATCGTAACTGTAAGTCCACCCGCTGCCCATGTAATCGTTCACTATCTGGCGATAATCCACTACGCCAGCTTCCCATGTGCCTTTCACTTTACCCGTTGCTGTGCCCGTGAAGGGATTATCGCCACTGTAGCCATTGACGCCGGTCCAGCCGCGGCCGTACATAGCGGTACCGACCACAATTTTCCCTGGGGTCACACCTTGACCTAACAGAGCTTTAACGCCCTTGTCTGTGGTGTAGCGAGTATCGGGATCCCAGCTCGCCTCATAAAGATTAGTTTGATGACCGAGTTCAGTGTTGGTCCAACCGCCATTGAAGTCGTAACTCATCAAAAAGATGTAATCCATATACTGCTGGGCGGCCTGATAGTCGACTTTAGCAATCTTGTCGCCACCCGCACTGATAGCAGAAGTCAGCTCATAGGTACGACCCGTCTCGGCGCTTAGCTCATCGAGCATGGCACGCAGTTCACGCATCAGTGTCACATAGGTTTCACCGTCATTGGCATTGCCTAAGTTTGGATTTGCACCACTGCCACCGGGGAATTCCCAGTCAATGTCTACACCATCGAAGAACTTCCACGTCTGCAGGAATTCCTTCACCGACGCGACAAAGGTATCGCGCTTAGTTTTATCGCCCAAAAAGAAGAAGGGATCGGATAGCGTCCAGCCACCAACCGAAGGCAAAATTTTCAGTTCGGGATGTGCTTGCTTCAGTGCCATCAATTGGCCAAAGTTACCCTTGTAGGGATCGGAATAATCGCTCACACCCGCCTGCGGCATTTGGACCGCGGCCCAAGGATCGTGGATAGCGACTTTAAAATCGGCGCGACCGCTACAAGCACGTTGCAGCGCTTGGAAACTGCCTTCGATTTCTTTCAAGCTGTCGTTGATGCCATCGCCACCACAGATAGGGGTAAAGCCATATAAAATGTGGGTTAAGTTTTGTGCTGGAATTTTATCGACCGGGAACTTACGGCCGTATACGCCCCATTCGACAAAGTAACTGCCCACGACCTTACCGGATTTATTCGCGTAGGGACGATTGTTCTCCTGTAGGGGAGCATTGAGCGGTACTAAATGGCTACCATCGGTATCGGCGACAAAGATCTCTTTGGCATCACTGGCGGTACAACCTTCGCTGTTACACAACTGCACTTGCATCTGATAACGGCCGCCCTTATTCACCTTAAAGTTAGCGGTGCCCGAAGCCCCAGATGCGCCTTCCCAAGCCAGATTACCGTTGAGTAGCACTTGGGCCTTATTGCCTACATCGCCACTCCAAAGGTTCCAACTGACGGACACATCGGCGGCATCTTTGACAGTCACTAACTGATTATAAGCTGTAGCTGATTGATTAACTTCGATAATAGCAAACTTGGTTTCGCCCCAACCGATAGTCGGTTTACCGGGTACTGCGGCAAATGCACCAACGCTCACGGTAGATGCCAGCGCCGATGCCACCAGCAAGGCTGATGTTGAAATTTGAGTCTTGAACATGAGATATCCCTATTGAATGTTGATATGCATCAATAAGGCAAACAAAGCTTAGACAGGAAACAACACTCTCTTAAGACCATGCAAAACGACTGATCATTGCACGAAGAAAAACCTGTGGTATCCCCGCTATCATAGGTACGGACGAGCCCTTAGACCGGAGGCTTTGCGTCCCAGTTTTTCAACTGGTTTGCCTTTTACACATAATGACAACGTTGTCATTACGGTAATCAGCATAAACGCACATTGATTAAAATTGCAACCAAATATTAACAAATGGAATGTCGTACCGATAAATTAATGTGATTTCAACGTCACTATCTAAAGTGATTAATCGCGGAGGGATATTTTAATTAGCTGTTTTAACTACAATAAAAAATTACATCATTCACGAAATAGGCGGCGGCAGCACAAAGACTAACGAAAATAATCTCAAAAAATAACCTAAAAAAGGCAGCCTATGTATCACAGCAAAATGATAACAATAGACTGCCCCACTCTGTGGTTTATCAAACGCGAAACTAACGTCTATGCCTAGGCTGGTGAAAAGTCCCTCGCAAGGATCACGGATAACCCACGACAAACTAAGGTTTCCATATCATCGACCCGATGGATTTTCATCTCGACTAGGGGCGCACTCAATGCCATTTGCTTTAAGCTTTCGAGACAGCCCTTGTAGTAGGGAGCGCTGTTCATCATGCCACCCGCTAACCAGATGCGATTGGGGTTAAATAAATTAACCGCCCACGCCAACCCCATTCCAAGGTAACTGCCCGCACGATACAAATCATCCTGAGTGGAAATTTTGCGACTACGCACTGAATCACCACTGGCCAGTTGCTCTAAGCTAAACTCACCGGATTCGGTCATCACGCGGCAATGGCCAAGCTCCCCCGCCACACCGGATGCGCCAGTAAACACCTTGCCGTTAAAGGCAATTGACATACCAATCCCAGTGCCACACATCACCAACAACTCACAGGCATATTTTGCATCGCAGGTCGCTTGCATGCCGGCGTCAATATCGTTGCAGATAAGCTTAAGCGCGCCTTGGGTTTTTACTGTGTCAAAACTTAAGCCGTTGAGACCGGGTAATGATTTACAGGAGACCAAACGATTATGTTGTACGAGTCCAGGTACGGCTATCGCTAATTGGTAATTCTGTAAATCGTAATCCCGTTCTAGGGCTGCGATTTGATTATTTAACTCTTCAATTTTAAAACCTTCACCTGTGGGGATTTTATATTGTTCTGTATGCCCCTTGAGTTGAAGTTCGAACAGGGCTTTGCTACCGCCCACGTCTATTGTTAATGTTTGCATCGCCAACTCCACTGATACATGTGCTCCCCTCTGACCCCGAGCGGAGATGGCGAATGTTAGCATAATGGGTCAATATTAGCGATTGAATAAAACTTAAGTAGCTAATTTGTAAGAATTAGTCGGAATAACTGAGTGACAAAGATAACATTTCAATTTGAGAATTAGCCTAAGATCACTCCCCTTGTTATCGCAAAGTGATGCTTAAAAAACAAAATTGTATACAAAATCCTTTATTCCATCCCCTTGCATCTTAGTCGTTGAGCTTGCGATAATCGCCACCAATTTGCATCCTTTTCGCCAGCATTACGCATTATAATTTGGCCGCCTACGTCAGTAGCCAATGCCAATATTGGGAGTCCCTATGTCGTCACTATCGTCACAATCCATACCGCCTAATAAGATTGCTAACCGTCTTGCCGCCATTCGTAGCGAACTCGCAAGCACCAATTTAGATGCCTTTATCATCCCCCGCGCCGATGAATATTTGGGCGAATATGTACCAGAGCACAACGAGCGTCTGTACTGGGCAACGGATTTTACTGGTTCAGCGGGCATGGCCATTGTCTTAAAGGACAAGGCCGCTATCTTTACCGACGGCCGCTATACGGTGCAAGTGCGTTTGCAGGTGGAGGCTAACCTTTTTAGCTACGAAAGCCTAACCGACACCCCACAAATAGAGTGGTTATGTGACACGCTAGCCGCAGGCTCCCGCGTTGGCTTCGATGCAAGATTGCATACTTTAGCTTGGTTTGAAAACGCCAAAGCCACGCTTGCAAAAGCCCAAATTGAACTGGTTGCCGTCGAACAGAATCCCATTGATAAGCATTGGCAAAATAGACCTACACCATCGAACGCAGCTATCACTTTATTTAGTAACGAAAGCGCGGGTAAAACCAGCCTGCAAAAGCGTACCGAAATTGGCGCGCTAGTTAAAAAAGCCGGCGCCGATGTCGCGCTGATCGCCGCCTTAGACTCTTTTTGCTGGCTGCTCAATATCCGTGGTAACGATGTGCCACGTCTACCGGTTGTATTGGGTAGTGCGTTGCTCCACGCCAATGGCGATATGCAGCTCTTTACCGATTTAAGCAAACTCCCAGAGGGCATTGAGGAACACGTTGGTGCAGGCGTGAGCTTTAAGAGCGAAGCCTCTCTTGCCGATACCTTGGCAAGTTTGCAGGGGGTGAAACTGCTTGCCGATCCTAATTCTGCCAACGCTTGGGCACAAAATATCGCCCGTGAAGCCGGCGCTAAGTTAATTGCCGGAATCGATCCAGTCGCTTTGCCTAAGGCGCAGAAAAACCCTGCTGAACTTGCCGGAATGCGTGCCTGCCATATCCGTGATGGCGTCGCTGTGAGCCGTTTTCTCGCATGGCTTGATGCCGAGGTCGCGGCAAATCGTATGCACGATGAAGGCTCCCTTGCGGATAAATTGGAAAGTTTTCGCCTAGAAGATGAGCGTTACCGCGAGCCAAGTTTCGATACCATTTCAGCCGCGGGCCCCAATGCCGCCATGTGCCATTATAATCACAATAACGGCACCCCAGCGATGATGACGATGGACAGCATCTATCTAGTCGATTCTGGCGCGCAATACATTGATGGCACCACGGATGTGACCCGTACCATAGCGATTGGCAAAGTAACCGATGAACATAAAAAAATGGTCACACTGGTGCTAAAAGGCCATATCGCGCTGGACCAGGCTCGCTTCCCTAAAGGCACTTCAGGGCAGCAGCTCGACGCATTCGCCCGCCAATATTTATGGCAACATGGATTTGATTACGACCACGGCACAGGCCATGGCGTAGGTCACTTTTTAAGTGTGCATGAAGGCCCGCAGCGCATAGGTAAAAATATCAACGGTATCGCGCTGATGCCCGGCATGGTGCTCTCCAACGAGCCGGGGTATTACCGTGCACAGAGTTTTGGGATCCGCTTAGAGAACTTAGTGGTAGTGCAGCCCTGTGAAGCACTTAAAGGTGCCGAGCGTGAAATGTATGAGTTCGATGCACTGACAATGATCCCTATGGATGCACGTCTTATCGATAAGAGCCTGTTAACCCAAGGCGAAATTGACTGGTTTAATCACTACCATAGTAAGGTATTCAATACTCTGGCGCCCCTGATGTCGGGCGATGAACTCAAGTGGTTAACACAGGCGACAAAAGCCATCTAACGTTAATCGGCAGCAAACACTAAAGCCCAGGCCAACGCTTGGGCTTTTTATTAAGAGCAGCTTCAAGGCTGGATCCCGCCGATTAATTTACAGTTCTGCAAGCTCAATCACGACATAAGTCCAATAGTCAGGCTGATGTTTTTCACCTAAGCTCCTGCCACTATTTAGGCTTATTAACCTATAACAACTTTAGCCCGTCATAAGCTAAAAACAGACCTGATACAAAACACTGAAATTTGCCTTTTCACAGGATAAACACTCGTTTGAAAGCGAATTAAAAATGCAATATTTGTAGAAACTTACAAAATTTAAAAATCATTACTTTTATTGGGGTTAAAGCTAGAAATCCCTCTCCAATAACCCCACAAGAATGATACCATTATCACACAATAAGCCGACCCCAATGAGAGCTGGCACCCGTTTTACCAGTTACATTTACCCTAAACGTCGTATCGGCCCTGAATGGACACACTAAATGAGCCAGAGTAACTTCATCGGAAATCGCCCCTCACATATGGGGCAAGCAGAACAAGAAATCCGTTTAACCGCACAAGACGAACTGATCTCCACCACAGATACCCGCGGTATCATCACTTATGTGAATGATCGCTTTATCAGCATTTCCGGCTATAGTGCCCAAGAACTGCTGGGGGCTCCCCACAATGTGGTGCGTCATCCCGATATGCCCAGTGCCGCTTTTAAAGAAATGTGGGAAAAGCTTAAATCCGGTCAATCCTGGCGCGGTGTGGTGAAAAATCGCTGTAAAAACGGTGACTTTTATTGGGTAGATGCCTTTGTATCACCCCTATTCGAAAACGGCACTATCGTAGGATATCAATCGGTACGTATTCAGCCTAAAGCGGCCTACGTGACTAAAGCAACCGATATATACCAAAGGCTTAAGCAGAACAAATCCATACCTAAACCCTTAAGTTTGATGCAAAAACGCTTTGTCTCAGCTATTGTTGCTTTCACGGGATTACTGATCGCGGGTTATTTTTGGGGATGGGGCGTGATCATCGCAGGGGCGATTCTTATGGGACTCAACTTGGCGATATTCTACGATGAAGCCTTTCGCATCCCGACTCAACTGTTGCAGATGCAGCAAGAATACGACTCTATCAGTCGTTACATTTATTCCGGTGCCGATACCTCATCCATCCTTGATTTCCAACTGATCATGCTACAGGCCAAAATGAATGGTGTACTCGGTCGAACCCAAGATCAAGCCAATCATCTACATACCATAGCCGACCAATTAGTCATCACCACTGAGCAGACCTATGTCAGCCTAGATCAAGAGAAAAACCAGCTAGAACAACTCGCCAGTGCGATGGAAGAAATGAGTGCCACCATCGCCGAAGTCGCACAAAATACCCACCTGACATCGACCAGCATCAACACCGCTTACGATCTCTGCCTGAAAAGTAGCGCCAATATGAAGGCCAACACTCAACAGATTGAGTTATTAGCGAAATCCGTTGCCGATGCAGCTAACAATGCCCATCAATTGAATCGGGAAGCAGAACGGGTAGCCAATGCCATGGGCGAAATTGATTCTATCGCCGAACAAACGAATCTACTCGCACTCAATGCCGCCATTGAAGCCGCCCGCGCAGGTGAACAAGGCAGAGGATTTGCCGTCGTTGCCGATGAGGTTCGCGCCCTCTCGAGTCGCACCCAACTGTCGACAAACAGCATTTCCCAGAGTGTCGATAAGATGTTTAACATGTTAAATGCCTGGGCCAAGGAAATGGAGCAGAGCCGCCAACACGCCGAACTCTGCGCCAATGATATTCAAGCATCCGCCAATAACGTCAACACCATCTACCAAGAGGTCAGTGAAATCCACACCTTTGCCCAGCAAAACGCCGTTGCCGCCGATCAGCAGCGCCAAGTGGTCAATGAGATCACCAGTAATATCCACTCCATCAGCCAGACTAGCAGTGAAAACCTCACCGCAACCCATCAAATTGGTGAAGCTGCCAATCACCTAAAACACAATGCCCAGAAGGCGCAGGGGTTACGTAGAGCCTTTGGCTAGGGCGTAGAAATAATCAAACAACCTCAAATGCGGGTTCTTGCAAAGCGTCGTTTAAAGGCGCCCAATACCTTGTTCGACTGAGGAATTGGGGCGCCAAGTCGGTATAAAGCGCAGACAGGGTTAAAAAGTACAGGTTTTAACCTAAAATTTTGCTATACTCCGCGCCCGCCATTTTTCTTATAAATCTGTGTGGAAGAATGAGCAAACCAAATGTGATGTCGCCCCCTGCGTGGCAGAGCAAAACTTGGGGCTTGAATGTTTGAATAAGTGAATGATAGGAATCCAAAATGAGATTTGAATCTTTTAGTTTTTCCCCCGAGATTTTGCGCGCTATCTCAGATTGCGGTTATCAACAAATGACGCCTATTCAGCAGCAAGCGATACCTGCTATCCGCCGCGGCCAAGATGTCTTAGCCAGTGCCCAAACCGGTACGGGTAAGACTGCCGCCTTTGCGCTGCCGATCCTGCAAAAGATGGTTGAAAATCCAAGCGAAACGTTAAAGTCGAATGCCCGCGTATTGATCCTTACCCCGACCCGTGAGCTTGCGGCTCAAGTCGCTGACAACGTTACGGCTTACTGCAAATACTTAAACTTCAGCGTGTTAACTATTTACGGCGGCGTAAAAGTCGAGACTCAAGCGCAAAAGCTGAAACGCGGCGCCGATGTAATCGTTGCCACGCCAGGTCGTTTACTCGAGCATCTTACCGCCTGTAATTTAAGTCTGTCGAACGTCGACTTTTTAGTGCTCGACGAAGCCGACCGTATGTTGGATATGGGCTTTAGCGCCGATATCCAAAAGATCCTCCAAGCGGTCAATAAGAAGCGTCAAAACCTGTTATTCTCGGCTACTTTCTCGAGTGCCGTGAAGAAACTCGCCAACGATATGATGGTCAAACCGCAGGTGATCAGCGTCGATAAGCAAAACACCACCGCCGATACCGTCAGCCAAGTAGTTTATCCGGTTGAACAACGCCGTAAACGTGAACTGTTATCTGAGCTTATCGGTAAGAAAAACTGGCAACAAGTATTGGTATTTACTGCGACACGCGAAGCCGCGGATACTTTAGTCAAAGAATTAAATTTAGATGGCATTCCCTCTGAAGTGGTGCATGGTGAAAAGGCACAAGGTAGCCGTCGCCGCGCGCTGCGCGAATTTGTTGCAGGCAAAGTTCGCGTATTAGTCGCGACCGAAGTTGCCGCCCGCGGTTTAGATATTCCAAGCCTAGAGTATGTTGTCAACTACGACTTACCTTTCCTCGCCGAAGACTATGTTCACCGGATCGGTCGAACTGGCCGTGCAGGAAAAACCGGTGTCGCCATTTCATTCGTTAGCCGCGAAGAAGAGCGCACATTGGCAGATATCGAAAAACTTATCGGCCAGCAAATTCGTCGTGTCACTGTCCCAGGTTATGAAGTTGGTAGCCGCGAGCTGCTCTTAAAACAACTGCAAACCCGTCGCAGTTTTGCCAAAAAGCAACAAAGAACCGACAACGTTGGCGCACAGGTTATCGCGGAAAAAAATATGCAGGGCCGCCGCGTCAAAGTCAAAGTCGGCCAGCCAAGTAAAGCTAACAAGCTAAAGTGATATGTGAGATAAACTTAAACCGCAGCGTTGTTGAATTAAACTAAAATATATATATATAAAAGCGTCCGAAGGTGGACGCTTTTTTATTCTACTGCCGCTAAAATGATGAAATTCATTGTCTGAATATTATATCAACGTAAATGCAATGGAATATCGTATTTTCGAAAAAGTTTCACTATCGACTCCTTATATAGTGGCTTAATAATATAGCCTTTTGCGCCAGCGGCTACAGCTTGCTGAACAGATGATTTGTTTTTATTACCTGTCAACATGACAATAGGTGTGTTTGAATTTATCCCATTAGTTTTATTTACATGATTTATAATATAAAACCCATTGGTATCAGGAAGATTTATATCCATTAAAATAACGTCATATTTTTTCTTCGACAACAAATCTAATGCCATACGTCCCGATAGGGATGTATCAAGTTCTATAGCATAGGTTCTAAGAAGCATAATAGTAAGATTCAAACTAATATGATCATCTTCCACAATTAACATCTTTGGGACTATCGGAATTTCAATTGCCTGTGGTGATGTAGTCGCAGTTTTTGATTCGGAATATAATCTATTATAGGTATATTTAGTGTCAGAAACCGGAGAAGTGTTTTTATGTGTGGCCACTACCTCCTCCTCTTCTGGTAAAGGGGTTTCTGCAACTGATGCAACATTTGACACGTCAGTAACAACAAGCTCGAGTAAGTGCAATGCTTTACTTTGTAATTTCAACAGTGCAGGTCGAATCTCATTAGAGCGAATGAAAGATAATATTTTTTTTAATGATGCCACGTCTAACTCGGCAGCTTTATTATTTACAAGATGCGACTCAGCCTTATCTAAAGACTTATCTATCTCCTCTAAGCTCAACTCAAAATCATGTTCTAAATCTTTCTTTCTCTGAGCCCCTCTCAAAACTATCTCTTTTATGTGCGTAGAGTAATTCTCTTGCACATTGACAAATTCTTCAACTTTTCTGTATTTACCCTTTAGCCCTATCTCTCTCAATAAATGTGTACATATAATAATTGCCCTATGTATTTCATACATGGGCCTAGCGATTAAGTAATCATTAATTATCCCACTGCGATAAGCTTCGTACGCTTCTTTCTCCTGATGTTTTGGAATAAGGGAAACAACGGCGTGTTCGCAGATGTCTACAGCCTGTAATGCCTCAATAGCTTCATAATAAACGAGCAAGGTTTCTTGCAAAGTTTCGGCCGCAACCAAAATAACTTTAGGTGTTGATTGTTTTATCTGTTCAATAAGTTCGGCATTCGATTTAATGACATGAATACGAGAAAAATGGCGTATCAGGACACTGATCAACAATCTGTCATTTTCTTGATCGTTCGTATAGAGAACTATATGCTCAAAATTAACTCTGTCCACTCTGATTACTCCTCTGCATAAAAAACTCCGTCAAAGTAAACAAATCATCATCCACTTCTTGCCAACAATCTAATAGTGTATTGTAATCAACCGAGTCATCACGTGAAATATTCTCTAATTCTTGACAAGATAAATTGAGTTTTTTAGCCCCAACAAAAAGAGAATTACTTTTAAGCGTATGGCTAATGGTGCTGATCCTCAGAAAATCATTCTCCATTATTGCCAATTTTAGTGCTTCACGTTTTACGATTAAATTACTATAATATTGCTCTAAAAATGTCTCTAACTCTTCATCACTAACATCTTCGCCAACAAACTTATATATCTCTGAGAAGTTGACCAACTGCGCCGTAGACGGTGACTGCGGTGTCACCTCACACCGTTCTACATCATGCTCATCAAAACAAACAAAGTCATCCTCTTCGATATTATTATCGCTGCCAACCATAACAAAATGGTCCTTTGTATGGTGAGGAAAAATGGCCTTAACGTCATCCAAAAGCCCCACCAATTCGTTTAAGGCTAAGGGTTTCACTTGCACCCTATTGGCACCGGCTTGCAAACATTCATCTCTACAGTCGTCACCATGTTCTGCCGTCAACATAATAATAATCGATGGTGTTAACTCTCTATAATGTTCAATATCTCTAATGACACTCACTAAATCGACACCATATATAGTTGGCATCACCACATCTGAAATGACGACATTAAACTTATTAACTTTAAAAAGTTCAATGGCTTGTATAGGATCTTGTACACATGTCGCTTTCACACCCAAAGATAGCAGTTGTTTTTCAATAACAAATAAGTTTTCTTGGCAGTCATCAATAACCAATACGCTGATACCATTATAATCAGCATCCCCTATGCTCTTCTCATCTATGCTATGTAAGCAACTTTTAACATTAACAAAGTCAATAACTTGCTGTATCTTAAGCGGTGGATACAACATTATCTCACCATCTAAATAGGGTTTAGTTAATGACATTTTCCTCAATTCAACAATACATTCACTTAGGGGCGATAATTGAGTCAAAAACTCATCTATCGATATAATATCACTCTGAGTTAAATCAATAAAAAACATTCCATCAGCAACACTAGCATGAGTTATTTCATTACTCGGAAAATATAATATTTCAAAATTAAGTTCTTTTGAATATCGACTTACAGACTTATAGAATAAAGCGCTATTAGTATAAACTTTAACTAAACTAGTTTTTTCAGAGTCATATGTAGTATCACCCACCTCGTTAATATTTTCATCATCCAACATAAATTCTAGCACAAAATAGAAAATACTACCTTCACCCAGTTTACTAACAACCTTAAGTTCTGCCCCCATAGAATTACATAAATTGTTGTTTATATATAACCCCAGGCCAATACCATGATGTTGATTGAAAGTATTAGATGATACTTGCTCATATTTATCAAACACTCGCAACTGTTCATCTTCGGTTAAACCAATACCATTATCAACAACTGAAAACTTTAATTTAACACTATCAAATTCCTTTTCCAAAACATCAATAATCAGTAAGACAGAGGCATTGCTTTTATCAGAAAACTTAATTGCATTGGAAATTAAATTATAGATAATCTGACTCATTTTTACTTCATCACAGATTATCTTATTTCTAAAGCTTAATGGCATATAAAAATCTAACACAATCCCTTTTTTATCCGTTTGAACACTGAATGCATCAATAATAGATTCTGCTAGCTTTCTTATATCTACGACATTACGGGTAATCTCTAACTTATTTTCGCTCCATTTTTTGTAATTCAACATATTGTTAGCAAGGGACAAAACTTGTTTAGATGTACTAAATGCTATAGATAGTAATGCTCTGTCTTGTGCCCTGACACTGCCCAAGCTGAGTTCAATTAAACCTAATACCGCATTTAATGGTGTCCTAATTTCATGGCCAAGAGTTGCAATAAAGTCACTCTGATGTTTATTGAGTTGCGCGAGTGTTGAACATTCCTGTTTTAGCGCTTCCTCGCGCTTACCTCTCTCAGATTGAGAGATCAGTAGACCAAATCGACTCCCATCGACAAAAATAACATCTCTATATTCAAGGAGCAATCCAGACTCATTTTTGAATATAAACTTAATCCGCTTATTTTTTTCAAGTTTAAAATCAAACCATTTAAGCACTTTTAAAGGGGACCTATTAAGAGCCTTAAACTCACGATTCACAATATCACTAATTAATGTAAAAAATGGCTTACCTGTATAACACTCACAATTCAAATAAGAAAATATGGACTCAAACACCTCATTCATTGATTCAATACGACCCCATTTATTTATAAGAATAAATGCATCAGAACAAACAGGTCGTCGATGATAGCCATCAAAATTAGCAACATCTAAACTTTCAAATTGATTATATTTAAATTGACGTTCCATTTGAAAGTCATTTATAACACTACAAAATACAATGATATCTTTAGTTGTCGCCTCTAGTATTTTAAATCTTATATGACATCCATTTACTATCAGATCTTCATCTGGAAATAAGTTATATTTCAAGGTATTAAAATGAGCGCACAGTATTTTTTTGGAACAGGAAAAAAACGTATCAATTGAAAATGCATGATTCTCACCCAACCACTCTCCCTTAGGTGATAGCATAAATGCGCAAGAATTAAACCCGTTCAAATCCACAATACTCATACACCAATATCCTTATGGTTAGTTTACTTTTACCACTATTGAACAGAGCTTTGATACTGTCTCAACCAACTGTAAACCCTGTCACACCTTGAAATCAGTCTATCGGGATCAATTTTATAGGTGTCAGTGAAATAATCGACAGACCCCCAATCTCCCTCCATATAAGCCAGTGCAAGCTGTAAGCAATGTGCTAAGTATCCTTCATTTTTAAGTAGAGCACATTTTATTTGCCGATCAAGAGGAAGTTGTTCTAGTGCTCTTGCCATAGGTTTATCTAAAATAGCATCCAAAGTAGATAACAATCCTGTGAGAAAAGCCGACTCAATCAAGGATGGGTAACCCATTAAGGACACTAACTCTTCACATAACCTTGCTCTTATCATAGTGTTATGAATCAATACTGCCGGCTTATTTGGGTTGAGTTCAGCCAAAATAATAAGACTAACAAATTTACGAAGTTTATTTTCTCCCAAAAAAACCATTGTCTGTTTTATTGATGTAAATTCTTTTGCATGTTTAAACTGGCTTGAATTGACAAACTTCAGTAGCTTATAAGTAAGATCTAAATCCTGTGAAAAAAACCTTTCCAACTTATGAAAGCTAAACTCAGGTTTAATTATTTCATTGTAAATTGACATTATAGAATACTGGGTAGCACCTATCTCCTTTCCTTCCATTATCTCTGGTTTACAAAAAAAATATCCTTGAAAGTAATCAAAACCTAGGGATTCCGCTAGCTTAAACTCATCTAATGTTTCGACTTTTTCCGCAAGCAATTTTAAGTTATATCTCTTAAACATAGGAATTAAATGGGAAACACTACCCAAAGGTGTCGCAATTATGTCAATCTTGATCAGCTTGAAGAAAGGCAAAAAACGTTCCCATTGGGGAGAATACACAAAATCGTCCAAAGCCAGATAATATCCAATATTAAATAACTCTTTAATTATACAGAAATTTTCCTCACTTGGACTAACTGTCTCCAATATTTCAACGACAATATTCTTGTATGGCTGCATATACAATAGATGTTTACTCAAGAAATGAGTGGGAAAGTTAACTAGTGCGGGCTTACCTTCAGTTAATTCCTCTAAATCCATATTTAAATAACTATTTATGAGTAGTTTCGCTGTAGCGACTTTATCAGCAACGCCCTGTGGAAAACTATTTTCTCGACTATTTCTAAAAAGCAACTCATAAGCAACAACATGTTTTTTCCTATTCAATATAGGTTGCCTTGCCATATAAAAGCGCATAGTTTACCTCTTCCATTATTGTCACTTAAATTTATCGTTAGAGTGAAGCAGTCCTTTAATATTTTTAGTCTAGTCCTAGGAACCCTATCTTTCAACCGTACTTTCGAGCGAGTATGAGTATATAGGTCTTAAGAATAAAGTTGCTCTGTACTAAAACTGCTCTTAATTGTCACGGGGCTAATCGATTCGCAAGAATCATTATCGATTTAACGTCTGCTTTGTTAAACTAACCCCGCCGCAATCAATATCGTCAATGTTCAAATAGATAACATCACTTCAACCCGCGGCGGAGCCATAATGAGTTCTCAAACCTATAACCAAGCTGTACTCGAACTCGCCCTCGCGGGCCTTGCCGATTTAACTGCATCGGCACAAACCAAAAAAGCACAACGTACCCCTGCACAGGAAAGTCATTTTCTGTGTAATTGGATGGTCGAATCCCTAAAGGAAAAACGCTTTTCTAAACTGGTTGCCGATGACCTAACGGCATGGATACGTTTAGCCCGCAGCCAAGGTGCGGGTGCTGAACTCAAACGTTTATTAGAGAGAATTGTATTTCAATATCAAACAGTTGAAGAATCAGAACACGCTTTAGGTGTGGCATTGAACACTATGATTGCTGCGTTAGTTAAAGATAATTGGTTAGTCTTTACCGACACAGAAATTAGCACTAAGCTCAAACTCGACGGCGATGGTCAATCTAGTCTAGTGATTGATGCAAAAGAGTTGGCACAACATATCAAGGATGGCCAACTCATTAAGCCAATTAATTTATATGTTCGGGCCGATGAGCAACAACTCACCCGTATCGCCCTGTCCCACGGTTTATTACTCAGCCAAGGTAATAAAAAGTCGAGCCTAATTAAACACCATAAAGCCTATAGGATTTATCCTAATAATCAGCTACCTTCCCTGTGCCAGTTGCTGATTTAGCGTATAAGAGTGATTGATTGTGGCTTATGTTAGGTTAGCAAGGCCGCAATTTTGCGAAAGAACACGTCGAATGGCTTTTTGCAATCAATCAGACCGTTGCCAGACTCAAGGTCAATGGCAAAATTGATCACATTATCAAAAGTACACTCAGATGTTAGCCTGTTAAAGCTGACTCATTTCCTTGGCTGGAAGGTGACTTTAGGGTTCAACACTAAACGTTTGCCTTCATTTAGATAGGTTGTGCAGGCGACACGCAGCAAAGAGGCAAAATTGGCAACTCGGCCATGGCGAGCTAACACTTCCTGGTAGATTCGCGTTAAAAAAGCCGCAACACTGAGGTCCGCTTCGTCGGCGATATCTTCTATGATTTGCCAAAAAACAGCCTCTAGACGCACGCTGGTTACGACGCCGTCGATACGAATAGAACGGGTTTTAAGTTCGAACAGTTCGGGTTCGGCGCCGGAATAGATTTCACACACTTTCTTGCTCCCCTTAAGTGTCTACCCGAACTGTTATGCCACAAAATCAAACTGATAAGCTAGCCAAGCAACTGATTAAATTGCGCTAGCCAGGCTGGATGTGCAGGCCAAGCGGGGGCGGTGACGAGCTTACCATCGGTAATCGCTTGCGTTACGGCAATTTCGCAATATTCAGCGCCTGCTTGTCTCACCTCTGGAGCACATGCTGGGTAGGCTGACACCTTTTTACCGCCAACAACATCCGCCGCGGTCAACAGCTGCGCACCATGGCAAATGGCCGCCATGGGCTTATCTTGCTCCGAAAACGCTTTAACTAAATTCAGCACTAAAGGATTTAAACGTAAATACTCGGGTGCTCGCCCCCCAGGAAGGAGCAAAGCATCAAAGTCACTGGCACTCACCTTCGAAAAATCACCATTTAAAGCAAAGAGATGCCCTGGTTTTTCACTGTAGGTTTGGTCGCCTTCAAAATCATGGATTGCGGTTTTAATGGTTTGTCCGGCAACTTTATCGGGGCAAACGACGATGACGTGATGCCCCACCATTTGCAGCGCCTGAAACGGCACCATTAGCTCGTAATCTTCAACAAAATCACCCGCGATGATCAAAATTTTTGCCATGGTAAACTCCTTTTATTGGGACAGTGTCTGAGTGAAAATTGGAAACCTCGCTCTAATGAACCACTCCACTTTACTCCCCTTGCCGCGACAAAGGTAACAACCAAATACTACAAATTTATTCCAGTAAAAAAGCGCCCGTAGGCGCTTAGTCAGGGTTGTGATGTAGGCCCAAATCGCTCAATGAAGCACAACTCAGTGCGAAACACCAATTAACATCAGTATGACCACTCATAGGGGTCGTAATTAGCCAGAACTTCAGCATAACTGTGACTCAGCCCTTGGGTAGAGTAATAATACCCCCGGCCCTGATTGTCCACGGCGTAAAAAATATCCTCGGTTCCTAGCTGCTGCCGCAACTGGTCTCGGGTTGTCGCCAGCTTGAGTTCATCAAAATGATAGGGGGCGAAGGTCAGTACACTTTCCTCAAACACCGCAGTATGACGGCAACTGTTACGTCGGATCTGAGCAGCAATAACCTCTAGAGTTTCCCCTCTGTTAAGGGCTAGCCACTGTTCAGCGTAGCGTTCGACGATGAATTGTTCGGAATAAAAGTAATGATCTTTCCCCGACAAACGCATCTGCACATCCTTATATGCCTCGTTGAGGATCAGGCGAATATAACGGTCAACCGTTTGCTCACTATCCCACTCGAGCCCTGCCACGGCGGCGATTTGATCCGCCGTGACTAAGCGTCCATGTTGGCTAAATACCCTGATATAACCGACAAGTTCAATCATAGTGTCCAACTACCGTGTTCAACTAGGTAACAGGCCCCGCGCCGCCAATCTATCGGCAACAAAACCTAGGCTAAACTTGTCGAGCGTGGCCCGAGTCGGCGCACCGGTTTGAATATCCCAACCAAAGGCTTCATAAAACATGTCCAGCGCCGTTTGCATATCAGCACGGTCCATCTTGATGGTGCCCTCTTGGCCGAAGTTTTTATCTGGATTCAAATCATAAACCCAGTCACTGAGCACATCATGCTCTTCACGCATATTACTTTCATTCATTTGCAATACAGTTAAGGCTCGATGTAAGTGCAGTACTCTTTCCGCTTTAAAGTCCAATTCCGTTTCTGTGGTTTCAATCCCTGTCACTAAACTGAACATCTGCGATTCAATGGTACTATCACCTTCATAGTTGCGATTTTTATCCGGTGATGCCAGCAGTGGGAACATCCAGTTACACAGTGTCAACGAGTCATGTAACACGTTTTTCACCAGCGACCATTTTGCAAAACGGATCTTAGCCACATTGATTGGGGTATACCATTTCACCTTATCGAATGCACCTTCACCCCATTTTTTCTCGGCAATCGCCACTATCATATCGTGTGGCAAACCACTGTTGACTATGTTGATGTGGGAATGGCACTGGGCATCACGGTTAAAGACTACGTTGATTAACGTACCCACTTGGCCCGCGGTTTCACTGGCATGGTGAACGGCGGCATTGGTTTTCTTGTTGAATACCTTAGTGGTACTTTCTTTGTGAATATCCCAATTACCTAACTTGGGATTAGTGCCATCTAAACCCCAACGTTTGATCAAATCATATAAGCCGTCGGCCATATGGGAGATTTCACCTTCTTTAAACGCCACTCGGCGATAAAAATCCAGTAAGAAGGCGGGATCCTTGTTATCCCAAAGCGCCCAAGGAATACTGTTAAATTCATCTTCAGGTAATAAATGCTTAAACATATCCTTGGTTTTTAAGAATTTAAATAAATGAGAAATGGAACCATAGTTACACCAAATACCATAGTCATCGAGAATATGAGCACCTAAAGCGCCCACCATCGCATGTGCCTCTGTATCTTTTTTGGTGCCCATTAAATACTGCGGTACGAGGAATCCCATACAGACGTTAGATATATGTTCGGTTTTACGACCGTATTTGCTCTTCAATTCAGGAACTTTAAGTTCACAGAAGCAACGAATTGGGCATGAGTGACAGCCGCCGGAGCGCTTCATCCACTTATTGGCGTATTCAACACCAATGTAGTTTTCTGCCATCGAAGTTCGAAACCCAATACGATTACGTTCATTCCATGGCACTTCGCCTAGATCGATTTCTTGATCGGCGGCGCCCCACTTAAGCCCAGGTCTTGCTTTCCAACGACTAATAGGTGCAGAGTATTCGGCCCAAGATTGCGGCGTCGAAGGCACAACACCATTATTGTTGGCACCGATAATCCCTAAAATATGGTCATCTAAGGCACGCATCCTTTCATTATTGGCGGCGATTTTAACGGCGCCAGTGCCGATAATGCCGATCCCTTTACAATTTTTTGAGCCCATTACCGAGCCATGACCACCCGCTGAGTGTCCGCCCTGAGTCATGATGACAGAAAGGGGGACTAGGTTTTCACCCGCTTGGCCAATCGCAGCGACTTGAGCATTGGACCCCATCATTTGCGCTATCATGGCATGGGTATCAAATATGCCCTTACCCCATAGGGCATCGGCAGGTTCTATCGTGACCTTATCATCGACAATTTTCAGCCACACAGGGCTGTTCGCTTTGCCTTCTATCGCAATCGCATCGAAACCAGCAAATTTCATTGCGGGGGAAAAATGCCCACCAAAGTGACCATCGGCAATCAGATGTTTTTCAATTACGGGACTACGGGAAGTAATGGTTGTTCGTCCAGTACAAATAACACCAGACCCCGTTAATGGCCCTGCAGAAAAGACAATAATATTATCCGGGTCGATTGCGGTAATATTATCCTTATGATCATCCCACAATATTTTATAACCAATACCCATGCCCCCAATATAGTCATAATATTTATTGATTGGCTCATACCATATATGATTAGTTGTTAAATTAACTCTGAGGACTTTACCCGCCCAACCACCAATGTTATCACTCATATTACTTCTCCTGAATTTAAGAAACTAAGCTGGTATATTTTTCATATTGTTCTAATGCAGCTTCAGCCTCTTCCCAGTTATAAAATTTAATTGCACCTGTAGGACACACTTGCGCGCAGGCAGGTTTACCATCACATAAATCACATTTGATGGCTTTCATTTTACTGCGATCAACTTTAATAACTTGCTGAGGACATTTATCTGCACAATAACCACATCCGACACAGCGTTCTTCATCAATCACTTTCGCGCCAGTTTGTTCATTAGTCGAAATGGCTTGCTGTGGACAAACTTCTGTACAAACTTCACAGTGGCGACAAGTGGAAGGAACAACGGTCCTATCACCACATTCTCCTCGCTGTATTTCATAGTCAAATTGCACACCATATGGGCCATAGTTCATATTTTTTTCTACTTTGACGCGGGCAAGTGTCGGACTGCTATCCCCTTCATGGTTCCAACCACAGGCAATTTCACAGCGTCTGCAGCTAACACAAACCGTAGGGTTCACCACCATGAGTCCACCAGGCATGACTTCTACTATTTCTTGGCTATTACTGTCACTGCCACAACCGGTCAGAAAACTTATTAATGTTCCGCTATAAACCGTACCGACAGCAACGCCCATACCACCTTTAAGCATTCCTCTTCTGGTAATCATATTTGATCCTTTATTAGTCAAAGCAATATAATTAAAATATGCATACACTTTGATCCCCGACAATTTATGCTAAAGAAATTACGTCTTTTATTTTTAACCTGCGTCACAATTACCCATATTTTGGCATTATTAGTTCAAGTTACACGACATGTATCAGAGTAACGTTTTTAAGAATTAACAATTAAAAATCTAACAATTCATAATAATGCCTCACATCAAATTATATTAATTTAATTAACAAAAAACATTTAAAAGTGATTAATTGAGTGCAACTCGACTCATAACTAAGTTAATATCTATAGCGCATACATTCCGATTAGAGTCCCGACAGAATCTAATTAAAAAGGAATGGAAAATGATGAAAACGAATACCCGTTCTCAATGGAAAATATTTACGCCAATGGTAGTCGCAGTCTGTCTGATAACAGCCTGCTCCGATGGTGACGATGGGAAAGAAGGTCCACCAGGGATTGTGAGTATCAGCATTGAACAAGCGGATACACTCAAAGCGACAATAGAAAATGTGGTTATCGATGCCCAAACCCGTGTACAGGTCGATTTCTTCCTCAGCAATGCGAATGGGATTGCGGTCACTGGACTAGAAAACCTAAAGGATCTCGATACCTTAGGTGTTGGTATTGCTAAATTGGCTCCACCACAAGCTCATTACCAAGCCCAAACAGCCATAAGTGCCGAGGCTAAGAGCACTACTGATGCAGCATTGCAATGGACCAGTTACATCAATAATCAAGTAGAACCAGCAACAAATGCCCAAGCGAATGCACAGACTCAATGGCAAGCGGGGATAGAAAGCAGCTGTAAAGCGGCTTGTTTAACCTCATTAGGTGCGGGCCTATACCGTTACACTTTGAGTAAACCACTCACGGGTTACTCGCAGTTTACGGGGATAGACACTCAGTACTCAGCTGATCTCACTCACAGAATTTATCTAGAGCTGAAACCATTCGCAAACAGCCCAATCGACACTCAGTTGATCAACGGCGTGTATGATTTTGTGCCCGCCACCGGACAAACCGTCGCGGCGGATATGGGCCGTAAAGTTATCGCACCTGAGCAAGCCTGCTTTCGTTGCCATAACGCAGACTTAGCCAATACCGATACTCGCCTTTTGATGCACGGCAGTAAACGTTTCGCCTTTGAGGGCTGCGTTGTCTGCCACACCACTTACTCTGGCGATCCTGAAACGGGTAATAGCCTAGATATGGCGACATTGGCACACCAGATCCACCAAGCCAAATATCAAATCGTCGGTTACAAGGGACAGTTATATGACTACCGCAATGTGACCTATCCCGGTGATATGACCCAATGTCAACAATGCCATATTCCCGACGCAACGGCGCAAAGTGGTAATAATAATATCCCCAGTCAAACCGCTTGCCTTGACTGTCACCAAGCGCAAATCCCCACTGATTGGAACGGCACTGTGGCGGGTTTATTCCACAACAGGGAAATTTTTGCTAACGCATGGGCACAGGGCTGTAGCGGCTGCCACCCTGATAGCACTCATCCTGAAGGTGTAGGGCTTTTCCACAATGCCACCGTCAAAACAGCCACTAAACTGGTGAACGATTACCAAGTTAAGTTACTGAGTTCACAGCTAAGTGTTGAAACTCAGACCCTTGCGGTGACATTGCAAGTCCAGCAAATGGAGCAACTGCCCTCCAGTCAACCTATGATTAAATCCTTCTGGTTGATTGCCGCGGGTGAAACCAACAGTGCGGACATGCCAATCAATAATGGCCAACGTAAGGTGTGGGATTTATTGGCAAACACGGCTAATGTCGCCGTAAATATCACTGCGCCTAATCAGTTAACCGTCACGATATCTAACTTGGCGACTGTCGATTTTGGCGAACTGAGTCAGTCAAGGCTCTACAGTAAACTGGTGCTCTGTGCCGATAAAAATACCGGCTTTGCGGTTAACTGTAATATCGCTAATCAAGAGGTGAGTCTCAGTGCTATTAATTCGTTAACCCTGCAAGGTCAAGCCGTTGCGGCAAAAGCTAAAGTCAATGAACAGGCCTGTCGCCAATGTCATGATCAAGGATTCGAGGACAGAGTCCAATCGGCGCATCAAATGGAGGGAATTTTTGACCCCAATAGCAGCTGTGGCACCTGTCATGCCCCGCAAACCGCAACCGCACTGACCGATGGACAATGTCAAAGCTGCCACAACAATGATGCGATCATGTATCTCAATGCCAATGTGATGCATACTCCTGGGGCCAGCCAAATCAAGCCCTATCGCACCATCAACAATACTTTGAGCTACAGGGAAATGGTGCATTCACTGCATGCGGGAACCCGCACTGTAGTGGGTTTTGATAACCCACGTCCCGAACTCACTTACCCTAATGCGAAGAATAACTGCGGTGTTTGTCATAGCACAGGACAGCTCAGTCTCGAGGGGCTGAGTGCGCAGCAATCCCTGTTAGTTGCGACACCCGATGCAGCCAACATAGGGCAAATTGCCGAGTACTCCCCCACCTTAGCAACCTGCGCGGCTTGTCACACGCTCACCGATAGTTTAGCCGTCCATGCACGCAGCTTTGGTGGGGTTTACCAAAGTGATGCCAGCGGTGGTCGCATTTATCAATCAGGACAGGAGTCATGCGCAATCTGCCATGCTGAAGGCCGCTCATCGGGTGTCGATAGGGTACACAAATAGGCAGTTAGATTTTTCTTAGTTCAAAAAACCGCTCGCAAAAATGCGAGCGGTTTTTCTTAGTCATATTTATCAAGCTATTACTCCCTATAACACTTAAATGGAGCAACTTAAACTTTACTTGATTTGACTTAGTTTAATGTCGTTCAAATTAAGGCTTTAACACACTTTGGCTCTCGACTTCTTGCTTTTGGCTATAACCATTGAGCCCAGTGTTGGCTGATTTCACCACATTTAAGGCTTCGGTAGTGAGAGCATTATTGCCATTTAACAGATCGTTGAGAGTACCCGCTTCGCTATGCACTAACCCGAGTTCCCTTAACATGGCATCGACAACAGGTGCATTGGCGCGGTAGTTTAATGCCGCACTAGTCACTTGCTCTGCGATACCACCTTGATGGTGCGCGCCTTCGCCACCCGCAGCAAATTGATTACCCATGCCATAACCTTGAAGGATTTTAATACCTTCAATATTCTCCAGCGGCTTAACCGCCTGCGCCACAATTTCAGGCAAGGCCTTAAGGATAGCGAGGGACTTTTGCAGGGCTATTTGCTCATCACGCAGTACGTTTTCAGCTTCATACAGGGCCTGTTTACCCGCAGCTTCGACGGCGTAGACTTTTTCATCCGCTTCGGCCTGCAGTTTCTTCGCATCGGCACTGGCGCGCGCTTCAATCAGAATGGCACTCGATCTGTCCTCGGCGGCACGTTTCTCCGCTTCGGCTTGCACTGTTACACCTACCGCATCACGTTCGGCTTCTTTTCGGGCATCAATCACTTCAATTTCTTTACGACGATTCGCTTCCGCTACTTGGCGTACTGTGATAACCGCCTCTTCTTTTTCCACTTTCAGTTTTTCAGCTTCGGCAGCACGGGCACGGGCGGCGGACTCTTCTTCAGATTTCGCCGCAACGGCGATGCGTTTTTCCTGCTCGGCAACTTCGATATCCCTTTGCTGTTGGATACGCGATTGCTCGATGGACTTACGCTTTTCAATCTCGCGGGTTTCGATATCCTTAGTCTTTTCAATTTCAGCGGTTTCGATGGCGCGCTCTTTGGCAATCTCGGCCTCACGTTCTTCACGGGCCTTATTTTCTTTCTGTTTAATGATTTCCGCTTTTTGATCGGCGCGTTTAAATTCGAGGGATTGTTGCTGGATCAGGCGTGCCTCTTCTTCCGACTTTTCAATCTCCAAGGATTCTTTTTCGGCCTCAAGGTTACGCTGCTCGATCTTAATGCGGTTTTCTTGCTGAATATCGTTGGTTTCTTTACGTTTCTCTTCAATAATTTTCGCTAATCGAGCACGCCCTTCCGCGTCGAATGCGTTGTTTTCATTAAAGAACTGCAGATCCGTCTGATCAAATCCCGTTAAGGATACCGATTCGAGCTCGAGTCCGTTTTTTTCAAGATCATTGGCGACGTTATTTTGCACTCGCTGTACAAAATCGGCACGCTGTTCATGCATTTCGGTCATGGTCATCTCAGCTGCAACGGCACGCAGCACGTCAACAAACTTAGATTCCATCAATTTTTTCAACTCTTCCACTCGAGTGGTACGGGTTCCTAGGGTTTGTGCCGCCATCGAAATGCCATCGGCATTAGGAGCGACACGCAAGTAGAAGTCGGCCTTCACATCGACACGCATTCTATCTTTAGTGATCAAGGCGTCTTTTTGCGTTTTTTCCACTTCAATGCGTAGGGTATTCATATTCACTGCAATGGTTTCATGCAGCACAGGTAGCACAATAGCCCCGCCGTCTTTGATAATTTTCTCGCCACCAAAGCCTGTACGTACGAAGGCCATTTCCTTAGTTGCACGCTTATATAACTTGGCAAAAATCAGGCCGATAACTATCAGCCCTACCACCACCATACCCGCAATTAACAGCACAAAGTTACTCGAACTAGTGACTTCGTTTAACACATCCATTTGCTTTCCTTTTCAATTGATTAACGGCTTTAAAATACTAGTTATCAAAACGAGTGGCTGACCAGACACGGCCCTCTCGTCTTAGCAACACCACTTGGGTGCCACTGGCAAACTCAATCCCCGACATTTCAGGTTCGACTAAAACATAATGCTTCTGTTGATATTTATCGCGCACGACGGCCTCTGAGGGCATACCTTTCATCGCACAGCCCAAGGTAATAGTGCCCACATAACCGCTAAGATCGTCTAGAGATATTGCCGTTGATTCATTTTTCGGCAAATGTTCGGCAAGCACTCGTCCTAAATAACGGCAAGCGAATGCACTACCCACTACGGCAATAGGTAAGGTAAAGAGCTGTGGCAATAGCATTCCCACAACACTCAAACTGATAAAATTAGTGATATAACCCGTTATCGAAAAACTGGTCAGTGCCAGCACAAACCAGATCAGCAGGGGTAATCGATTGAGGCATAACCAGCCCGCAATGCCGGTGAGCCCACCGACACTCGTATCGGCATCATAATCGACATCGGTTGGCACCCATTGGTCTAAGGCACTTAACATGCTTAAACCGATTAACAGGGCTAAGGCTTCAAACACACCAAGGGCTAGCACACAGGCAAAGGCGATAGTGTAAGGTAAATTAGGCTGTTCAATTAAAAACGCCCACATAGTCATCTCCTTGAACAATACAACATTCCATTTATTTCACAGTAATTATCGACTTATGGACCACAGAATAGCAAGGCAGACACCATTTCCAAACTAAAAATTCACCCTAAAATGGATTTTCACTAAACCCTTGTTGCGCCAAAATGCCATGGGCCGTCATCGCTGACAATGCCATATCCACCCCCGGCAGTAATGAGCCGTTGTTTAAGTCAAAATAAGCCGCGCTTTGTCCACAGATATAAAACTTCACCCCGTGCTCGACTAAGGCTTTAACCAAAGCCTTATTCGCATTTGGAGCCCCCTGATGCAATTTAGCGTAAAAGGTGTCGTCGGCTAAGTCACTAATGGCACTGCCATGAACCACCATAGCCAATTCAATATCGCTTTCCTTCACTCCGGCAGCCACATGCATATTGATAAAGCGCGCTAAGCTCTCGAGCTGACGATTTAGCTTGCCCACTTCGGCCGACTTGCTCATATCGAAGGCGATTTTAAACTTTATGTCCTTGGGGATGGGGAGCGTACTATCCACTTTTGCTATCTGCCCAAATTCTGGGATAGCCGTGCCAGCGATAAATTTTTCGGCTCCGGCCTGTGCAGTAAAACAACTCCCAAATAACGCGAGACACACTAGGACATTAAGCGTTTTAGTACTATCTGATTTTAGCTTCATTATATTATCATCCTGTTATTGTTATTTTTAGCGCAGGGTTAACACACCTTGGCGCATAGAGGAAATACCCATGGGCACAACTATACATACCAATGTCCCCACGCCAAGTTACGATAAACTCACCGCTCATTTCCAGAAAATTTCACACTTTGAACATTTCAGTGCTCTGGGGGATTGGGATCAAGCCGCCATGATGCCCATGGGCGGCAACAGCGAGCGCGCCGATGCGATGGCGGAGCTTGCGCTACATATACATGACCTAAAAACCTCGGCCACCTTAGCCGATAACTTAACCCGAGCCGCGGATGAGCCGCTGACAAATGAGCAACGGGCCAACCTCAGGGAAATGTTATACCAGTACCAGCAGGCGAGCTTAGTGCCCGGCGATCTGGTGCAAGCCAAAACTAAGATGGCCTATCAATGTGAAAGTGCATGGCGCGAGCAACGTAAAAATAATGATTGGCAGGGCTTTAAAGCAAATCTTAATGCTGTCATCGCCCTCACGAGGGAAGAAGCACAAATTCGGGGTGAAGCACTGAATATTCCGCCCTATGATGCCCTACTCAATAAGTTTGAACCCGGCATGACCACAGCAAAACTTGAACAAACCTTCAAAGGATTAAGGACTTGGTTACCGCCCCTGATCCAAGAAGTGTTAGCCAAACAGGCAAATGAGCCTAGGCTCACACTAGGGGGACCATTTGATATTAAGGCCCAACAAGCCCTTGGCCGCGAAGTAATGGCTTATTTGGGGTTCGATTTTAATCACGGCAGGCTCGATATCAGCAGTCATCCATTTTGCGGTGGCGTTCCAAGCGATGTGCGGATCACTACTCGTTATAATGAAACCGATTTTAGTAGTGCTATCATGGGGATAGTCCATGAAACTGGCCACGCCCGTTATGAACAGGGGCTGCCACAAGCATGGCGCGGTCAGCCCGCAGGGCTCGCACGCTCGATGGGCATTCATGAAAGCCAAAGTCTATTCTGTGAAATGCAGCTTGGTGCCAATCCGGCGTTTTTACGCCAATTGCAGCCCCTTATCCAGCGTCATCTTCAGTGCGAGTTCAGTGCAGAGGCTTTGGCGCAGCACTACACCCGTGTCAATCCTGGACTTATCCGCGTCGATGCCGATGAAGTCACCTATCCTTGCCATATTCTGCTGCGTTTTGAGGCTGAAAAAGCCTTTATCGACGGTAGCTTAAGCGTGGATGATCTACCCGATTTTTGGTCAAACCAGATGCAACAACTGCTGGGTATTAACACCGATGGCAATTACCGTGATGGCTGTATGCAAGATATCCACTGGGCAGTGGGTGAATTAGGCTATTTCCCCAGTTATACCCTAGGTGCCATGTATGCGGCGCAGTGTCGTTTCTCGATGGAACAAACCTTAGGGCCAATAGAAACCTTAATCGACGCAGGCAAGTTAGCCACAATCTTCCAATGGCTAAGCGACAATATTTGGGCTAAGGGCTCACTATTGACCACTGATGAACTCATGCGCCAAGCGACGGGTGAACCTTTAAATAGTCAGTATCTTGAGCGCCACCTCCGTCAGCGGTATTTAGGTTAATGGCAAACGGTTGATACTCGACTGCGACAACGTCGAGTTTCAGCGCATTTTAGAACGATTTGGGTATATAATGCCGAGCTTATTTTAATCAAGACACTTTGAGCGGGATAGATATCGGCCATGTTATTGCGTGCAATCACCCCACAGGATTGGGATGCTATTTTACAGATCCAAGCGGAATGCTACTCACAACTGGATCCTGAGCCCCTGCATGTATTGCAAAGCAAGTGGCAAGTGTCACCTCAGTCCTGTTTTGTGTTTGAGGTGAATAATGCCGTGGTAGGGTATTGTTTAGCCCACCCTTGGACGGTCAACATACCACCCGCGCTCTACGAGCCCATCACCCATTTACCTAAGGCCAATACCCTCTATCTGCACGATATTGCGATTTCGGCCAAAGCCCAAGGGTTAGGCGCTGGCACTAAGGCGCTCACGCGCTTAAAACTACTGGCGGACCGCTATAATCTCGATTCCTTATCCCTAGTGGCGGTGCAAGGTGCCGATAGTTATTGGCTTAAAATGGGCTTTAAGCCTCAGACTATCGATAAATGTCTTGGCAGTTACACTAATGATGCTATGTACATGATTTATAATATTAATCGTCGAGATAAATGATGAACCCAACCCTCACCACTATCGGTTTACTCTGCCTTAGTAATATTTTTATGACCTTTGCCTGGTACGGGCATTTGAAAACCTTAGGTTCAAAACCTTGGATTATCGCCGCACTGATCAGTTGGGGAATCGCCCTATTTGAGTACTTACTACAAGTGCCAGCAAATCGTATCGGTTACACGGTAATGAATGTAGGACAGTTAAAAATTCTACAGGAAGTCATTACCTTAAGTTTATTCGTCCCCTTTGCCTATTTTTATATGAAAGAGCCCTTAAAACTCGACTATTTGTGGGCGGGGCTGTGCATCTTAGGTGCCGTGTATTTTATTTTTAGAAGTGAATTCAATTAATTTCAGGAGTTTCCCCATGGCACGTCAAGTCACTTACACCTTCAAAGGTCAGACAAAAACCATCGCCTTTAGCTACGATAAACACCATGATTTATATGAGGCAGTTGCCGAAGCGGAAGGTATAGATCTCACTAAGTTCCTCGCCATGGAACAACAAATTGCCATGACCTCCCGCAAAGGTGCAAAAGCTGAAAAAGATTTTAGGAAGGTCGAGTTTGCCCGTTTTGGTTTTAGCAATATCCACTTTGTCCGCGACGAAGAGCCAGAAGCCTAAACGTCATTTTATCTACATACTGTTATTTTCAAACTAGGATCCATCCATGTTAAATAGTGAACATGCCAACTTTCCCCGTGCGGGGTTCCTCCGCCGTCTAGGCGCAGCCATCTATGATCTGCTGTTAGCCGTCGCCGTGTTTATGTTTTCGGGTGCCATTGGTTTTGGCCTATTCTTCGGCCTAACCTATTCAGGATTTATCGGCATGAATGGCTTTGAGCATGTTGCAGATGCGCTTAATGGCACCCCAATTTACCATGGCATTTATCGACTCTGGCTTGTCCTGTGCGTGGGAACTTTCTACGCATTATTTTGGAGCAAAGGCGGTCAAACCTTAGGGATGCGCGCCTGGCGCCTGAAGATCCAGCACCCTAACGGCCAAAACCTAAGCCTTATCACAGCCTATGCCCGAATCGTTTGGTCATTGCTGGGGATTGGTAATCTATGGATACTAATTAACGACGATAAACTCGCGCTGCAGGATATGATGACGCGTTCTGAAGTCGTTGTTCTCTCAAAGGAAGCCAACCAAATGCGCAACTGGCACGGCGCTTAAAT
>NZ_AFOZ01000016.1 GCF_000217915.1 Shewanella sp. HN-41 | reverse complement strand
TGATGAGTTTTAGCGACTACATCGTGGCCCATTGCGAGGCCGATTAAAAGTGGATGGGTCCATTCCATTATCCCTGTTTTAGAAGGTCACTGGTGCAACAATGCCAATCTTAACTATCCCTTACACAATTCATTCAGCTAAAAAGCTATTACCCCATTGCGCGTTATCAGGGCTGCTAACAATTAACTCTACAAGCTGTAAGTTGACCAAATTTTAGTAATGCTACGGAATAACTAAAGGACTCTGACTTTATAATGTGTCTAACGGACTAGTTGTCCCCGCGAAATGTTGGCCAAGTACATGGGTATAGATTTGTGTGGTACTCACATCATTGTGCCCAAGCAGTTCTTGCACACTTCTAATGTCGCGGCCTGCTTGGAGTAAATGGGTTGCAAAGCTATGCCGAAACGTATGACAGGTGATGCGTTTATTCAGTTGAATATTACGCACGGCATTCCCGAGCGCTTTACGAATAACACTTTGATGTAAATGATGCCTGCAAAGCGTTCCTGTATAAGGATTGATACAGGTTGTGCTGGAAGGAAAAATAAACATCCATCCGTGTTGCTTAAACGCATTGGGGTACTTACGTTCTAATGCATTTGGCAGTGATGGGCCTATCCCTTGTTGGTTGTCATAGTGTTGAATCTTAATAGCCTTTTCAATATATGGCGTGAGCTTTTCTGCGCATCTATGGCTGAGGATGGTTTGCCTATCTTTATGCCCTTTACCGTCTCTAACGGTCAGCGAAGCTCTCTCAATATCAATATCTTGGACGCGTAACCGGAGACATTCTGACACTCTCAGTCCACTACCATAGAGCAGCTCAATGACTAGCCTGTCTCGGCCATGAAGTTGATTTAATATCGATGAGATCTCCAATGGGAATAACACTGTCGGTAAATGTCTCTGTTTAGTGGCATAGCAAAAATCTAAATCCCCAAGCTCATGGTGCAAATGCTTCTGATACAAATAGGCTAATGAGTTCAGTGCAATTTTTTGTGTGTTGATGGCCACATTTCGTTGATTGGCAAGGAAGGTTAAAAATTGTGTAACTTCTTCCGTTCCCATTGGAAGAAGGGTGACGCTTGTTGTGAAAGTTAATGAATGCCTTGATCCAATACAGATAGGTTTTTTCCGTTCTAATACTGTAACCACGCATGCGCATTTCTTCTTGAAGACCTCTTAGAAAGGGGCTTTTTAGATTCATGATAACCCTCACTCTTAAGTTGCTGTGTTTTTATACAGTATTATTTGGAATTTCCGGATATCAAGGAAAATAGTGAAAAAAATTTGCGCGTTTTCACACGTACTAATTAATATAACTCTTTTATATCAATCAGTTATGCATTTACGATTTGAGATAATAGGTTTGGAAAACGCGCATGCGCGTTTTCCAAGATGGTATATTTGGCAGAAAGCTGATAAGTTCTTTACATACAGATAGTTAACTATGCGCGTTTTCACTGGTCCAACGAGGTAAACGCGCATGCGCACTAATAAAATGTTAGGCGGTGATCTCAATGCGTCGTGATGATGTACCAGTTTTGATTCGCCGTCTAAAAGAAAGATACGGTGAAAAATACGAGCTTTATGGTTCCTCTGAAAATGAGCAAGAGGGCACTGGTTTCCGCATAAATAACATTCCTGCCACGTTTTCAGTGCTATGTTTTGGCGATATACCCATCGGACGATATGATTTTCAAATTGAAAGTTATCCACCAGGTGACTATCTTTACACCGGTGAAAAAAATTTATCTGGATTACTTGAGCTCATTGAGCGCTATAGAGAACCAATGGATGAATGGCAATCAATTACGTTTGAAGCGCCTAACAAGTGGTTCAAATCGTTCGCTTCGCTCACTGGGACGGGCTAAAGCCCGCCCCTTAACCAAGCGTTAGGTGCTTGCAAACATTCAATCCACAGCGGGAGGAAAAATCATGTTGGTGACACGCGTATTCTGCATTGTTGCGGTGCTGGCGCTGCTGAACGGTTGCGCAACAATAACCGGTGCCCCTGCTCCTGCTCCTGCTCCTGCTCCTGCTATAGCGCCAGATCACGCAACAGTAAGAGTGTTTTATGCAACAGACCGGAACCTGACCGGGAGTACGATTCCGAGCGAGATGTTTGGGGCTAACCGCTCGGATCTCACATATGGAACATGTGAAGTAAGCATTCCACGTGACCACAGAATGGGTGAGCTTGAGTCTCCTTCCATATGGCGATTGGAGTTCCAGGAAGACCCTGCCAAGCATGTCGTGCTACTGAGGACTGCTATCGCCTCCAAAGATCAGTTCTTCGCAGATGTCGCTACGCGCGTGCGCCGATCCAAGGCTAGTAACGCATTTCTGTTCGTCCATGGCTACAACGTCACGTTTGAGGATGCCGCGAGGAGAACTGCTCAGATAACCTATGACCTCGGGTTCGATGGCGCTCCTACTTTCTATAGTTGGCCATCGCGGGGATCAACTGCCGCCTACACCATTGATGAGCAGAATATTGAATGGACGCAAGCCAACCTCAGAAGGTTTTTAGAAGATTTTTTCACGCGCTCTGATGCTCAAAACGTCTATTTGATTGCACACAGCATGGGCAACCGGGCACTTACGCGCGCAGTAGCCTCGCTTCTGGCTGACAAACCAACGTTACGGAGTCGACTTAGAGACGTGATTCTTACCGCTCCGGATATAGATGCTGACGTATTTAAACGAGATATTGCACCCGCACTTGTAGCTGCGGGCCGGCCAGTGACGTTGTACGCGTCGTCTGAAGACTTGGCGCTAGTTGCATCGAAGAAAGTACATGGATATGCGCGAGCAGGGGATTCGGGTCGCGGTTTAGTCATTGTTCCAGGGATCGAGACAGTTGATGCAACGCGGGTTGATACAAGTCTCCTTGGACACTCTTACTTTGCTGAGGCGAGGTCGGTTCTAGCGGATATGTTCTACCTGATTCGCGATGGCAAGAAGGCGAATCAACGTTTTGGTCTTCGTACAGTTGAAACTCAATCTGGCCAGTATTGGGAATTTAAACCATGAATCAACACGCACCTAACAACGCCATCAACACGGACAGAGAAAAGCGGCGCTCCTTCGTCGCACCGCTTTTCTCTGCCGGTTATGGCGAACGTTAGCCGCAAGGAGGCACCGATGTCCCAATACAAACTCACTGAAGAAATTTTGAAGCGTTCTCAGGCTCAAATTTGGGACATAGCAAAGCTAGAATGGAGCTTGTATCAAATATATGAGGCCGAAGAGCCAGAAACTTGTCTGTGCGGTCACTTTCCAATAATTGAAATATGCACACTACATAATAAGCTAAACGGACAATTCGTAACCGTAGGCAACTGCTGCGTAAAGAAATTCATTGGCCTACCTTCCGACCTTATATTCCAAGCAGTGAAGCGCGTCCGGAAAGACAATCAAAAATCGCTTAATGCAGAAGCCATAAAACATGCGCATGAAAAAGGCTGGATAAACGACTGGGAATACAATTTCTCAATCGACACAATGCGAAAGAGAGTTCTCACTGGCAAGCAACTTCAAACACGCATGAAGGTTAATGAAAAAATGCTTGCTAACATGAAGCGAAATAGTGGTAACGGCTAACAAGTGGTTCAAATCGTTCGCTTCGCTCACTGGGACGGGCTAAAGCCCGCCCCTTAACCAAACGTTAGATTTTATACATTCATCGTTGCTAAGTTACCAACTAAAAAAGGAAATGAAAATGGCAAAACCAAATATATTCATATCTCATAGATGGGATTACAACAGCAGTTATATAAGCCTTATTTCAAAATTAAATGAGTACGAATTACCTCATCTAAATTATTCTGTTCCAAGTCATGACCCTCTTGATTTGAATAAAACGAACCAGATTAAACAGGCTTTAAGTGAGCAAATAAGACAATGTAATTATTTTGTAATATTTGCAAACATGGCCATGGCAAACAGTTATTGGTGCAAATATGAAATAGATGTTGCAACATCTTACGGCAAACCAATTTTATCTGTAAAGCCTTATAACTACACAGGCAATATTCCATTATTCATTCAACTAGCAGACAACCAAAATGGCCCTTCTGGTTTCAATACGCCAGCTATTATTAGGAAGATATGCAATCAATTAAACTATCCTATCCCAGTAGGGCTATGAATATGAAGCAGAAACTATGTTTTACAATAATGGGATTTGGAAAAAAGACCGACTATTCAACAGGCCGAACATATGACTTAGATAAAACCTATCTAAATATAATCAAGCCTGCTGTAGAAAATGCTGGCTATATTAGTATTCGCGCAGATGAGATCCAAGATTCATCGCTCATAGATAAAAGCATGTATGCGTTACTAATTAAGGCTGAATTAGTCATTGCAGATATAACAACATTAAACCCTAATGCTTTATATGAATTAGGTATTCGTCATGCAGCCAGACCTAATTACACTATAATTTTAAAAGATAAAGATGGCAAAATACCATTCGATCTTGATCATAATAGGTTTTTAATCTATACCCACCTAGGTGATGATGTTGGGGCAACTGAGGCAAAAGAATGCCAAGAAAGACTATTGAACTTAATAACTGACATAGAAAAGCAAAAACCTGTCGATAGCCCTCTTTTTACCTTCCTTGAAGGGCTAAACCCACACCAAATCTCACAAACAGACTATGACCAAATTATATCAAAATTGTCTGAAAAAGAAGGCCATGTTTTTGCTGTTTCAGAAAAAGCAAAGTTATTGATGACTAAAAATGATTTTGCAGATGCAGCATTGTTATGGGAAAAAGCATCTAGTCTTTTACCAGATGAGCATTATTTCATCCAGCAGCACGCTTTATGTACTTATAAATCAGAACTACCAAGCAAAGAAACATCTCTTCTCAGTGCCCTAACCATTCTATCTAAAATATATAACCAAGAGGACACCAACGATCCAGAAACTCTTGGATTAGCTGGTGCCATATATAAAAGAATATATAGTACCACCTCTGATATTGAGACACTTAAATCTTCAATTAACGCATATAAACGTGGCTACATTATCTCTGGTGATTACTATACTGGTGAAAATTACGCTTCATGCCTAGATGTTTTATCAAATGCATCTGCAGATGTTGAAGAGCAGGTATATTGTAAGTATCAATCTAAAACCATTAGAAAAGAAATAATCTCTGACATAACCAAAAAATTATTCCTTGATGATACAAGTCAAGATAAAAAATGGATGTATGCAACATTAGCAAATTGTCATTTCCATTTAGGAAATATTACTGATGCAGAAACAAATGAGCAATTGTTTTTATCGTCATCACCAGAAGGCTGGGAGATAGAAACCTACCAGCAACACAAGCCAAAGCCACAAATCTAACAAAAAATTAATGTGGGACGGTTTTCAACCGCCCCATAATTAATAGTTATGTTTCTTAGAGGTGTAGTTATCAAATCATTCACTTTAAACCTTACTCTGATATTTTTTCTGGCCTTCGGAGCACCTGTATTCTCGGACGTCGTTGTTAGTGACAATGATCGAGATTTTGTTGTTGCCAACCAGTACGAAGTCCGTCATATGGGCATAGCGTTTGCGAAGTCGAAGGGGACGTTACCAGAGAAATTGGTGGAGAGTTTGGAGATGACTGACTCGACGGATTCAATACTTGACCTTACTCGTCATTATCAAAATGGGGAAGAGTCGATTGAAGTCCTGTTTAAGAGTCGATTGGTTGTAAACCTAAGAGTGAAAGAGAAAACCTTTCAGGTGATCTCTGTCGGATACTCCATTTACTAAAACACATAACCAGTTGCTCAAGTCTACTCCGCCAGCTAAAGCTGGCTCCGCGGGACAGGCGCGTAGCGCCAGCCCCTTAGCAAAACGTTATGTGCAGTAGACATCTGAGTAACATCGCAGAAAAGTGTAGAAGTGTTAAAAAATGATAGAAAAGGATGCGTAGAATGAAAATAGGAAAAACCACACCAATATTGAGAATCTTTGATGAGCATTTAGCAAGGCAGTTCTACGTCGATTACCTTGGCTTTGTAATTGACTGGGAACATAGGTTCGAAGATGGTTTACCTTTATATATGCAAGTGTCCAGAGATAATTGCATCCTTCATCTTTCTGAGCATCACGGTGATTGCTGCCCTGGTGCTGCAATGAGAATCGAAACTGACGATATTGAAGGCTATCATCTTGAACTCTCTAAGAAAATATATAAAAACGCACGCCTTTCAATAGAGGTAATGCCTTGGGGTAGTAACGACATGTCGATTAAAGATCCTTTTGGCAATCGATTAACGTTTACTGATGCGATAAGCACATAACAATTTGATCAACGCGCACCACTGCGTGTTGCTGGGACGCCGCTATGCGGCGCCCGTTATCACAACGTTAGCTTTCCTAATATAGCTTTGAATTTATAAATCGAGGTAGTTTGTGGAAGAAAGAAATGTAATGATTAATTACTTGATCAATGAATACTTCAGCGGCGATTTAGATCAAGCAAGTGATCTAACAGGATATACAAAAACACAGTTACACGATTGGATAACTGGTGTTAAACATCCACAAAAACAGACAGTTGAATTTATTATGCATAAATTATTTGTGCCAGAATTCAAAGTTATTGTCGAATACGCAGAATTTGAACCAAAGGGTGACGTTAGACCTCAGTTAAGAAATCTATTCAAAGGTTATGAGGATAGAATGGGTATTTATGCGTTTTATGATGCATTTGCGAATTTAATTTATGTCGGTAAGGCTACTAGATTACTCGATGAATGCTATTCAGCGATTCGGAGAGATGTACCTGTAAAGTTTCCTACTGGTGTAAAAAAATCACCAGAAAAACGTCATGAAGTTGTACGTTACATTTCAGCTTATGATGTAGGTGATTCACAATGGGTTGACTACCCCAAGCATGTGGAATCATTAATATTACGTATTTCAAAACCGATTTTAAATAAGCAAATTGGATATCTAGAAAAAGCCTTCCCTTTTGACAATGAAAGCTAACAAGCCAGTGCAATTGACGCATTTAATCACTGCTGTTGCGGTTTTAAATTTTTATACGCTTTATTTATGTGTTCTGCGCAATTGACTGGAGCGTTAGGTATCTTCAGGAATAATTATGACAGTCGAAGAACAAATTGAGGATGACGAATACCGATCTCCACAAGAAATAGCCAGGCGCGCAATCGTCCTTACAGCCCTCATAAAGGTAGTTTTTGGTGAGGACCAGAATCGCGTTTTTGACTGGTTAAAATCCGAAAATTTATGGGAAGAACTTTCACCTTATGAACTAGATTTCACAAAAAATACTAAAGATGAAAGAGCTTGCATAAACATATCCTGGCGATCTGAAGCTTTAGTTTCTTTGCTCTGGAGTATCAACAAAATAGTGGCACTGCCCGCTTTGAATGAACAAATCGATTTCGTGCACATGTCAAAAGCAATACCCTGCTTTATGAAATCCACTTCCGATTTCATTCAGAAATGTCAATTAAGAAATGAATGTGAGATCGAGGATGAATATGAAAAAGTATTCGATGCGCACTGGAAGGTCAGGGATGCTCGTTTACATAAAAAAGCTAAACCAAAAGATATAGACTCTGGCATAGTTATGGAGAGGCACCATGGCTTTAATTATGTAATTGGCTATTGCGGGTTACCTTGGGATGAAATCACCACAGATACCTAACAAGCCAAAGCACTTTGTGCTGGCTAAAAAGCGCCAGCACGGACTCGCTACACGTTGTTTCGCTCGCCCGTGTTTGGGGTGTTATAGGCTCAAAATGAAAATACTGATCGCATCTGCCTTTTTGGCCTTATCAACTATCGCAGTCGCAGACAACGACAACTTTTCAATAGATATTGATTGCGATGGTGTGCCAGAGAATGTGGCGTTGAATGTTTTAGAACAAGACTTTGTCCTTAGTGTCATAGCCTCTTCTAACAAAAAAGAATCTTCGTTAACTTTTGGACTTGGTCAGTCATCACGTCAAGACGCGATTTGTGGCCTCTCACCGAAGTTGTCTTCTGGAGATGCAGCCACAAAAGAGACGCATCTTGAAATGTTTGGTGAAAAGATTGATGGGTATAAATATTCCCAATCATGCAAAGAGCTTGTGGTTGGCGGTGACGATTGTGATCCGATTTATGTTTTTTTTAACCATAAAACCGGCGTTCTTAATTGGTCACGCCTATAACAAAGCAATCAATTTGACTGCAATACGCTGCGCTCCTTGCAGCAAATTATTGGGGCGTTAAATGCCATGGATGTATTAGAGAAACTTGCAGAAAAAAATAAGGCTCAAGAGAAGCATAGAAGCAATGAGCGCTTTGTGACTATTGTTCTGTTGCTTATTTTAGTTCCATGTTTATTTGGAATTGCCATAGATGTCGGATTGATTGAATCTTCCGCAAGCTTTAATTTATGGCTGTATGGCGCGGGTACTCTTTGCTTTGGGTTACCACTAGCAGCAATGGGTGATTTAATGCTTTTTCCACGTTGGTTAAAGCTTTTAGGTCTATTTGTTCTCCAAAGTTGGTTTATTTACTTTTGGGCATTTCAAATGCAGTCTTTGCTAGCGTTTGTACCTTTATTGCCAGTATTTGCGCTACTACAAATCCAATTACCTAAAATCAGGCAACAAGCAGGGCGTGAGTAAAATGGCATTTAACAAGTTGCTTAATTTTGTTCCGGCCACAAAAAGCGTGGCTTCCACTGGACTGCCTACGCTGCGGCAGCCAATGAGCAAAGCGTTACGTTGCAATGGAGATAATATGTCACTCAAAGTCGATCACATTACTATTTTGGTTAAATCATTAAAAGAAAGTATGCCTTACTATACAAAATTATTAGGACTTATTGGTTTTGACAAATTACGTGATTTTGTTTGGACTGATAATGAAGGTTTTTTTATTCAATTTAATCAGGCAAAAGAAGGAACTAGCGAATATGAGAGATATGGTGCAGGGATGAATCATATTGGATTTTCCGCTCCTTCACCAGAGTTTGTGACTGATTTACAAACAAAGATGAAAGAAAGTGGTTTTGTTGTTCCTGAAATACAGGACTTTGATGGTGTTAAAGCATTGTTCATGAAGGATCCTGATGGTGTTCGTTTTGAAATTACTTATTATCCACCAGGCGTGGCTGTCGTTGATTAAAATGTAGAGTACATGTAGGAGTGTTAGGGATCTAATGCGTTTTTGTCCCAAAGAAAGTTATCTGCACAAGCTATCAATTAGCTAACTCTTGCCCCTTATTGCCATAAAAAACGCCACCTTCTGGTGGCGTTTTATTTGTAAAGCTAAAATAGAGAGTTACTCATCATCGGCTTTATATTCGACATAGGCTTCGCCTTGGCTTAACCAAGCTGGCGCGGGTTTACCTTTCAGATAATGGTCGAAATATTGCATCATGCGAATGCTGTAATCGAGCTTATTAGGGTATTTCTTTAAGTGATGCGGTTCATCTTCATATTGCAAAAACACCACCTCTTTACCCGCACGGCGCATAGCTAAGTACATTTCAACCCCTTGCTCCCAAGGCACAGCATCATCCTTATCACCAAACATGATCATCAAAGGCGTTTGAATGCGATCTGCATAAAATACCGGTGAGTTTTCAATGTATTTTTGTGGCGCAGCAAACAAACTTGCCCCAATACGACTCTGCCCTGTTTCATACTGAAACTGACGCGCAATACCCGTGCCATGGCGAATGCCGCTGTAGGCGCTGGTCATATTGGCAACCGGCGCCCCTGCTACCGCCGCCTTAAACATCTTAGTTTGAGTGATAGCAAACGCCGTTTGGTACCCACTCCAAGAATGTCCCTGCAAGCCAACTGCTGCAGGATCGGCAATCCCCATCTCAATCAGCTTTTGCACACCTGAAGTGAGTGCTTGAACCGAACTGGCTCCAGGATAGCCAATATCGAAGCGAATATCGGGCAAGAACACCGCATAACCATTATTGATATACCAAGCGAAGTTGGGTCTGTGATTGACCTTCATCTGCGGGAACGCATGCAGTCTGTCGGTCATAAAGCGATAGTAGTAAACCAATACAGGAACGCATTTCCCCACTTGATAGTTGGTCGGTTTGATCAGCACCCCATCTAATGGCTTACCATCACCATTAGTCCAGTGAACTAACTCGGCTTGGCCCCAATTAAAGGCTTGGCGCTGTTTATCCAAATCAGTTTGCTTAACTGCATTTTGCGGTGCGTTATAGCTGGCCGTATATAAATCAGGGAATAAGTCGAAACGCTCCTTAGAAAACACGATAGTGTCGGCGTCTTTACTGCGCCCAAGCACGGTCAGCTTATACTCCCCTTGCATCAACGTCTTCACGCCGGCTTCACCTAAGGTAGCTTGGTAGAAACCATCTGCCTTGGTTTTATCACTATAACCGTGGAGTAACACAGTGGCGTTATAGGCAAGTTCAGTCGGTGCATCGGGATTATCCACTAAGCCTTCAACACGATATTGGATTTTTTGTACGCGACCTTGACCCGCAGTTAACGCAAAACCCGCCTTAGATTCAGTATTAAACTGCCAGACATCGTATTTGTCATAGACTAAGAAACCCGCATCATCCTTAAGCCAAGGGCCAAAACCATAGCCTGGTGCATTAGATGGGTAATCATGGTCTTCATCGGCAAAACTGACACTTAAGGATTGAGTCAGATTGGTGCGCCGTCCCAGTGCAACATCATAGAGATAGACGTTACCTTGTTGATAATAAACTACATATTTACCATTCCCCGACAGACTCGGCAGCTCATCACTGGGCTGTTGTGTCAAAAATGGCACCTTACGACCCGTATTAAGATCGACAAGATAATAATCTTGGTAAAAGCCCGCCCAGGTTGCCATTTTACGATAAGGCAAATCAGAACTCGCCAGCATAAAACGCTTATGCTGCGACATCATCACATCGGGTACAGTTTTATCCCCGAGCTGCACTAGATTATTCGAGCCTAAATGCAATACCGCAAGGTAAGTACGTTTTTGTTCGTCCTCATATTGCTTGATTTCATTTGGTTTAATCCGTGGATCATCACCATGCCACACCTTAAGCCCGCGCTGACCGGTAACAATATCGGCATCGAACAGATCTCTTTCTTCGGTAATTTTAGCCAAACTAAATTGCTGACTCACCTGTGGCACTCGGCCGAAGAACAAGCGTTCGCTGTCCGAGGAAAAACTTAAGCTAGTGTAACGATTGAGTTTCCACTCAGATGATTCAGGGGCTTTGCTCAATTTCCCCGATTGCAGATCGACCAGCGATAACTGATAACTGCGGCCATAGGGTAATTCACCGGCATCTCCCTGAGTAAAGGCCAGCCAGCGGCCATTTTTCGAAAGTGCTACTGCGCCGATTTGCTGGGTTTGAGATTCAAATGCCGTTGATTGATTGTAGTTTTTTAAATCAATCAGTTGTAATTGATGTTGTTTTGCCTCGATATCATTCACCGCTAATGCTAGGCGGCGACTGTCCTTATCGAAGTGATAGGCGGTCACATGCTCCACATCCACACGCTGCGACGGCGAAGACAAATTCACTAGACTCAAACGGCGACCTTGATCGAACTTATCGACCTTCACCTTCTCGGCTTTGGGCTTGTCCTCGGCGCCTTCGGTCTTATCCTGAGTGTCCTTTTTGGCTTCTTCATCGGCTTCAAACCAAATCACTAAATGCGCGCCATCGTCACTAAAGACAAATTCCTTTACCCGCTCGAACTTTGTTTGCGTCCCGGTTTGGGTATCGAGCAGCACCATATCGGCCTTGAGCTTTTTCTTGGCTTTGGCATCGCTGGTTTCGACTTTGAGCAAACTGGGTTTAACGGCCATCGCCACATAACGACCAGTGTGACTCACGATAGGATCCGAGCCGCCTCCAATTTGAAAGTCTTGACCCGTTTGCAGATTCTTCACTATACCATGGCTATCGCCACGGTCTGGGGCAGCTTCGACCGCAATCACTTGACCATTGTCAGCGATAACTGGTTTTTCGAGGGACTCAAAGTGCATTATGTCTGTGAGGGTGAGCGGCTTAGTGCTGGTTTCTGCCTGCACGACAGGCAATATACCGAGGGATAACAGCACCAAAGATGTGATAGGTAATAACTTCAATGTCTTCCTCTTTTATATATTTGTTAGACTAAAGTAGACTTTTTTAACCATTAGCTCTCCATCATCGTTATAACCCAGTATTTTTACAAGTTATACCACACAAAAAATCGTGATATTGCTCACTATTCCCTGTGAAGTTTGACCAAAGATGGTTAAAATAATAGCCAGAAAAAATACCAAATTCATAGTCATGTTACCCAGCTATCGCTGGGGCAGACAATTGCAGTAACGACGAACCGTGGAAGGACTTCTCCATGTCAAAAAGAACGATAACCGTAATTCCAGGTGATGGAATTGGCCCAAGTATTATTGATTCTGCCTTAAAAATTCTTGATAAAGCAGGTTGTGATTTTGAATATGAATTTGCCGATGCCGGCCTAACTGCGCTCGAGAAGCAAGGCGAACTACTTCCACAACGCACTTTAGAGCTTATCGAAAAAAACCGCATCACCCTTAAAGGTCCACTGACAACCCCCGTTGGTGAAGGCTTTACTTCTATCAACGTAACCTTACGTAAGAAATTTGGCTTATACGCTAACGTGCGCCCGGTGCTGTCTTTTAAAGGCACTCAAGCCCGTTACGAGAATATCGATATCATTACCGTCCGTGAAAACACCGAAGGTATGTACTCTGGTCACGGTCAAAAAGTGTCTGACGATGGTTTAACGGCAGAAGCCACCAGTATCGTCACTCGCCAAGGTGCAGAGCAAATTGCAACATTTGCCTACGAACTTGCCCGCAAGGAAAACCGTAAGAAAGTCACTATCGTGCACAAAGCCAACATCATGAAGTCAACTTCGGGCCTGTTCCTGAAAGTGGCCCGTGAAGTGAGCCTACGTTACCCAGACATCAAGACTGAAGAAATGATCGTCGATGCAACATGCATGAAGTTAGTGATGAACCCAGAAAACTTCGATGTGATCGTGACGACCAACCTGTTTGGTGACATTTTATCGGATCTGTGTGCCGGTTTAGTGGGCGGTTTAGGCATGGCGCCAGGCGCCAACATCGGCCGTGATGCTGCGATTTTCGAAGCCGTTCACGGTAGTGCACCGGATATCGCTGGTAAAAACCTCGCGAACCCAACCTCAGTAATTTTAGCCTCTATCCAGATGCTGGAATATTTAGGTATGGCTGACAAAGCTGAGCAAATCCGTAAAGCGGTATCTGCAGTGATCGAAGAAGGCGACCGTACCACTCGCGATTTAGGCGGCACCCATGGCACGACCGACTTTACCCAAGCGGTACTCGATCGCCTGTGATCTTAATGCGCTAAAGCTAACGGCTTTACATTAAGATTGACCAATAAAAAGCCCCGAAGAATATTCGGGGCTTTTTGCTGAATGATCATTATCTTATATTACAATCAGGATCAATTCCAAGCCGTATTAGGGCGCAGCCATAAATGCACTGTGACCTCATCTCGGTCATGGTAGAGGTGTTTACACTGCACCTTAAACTCAGCGATCCCGTTTTCCCTTAAGATGGTCTGCATTGTCTCAAGGATCGCCGTGACTTCTTTATAACGGCTCTTCATCGGTAATTTAAGGTTAAAAATCGCTTCCTTAAACCAGCCATTAATGGCCCAAGCCTCGATAAGCTCGGCCACACGCGCAGGCTTTTCAACCATGTCACACACTAACCAATAGATATTCTTGCGCTGGGGCTCGAAACGAAAACCGTCTTCACGGTAATGTTTTACTTGGCCCGTCTCCATCAGTTTTTCATCCATGGGACCATTATCGACAGCCGAGACAAACATGCCGCGGCGCACCAGTTGATAGGTCCAGCCACCGGGGCAAGCGCCTAAGTCCACGGCATTCATGCCACTGCGAATACGCTCTTCCTGTTCTTCCTTAGGGACAAACTGGCCAAAGGCTTCATCGAGTTTCAGACTAGAACGACTCGGCGCATCCGCCGCCATTTTAAGACGTGGAATGCCCATAAAATGGGGTGAACTGTTATTGCTGTAGGAATAACCCACATAGGCGCGACCGGGCCCGACAAAACACACGTGGATAATCGGACGTTTTGGGTTTTCTTGGGCCAATAAACTGCCGGATTTTTTTAAATGCTGGCGTAAAGGCACAGTGAACTTACGGCAAAAAGCCGACAACTCCTTCGCTTCGTTAGTGTCAGGCGTTTCAACCCGCACTTCACCCGCCTTGCTGACTTCGCGCAGAGCTTCAACTATCGGACTGATACGGTCATTTTCGGGCAAATCGGCGAGCAACTCACTCGATGCAAACATTTGGCGAGCGAAAATGAGCGAATCTAAAGGCAGTTGTTTTACTAACGTATCTGCGGCGTCATCTTCAAAACATTGGTACACCACATAGGCGTCGTTATTATTGGCCTTAACGAAGCCACCGACATTGAGCTCACCGGCTCGCTGTTGAATTTCTGCTGCGCATTCTTTTTCAAAGCCGGCGCGGCAAAATAAAAATAGGTTTTTCATGGGGATCCCTAAGAAATCCAAGCCAAAGCACTGGCTGACTATCGATTTGGGCGCCAGTATACCAATTTCAATCCACAAATGCCCTATTTGCCGACACGCAAACACTAAGTGCGATTTGAGCAATAAAAAAGGCTTAGGGGCGCCCTAAGCCTAGCTGCTCACATTCAGCTTTGAGCTTAAGATTCGTTACCGTCTATCACTTTGTGGCGCCATACCGCGGCGGCAAATAATAACCACCCGAGTAAAAAACACCCTCCCCCCATGGGCGTGATAGGGCCAAGCCACTTAGTACCAAACAATGCCAGCCCGTATAAAGAGCCTGAAAACAACACTATTCCTGCAATAAACAGATATGCCGCCCAATCGAGTAAACGGGAGGTTAACCATTGGCCCGAGAAGGCAACCATAATTAAGGCAAAGGTATGATAAAAATGATATTGCACACCTAAGTTAAACACTTGGATCAACTCGGGTGGCGCCACCGCCTTTAAACCGTGGGCACCAAACGCGCCTAAAGCCACGGCTAAAAATCCGCTAAGTGCGGCGAGTAATAACAGTCCTTTACGCATTTCAATCTCCAAATGGAATGGGCTCAACGCTCAATAATAAATTTAACTGATAAATCAATAGCAAGGGCTAGATTAGCCATTTCAGTTGTGCCAGACGACTTTCTTGGGACAAAACTATGATCCCCGTCGGGTAACCAACCGAATTGGATAGTGCCGTTCAGTGGCCAAGTGGATATTTGGGTTTTATTCCCAAACTTATCCCGCTCTCCCTGTAACACTAGCACTGGGACTTGGCAGTCATTTAGCGGTGCTAATCTCGGCTCGCCGCCGTTAAGGGGAATAAAGGGATAACCTAAACAAATCACCCTGTCGATCCGACTGGCAAGCTGAGTGTCGCAGGCAAGGATAGCCGCCATACGACCACCCATGGATTTGCCCATCAATACTACGCGTTTTACCTGTGGCTCTGCATGCGCCACATCGAGCATTTCTGTAAAGCAAGCGAGCAGTTTGGGCGCCCTATCGGGAGGACGCTTCTTGCCATCGGCCGCATTGGCCTGCATATAGGGGAAATTAAAGCGCATCACTTTAAAGCCCTTGGCCACCAATCCGGACGCCATCGAGCGCATAAATTCAGCATCCCGGTTGGCCCCGGCCCCATGGGCAAATAAAATCAATGTGTCACTGGGTGCACCTTCAACCAGATATGCGGGGTTATCCTGGCAATAACTCACTACGGGACTCCTCGGCAAACATATCTAACATCCATTCACGAAATGCGACGACCTTGCCAAGTTCAGCGTGATTCTGCTGGCAAACCAAGTAGTAAGCATCTTTACTGACCAACACTTCTTGGAATGGGCACACAAGCCGCCCCGCTTTGATATCGGGGCGAGCGAGCACGCTGTATCCTAACGCAACCCCTTGCCCATGTGCCGCAGCCTGTAACACTAGGGATGAGTGACTGAAAATCGGCCCTTGGTTCACATTGATATCGTTAATGCCACATTGCCTAAACCATGCCTGCCAGTCGTGGCGACTCATATCGTGCAGCAGGGTGTGATATTTTAAATCGCTCGGTTTCGACAGCGGCTTAGAACCATTGAGCAACATAGGCGAACATACTGGGATAAGCACTTCATTACGCAGCTTATCGGCCCGTAATCCAGGCCAATTACCTAAACCGTAGTAAATCGCCACATCCACATCATCGGTCAAAGAACTGGCCTCGGTATCGACGGCTTTAATCCGCACGTCAATATCGGGATTTTTTTCACTAAACTTGGCCAAACGTGGCACCAACCACTGGATAGCAAAACTCGGAGACATGCTCACCGTCAGCGAACCAATAGCACTGCGGGCTAAAAGTCTGTCGGTGGCGTCGGCCAATTGGGTGAAGATATCTTTAATATCGAGAAAATAACTCTGCCCCTCCTCGGTCAACAGCAAAGAACGGTTTTTTCGGCGAAATAATTTTAATCCGAGAAAGTCTTCCAGCGCCTTAATTTGATGGCTCACCGCAGCCTGAGTAACAAACAGTTCTTCAGCTGCGCGAGTAAAACTCAAGTGCCGTGCGGCGGCTTCAAATGCTTTAACCGCATTAAGTGGTGGTAATCGTCTTGACATAGTGATCTCTATCTCAATTTTTAATTAGTTTTTCTAATCCGTATTGTTACATTTAATCGTTTGTAAAGGCCAGCGTTTTTGGTTAAATTTTGCGCCAATGAAACACCTAGGTTGGACAATCTCGACAACGATGATGGGAATGTCTGACAGTGTTATTTTGTCAGCCCGGAGGCGACTATGTTCAATTTAAAATCTGCATTTGCGTTAGTATTAGTCTCAGCACTCAGTGTTAATGTCAGTGCCAATGTACTGGTTGACGACATCGTCATAGATACAACTGACTTACAGGCAAGTATCAATGCCGACTTAACCGCAGCCATGGATAAGATACAGCAGGAAGAGTTACAAGCTCCCACAATGCTGATTGCTGATGAGGGCAAAGCGCCAAGCCAGCAAGTTGTAAAAGTAGAGCAATAATCCTAACGCCAGCCCTATCGAAAAATAGCTGGGTATGTTTGACGAAAAAGCCGCAAATATTTGCGGCTTTTCATTTTTATGTTCACCCAAGACGCTGACCAACAAAGCGATTGGAAGCCTTTATCTATGGACGGTACACTTTGACGTTAGTGTATCCCTGTTCGATTAAATACAGTGCCTGCAGCTTGCTCATTACACCTCGCTCGCAATACAACAAGTAGGTTTTTTGTTTGTCGAGATCCGCAAACTGAGTTGCTAACTTGAAGAATGGAATACGTTTAATCTCAACCCCTTCAATTTGAAGTGGTTTGTTTTCTTCTTCCTCTGGAGCACGTATATCAATCACAATCTCATTGGTATCGATAGCGACCACGGTTTCCGTTTCTGTTATCCGAGTATCCATTTGCTCTGCAATCTCCCTAATATCGATAACGACAGCCTGCGCAACAATTTGATCAATCAGATCTTCCGAAAATTTCTTCTCTTCGGCTTCAACCTTCCCCAGCACAGCCTTCACTGTCGGCTTCTGGGAAATAACGCCGCAGTATTCCGGCATAGACTTAGCAAAATCTTCGGTGCCAATTTTACGGCTCTCATTGATAATGTCTTGCTTATCCATCGCAATCAACGGACGTAAAATCAGCAGCTCAGTACAACGGTCAATCACGTTCAAGTTAGTCAGCGTTTGGCTCGATACTTGGCCTAAGCTTTCGCCCGTGACTAAAGCTTGGATGCCCATACGATCGGCGATGCGCGCCGCGGTGCGCATCATCATACGTTTAAGCACAACCCCCATTTGGCCGTTGTCGATTTTCTCTAAAATCTCGGCGACTACGGGCTCGAAGGGCACAGAAATAAACTTCACCTTGTGGGATTCGCCGTAGGTTTTCCACAAATGGTACGCCACCTGTTTTACGCCAATTTCGTGCTGCGCGCCGCCTAAATTAAAGAAACAATAATGGGTGCGAGCACCCTTCTTAATAAATTGATAGCTGGAAACGCCCGAGTCAAAACCGCCGGAAATCAACGACAACACATCTTCTTGGGTTGCCATCGGGAAGCCACCTAAACCCTCGATGCGTTTAGTCACCATGTAAAGTTTATCGCGCTCAATCTCAAGATTGACCGTCACTTCAGGATTTTTTAAACGTACGCCCAATGCATCGGTAAATTGATTTAAACCGCCGCCCACATAGCGTTCAACTTCGATGGAGTTAAAATCATGGTCACCGGTGCGCTTCACCCGTACACAAAAGGTTTTACCGGCAATTTGGTCACGGTAAACGGGCAGCACTTGTTGATAAATATCATCCACAGAGGTAAAGCTATACTCATCAACCTGAACGACATGGGCAATACCAGGGATACATGCCAAGCGCTCGCCAAAGGCCTGTGCTAATTCAGGTTTATCCTTAGGCACCATCACCATAATACGGTCCCATTGACGCTGCACCTTAGCATCTTCGTCAACTTTTTTGAGTACATTACGGATGTTGGTTTCGAGCATTTTGGTGAAGCGCATCCGCACAGGCTTGCTCTTCATCATGATTTCTGGGTATAGCTTTACAATAAACTTCATGGGATTTCCGCGGGCAATTTTGAATACAGCAAAATTGGTTAAAAGAATAATCGGGGGATTATAACAAACTCACCGCAATTGACGCACCTGTTTCCACTCTCAAGCTGCTTAGGCTGTGCGTTTATGCACAGATGAAAACGAATAGGCGGAGGACTATAAAAAAGCCGTGAAAGTATCACGGCTTGATGTTGGCGTAATGAATTCTATTTATCTATCTGAATTTCTTGTGATTCTTTCGCCTTACCTTGTTCGATAGCAATTTCCACTCTGCGGTTACGGGCCCGATTTTCCGGTGAATTATTTGGCACTATGGGATTGTTAGATGCCATACCTACCACTTTCATCCGCTTAGAATCAAAACCGTTGACCTGCAATAAAACAGTGGCAACGGCAACGGCACGCTTGCTAGAGAGATCCCAATTAGAGCTATAGAGCTCATCGCTTATCTGCATATCATCGGTGTAACCCGATACGGTAATGATCCCTGGCACATCTTTTAACAACTCACCCACAGCATGAACCACAGGCTTAAATTTGGGCTGAAGGAAACCAGAGCCTGAGGCAAATGAGCCTTTCTCACGGATCCGGATAATAATCTGTTGACCTAAAGACTCAATCTCAATCGCACCATCGGTGATCTCTTTATTCAGCTCCTGGGCCATTTTTTTCACTTGCTGATTGATCTTATCCTGGGCAGCGGCGGCTTCGGCTTTCACAGCATCGGCGGTTTCCTGGGCCGTCGCACTCGCCTCGCCCCCCCTTTGGGAGCCACTTTGTTGCTGTACACCACCGGCGCTTTCGTCTTCACCCGCTTGGTAATCTAGGACAGGCTCGGTCATTTCATTGGTTTGTTGGTTGATAATTTCAATCGGGGTGGGATCGGGACGGCCGGGCCTAAACTCCAGTGCAATTACCGACGTCCCCTTAGGAATATCTTTCACTTCAACCTTATTCTGCACCCCAAAGGCATATTTCATCGAGCCTGCGATCTGCTTAAACTTCATCACGTCCATTTCAGAAAACGATAGCAGCAGCACGAAAAAACACATTAACAGCGACATTAAGTCGGCAAATGTTGCCAACCAGAGCGGGGCTCCCGGCGGTGGACAATTGCACTTAGCCTTAGCCATCGGCTACTCTCCGTCCGTTGTATCGACTTTCCGCTGTTTTTCAGCCAGGTAGTTTTTCAGGAACCCTTCAATCACCCGTGGGTTTTGGCCGTCTTGAATAGCCAACACCGCATCCATGATCAAGTTGCGGTTCAGCATTTCTTCGCCCATGCGGAGGGTGAGTTTATCGGCGATGGGAATACACACCATGTTAGCAACCACTGCACCATATAGCGTGGTTAACAACGCCACCGCCATCGAAGGACCAATGGATTTAGGATCAGACATATTCGATAGCATAGCCACTAGACCGACGAGTGTGCCTATCATCCCCATCGCAGGGCCTACGTCCCCAAAAGCTCTAAAAATGGCAATACCATTACGATGACGTTCTTCCGTTAAGGCGATGTCTTTTTCGAGGGCGGCGCGCACCACTTCGCCGTCATGGCCATCAACCAGCATATCGACGGCTTTTTGCATAAAACTATTGGTAATTTGCGCTTCTTCTAGCGCGAGAAAACCACCCTTTCGGGCGGCATCGGCCATAGTCACGGATTGTTCGATAAGATCATCAGGCTTATCAATCTTAAACATAAAGGCTTTCATCGCGATTTTGACCGCACCGAAAAACTGTTTGAGATTGAACTTCATCATCACGACGAAGAAAGAACCACCAAATACGATAAAAATCGAAGGCACGTCAATGAAAATCATCAAACCGCCGCTGGTCGCCATCGCCCAAAGGATAAAACCAAAGGCTCCCACTAACCCTATTAATGTAGCTAAATCCACAACGGCTCCTCAATATTTGGTATAAACAACATCATACTGACTCTATGAGTAAAATTACACTCGTGTTATTTGCGCCAATATAACACTCTGGTATTTACGTGAGCCTTATTCGTTATGCAAAAAAATCATCTTAAACGCGGTGTTCCTATTGTCAGTTATCGGACAAGCACTAAGCAAGTTTAGCGACTATTTATATTTTCTGAAAAAAATTCAGCAACAAAGCGTGCTATTGAGCAAATATCCGCCGTCTGAATTTGACCCTTGCGCCGCCCTGATATACCTTGTGTCCGCTCTTTCAAAGGAATTATTAACGTGGCGAAGAAACCCGAAAACCTTAGTTTTGAAGAATCCCTAGCTGAACTCGAGCGCATTGTGGCCGAGTTAGAACAGGGCGACGTCTCCCTCGATGACGCGTTAAAACAATTTGAACGCGGCATTAATCTCGTGCGTAATAGCCAAGCTAAGCTCGAACAAGCCCAACAAAAAGTGGCCATTTTACTGAAGCCAGATGAAAATGCGCCCCTGTCTCCCTATGCCGTTGAGGGTGAATAAGCGTGTTAGTCAGTGCCATACAAACATATCAACAACGGGTTGATAACCAATTAAAACAGCGTTTTAGTACACTTGAAGATACAGCCCCCCAATTAAAGGCGGCCATGATCCATGGCGCACTCCTTGGCGGTAAACGGATTCGCCCATTTCTTGTTTACAGTGTTGGACAGATGTTTGGGGTCGCGCTTGAAAAGTTAGATGCCTGCGCCGCCGCCATTGAGTGCATCCATGCCTATTCCTTAATCCATGACGATTTACCCGCCATGGATGATGATGCGCTTCGCCGTGGTCAACCCACAGTGCATATCGCCTTCGATGAAGCTACAGCTATTCTTGCCGGGGATGCATTACAGACCTTAGCCTTTGAAATTGTTACCGAAGTAGTTCCAGGCATCAGCAGCGAGCAACATATCGCTATGGTCCGGACACTGGCAAAAGCCTCGGGCTATCGTGGTATGTGTGGCGGCCAAGCGATAGACTTAGCCTCAACCGATAAAAAAATTGATCTTAATGCCTTAACTCAACTACACAATATGAAAACGGGCGCGCTTATCAGCTGTGCCGTTGAGTTAGCCTTAATTGCCGCCAATGCGCCTAAAGATGAATATCAGGCTATGATGGAATTTGCCCATGCGGTAGGGCTTGCCTTCCAAGTGCAAGACGATATTCTGGACATCATTGCCACCACGGAAGAACTCGGCAAGCCCCAGGGCTCGGACGCAGAATCGAATAAGAGTACTTTTCCGCAACTGCTTGGACTACAAGGTGCCAAAGACACCGCAGCGCAACTGATCCAAGAGGCACTATCAGCGCTGGCTAAATTGCCATACAATAGCCAGTTAATTGCAGACTTCGCCCGCTATATCATTGAGCGAAGAATATAATAAGAGACGAAGTATCTCGCTATGAGTTTGGACATTTCTCAGTTTCCCGTATTGGCGCAGGCCAATACTCCCAATGAACTCCGCCAACTTCCTCAGGCCCTATTACCACAGGTAGCCGATGAATTACGGGAGTTCCTTCTTAAGTCTGTTGGCATGTCCAGTGGGCATTTTGCCTCTGGCCTAGGTACGGTCGAATTGACCGTTGCCTTGCATTATGTCTACAACACCCCATTCGATCGTTTAATTTGGGATGTAGGCCACCAAGCCTATCCCCATAAAATTTTAACGGGGCGTCGGGATAAAATGCATACCATCAGGCAGAAGAATGGCTTGCACCCTTTCCCTTGGCGGGAAGAAAGTGAATACGACACCTTCAGTGTGGGGCATTCAGGGACGTCAATCAGTGCCGCACTGGCGATGGCCGTTGCCGCAGAGAAAGAACAAGCGGGGCGTAAAGTGGTTGCCGTGATCGGCGATGGTGCTATGACAGGCGGCATGGTATTTGAGGCCATGAACCACGCGGGCGACCTGCACAACGATATGCTGGTAGTACTGAATGACAATGAAATGTCCATTTCTGAAAATGTCGGCGCCTTAAACAACCATTTAGCCCAGCTGATGTCGGGTCGCTTGTATACCACGCTGCGCGAAGGCGGCAAAAAAGTGCTCAAGGGTATGCCCGTTATCAAAGAAATGGCCAAACGTACCGAAGAACACCTCAAAGGTATGGTGGTACCAGGCACTCTCTTCGAAGAATTGGGCTTCAACTATATAGGTCCGATAGATGGCCACGATGTCGATGCCTTAGTGGAAACCCTACGCAATATGCGTAATCTAAAGGGCCCACAGGTTCTGCATATCATGACCAAAAAAGGTCGTGGCTATGAGCCTGCTGAGAAGGACCCCATCGGCTGGCACGCCGTGCCTAAGTTTGATCCTTCACAATTTAAAAAGCCCGTCACTAAGCCAGGGTTACCAACCTTTTCTCAGATATTTGGTAAATGGTTGTGCGATATTGCCGAACAAGATGAAAAAGTGCTCGGCATTACCCCTGCGATGCGTGAAGGTTCGGGAATGGTGGAGTTTTCCCAGCGATTCCCGAAACAGTATTTCGATGCGGCTATTGCCGAGCAACATGCCGTGACACTCGGTGCAGGTTTTGCCTGTGAAGGTTATAAACCCGTAGTGGCAATTTATTCAACCTTCCTGCAACGGGCCTATGATCAACTGATCCACGATGTTGCCTTGCAACGATTACCCGTTTTATTTGCAATAGATCGCGGTGGTATTGTCGGCGCAGATGGTCCAACTCACCAAGGGGCATTTGATTTAAGCTTTATGCGCTGTATCCCGAATATGGTGATTATGGCGCCGTCGGATGAAAATGAATGTCGCCAAATGCTGTACACAGGTTATTGCTACGATGCGGGCCCCAGTGCGGTTCGCTATCCTAGGGGCAGCGCGACAGGTGCCACACAGGTCGAGACGATGACGGCACTGCCTATTGGTAAAGGAATAATTAAGCGAATCGGTAAACGCATTGCCATTCTGAACTTTGGTACCACCTTAGCCGCGACATTAATGGCGGCCGAGGATTTAGATGCCACTGTGGTCGATATGCGTTTCGTTAAGCCTCTCGATGTTGAGCTAGTAAAAGAGATGGCCCAGACCCACGATGTGCTGGTCACAGTGGAAGAAAATGCCATTATGGGCGGAGCGGGTTCCGGGGTGATAGAGTTATTACAAAAACTGAAGCTGCCGAAAGCCGTGCTGCAAATCGGTCTACCCGATGAATTTATTAAACACGGCTCACCGGAAGAAGTCACCCATGATTTACAGCTCGATGCCGAAGGCATTTTAGCGCAAATCAATGGTTATCTAGCGGAATAATCTGATCATTTTAATCCCATCCCTACACTGTGGTGGGATTTAATGCATAAAAAAGGACTGCAAATGCAGTCCTTTTTAATACCATCTACGTTAGCAAAACCTAGGCTTGCAATATCGCCTAGGCCTCAATATCAATAGTCGCGCTTTCTTGGCTTGGGCCACCCTGTGACACCATTACCATGGCTGGGCGTAACAAGCGGCTATTCAGCTCATAACCCTTTTGCATCACTAACATCACGGTATTAGCCGGGAATTCGGCACTTGGCTGCATGCCAATCGCTTGATGTTGATCAGGATTGAACGCCTGACCCTGAGGATCAATAGGTTTAATCCCAAATTTAGCCACGGCAGTTAAGAATCCTTTTTGGGTTAACTCAACTCCCTCATAGATGGCTTTAGTCGCTTCATCCTGAGGATTTGTGCCCTGTAGAGCACGTTCCATGTTATCCAACACGGGCAGCAATTCATTGGCGAATTTTTCCAGTGCAAACTTATTGGCTTTTTCCACATCCATAGCGGCACGACGACGAATGTTATCCACCTCGGCTGCGGCGCGTATCACTGAATCCTTCTGCTCATCAACTTTCGCCAAAGCGTCAGCGAGTAACTGTTCCAGCTCTTCAATACGGAAATTGGCTTGGGTAAGCTCGTCAATCAGACTCGCTTCTTCGGTAGAGACTTCAGACTCTACACCCTCTTGGATCAGATCCTGTTCTGCTTTAATCGACTCGTTGCTCATTTTCACTCCAGCTAAAAATGCTTTGTTTCTAAATACTCTGGGCATATTATGGGGATCAATTTTGACGTTTCAAGGCCTAAGGCCAGATCTAGCATAAATATGACCACAAAGTTCCATACCATTGGCCTTATCGGCAAACCGCACCATCAAGGGACTAACCAAACCTTAAAACGTCTGCACCATTGGCTGACGATGCAAGGATATGAAGTGTTAGCCGAAGAGCGAGTTGCCACCGAATTAGGCGCCAATATTGAAGCGGTGGATTTGCTAGAGATTGGTGCGCGCTGTGATTTAGCCATAGTGGTCGGTGGTGACGGTAACATGCTTGGCGCCGCCCGGGTATTGGCCCGTTTCGATGTGGGTGTGATCGGCGTGAACCGCGGCAATTTAGGCTTTCTAACAGATTTACCACCCGATGCCTTCGAAGAGGCGCTCGCTAAAGTGCTTGATGGTGAATTTGAAACCGAGCACAGGTTCTTACTCGAAGCCGAGGTTTATCGCCACGGCATGCTCAAGGCGAGCAATACTGCGGTCAATGAAGCTGTACTCCATCCGGGTAAAATTGCCCATATGATTGAATTTGAAGTCTATATTGACGACCAATTTATGTATAGTCAGCGTGCAGATGGCATGATAGTGTCGACGCCAACGGGATCGACAGCCTATGCCCTCTCCGCCGGCGGGGCAATTCTAACCCCGAATTTACAAGCGCTTATCTTAGTTCCTATGTTTCCGCACACTTTGTCCTGCCGCCCTATCGTGGTCGATGCCTGCAGCACCATTAAGATGGTCGTATCGCCGGAAAATGGAGAAAACCTCGAAGTCAGTTGTGACGGCCATGTGCATTTATCCGTGTTACCTGGCGATGAAATTATCGTACGTCGTAGCTCGGAACAACTACGGCTTATCCACCCTAAGGGGCATAATTATTTCCATGTTTTACGCACCAAATTAGGTTGGGGCAGCAAACTGTTCTAATACCAGTCCCATCGACTCATGCTTTGATAAAATCGCGAGCGCTTTTTTTACCCTTTTTTATGTAAACCACTTAATTATCAGAAATTAAATTACACAATTAACTTAATTTCATTAAGTGACCTTAGTCACATCCGATTTAGCGCCCTCTAAATATGTGATCTACATCACCCTTAAAAAGTCACTAAAATCAAAAAATAACCCTTAAATATCAATCAAATAATTAATTCGCTAATATTATGATTTATTACCACTGTTAACTTATGCGACCTTAATCACACCTTAAAAATGTGTTAAAAATCCAACAAGAGCCCATTAATGAAATAAATGGATCAGTTAATTGCATTTCTGAGGACCCATCCCACCTAAAAGTTCACTTTTAATAACTTTAATATCGATTTATTGAAACATATATAAGCGAAATTGATATGCCATAGCTACATCAAGTGATCTCGATCACAGATAGAAAATTCCCATGAGAGAAGCACCCCGCAGCACTGTAAATTAGCATTTCATATAGCAGCCAAAATGATCTAGATCATATTAGTCGAGCACCAAATAGCGTCTAGTACACACCACAGAATGTCGTGACCATTAATATTTTCAGAGAAAACTGCTGATATGAGGTCTGGGAAGTCGACATGAAGGCAGATGCACAATCCTAATATTTTAATAAAAAGACAGACCACTTTATGAAGAGGCTAGCATGACAATACTTCAACTCCTCGCCAGCTTGACGCCAGTGCTCAGCGTAATGCTATTTTTAGTGTTACTCAGAATGCCCGCATCTAAGGCTATGCCCATCTCCATGGTAATCACAGCGCTCGCCGCCGTGTTTATATGGCAAATGGATACCACATTGCTGGCTGCATCGGTCCTCGAAGGACTGCTCTCAGCTATCACACCATTAACCATCATTTTTGGTGCCGTATTCCTACTCAATACCCTGAAATACTCGGGTGCCATGGACACGATCCGCGCAGGCTTTACTAACATCAGCGCCGATGCCCGGGTGCAAGTGATCATCATCTGTTGGTTATTCGGTGCCTTTATCGAAGGTAGTGCTGGTTTTGGTACTCCCGCAGCAATTGGTGCACCACTACTTGTATTACTTGGGGTTCCACCCGTTGCCGCAGCTGTCGTGGCTTTGATTGCCGACTCAGCGTGTGTGTCCTTCGGTGCTATCGGTTTACCCGTGCTCTTTGGGATGGAACAGGGTCTGATCCAAGGTGGCGTAAGCATGGCGGCGGAGCAATTTGCTGCACACGGTGGTAACTATGCTGGTTACGCTCAATATATCGTCATGCATATGATCACTATCGACTTAATCACGGGTTCATTAATCCCGCTGGTGATGGTAACTATGCTGACGGGATTCTTTGGTCGCAATAAATCCTTCAAGGAAGGGTTAGCGATTTGGAAATTTGCGATTTTTGCAGGTCTTGCCTTTACCGTTCCCGCATGGATCATCAACTACCTTGCAGGCCCAGAATTCCCCTCGGTTATCGGTGCTTTAATCGGTATGGCGCTGGTTATCCCTGTTGCTCGCAAAGGGTATTTACTCCCTAAAACCCCTTGGAATGATTTTGCCGAAAATGATAATCAAGAGGGTGTGAAGGTTGAAGCCACGGCCAAATTCTCACAAATTGCCGCTTGGACACCGTATTTCATTATGGCTGCCCTGCTGGTGCTATCACGCACTGTGGCGCCGTTAAAAGCCTGGTTATCTAGCTTCAATATCAGCTGGACAGGTTTAATGGGCACCGAACTTAAGGCTAGCTTTGCCACTTTATATGCACCGGGAGCGTTCTTCGTCGCCGTGTGTATTATAGGTTTCTTCCTGTTCAAAATGAAAAGTCCTGCGATTAAGCAATCAATAAGCATTTCATGTAAATCAATGTTACCTACGATTATTTCACTGGGCGCTTCGGTACCTATGGTGAAAATCTTCCTAAATTCGGGTGCTAACGGTTCAGGCCTAGCCTCTATGCCAGTTGCATTGGCCGACATGTTGGGCCAGTCAATGGGTGCTGTATGGGCATGGATGGCGCCTATCGTTGGTATCTTTGGTGCTTTCCTATCGGGCTCAGCGACCTTCTCTAACATGATGTTCTCTAGCCTACAGTACAGCGTGGCCGACAATATCGGCATGAACCACACTCTGGTATTGGCACTACAAGGGATTGGCGCAAACGCCGGTAACATGATGTGCGTAATGAACGTGGTCGCCGCTGCAACTGTGGTAGGTATGGCGGGTAGAGAATCAGAAATTATCCGTAAGACTATGCCAGTTGCCATCGCTTATGCCCTACTGGCAGGTACCATTGCAACCCTATGGGGTGGGTTCTAATCCATTGATTTAATTTAATAGTCGAAGTCGCTATCGGTGACTTCGACTTCAGTCCGTTTACAAAGAGAGTAGTGCAATGTCGATTAACTATAAATTGGTCATCGATGATCTAAGAGTGCAATTAGGCGACCACCCTGTAACGGATGATCCCGTCCGTCGTTTTGCTTGGTCCACCGATGCGAGTTACTTCAGAATCGTCCCAGAAGTCGTAGTACATGCCGAAACCCTAGAGCAAGTTAAGCAGACCTTAGCGGTAGCACGAAAGCATAATGCGCCCGTGACCTTTAGGGCGGCAGGCACCAGTTTATCGGGCCAAGCTATCGGTGAGGGCATACTCCTCATACTTGGCCATGATGGTTTTAGAAAAATTGAAGTCAGTAGCGACGCCAAACAAATCACCTTAGGTGCAGCAGTTATTGGTTCCGATGCCAATGCCGTATTAGCGCCACTTAACCGTAAAATAGGTCCCGATCCTGCGACCATAGCCTCGGCTAAAATTGGCGGTATTGTCGCCAATAATGCTTCAGGCATGTGCTGCGGCACAGCCCAAAACAGCTACCAAACGATTGCCTCAGCAAAACTGCTTTTTGTCGATGGAACAGAGCTTGATACTGGCTGTGAAAAATCGAAGGCAGAATTTGCCAAAACCCACGGCAAACTTCTTGATGCGATTAAAGAACTGTCACTCATGACTCGCCATAATGCTGTATTGGCGGACCGTATTCGTAAAAAATATTCCATCAAGAATACCACTGGCTATGGTATCAACTCGTTACTCGACTTTACCGATCCCTTCGACATCATTAATCATCTAATGGTGGGCATGGAAGGAACTCTCGCCTTTATTAACGAAATCACCTACCACACAGTCAATGAGGCTAAATTTAAAGCCTCAGCAATGGCTGTTTTCCACAATATGGAAGATGCCGCCCGCGCTATTCCATTGATCAACGGTGAGAGCGTTGCTGCAGCGGAACTCCTCGACTGGCCATCCATTAAAGCGGTAACGGGTAAGCCTGGGATGCCAGATTGGTTATCGGAATTACCTGCATTATCCGCTATTTTGCTGATTGAATCCCGAGCCGATGATGCGCAAACCCTCGAAGCTTATACCCAAGATGTCACCCAAAAACTTGCGGGTTTTGACTTTATTCGCCCAATGGAATTTAGCACTAACCCTGCGGTGTGTGACAAGTATTGGGCTATGCGTAAGGGATTATTCCCCATTGTGGGTGGCGCGCGACCAAAGGGCACCTCGGTCATTATCGAAGACGTGGCCTTTGAACTTGAGCATCTGGCGTCGGCAGCACACGATATTACCGAACTATTCCATAAGCATGGCTACCCTGAAGGCTGTATCTATGGTCATGCCCTAGCGGGTAACTTCCACTTTATCATTACGCCGACCTTCTCCACCCAAGCCGATATCGATCGCTTTCATGCCTTTATGGATGACATTGCCGACATGGTGATTAATAAGTACGACGGTTCGATGAAGGCCGAACATGGTACGGGCCGAGCTGTTGCCCCCTTCGTTGAAAAAGAATGGGGACAAGATGCCTATACTCTGATGAAAAGCATCAAGCAGGTATTCGATCCTCAGGGTATCTTAAATCCCGGCGTTATCCTCAACGACGATAGCAATGTCCATGTTAAGCACATCAAGCCCTGCCCTGTCGTCGATGATTTTGTCGATAAATGTATCGAATGTGGCTTCTGCGAAAAAACCTGTCCGACCTCAGCCCTTAACTTCTCGCCACGTCAGCGTATTGCCACCCTGCGTGAAATCGAACGTCTAGAGCAGTCTGGCGATAAAGCTGCAGCCGCCGAAATGCGCGCAGCGGCTAAATATGATGTTATCGATACCTGCGCCGCCTGTCAGCTTTGTACTATTGCCTGCCCAGTTGATAACAGCATGGGCCAATTGGTGCGTAAACTGCGTACACCCTATATCACAACCACTGAACAAAAAGTGCTGGATTTCCAAGCCAAACACTTTGGTGCAGTAAACCAAGTGATCAGCTCAGGTTTTGACATGCTTGGGGTAATCCATAAGATCACCGGCGATGGCATTACCAATGCATTGATGAAAACCGGTCGCTTAATTTCCAAAGAAGTGCCCTATTGGAATCCGGATTTCCCTAAGGGCGGTAAACTGCCAAAACCTTCCCCTGCAAAAGCAGGCCAAGAGACTGTGGTCTACTTCCCAGCCTGTGGTGGCAGAACCTTTGGCCCAACACCAAAAGATCCCGATAATCGTACCCTACCCGAAGTCGTTGTCACCCTGCTTGAGCGTGCGGGTTATAACGTCATCACCCCAGAAAAGACCCGCGATCTCTGCTGCGGTCAAATGTGGGAATCTAAGGGTGACTTTAAAAATGCCGATGCCAAACGTCAGGAACTAATCGACGCGGTCAGCAAAATGACCGATGGCGGTAAACTCCCCGTATTGGTCGATGCGTTAAGCTGCACCTACAGAACATTAACGGGTAATCCTAAAGTTCAAATTATCGACCTCGTTGAATTTATGCACGACAACTTGCTCGATAAACTCAATATCAGCAAAAAAGTCAATGTGGCTCTTCACTTAGGCTGTAGTGCTCGCAAGATGAAACTCGAGCCTAAGATGCAGGCAATTGCCAATGCCTGTTCAGCCCAAGTGCTAAAACCAGCGGGAATTGACTGCTGTGGTTACGCGGGTGAAAAAGGTTTATACAAACCTGAAATCAATGCCAGTGCACTGCGTAATATTAAAAAGCTGATCCCTGTGGACATTAAGGAAGGCTATTACGCCAATCGCATGTGTGAGGTCGGTTTGACGCAACACAGCGGTATTTCCTACCGTCACTTAGCGTATCTGCTCGAAGAGTGCACCCGTTAATCATTCGTTAAATAATATAAAAGCGGGGCTAATTTAGCCCGCTTTTATATCTAATAGACATCATTCTCATTTATAACCAAAACACAATTAAAATCGTTTAAATCCAGTCTTAAATAAATAAATAAAAACATTAAAAAACAATAAGTTATAATATTCTCATTTTTGCAAAAATCCATAGGCTCATTTACTAAATTAGGGCTACATATTCTGTAAAGATAAGCCTATATTTGATCAACTACCTTAACATTTGTGTGAACATTGGGGACACAATGTAAGGCAATGTCGTTCACTAACAAGAAAGAGAAAACACCATGAAAATTGCTCTTTTCATCCCGTGTCTCGTTAATCAAATGATGCCAGATGTCGCTATCGCCACCTTGGAATTATTAGAAAAACTCGGGCACCAAGTGATTCTACCTGCGGGCCAAACTTGCTGTGGCCAACCTATGACCAACTCGGGTTGCTTCGATGCAGCGCGCAGTACCACCCTTAAATTGCTCAACGCTTTTAAGGGAGTCGAATGCGACGCCATTGTTTGTCCCGCCGCCTCTTGCTTAGTCGCCGCAAAGGAAAACTTCCACGAGTTTGATAGCAGCCCAGAAGCCCAAGCGGTGATCGATAAGCTCTATGAACTCACAGAGTTTTTACACGATATCGCACCGATCACCGCCTTTACCAAGCCCTTTGCACACAAGATCAGCCTACAACTCAGTTGTCATGGTATCCGCATGTTGAGCCTTGCGACGCCAAGCGAGCAAATGGGCCCTAGATTCAACAAAGTCGAAGCCGTATTAGCCAACATTGCGGGCATCGAAATCCTTTATCCCGATCGCCGTGATGAATGTTGTGGCTTTGGTGGTACGTTCGCCGTCGACGAGGGTGCCGTTTCTGCCAAAATGGGCAAAGATAAGGCACAAGCCCACGCCGCCACAGGGGCTAAATATGTGGTCGGGTTTGACCCATCATGCCTATTACACCTCGATGGCATGATCCGCAGACAGCAATTGCCGATTGAAATTCGCCACATAGCGCAAGTGCTTAACGCCGCGCTCTAGGAGACTGACCATGGCTTATCAACATAATTACGGGGCGACAGGCTCACAAGTCCATGCCCATAAGGCCGATATTTTTTGCCGCGACGAAACCCGTGTCGACTGGCATTCAAAGGCACTCTGGGCACTGAGGGAAAAACGCGACCGCGCCGCAGGAAGCTTGCCCGAATGGGAACAATTGCGTCAGCTTGGCTCTGAAATCAAGCTGCACACGCTAACAAACCTTGCCCAATACCTTGAAACATTTGAAAAAAATTGTCTAGCCAACGGCATTAAAGTCCATTGGGCCAGAGATGGTGCCGAGCACAACCGTATCGTTCACGGCATTTTATCCAGCCACAAAGTGAAAAAGCTGGTGAAGTCTAAGTCTATGCTGACCGAGGAATGTCACCTCAACCCGTACTTAGAGCAACATGGTATTGAAGTCATAGATACCGACCTAGGTGAGCGAATTATTCAGCTCGCCAAAATGCCGCCATCACACATAGTGGTGCCCGCTATCCATATGAAAAAAGAAGAAGTCGGCGACCTCTTCCATGAGAAACTCGGCACTAAAGCGGGGGGATCCGATCCCTTGTATTTAACCCGCGCCGCCCGTGCCCACCTGCGTCAACAGTTCCTTAGCGCCGATGCCGCGATGACAGGCGTGAACATGGCGATTGCCGATAAAGGCGCCGTGGTGGTTTGCACGAACGAAGGCAACGCCGACATGGGCGCTAACTTGCCTAAGTTGCAGTTGCATTCAATGGGGATCGACAAAGTGGTGCCCGATGTCGACAGCGCCGCCGTTTTACTGCGCACACTGGCGCGCAATGCCACCGGCCAACCCGTCACCACTTATAGCGCCTTTTACCGTGGTCCACAGCCCGAAGGTGAGATGCACATTATTATCGTCGATAATGGCCGCACTGAAATGCTCAAGGATAAAATCCTTGCAGAATCATTGAAGTGTATCCGTTGTGGTGGCTGTCTCAATACTTGTCCTGTGTATCGTCGCTCTGGCGGTTACAGCTACAACTACACCATTCCTGGGCCAATCGGTATCGCCGTCGGCGCCCAAATTGATGACACTAACTCGATTGCCTGGGCCTGTACCTTATGTGGTAGCTGTACTTATATCTGCCCGACTAAGGTGCCACTCGATAAGATTATTTTCCACCACAGACGCCTTAAGGCCGAAGCAGGAAAACTCCCCTATGGCAAAAACAATTATATGCCATTAGTCGGTAAGTTTATGGCAAGCCCGACTATGCTCAATTGTTCAATGAGCATGGCAAGAACCGCGCTGCGCATTTTACCTGGCAGTCTACTCAAGCCATTTAGCGGTGCATGGGGTAAATACCGTGAACTGCCCGTCGCCCCGAACTCCAGCTTCGAAGCTTGGTTTAAGCAACACAGGAGCCTATAAGATGTCTAGTAAACTTGAAATTCTCAATGCGCTTAAACTGTCGGCTTTAACCAATCATCCGATGCCAAGCATAGACGTAGCCCCAAGGGTGGAAGATCTGGTTGGCCAGTTTGAAACCAATCTTAAAACTGTCGCGGGTACGCTGCACCGTGAAGGCGGCCTTGCGACGCTGCAAGCCAAAGTGGATGAACTTATCGCCCAAGGGTTACAGGTCATCTCCCTTGTAGAGGGTGTCACGGCAAACCGTGAAATACCACCCACAGCCCACGAACTTAGAGATATCGATTATGCGGTGATCCTAGGGGATATTGGCGTTGCCGAAAACGGTGCCATTTGGGTGAACAATAAGAACGTAGGTCACAGAGTCACGCCGTTTATCTGTGAAAACCTGATCTTAGCCCTACCAAGTAATAAAATTGTGCCGAACATGCATCAAGCAGCAAAAGAACTCACCTTAGATATCGGTGAGTTCGGGGTGTTTATCGCGGGTCCATCAAAAACCGCCGATATCGAACAAGCCCTCGTCGTCGGCGCCCACGGCGCCTGCAGCTTAAATGTGTATTTACTCTAGCACCTCGAATGAAAGTCATGGTGTAAAGTAACCAAGAAAACGCAAAGGTTACGGGACAGTCGAAACACAAAAGCCGCCTTCATTGGCGGCTTTCTTGATGAGACTTTAGCTGAATGATATTTGGTTTGTAGGGTGATAAACCACTAACACCGCTTATCAATTAACGTTTATTGACAAGCAGTTTACAGGCTTGCCATGGCATTCACTCGCCGACTCGGTGAATAGAAACCTAGGGTTTCTAAGCTTATGAACGAGAGCCATGGATGACGAACTGGCAGTTAAACACGGATATTGTTCAAGTCAACTCGTGGATGCAGGGCCGCCCCGTCCAGCTCTTTGATGAGCGGCGCCATCTCTGACATTTATCTGCCAACTTTAGCGAACACTTAAATACTATTTTGATGTTAAACACTTGGTTTGTCCTACAATATTGTCGCAGCCTAAGGCAATAGTTAGTGATAAGTTGGAGATTCGTCAGGCTCCTTTATCAAGTCGCTTTAACCACGTGCGATAGCGCACATACTGAGGATGCCTTGGTAGTATCCTCGACTCGGTTGGCTGTATTCTCGACTATGTCCATTAGGCATTTATAGTAAAGGTGAGTAAATGAACGAGGTATTACTACAAATAAAGGCGCTCACCAATGGTGATCCTTTGTTGACGGCTGTCATTGTTGGAGTATTAACATTAACGTTAATTGGACTCGTAGGCTACATGCTAAAAGATGTCCCCGCGAAGCTGTTAAGTGGGCTCAGTAGCCTGCTGTTTGTGCGGCTCACGATAGACGATAGCCATCAGGCGCGCACAGAGATATTCAATAAGCTGTCCTTTTTGATCAGTAATACTACCATTCCGTTTTTTTCACGCTCTATCTCTGAGGCTGTGTACTTTGACTATGGTGTGAATTACGACGGGCGTGTCAGTGTTAAATCTATCGGCTACGGTATGCACCTGTTTAAATACGCTGGTTGTTTTATGTTGGCAACCCGTACTAAGGTCGATAGTACGATGGCATACGATTCTATTACGGTAAGAGCACCATGGTGGGCAAAAGATAAACTACATAGTTTTTTAGAAGATACTCGTGAAGACATCTCTACTGAGCCGAAAGTTAATATTTTCGAAGAAACCGAATGGTGTCGCTATGGCACATTGAAATCATCGGGTTTTAGTGAATTAGTGCTAGATGAAGGGTTTAAGCAGAAGTTGATGGGGGAAGTTGATAACTTCGCAAGTAGGGGGAAATCGGTTGTAAGTAAGCTAACCATACTGTTACATGGAAAAACGGGTACGGGTAAGACGGGTATAGCGAGAGCCTTAGCTGTTGAGTATCATCGCGATCTATACATATTGAATCTTTCGACTGTAAATGATGCCACTATTCATAAGGCTATTAGAAAAGTACCGCCCGGAGCTATGTTGTTAATAGAGGACTGTGACTGTGTAAAGGCTACGGTATCGCGTACTGCAGAAAGCAATGTAGATAACCCACCACTCACTTTAGGAGGCGTTCTAAACGCGTTAGACGGAATCATTCCTCTTGATGACTGCCTTGTAGTAATGACCACAAATCATCCTGATAATCTTGACCCAGCGTTGATACGTAAAGGTCGGGTAGATGTCAGTATTGAAGTTCCACTTATCAGTGCAAAACAAGTTAATGAAGACTACTTTGTGCGTTTTGGTGCCGTTCTTAATAGAACTGAGCCATTGTTAGGTTGTGAAGTCTATGAGCTCCATCGTAGAGCGAGCTTAAGATATGGAGTGTGTTGTAAGCCAGTGTTACTGGGCTAGGTATGCCTGAAACCCACTATATAGCTTGATATTTGAACAATAATGAGAGTTTTGTTCGCTGACTCGATTTAGGAAACAAAGCCGTAAATAGATAAATGTCCATCAAAGCACAACAGCGGTATGCTGCTACAACGCCAAGTAGATATGTTTCGATATCACGCATGTTTTATTCTGTACCCAAACGTTTGAGCTAAGGGGCCCGGAGGCAGGCGAAGCCTGACACTGGGTCCCTCTTGAGCGAATTGTTAGGAGCCATCACGCTATAACGTATGGCCCCTCGAATTTCATATGCCTTTGTTGTATCCGGAGCAGCCACGGAGCAAGGCCGAGAGCTCCTGCTGGACGGTATGGATTTCGATGCCCGCAACACCAGACTTGCTGGAGATCATATCTTCTTCAACTAATGCGAGCTTCTTGAGTATCTCCTCAAGGTACGCTTGGCTAATTGCTAATGCAGGCCTATCCCAGCCCGTGACTTCAACGATTGCTGTGTGCTTGCTGGTCGAAAGTGTTTTCGTATATGACACAGTTCTGCTTCCGTATAAGTCTATGGATAATTCTAATAAGTGGCAGTCATGGCGCCTAACATTTTATTAGTGCGCATGCGCGTTTACCTTGTTGGACCAGTGAAAACGCGCACAGTTAACTAGCTGTATGCAAAGAACTTATCAGCTTTCTATCAAATACACCATCAGGAAGGGCAAAAATCTGGCCATCCATTTTAGATCAACCAGAAAAAAATACTGGCCATCCACTTTAGATCAACAACATAATGCACTTTTGGTTTGTCTACAACTTGTACGAGCTAAAATTGCTTAAACTAGAGTCATCAAAAGTTAAAGGGCTAAAGCTGAGGCATGAAAATGAGCTAACTCATTAAAAAATTGGTATATTTAAGATATGCTAACTCACCCAATAAAACAAATGGGCAGAGATTGGTTTGGTTAAGCAGGATTACAGTTAGTTGCTGTGAAAGTGCTGACAGCTTGCCGCAAAGTGCCGTCGTCGCTTTTCTAGATGTTCACAGTAATCAGTTAGTTCTTGCAGCGTACCCACCGGACCATGAAATAGCTTGCCAAACTCTGTGGTCAATTTTAGCCAATTGTCTTGGGATATATTTAATCTTGCCAGTAGCTTGGCACTATTTTCACTGATGCTTCCACGTTTATCATTGCGGATAATTCGGCCGGTATCATCAACCAATTCGAGGTAGTCTGTTAATGAAAACGCTATGCCATTAGGTTGGTTCTCGCGCTCATTACCGATAAAAGGCAGTAGATTTTTAGGTTGTTCACCTTTTAATGCGGCCCGAATCCGCATCTGAATACTGGTATGGTCGGATTGTTCTGGCGTATCCGCTATTTGGGCTCTAATCGGGTTCAAATCAACGTAGGCCATACAGGTTAACACAGCGGCTTCATCGAGTAAGGCTTGGGATTTAAAGCGTCCTTCCCAAAAACGACCAGTACAGTTATCTTCTTGATTTGCTTGTCTTGCAATGGGTTCGTTGAGGCAGCGCATAAACCATGAAATATCGCATAATCTGCTTCGATAAATTGCGATTGAATGCCTTAATCTGTTGACCTCATGCACCTCAACTAGCTCTCCTTGCGCAAATTTTTGCGTTAACTCATCGCCTTTAAACAGCTTATGCCATTGCTCAAGTACTTCGCGGTCAGTCCAACGATTAGCGCTGTCGATATCAATCCGCAGTACCACATGCAGATGATTGGACATCACCGCAAAGGCCGCCACATCAATAGCAAAAACCGCTTCGAGTTCAAACAGTAGCGACTCTACCCAAGCGCGGCGATGGTCATAGTTTTTTCTCGAATAGACATCATCGCCACACAAAAACGCACGCCGCACAACGCGGCTACAGCAATGGTAATAGGGAGTGTCTTCAACACTAATCTGAGTTCTGCGAGGACGTGGCATACAAACCTCCTTGTTTAATGCTTAATCCAAGCATAGTCGGAAGTTAATTGCTGCGCCATTAAAGCTGGGTGTCCAGTTTTGTTCCGCTTGTTAAATGGCAGCCTGAACCATGTGCACATTTCTTTGAGCGAAGATAGCTGTGGCTGACCAAAGTTTGTTGCCACTTTTTCAAGTTTGGCAACATTATTTATAAGATTTTCAGTAGCTTGTGAAGTATCCGCCTTGTGCTCAAGCCTAAGAATAAACTGAAGGAGATCATAGAACAGACCTTCATCATTCTCATTGAGAGCGTACTCGACAATTGCTTCGATTGCCTTAAATGCGTCGTGAGGTTCACAACCATCTAACAGTCCGTCGGTTAGTTTCGCAAAAAACCACTCATCGTCAGAGCCATTGGCTCTGTAATCTTCAATTGCAACTATGTATGGGTTCGCGATCATTTTCCTTGCCATTTAACTTTGACTTAAATGGCGGCACGTAGTGCCGTCCAGTTTCAAGTTTTTGTTATAACCCGGCAATTGAGTTTTCAATTAATTCATTAATTCATTAATTCGAATAAGTATGCGATCTCTTCTTCGCTCCCACGTTGATAGTGACATCGTGTTTTTAATTTTAAACTCTTTCTCAATTTTTTCTTTTAGTAGGTTTAGTTTTAGTGAGTCGTTAATTTTTAGCCCTTGAGTCAGCGGAATTACACCCTTGATGTCAGTATAATCTAAAGGCGGTACAACAATAGGTATATGATCTTTAGCAAGAACCCATGTCGCCCCCATTTCACACAAACAAACAGGGCTAGAATAGAAGTTTTGGGTTAAAATAAATAAAACCATAGATTCAGATGTTATTTCATCTTTGATTTTATTCAAAAAATTTTCTCCTAACCCAATACCGTAGCCATCAAATGATGTACAAAAAATTTGATGGGAATCTAAACCTATAGTTTCAAGTAGTTCAATAACTTCTTCGACAATATCTGCATCTAATAATGCATGACTAATAAATACCTTTGTGAAATTGTTATCTTTAATTATTTCATTGGATTGGGTGGGTGTTGAAAGTTGTTCTTCTTGTAATTCTTCGATATAGCCTTCAATTGATTTAATTAAAATTTTGAAATCTTCACGGAAAACCCTAAGATGATCTGCTGTGAAATCACTACCACTAGTCCACATGATTGGATTGAAGAAAAAACGTAATTCTGAAAAGTGCTTATATTCAGTAGACTGATCACCGTATATTTTTATTAATGTTCTTTCTACAAGATTTTTCCAGCTCTGAAAATTAGTATCACTACTGTTTTCGATTGTAACTTCTTTAGATTTATCAAGAAGCTTATTTAATAAGCGAATTTTTTCTGAATTACTGATCATGCAACTTCCTTAGAATTAGCCTCATAGGGTTATAACATTTTATTAGTGCGCATGCGCGTTTACCTTGTTGGACCAGTGAAAACGCGCACAGTTAACTAGCTGTATGCAAAGAACTTATCAGCTTTCTATCAAATACACCATCAGGGAAAACGCGCATGCGCGTTTTCCAAACCTATTAACTAATTTCTGGCAACCATATGCAGTTGATTTTAAATGGTTTTGATAATTTCAGATTGGAAAAATGCGCAAAATAATGGGTTTAAAAACGCGAAAAGCTACTTAAATTTGAATATGACTGTACACCCATCCAGTTCCGCTCACTCATGAAGAAGCACTGAAAACAGGGTTCATCGATAAGAACTGTTAGGGCAAGTAGTTCGTCAATTTTCGATTCACTAAACGAGTGCTAACAAACTTTGGGGCAAAAACTTTAAGCCGAGTGAATAGTTCAATGGTCGTTAAGATTGCCATTGTTGCAACAGTGACCGTTGGCGGCATGGCCGCTCTTTCACATCTGCCCATAGGGGTATGGGGAATGTCACTATGATGTCTGGAATATTATTGACCATGTGTACGCGGCATTTACACTTCCATGCGTTGCAGATGCTGCCGGACACTTCTTGTTAAATAAATAGACCGCGTGTCACTGGGGCAACAGTGGCAATGTATATAACGCAATATACAATTCAGATATCTTGCTTTGGGGGACTTTGGGTTTACGTACAACACGCTCTGGCTAAGATGGCAGCGAAAAAGACTTGCGCTGCCATTTCGGTGAAAAAGCTCTGTCGGTGTTTCTACAACAATCCGCTACATAAAGGCCTTAGTAAAGGCTTCCTTCGACTGGCGAATATAGTTACGGGCGCTTTGGGCGTGTTGCTCCCACACGGCGCGATCGCTTGGGTCGGTGAAGGGGTTTTGTTCGACGGCAATCGAGCGTTCAAAACGGTCATAGAAGGTCAGCATGGCCGAAGTGATCTGGTTAAAACGCTCCTTGAACTCTTGAAATTCATCAATTTTTTCAGTGGTTTTAATCATGTACTGTACAAGTTCAGCATTGCTATTTGACGCTAATAGGGCTTCGGCTTTAGCGCTAATATTGGCGCTGGCATCGGCAATCACTAATGCGCGGGTTTGTTCGTCCTTACTCATCACTCGGCTGTAATTTTCTGGGGTGCGGGCAATCCCCGCATGTTGTAAGTAGCTGCGCAAATGCTTGTCGAGATCGCGGCGAAACGTATCTAAGTTCTTCTGCATATTGACTAAATCATTATCGAGCGCTGTGACCTGTTGCAGCTCTTTTTCGATTTCAGACATAAACCGCTCGGCCTGCTGGTATATCTTTAGACCATTTTCCTCGGCAAACTTTTTATCGCTGCGGCTCAAGTCGCTGTTGTCATAGTTCGAGCGGTCAAAGGTCGCGGCTAAGAATGACTTAAAAGGTTCGGCAAAGGCGGAATAGGCACCGGCACTGACCACGTTTAATGTGGCGGTTGCTAAGTCGCCAAAGGGTTTTACCATAGAGCCCAATCGTGCCTGCTGGATAGGTGATGCCACACGTTTAGCATCGGTCAGAACCGATCTAAAAGTGTTATAACCTAGTGGGTTAGACATCTTATTACGCTCAGAGGTCGCTAATACGAAGGTGATACTCGAATAGATGGCATTGGAGTATTCGAGGTATTGCCTTTGACTCTCAAGCTGGGCTGCGTAATTTTTGCCAAGGGTGCGAAATGACTCAGATTGTACCTCGTAGTTTTTATCTTCCTTTAGCTTATCTAAAATCCCACCGATAATTTTTTGCTCGTTCTTTTGCAACGCAATATCGAGGCGAATTTTATCGAGAGTCAGGTCATCCAAGCTAATGGGACCATTAATGGCCTCAATATCGAGGCGAATATACTGGCGGCTCGGATCGTCAATAGAGACACGGTGGGCTAAATATTCGTTCGCGCCGGGGGTGATATCGATTAAGGCTACATGCTGCCACTGGGCATCGAGTTTTAATACCGGTGAGGTTAATACATTGACCCGATATTGGGTTTGGATATTTTGGGTTTTCACCCAAAACTCTAATAGACCCGCCTCTGAAATAGGGTACTTGCTGACAATACTGCTATTGCCTTCGGCACATAGGAGTGCGCTTTCACCGCTGTGGGGCTCTGCACCTTCAAATTGGCAGCCCATGATCCACGACCAAGGTTGAGATAAACGATTACCTTCAAAGTCGCTGGCAAACACTAACTCATTATCTTTGGCACTGGCATTAACACTGGTTAACACGCCAAACAACAGCATAGAAATGACTGCAGTGGTGCGCATAGGGGCCTCATTAAAAACATAAATGACTAAAACCAGCGAAATGTATCAGAGCGCATCATCCCACGCTAGCCCTAAGTCATATTTGCCGCAAAAGATGCAGACATCATCGCTTAGTCTTAGCCATCGCGCTTAAATACAAGCGGTCCCCACTAGGGGGATTCGGTTTAACCTTGAGCAGCGTTAGTCGAAGGTAAAAGTAAACGCGATTCGACCCGCCCCATGGCGATGAACATCCAAAAGGTGAGAATTGCACTACAGGTCGCCAGTGATATCCACACGCCAATAACCCCAAATGCCCAAGCAAAACAGTAAATTATTGCGGCAATCAGGATAAGTTTGGCGCCAGTCAGAATCGAGGCCTGCCGAGAGCAATTAATTGCCTGAAAGAAACTGGCGCCAACTAAGATCAAGCCTTCCATAGGTAAGCCCCAGAAATACCAGCGCATGCCCTCAATCGCCACCGGCGTTAAATTAGGATTGTCGCCAGCAAATAAATACACTAACCACTCGGGGCGGGAATAGATCAGCACTAGCCCTAACGCCGCGGTGAGTAGCGTCATGCCAAAGGCAATATTGCGCGCCTGTTTTACCCGGTCGAACCGCCCGGCCCCCGCATTAAAACTATAAATGGGTTGAGTACCGAGGGCGATTCCCTCAAAAATCAAATAGAAAAACGCTTCGGTGTAACTCACTACGCCGTACGCGGCAATATGCAAAGGTCCACCGACCCACAAAAAAGCGGTGTTGTGCAGGGTTAACACTATCGACAGATAGAGGTTCATCAAAAAACTAGGAAGCCCGACGCGGGCGATGTTCAAACAATTGTCGAGCTTGAGCTTCATCTGCTCAAGGTTGATCTTAAGCTGAGTGCGTGGGCCAAAAAAGTGCTGCAAACACAAAAGCCCCGTCACAGCCTGGGACAACATAGTCGCAATGGCTGCCCCCGCCAAACCGAAGGGAAACACCACAATAAATAGCCAATCTAAGAAAGTGTTGAGCACTCCACCTAAGATCAGCACAAAGGTCACCATAGAAGGCCGACCGTCATTACGCAGTAACGTCGTGAAGGTCATGGAGATAATGGGGAAATGACACAGGGCAAAATACCAAAAGAGGTATTCGTTGGCATTCTCAAGGATCTCACCTTCTGCACCTAAGGCAAGCAAAATATCCCGAGAAAATACGCCACCAATAAGGGCAAAAAGCCCACCCGCCAACAGACATAGACTAAAGGCATTACCGAGGAGTTTACGCGCCTTAACGACATTGCCTTGGCCAAGATTGATCGACACTAATGCCGCGCTGCCCATGCCAATCATGGCTCCAATGGCATATAAAATGGCCCCAACGGGATACGCCAACATCATGCCGGCCAGTCCTGTTTCACCTAGGTAATGCCCGACGAAAATACCGTCAATAGTGACATACACACCAGTCACTAGCATGGATGCTATGGTGGGTATGGTGTAGCGCCAAAAAAGCTTGGCAATCGGCTCCTGGAGCAAATGCTGATCTGTTGGTGCCTGGGATAGTGCTGTCATTACCGTGTCTCACAAAGATGAAGGAGCCGCACATCGGATTAAAAAAAGCGATGAACAAAAATGCGGCAACGGATTGTACCTAAATTTCGCCATAAAACAAAACCGGAGTATTCAATTTAATTTATAACAAAACATAATAATCACAATAAGTTATATGAATAACACTTTCATTGCAGCCCAGTGACTATCGGAGCACCACTTGGCAACAGATCTGGGGCAACTCGTCATTTTTGGCTACTTTTTTGGTATTTAATCTTGAATTAGGTAAAGTGTTGGCTTAAATAACTCAAATTGGGTTTTATGCCTCGAGTAAAACAACGAAAGGCTATCGGCTAACACATTGATAAAAAATGAGTTATAGACAGTTTAATTTGATAACAATAATAAAGGGAAGGACATGAGTCAAAATAGTCCAAATGCAGAAAACGATCTGCGAGAAGTTAAACAGCTTGGCATGTGGGCCTCGATCACGAGCTTGAGCTACATTTTTTGGCTCGTTGGCGGGATGGAGTTAGTCGAACGTATCGCCTACTACGGTGTTAAGGCGAGTGCTGGGCTGTATGCCAAAGCCCCCGAATCGGCGGGTGGTTTAGGCATAAGCCTCAGTGACTACGGCATTATTATCTCGCTGTGGGCCATTATGCAGACTTTTGTCCCAGTATTTACTGGCGGTATTTCCGATAGAGTCGGCTACAAAGAAACCATCTTTGGCTCGACTATCATTAAGATCTTTGGTTATCTCGTTATGGCATTTTTCCCCAGTTTTTGGGGATTTCTCGCAGGGTCTTTACTCCTCGCCATCGGCACGGGGATATTTAAACCCGGTATTCAAGGCACCTTAGTGCTCTCGACCAATCGCAATAATACCTCTATGGCTTGGGGGATTTTTTACCAAGTGGTGAATATTGGTGGTTTTTTAGGGCCGCTGGTCGCCGTCCATATGCGCCAACTGTCCTGGGATAATGTATTTTTCGCCTGCGCTGCAATTATCTCACTCAATTTCTTATTCTTACTGACCTATACAGAACCAGGTAAAGCTGAGCGACTGGCGCGCAACAAGCAAGTTAAATCGGGTGAAATCAAGCAAGAAGCCCTGTGGCGTGATGCATGGCATGAGCTTAAAAAACCAATCGTGATCTACTATATGCTGGTATTTTCAGGTTTCTGGTTCCTGTTCAACGCCCTGTTCGATGTGCTGCCCATTCATATTTCCGAATGGGTCGACACTAGCGTGATTGTTACCTCTCTTTTTGGTAGCGAAGGCACCAGTAACGGTATCCTGCAATTCTGGCTCGGCCTCAATAACGAAGGCACTAAGGTGATGCCTGAGGGCATGCTAAATCTCAATGCGGGTCTTATCATGACCAGTTGCTTTATCATCGCCGCATTGACCGCCAAATATCGAATCACCACGGCCATGTTCATTGGTTGCTTGCTGAGTATTTTAGCCTTTGTGTTTATCGGCGCTTTCCATGCGGCTTGGTTTATCGTGCTCGCTATTGCCATGTTTTCCATCGGTGAAATGATGATAAGTCCAAAGAAAAATGAATTTATGGGTAATATCGCCCCCCAGGGCAAAAAAGCCATGTACTTGGGATTTGTGATGTTACCCCAAGGGATTGGTTGGGGATTAGAAGGCTACTTTGGCCCTAAGCTCTATGAGATTTATGCCTCTAAAGAATTATTTTCACGGGATTTATTACTAGCACGCGGTATGGACAGTATAGAAATAAGTGCCATCCCACAGGGTGAAGCCTTTACGACTCTGGTTAGCTATACGGGGGAAAGTGCCCATGATCTAACGCAACTGCTCTACCACAGCAACAACATAGGCATGGCCTGGTACATCATCGCCGCCATAGGGACTATCTCTGCGGTGGGGATTTATCTCTATGGTAAGTGGTTGCTGACACTGCAAAAGGCGCAGCAAGCGGCCCATTAACCCAAACACTATCCGAAAGTGAGTATGCAAATACTCACTTTTTTATTACACGATTGACAATGAGCCCAGCAGCTCTGGAGTGAATTGTTCGGCACTAAGTGCTAATCCCTGTCCTTGGATTTGAGTCTGCAACTGGCTTAACGCTTGCTCCACTGTGGCTAAGGTTAAGGTATTATCATCCAATACATAAACTTGTTTTAAGCTCGTATAGTAAAACAACAAAATAATCAGTGCATTAACATCATTATTAGCCGCAGCTGCCTTTATTTTAATCAGCTTGCGATAGATGCGATTCTGCAACTGTTTTAACTGCCAAACATAGTAAATTTCAGTAAAAAACGGTTTTGCTTTAAGTTGAAAAACTATGGCACTACAGAGGATGGCCGCCAGTATCACACCGAGCAAGTTTAAGTGAAAATTCCCCGTAGGCTCACCGGGTGTCGTCTCCACACCGAAGAGCGCTATTAACCCTGCCCCGAAGGAAAGCGAGAGCAGTATCAGGCTAAGCACTAAGACCACCATAAATAAGTTCATGTTTTTGCGGTAAGTGCCTTTATCAACATGCTGTAACTTCATAATCTCCATTCTCAAATAGCCACCCCAATGGGTGTAATGTTCAATGCGAGGCTAAGCATACTCGAATCCCCTTTCATCGGCCTTAACTGATTAAACACTTATCGGGATGCAAATTGAAACAACCTAAAAATTAAGGCTAACAGTCAAAGTAATACAAGAAGTTAATTCGGTATTATTCGTCCCATAAAACACAGTTGCTCGATTATACTTAGCACGCATGATGTCTATAATTACTCAAAAAGATGTACAATTCACAGCCTACGAATGCCGTTTATCTCCTAAGCCTTGGATCCCACTGATTTAATAATGATAAATCCCCTAAGGAGCGCCATGATACTGAGCAAAATCCATCTTAAAGTCCTCCTTTTGGCACTCAGTGGTTTTTGCTGTACCGTCCAGGCAGAGGATCTGCTTGCGGTTGGCACCCGCTTTAATCAAATCTTTGAACAACAAGCCAATGGTGAATTTTCCGGCCTTGGCGTCGACATATTGAACCGTTTCGCCAAGCAACAAAAAGTCACTATTCACTATGAAATCGCCCCTTGGCGCCGAGCCCAGTCTATGGTTGAACGTGGCCAAGCAGATATTCTGATCGGGCCATACCTCAATCAGGCGCGGCAAAGCCTGCTCGCATTCTCAGCCAAAGCTTTCTACCGTGATGAGATTGTTTTTTATGCCGGTAATGCCAGCGTCATTCCCTGGAATGGTGACTACGAGCGTATCAAAGGTCTACGCATAGGTAAGATGCAAGGCTGGAGTTATGGCGAATCATTTAATGAAAAAACTCAGTCACTTGCCATAGATGAGTTTGTCGATATCAAGAGTGGTATTGAGCGTTTATCCCGCGGCGATCTCGATCTGCTGGCCACGAATGTGCGTAATACCGAGGCGACCTTAGCGAATATAAAAATCCCCCAGGCTATCGGCCCCATTTTCCCCATTATCGGTACACAGGATGGTTATATGGCGTTTCCGAAACAGGTGCAATTTGCACCGCTCAAGCAGCAATTCGACCGTTTCTTCGAGGATATGCTCCAAAGCGGAGAACTTGCCAATCTCAGCAAAATCCACAGCGTGACTATCCCCAATTGAAACAACTAACCAATTCCCCATTAAACGACTAAACAAGCCATTAACTGCCGCTCGATATCATCCCAATCCAACTCTTGGGTCGCAATCATTTCTAATCTTGAGTCTAAGGTGTCATCGAGCTCGACAACATGATACTCCCTATCTACCCAATTAATGCCCGCAATACCGTCGGTAGTGATCATCACGGCTTTCAATCTCAGCAGCGATTCTCCCGCTGTAGCGAGTCTAGTTTGATCTTGAATAAATGCCATTAGTCTATAAAAATCAAATTCTTGAGAAGGTTCAAATACCCAGCCACAGCTAAAACATCCTTCGCCATGATTCTGTTTGCGCGCTATTCCACGTGGGTCAAATGTGAGCCGCTGTTCGCTCACATTCTCGGCAAAAAGCCCCATCTCCCCCAATGTATTGGCCGTCACACGCAGTAAACTGTGGGGTTTGGCAACCACATTAGCCTTAAGCGCCCATGCTCGCTCTCGCCGTGGTTGATCCAAAAAAGCGAGTAAGTCCAGAGGCAAGTCTCGCTGCGAACTATGGCTGATAACAGGAATATCAATACGTTGTAAATCATTAAGATAAGCTTGTAATGCCGTTAATAAGGCAGCACTTTCTGCGGGATCTGTAGCTGAATATAAATCCGTCTTAGTGGCCATAATCACATCGGCCACCTGTAATTGCTGGATGAAGTTCGCATGTGTGCTGTAACGGGGATCGCTCACCTTTCTGGCATCGACTAGGCATAAAGTGCTGCACAGGGAGATCACATTCTGATAATGGGGCGCAGATAATACCTTAATGATTTCATTTGGATGGCCAAGTCCCGTGGGCTCAATGAGCAAACGATCGGGTTTAGCTCGGGCAATAAGCTGATTAATGGCAACTTGGGTCGGCACCCCCGCCGCACAGCACATGCAGCCCCCCGCAACCTCACGGATCTGGATCCCTGAATCGCTATTGTTGAGTAAGCCAGCGTCAATCCCCACTTCACCAAACTCATTGACTAATACTGCCCAAGTCTCATTCTCGGGTTTAGTTGCCAGTAATTGCTTGATTAAGGAGGTTTTACCAACGCCTAAAAAACCTGTGATGATATTGGTGGGAATGGCTTTTACTATCATGGCTAAACTCGATTGGATCTAAAATATTTTGGCGATAACGACCTTGATAACGCCATTAGAGGCGTTCGAGTGTAGGGATATTATTCCCCAAGCTCAACAAAAAAGCGCAGTCCAATCACTGCGCTCTTGGGGTAAAAATATGCCATCTCATTAAACAACCAATCTAGATAACGGTTCCGAGTTACAGATCACTTTATAGAGTGAGCATAATGAGGGCCATTATGGCTAAGCTTGATTATTTCGGTTTATTGCCGCGGGATGAACCAAAACCCGAACGGTTTGCCGAGGGGGATTTAGATTTAGGTTTAGGTTTAGCTTTATTAAAACCATCCCCCACCTGAGCATTAGCGCCCTGGGCCGATTTATCTTTAGCGTACTTTCCCGCTCGAGATGGTGCTTGGCGTGACCGTGCTTGACTCTCACTAGACTGACCATTCGCCTTGCCGCTTGACTTACCAATAGTGCGGTCCTTAGGTGCCTTGTAGCTCCACTTAGTCGCCTTGGCCGTCGATGCTGGAGCCTCGCGGTAACGTCCTGGTAATGGCGCCCCCTCTTCATAACCGGGCTCGACCGAGACAGGCAATGTTTGTCCAATCAAGGCTTCAATTTCAGCGAGCATCTCATCATCGGAGGGAGAGACAAAAGAGATGGCTCGGCCCGAGAGCCCGGCACGGCCAGTACGGCCAATTCTGTGGACATAATCTTCGGCAAGGAAAGGCAGCTCTAAGTTAATCACTAAGGGTAAGGCCTGAATATCGAGGCCACGGGCCGCCACATCGGTGGCCACTAATACCCGCAGTTTACCCGCTTTAAAGTCTTCCAAAACACGGTTTCGAGCGCCTTGGGTTTTATCGCCATGGAACACGCCCGCGGCGATACCATCGAGCTTTAATTCCTGCAATAAATATTCGGCACTCTCCTTGGTACTCGCAAACACTAGCACTTGGCGCCAGTTATGACGGCCAACGAGTTCTGACAACAATTCGGCTTTACGGCGTTTATCGACGCGATACACTTCCTGCACTACGGTCGATGCCGTCGTGTTTTCGGCCACATTGACCCACTGGGGTTCATTGAGCATCTTCTCGGCGAGCTGTTTGACTGCATCGCTATAGGTCGCTGAAAACAACATAGTTTGGTGCAATGGCGCGATTAAACGCTTCACCTTTTCAATGTCGCGCACAAAGCCTAAGTCGAGCATACGGTCGGCTTCATCGACGACGAGTGTCGTTACACTCGATAAATCCAAATTAAACTGCCCAATAATATCGAACAAACGCCCTGGGGTGGCCACCAGAATATCCACCCCCTGTTCCACTCCTTTACGCTGCGGATTCATATTCGCGCCGCCGTATACCGCTAAGGTTTTAAGGGATAAGAACTGGCTATATTTTTGAATATTCTCACAAACTTGGATGGCAAGTTCACGGGTGGGCGTCATCACCAGCGCACGCAGTTTGGGTCTATCTATGCCCTCCGCTGACAATTTTTCAAGCACGGGCAAAGCAAAAGAGGCCGTCTTACCCGTTCCGGTTTGAGCACAGGCCATAATATCTTTGCCTGCAAAGGCAAGTGGGATCACTTTCTCTTGTACTTGAGTGAGTTGCAGATAGCCGCACTCAGTTATCGCATTCAAAATGGGGGAAGATAAACCGAGTGTTTCAAATTTCATAAAGACTCTTTAGCTAAGTGGCAAAACATCTAAGGGGTAAAAATCAATGCATGGAAAGCGCAGTGCCCCAAAAGGAGGGCCGCGGAGTCTACCAAAATCCGCGGCGTTTTTATAGGCAATTATCCAACTCGGTCTAAGGCCAAGGGAAATTTAGGCTACTGGGGAGATAAGCTTAGCCGATGCCCCTAAATATTTTTCGGCAAACTCACTGGCTATCAGTGGTTTAGAGAATAGATATCCCTGACCAAAATCGCAGCCTGCGGCCAGCAACACCTGTCGCTGCGCCTCCGTCTCAACCCCTTCGGCAATCACTTTCATCCCCAGCTTATGGGCCATCACTATGATGGCTTCACAGAGAATTTGATCGTTTGTATCCGTATCCACATTGCGGGTAAAAGATTGATCGATCTTGAGATAATCAATATCAAACTTCTTTAAATAAGCGAGTGACGAATACCCAGTACCAAAGTCGTCCAAGGAAACCTGTACCCCCGCATCCCGATAGGCGAGCAGTTTTTCAGTCACCCCCATGCTGGCATCGAGTAAGAGTCCCTCCGTAATTTCGACGCACACACCGGCTCCTGTCATATCCAAATCCTGCAGCAGCCCGAGCCAGTTGTGCAGTAATGCCCCCTCATCGCGGAACTGTATCGGGGATTTATTCACACTGATCTGGATTTCAACGCCCAACTCCCGTCGCCAAGCTGCGCTTTGACGCGCCGCTTGCTCGAAGACCCAGTTACCAATTTCGACAATTAACCCAGTATCCTCAGCCACGGGAATGAATTCCGCCGGTGACACTGAACCACGCTCCGCATGGTCCCAACGGATCAAAGCCTCGGCCTTAGTGATGGCCCCCGTTTCCAGCGCCACTATCGGCTGGAAGTGCAACTGAAACTCTTTATTGAGCACGGCTTGACGCAGATCTTGGATTAATCGCATGCGATATTTGGCATATTCCTGCATGGAGGGCGTGAAGTAATTAAAACGATTGCGTCCCTGATCTTTGGCCGCATACATGGCTTGATCCGCATGTTTGAGTAGCCCTTCAATGCTCGTCGCATCATCGGGATATAAGGTTATGCCGATACTGACACTGATATAGGCGGTTTCTTCCCCCAGCAGATAAGGCTCGGCAATGCGCCGCAAAATATTCTCAGCGACCCGCTCAATCCCCTTATGATCGGCCATAGCACTCAGCACTATGGTAAATTCATCCCCCCCAAGACGCGCGACCACGTCGGTATCGCGCACACAGGCTTTTAAACGGTCGGCGGTTTCGATAAGCAATAGATCGCCCATCGCATGGCCTAAGGTGTCGTTAACTTCTTTAAAATAGTCTAAGTCGAGGAATAATAGGGCAAAATGATTCCGATTACGGTCAGAGTTTCTTATTTCAGCCCCTAGGTATTCGAGTAACATACGGCGGTTGGGTAAGCCCGTTAGCGTATCGTAGTTGGCCTGTTTCCAGATCAAATGTTCATTCTGTTTTTTATCGGTAATGTCGGAGAACAGGGCCACTCGGCGGTAGGGTTGGCCTTCTTTATCGTTAATGGTATTTATCGTTAACCAGATAACATACTCTTCCTTTCCCTTACGCCTCTGCCACATTTCGCCCTGCCAGCGGCCCTTTTCGCGGATTTCGGCATTCATACTCGTGTAAAAATCACGGCCGTTTAGATCACAATAAAGCAGGCGAATATGCTGGCCACGGACTTCGGACTCACTGTACCCTGTGATATCGGAGAAAGCGGCATTGACGGTAATGATCACGCCCTTTTCATCGAGTACACTCATGGCCTCTGAGCTGTTGTCGTATACCAGCGCCGACAATTTCAACGATTCTTCGATGAGTTTTGCATCGGTAATATCAGTGTAGGTTCCGCACATCCTCAGGGCATTATGATTGGCGTCTCGGCTAACGACCTTACCCGTATCTAAAATCCAGCGAACACCTCGATTAAGGGTATTTAAGCGATATTCCATCCTATGCTGCGCCGTTTCCCCCGCAGATGGGCTTCAATGGAGTGCAACACCTTAGGCCTGTCTTCGGCGGCGATGGCGTCCATCCATTGGCGACTGTCAGCATTCAACGTGTCGATATCGCAACCTAACATATCGGCGCTGCGGGCATTGCGTTCAATACTGTCACGGCGAATATCCCAATCCCACACCCCAAGATCGCTACTGCTTAACACGAGTTCGAGTTGCTCACGACTGGCAAGTACTTCCCTATCCGCCAAAGTCTGCGCAGTCACATCTAAGTAACCTGCAATCACAAGCAGCACACTATTGTTAACGCGCTTACAGGCAACCGTCATATGGGTGTAAACAATCGAGTCATCCTTAGCAATAAAACGCTTATCCATCTCATAATTATCGAGTTTTCCCGCCAACATTAATTCGAACTTAACGACATCAGCCTCTATGTCCTCGGGGTGAGTCAGCTGTTTCCATGTCATATGGAGTAATTCATCTTCTGAATATTTCAGCATTTGGCACAGACGGGGATTCACCTTGATCCACTTTTGGTCCACATCGGTTATCGCAATGCCAATATTGCCTACGTTGAATTGGCTGCGAAAGAGGAAGTCATCCTGAAGGCGGATTTGCTCATCCCGCTCAGACTCATACCGTCTCGATAGCAGCCGGCATAGCAGCCAAGTGGCAATAGGGTAAATCGTGAGTACGGGTAAACTGATGGTCATTAGGAGAGGCAAGGCGACGTCTAATGGTAAAGTAAAAAACCACAGCAACATCACTATATGGACCAGATAGGCAAAACTGAAGATTTCCTTCGCCGAGAGATCCGCAAGGTAGGCCTTACGGTATTGACGCCACATCATCCCGATAAGTCCAGATGAGATAATCACCCCGACTCCAATCCACATACCTGAGCCACCGATACCGATACGATAAAATGCGGTAAGGGCCATGGCGATAAATGTCGGCAGTCCACCAAAAAAGAGCCCTGATACACAGAGGAGCACGGAGCGGGTATCGAAGATAATTCCAGGTTGGTATATCAAGGGACTGCTCATGATGGTGATGCCTATCCCACCAATCAGAAATCCAATTCCCAGACGCCACAGTAAAAAATACTGCCGCTGATGTTTTTTAGGTATTGCATCATACAAAAACACTAAAGCGAGCAGTAATGCCGCATTTTGTACTAATGGTAATAAAATGCTTTTGTCCATGGATCGGGGAGCAACTCCAAAAAAAGTAAGGGATGGGAGACCAGTTACAACTTTCCCTCACTAGTGTAGCAGAATTGCTTACAAATCATGCTCTAATTACAAGTCTGTTATCACAAATTATCATACAGCTGCTGTTGGTACATTTGCGCAATGTGGCTCCAATCGAAACGTTGCTTCCATGCATTCATGCGGATTTTTGGCCAACTTTCACTATCAAAACAGTCCATTACCTCTTTCAACCTGTGTAAAAATGCTTCGCCTTGCTCAGTAAGGCCATTGCCATTAAACACAAAACCATCGACGCCATCGTGGACTGTGTCCTTGAGTCCACCGACACCATGCACTAAACAGGGCTGTCCGGCCCGCATGGCCAGCATTTGGCTGATCCCGCAGGGCTCAAAGGAACTCGGCATCAGAAATAAGTCTCCATATTGGTAGAGACATGCCGAGAGCGACTCATGGTATCCATTCAAAAACAGAAAGTTAGGATATTTTGCCGCAAGGTTTTGAAAGTAGAGGGCGATATCAGCATCCCCACTTCCCAACAGGATAAACAGGGCCCGTGGTTGAGCCTGTTGTAGCTGCTTTAACAGGCTTTCGAGCACAGAGGCACCGGAAGGCAATTGCTGGCGCAAAATCAGCACTTTTTGATCGGTCAAGCGGCCAACGGATGTCATAAGGAAGGTTGGGACTTCACCCACTAAGGCATGGCGCCAATGGGCCTGAGTCCGCGCAAAGGCAATCATATCCACGCCGCTCACTTGGGTTTGCGTGCCCTGCCATTCGACTAACGCCGTCTCGATAGTTGTGAGTAATGTTTTAAATTCATCGAGTTGAATACGTTGCAACGATGGCGTTTCAGATTGGTTTTTTGAGGTACTTGAGCCAAGGTCTGAGTAATTGCAACCATTTAAGATCCCAATGACCTTAGTCCCAGAGGCTTTTAGCCTTAAGTCTTGCTCTAACCCCTCGCCACCAAAAAATCCCGCAGTGACATCCGATGGCAGCAATACTTCCTGCGCATAGCTGGGCGAGACAAGATGCACTCTATCACTGAGCACTATACCCATTCGCATAGGGTTAATGCAGTGGGGGTAACGGGGATCGATGATCTGCTGCCTTTGCTCATCAGTCAGGGAGGCAAACAGTTCGGGAAACCAGGCTGCCAGAGAGGAAGCATCCTGGCTAAGGGGACGAATGCCCTGCAGCGCGAGGTTATGAATAGAGAACACACACCCAATTGTCTTAAGGGCGCTGTACTCTGGCGCAAAAGCGCGCAGCATGGCTAAACAGCCCGCATGCCAATCATGGAGATGTAATACCTGCGGCATAGGTACAAGGCCAGCGACTAAGACCTTAGCAACGCTGGCACAGAGTAAGGCAAACTTAGTGGCATCGTCGGCAAAGGGGCGTTCGGCACTTCCCTGACTATAAATTTTCCCAGGGATAGATTGCCAAAGTCCATGTTCTAACAAGTAAATCTTGGCTCTATCGACCCTAGGATGGGGGATCACAACTAATTTGACCCGCTCAAGTTTTCCCCCAAATGCCACCTCAAACTCGCCTAAAGCTTGCGTTTGAGCCGTTGGTGAGGCCAAAAATCCATAACTGGGCATAATCACATCGACGCACAAATCCACGCCCGCCAAGGCCTGTGGTAAATCACGGATCACATCCGCCATGCCGCCTACCTTGGCGCCCGCTAGGGCACCATTTTCCGCCGCAACCATCAAAATACGTTTCACTTAAATTAGCACTCCAAAGTTATTATCCGAAACTGCGGGCGATTAATGACTTAGCCTTACTCATACCCCACGGGTAGGCCTAACATATCCCGTGTCACTAAGGTGACTCCCTTTTCTGAAACCCGAAAGCCTTTAGCCCTATCGTGGTCATGGTTGTAGCCAATCACAGTGCCCTCGGGGATGATGCACCCCCTGTCGATAATGGCATTTTTAATCTTGCAGTGACGCAGCACCACCACATCGGGTAACACCACAGAATCCTCCACCAGCGAATATGAACAGACACGTACCTCATTAAATAACACGCTTCTACGCACGGTCGCGCCGGAAATAATACAGCCGCCGGAAATAATCGAATCCACCGCCATGCCACGCCTATCATCATCGTCAAACACAAACTTAGCAGGGGGCAATTGCTCTTGGTAGGTCCAGATGGGCCATTTAGCATCGTAAAGATTTAAGGCGGGTGTGGGTGATAACAACTCCATATTGGCCTGCCAGAAGGAGTCTAAGGTCCCCACATCGCGCCAGTAGGCTTGCTCATTCGGGAATGCACTCTTAAAGGGGTAAGCAAACACTCTATGCTTTTCGATGATCGAGGGGATAATGTCTTTGCCAAAGTCGCGGTCAGAATTGGCGTTTTGTGCGTCCTTTTTCAACTGATCAAATAAAAACTCAGTGTTAAACACATAGTTACCCATAGAAGCGAGGCACATTTCAGAATTACCAGGTGAATGCTTCGGCTGTTGAGGTTTTTCTTCAAAACCTAAGATACGCATATCTTCATCGACTTCCATCACCCCAAAGGCGCCTGCGGCCTCGGCAACGGGCACCTCGAGGCAGGAAACTGTCATATCGGCGCCTGACTCCGCATGGGCCGCTAACAACCCGGCATAATCCATGCGATACACATGATCCCCCGACAGCACCATCACATACTTAGGTAGCTCGTGGCGAATAATGTCGATATTTTGGAACACGGCATCGGCCGTGCCTTGGTACCAATTTTCCGAATAACGCTGCGATGCGGGTAAAATCTCCACCGACTCCCCCAACTCTTTCTTAAAATGGCCCCAGCCGCGCATAACATGGCGGATCAATGAATGGGATTTATATTGAGTCACCACCCCCACACGGCGGATCCCCGAGTTAATACAGTTCGATAGGGGAAAATCGATAATACGGAACTTTCCCCCAAAATAGAGTGCGGGTTTAGCACGCCAATCCGTGAGTTCATGCAAACGTGAGCCTCGCCCACCAGCCAAAATTAATGCATAGGTTTCACGAGTTAAATTACTGATATAACGTACATTAGACATAGGCTATTACTCCGAAAACAACGCATTACAGTCGATTAATGCAACGATAAGACACCGCATCGACATCCCCTTAACCCCAGTTGACTGACAACGGGCTTCCCCATATTTGCATCCCTTCATTTCCACTCTCCATTGACTGATTGCTGAACGCTTTTACAGCTTCCAAATTTCATCCCTGTAACCTGCGATGGTGACATCACTGGAAAAACGACCGCTGGCCGCGGTATTGCGAATGCTCATTTGCGTCCACAATTTAGGATCTTTGTACACATGGGCGACCGCTTCTTGGGCGATGCGATAACTATCAAAATCCGCCGCCGTCATCCATTGATCATCCTGGCTCTCAATGGATGCGATGATAGGGTCAAAAATGCCGGGTTCGAGTAGGCTAAAATGACCACTCTTTAATAGTGTCATTACCTCGGAGAGGGCGCTGGACTGAGTAATAATCCGCTGTGGGTGGTAATCACAGCGCATCTGCCCCACTTGCTCGGCATTCAGACCGAACATGAAAAAGTTATCCACCCCGACTTCTTCGAGCATTTCAATATTCGCGCCGTCTAAGGTGCCTATGGTGAGCGCGCCATTCATCATAAATTTCATATTGCCCGTACCAGAGGCCTCTTTACCCGCGGTCGAAATTTGCTCCGACAGGTCGGTGCCCGGGCAAATTTTTTCCATGGCGCTGACGTTGTAGTTGGGTAAAAATGCAAAGCGCAGATAGGGGGACACCAGGGGATCGGAATTGACCATATGGGCCACATTGTTAGCGAGTTTGATAATCAGCTTTGCCATAAAATAGCCTGGGGCGGCCTTACCACCGATAAGCACACAGCGTGGCACCATGTTTTCGGTACGCCCTTGCTGGATCTGATGATAGAGATGAATAACATGTAAGATATTGAGTAGCTGACGTTTATACTCATGGATACGCTTAACTTGCACATCAAATAGCATACTGGGGTCAAAGCTACCCCGCACTCCTTAAGGATCATTTGTGCGAGCTGCGCCTTATTCGCCTGTTTTACTTCACGCCATTCTTGAATAAAGCTGGCATCGTGAGTTAGGGCATTGAGCGCCGTGAGTTGCTTTAAATCCGTCACCCACCCATGGCCTAAATGGGCGGTCAACAGTCTGGCTAATGCAGGGTTGCAATGGGCCAACCAGCGCCTTGGCGTCACGCCATTGGTACGGTTATTAAACTTCTCGGGCCACAGGGTATAAAAATCCTTAAACAGCCCGGTCTTTAATAATTGGGTGTGCAACCCCGCCACACCGTTCACCGAAAAACTGGCCACAATCGCCAGATATGCCATACGAACATGGGGATTAGGCCCATCTTGGATAATCGACATACTCGCCAGTTTTGCACCATCCCCCGGCCAATGATGGGCGACAATATCTAGATAACGAGCATTGATTTCATAGATAATTTCTAAAATACGCGGCAACATTAACGCCATCATGCGCACGGGCCAACGCTCTAAGGCTTCGGGTAACAAAGTATGATTGGTGTAGGCCATAGTGTGGTGAGTGATGGCCCAAGCGGCATCCCATTCCAAACCATATTCATCCAACAACAAGCGCATTAATTCCGGTACGGCAATACTCGGATGAGTGTCGTTTAACTGCATCACATTTTTAGCGGCAAAATCACTAAAGTCATGGCCATGCTGATGCACCCAACGTTTGAGTAGGTCCTGCAGACTGGCGGAGGATAAAAAATACTGTTGCCGCAGGCGCAGCTCCTTGCCGTTTTCGCTGGCATCATTGGGATAGAGCACCATAGTGATCTGCTCTGCCAAGTTTTTACGGGCCACGGCCTCGGTATAGTCACCTTGGTTAAATTCCGCTAGGTCGAAGTCATCCGTCGCCTCCGCCTTCCATAATCTCAGGGTATTCACCCTACCATTGCGATATCCAGGCACAGGCATGTCATAGGCGACGGCGAGCACGTCTTGGGTATCGACCCAAGTCATATGTCTGCGCCCCTGCTTATCCACATAGGATTCGGTGTGACCAAAAAACGGCACAGTCACATTATGGTTCGGCACCCGCACTTCCCAGGGGTTGCCCTCACGTAACCAACGGTCTGGACGCTCGACTTGATAACCATCGACAATCTTCTGGGCAAACATGCCGTACTCATAGCGAATGCCATAACCCGTTACCGATAAATCCATGCTGGCACAGCTATCGAGAAAACAGGCAGCGAGTCGACCTAGCCCCCCATTCCCTAAGCCCGCATCATGTTCCACCTCTTCCAGCGCCTCCAATGTGACGGCATAATGGTTCAATGCATCACGGCTATCCTGTTGTAAATCTAGGTTTAATAAAGCATTACCCAGTGCCCTACCCATTAAAAATTCGAGGGACAAATAGGCCACTTGTCGCCGTTCGAAATGGCTGTCATCTAATCGAGTCTGGCGCCAATTATCTAACATTTGCTCCTTTACACTCAGTGCAAGGGCTTGAAATAACTCGCAACTGACCCCTTCTCCACGGCTTAAACCATAACGAACATGGCGCTCGAAGGACGCGGGCAGAGCATCACAGGGCTCGCAGGGTTCAGCCGTTTTTTTAATGGCACTCGTTTTTTTGGAGCGGCTGGGTTTAGCCGCTTTGACGTCAGGGATTTTATGGCTCAGTTCACTGTCATTACTCATAGTTAATTCCTTGATTATTTTATAAAATCAAATCAGCATGAAACAGCATAAGACTGCGATCTTGTAACAGGTATTGAGTCGATAAGACCTGAGCATCCAGTGGCCCAGCGCAGGGGGACGGTTGTGTGTCTAACTGGGTATGAATGAGGCATTGCCACGGGCTTAGGTGGGCAAGTGTCGGGGTGGTGAAGGCTAAGGGATTATCATCGGCGTTGACCATAAGCAGTAAAGCCTGTTGTTTGCCCTTAAGTTCTAAATCCCCAGACAAAACTACGCTTAGGCTTCGGCACATGGACTCGCTCCACAGGCTCTTAGTCATTTGCTCCCCCTGACGGCTAAACCAATCTAAACGGGCATAGGCTCCAACTAAGGGTTGGGCTACTAATTGCTCGTGGATAAAATGCTTAGCGCACAGGAGCGGAAAACGCTTACGCAGGGCAATGAGTGTACGGGTAAAGGCGAGCAGTTCCTTGTCCATCCCGACGGTCGACCAATCGAACCAGTTGAGTTTATTATCTTGGCAATAGGCATTGTTATTACCTAATTGGGTTCGCCCAGTTTCATCCCCGCTGAGCAACATGGGTACGCCTTGGGATAAAAATAACGTCGTTAATAAGTTACGCTGCTGCCGCGCCCGAATCGCCATGATGGTGGGATCTGAGGTGGCCCCTTCAACGCCGTAGTGATAGCTGAAGTTTTCTTGGTGACCATCCCGATTATCTTCCCCATTGGCAAGGTTGTGCCTGTGGGTATAACTCACCAGATCCCCCAGGGTGAATCCGTCGTGGCTAGTTAAAAAATTAATGCTGGCGGCGGGGGGCCGCCCACTGTGCTCAAAAAAATCCCCAGAGCCATGAAAACGGCGGGCGAACTCGGGCAACATGCCATGATCGCCACGCCAGAAACGGCGCATAGTATCGCGGTATCTGTCGTTCCACTCGCTAAAGGCCACGGGGAAATTGCCCAATTGATACCCCCCCGGGCCAATATCCCAAGGCTCGGCAATCAATTTCACTTGGCACAACACTGGGTCCTGCAGCAGCGCATCGAAAAAGCCTGAGCCGGGATCGAAGCCATAGGCTTCGCGCCCAAGACAGGCGGCCAAGTCGAAGCGAAAGCCATCCACGCCCATGACTTCAACCCAGTAACGCAACGAATCGAGCACGAGCTGCAACATGCGAGGATGATTGATATTTAAGGTGTTTCCACACCCAGTATCATTGATATAGAAACGTTTATCATTGGGGTGCAAACGGTAATAACTGAGGTTATCTATGCCACGAAAACTTAAGGTTGGCCCCAACCGACTGCCTTCAGCACTGTGGTTGTAGACTACATCTAGGATGACTTCGATCCCGGCATTATGGAGCGCATCCACCATGGCGCGAAACTCGCTAATCACTGCCGAGGATAAGTAACTGGGTTCGGGGGCAAAAAAACCAATGCTGTTATAACCCCAATAATTAGTTAACTGCTTTTCCAGTAAGAAAGGTTCCGTAAAAAAAAGCCTGCACCGGAAGCAGTTCAACACAGGTCACCCCGAGCTCGACTAAATAATCGATGGCGGGCTTGCAAGCTAACCCCGCAAAAGTGCCGCGCCGTTTATCGTCAATATCGGGATGTGCCGCCGTAAAGCCCTTAAGGTGCATCTCATAAATAATACTTTGCTCTAACGGCCGGCGAACGAGTGGTCTGATTGCCGACGCCTTGGCGGCAGCGATAAGCGGCCGAATATCCACCACTTTGCATTTAGGCATAAATGCCGCGTTATCTAAGGTACTGAATGATAAGTCTTCACTACTATTATTTAATTCATAGCTGTAGTTAGCGCTATGGTGCTGATACTCGCCCACAAACTGGCGCGCATAGGGGTCGAGCAACAATTTATGGGGATTAAATCTGTGGCCGAGGTGCGGTTCATAGGGGCCATAAACCCGATAGCCATAAAGTTGCCCGGCCTTAAGCCCATGCACATAGCCATGCCAGATCTGCTGCGTCTGTTCACTAAGGGCAATACGGTGGATCTCGCTATGGCCTGCATCATCGAATAGGCAGAGTTCAACCCCAGTCGCATGGGCAGAAAATAACGAAAAATTTACCCCTTCATCATCCACAGTTGCCCCAAGGGGAAACGGGCTTCCTGCACTGAGTCCATAGGGAAAATAGCGCGTCGATGTCACCCAAGCCTCGATTGCCATAGTGTGTTAACCTCGGCCTGCGACAGGGCCTAGGACTAAGCAGCCCAAAGGCGGAACTGTAATAAGCGCACTCTGTTCCATCCCCTGCCATGGCTGAGCCTGAGCTACGACTAGGCCAGCATTCCCCTGATTAGAACCACCATAGAGATGGCTATCGCTGTTGAGGTATTCACAAAAATCCCCGCCTTGGGGTAAGCCGATACGAAACCCCTGGTGAACTGTGGGTGTCATATTGATCACAAAGACGAGGGGCGCATCATCCACTAAGCCATAGCGCACGAAGCTGAAAATGCTGTCACGACCATTGTCGCAATCGAGCCAACGAAACCCCGCAGTGTCATAATCGAGCACAGATAACGCCGGCATTTGCCGATATAACTGATTGAGATCGCTAAGCCAGTGCTGCACCCCTTGGTGGGGCTCAAAGGCCAGCAGGTGCCAGTCTAGGCTCTGACTATGGTTCCACTCGTTACGCTGGGCAAACTCACTGCCCATAAATAGGAGTTTCTTACCCGGATGCCCCCACATAAAGCCATAGTAGGCCCTGAGCGTCGCAAATTTTTGCCAATCATCCCCGGGGATTTTATGCAGCAGTGAGCCTTTACCGTGTACCACTTCATCGTGGCTGACGGACAACATAAATTGCTCGGTGTAGGCGTACATGAGGCTGAAAGTCAGTTGATGGTGATGATATTGGCGATAGAGAGGATCGCGCCCTAAGTAACTTAGGCTGTCATTCATCCAACCCATGTTCCACTTAAAGCCAAAGCCCAAGCCGCCGTGATCCGTAGGTTTAGTCACTCCCGCAAAGGCAGTGGACTCCTCGGCTATCATACAAATACCGGGGAAGGCATGATAAAGACGCTGATTGAGTACTTGCAGAAAACCGATGGCCTCAAGGTTTTCCCGTCCGCCATAGGCATTGGGTAACCATTGGCCCGGCTCACGGCTGTAATCGAGGTACAACATGGAGGACACAGCATCTAATCTTAGGCCATCGAAGTGAAATTCCCTTAACCAATAGCAGGCATTACTCAATAAAAAGCTGCGCACTTCACCGCGGTCATAGTTGTAGATCAGAGTATCCCAATCGGGATGAGTGCCCTTGCGGGGATCTTCATGTTCATATAAGCAAGTGCCATCGAAACGCACTAACCCATGGGGATCCTTAGGGAAATGGGCGGCGACCCAATCGAGAATAATGCCAATATCCGCCTGATGACAGGCATCGACAAAGGCCTTGAGCCCACTGGCCTCACCGAATCTGTGACTCGGCGCAAAGAGGCCGACGGGCTGATAACCCCAGGAGCCGTCGAAGGGATATTCACTGATCGGCATCAACTCGATATGGGTAAAACCTTGTGCCTTCACATAGGGAATAAGCTGTTCAATAAGATCTTGATAATCTAAGAATTGCTCACCATGACTCCCCTTTCGGCGCCAGGAACCTAAGTGCACTTCATAGATAGACATAGGTGCTTTATGCCAAGCCGTTGCCGCCCGCTTGCTCATCCAAGCGGTGTCATTCCAACTGTGATGGGCCTTGGGTGGCACGATAGACGCATTATGGGGCGCGCATTCCATTTGGGTTGCCATAGGATCGGCCTTAGCGTGACGCTCACCATTTTGATAAACCAAATCAAACTTATAGTGCGCACCTTCGGCCACATTAGGTAAAAATATTTCCCAAAGGCCATTCGCAATATGTTGGCGCATCACATGGCGGGTGTGATCCCAATGATTAAAATCCCCGGTCAGGGAAACCCGTTTCGCATTGGGTGCCCAGACACAAAAATGCACGCCCTCAATGCCGTCCACATAACGCCAATTCGCCCCTAAAAAACCATAGGCCCGCTCGGCGCTGCCTTCGCCAAACAGATAGACATCATCATCGCTGAGTAAAGAACCAAATTGGTAGGGATCGACTATATCTAACTGACACAGGGGATATTCCACCCTTAAACTATAGGGAAATGGCTTAACCCGTCGCCCCAATGTGCCCGCAAACAGGCCCGCCTCGTTGACTCGATCCAGACTCGCCACTTTGCGGCCATCTTTAAGACTTATCACATCAACCTTAAGGGCATTGCGTAAAAAACAACGCACTATGAGCCCCTTACCATCCGGCGACCTGTGCATACCTAAGAGTGAGAACACGTCCGTGTATTGACCATTTAGCAGCGCCACCTCGGCACCGTCATAAAAATAAGCATTAGCCTCAGTCATCATTTTGCTTCCGTTATTCATCAATGGTTCAATCGGGTGAATGGGTGTGGGCTAGCTGGGACAGTTGCCGCGCACTGGCAATATTATGCAATCGCTGGGGGATCTCCCCCCGAGTCATCGCCTGTGTGACACTCAGGGGCAAACGCCTTTGCCAGTTAGGGTATTCGAGCCAAGTCCCCGGTATATTGACCGCGTGGCGATCGCCCATCAGATCGCACCACTGCACGCTATAGAGCGCACTGCAACCCGAGGCGCCGAGGGTCATCCAAGCGGTTATTAGGTCATTAATTTCAATATCTTGCGGCGCAAAATCCGGTAATAGATGTTGCTGGATTAGCAGGGACACTAACTGCTGTTTCTCATGTTCTCGCGCCGATAAAGCTTCATCTAGCTGCCCATCGTTGGCAAACAGGGCGAGCTGTCGTCTTAAGTGCAAGTCACTCCCACACCACCAGGCGACCAAAGTCGGTACATCATGGTTCGCCAGCATCATCAGGCTCTGGGACTTGTATTGATTTGGAGATTTAAAGCCTTGATAGTCTTTGCAGAAATAGAACAATTCGTTGGAATAAATGCCGGAAGTGTAGAGACGATGAATAATATCCGGTGGCACGAGTCCTAAGTCTTCACCTATCACGACACAACGGGCACGTTGGCTCTCAAGGCAAACGATGGCCAGCAAGGTTTCAACGGGGTAATACACATAGGCACCCTTGCCTAATTGCTTATCCAGCGGCCACCACCATAGGCGCAATAGGCCCATCACATGGTCGATACGTAGCGCACCACAGCTCTCCATATTGGCACGGATAAGTTCAATAAAATGACGGTAATCATGCTGTTTTAATTTGATAGGATCGAGGGGCGTTAATCCCCAATTTTGGCCTTGAGGGGCAAAGGGATCCGGTGGTGCTCCAATGCTGGCATTTAGACAAAACTGTTCGGCATTCGCTTGAACTTCAACACCTTGAAGCGCTGCGCCTACGGCCAAATCCCGAATAAGTCCAATGCCCATTCCCGCTTCTTTGGCTTTTAATTGACACAGCTGCAACTGGGTCTCGGCAACAAACTGCAAATATAAGTAAAAACCTTCATCTAGGGCGATCGCCCTTGGGCTTCTTAGGGATTCAGCTCGAGCAAATTCAAGCAAAGCAGTCCCCTGCTCGGCCACAAACTCATTGAAACGCTTTGCTCTTGGCGTCTCCTTCGCTAAGTGCATTTCGCAAAAGACACTATATAAGCGGGCAAAGGCGCGGTACTTAAGTTCACTCACTTTGGAATAGTCGAGCCAATTATCCCGATTGAGCGCAGCAATTGCCTCCTGCCAACTCGGTAAAGTTAACTCACTGGCCAAGGGCTCATATTCGGGCACGCTCTGCAAATGGATATATAAGGGGTTAAGCCTGCGGCGATCGCATGGGCTGTAGGGGCTGGGATGTTCTGGCGCGGCGATATCTAGGGCGTGGAGTGGATTAAGCTGAATAAAATCAGCACCATAACTTGCAATAAAAGCAATCAATTCCTCAAGATCACCAAAATCACCAATGCCCCATTGGCTATCACTGCGCAAACTGTATAACTGAACACTCACTCCCCAAGGTTGATGGCGTTTTCCTTGGAGTGTGGCACTGAGCACACCTTGGTACGCCGCCCTAGGTGCCACCATCAAAGTGCCATGGAAGGCGAGGCGTTCTGGGGTTTCAGTCCGTTGACGATTAGCTTCTAGTGGCGACTTCAGCTTTAGCACTATCCCGTGATACCCCAAACCTAAGGACGAAAAATCGCCCGTATTGTCATCATTTTCTGGGGAACAAGTGGAGGAGGAATCGCCTCTTACAAGGTAAGCCTCGATATGCTCCCTGCTCGGAGTTAAGGGGTTATCCTCCACTAAAGAAACGTTTTGCTCACTTTCGCCACAGGGACGATTAAAGTCGACATTCACTAAATCGAGGCGATACTGAATATATTGACCATCTCCGATGGGGGCATGTTGAATACGGTAGTCACCTATCGGCTTTAAGGATGCAAATGGCACGTCAAAAACAATAGCTTCACCATGTTCACAAGCAATAGTGATCGTTAACTCGCCAGTATAATGATGGGGTAAGTAAAGGCTCAGCCAAGGCTCATCCACATAACACCAATGGAATGTGGGCAAAACTTGAGTCCAATGTTGTGCATCAAGCTGATGGATTTGGGCTTCAATCCCACTTTTATTGAGTAAAACCTCCTCTGCCTGTGTGCATTTTTCACCACTAGCAAGGATGTTTTTTTTCTGTAGCATGCAAGTCAAAATCCCTTGCCTATCCGTCTCAGGAATGCGGATATACTGGCCAAAGCAGTCAGTAAAGTCAGCTCCAACCCCTCGCAAATACAGCAACTTCTCCAGCCCCATATTTGTCGCCCCCGCGACGGCTCATCCATAGCTTTAGATAGGCAGTAACCATGCCAGCACAAAATAACAGCATGACGACAGATTTATGTCAGCCAAATGACAGTGAAGACAATTTATAAATCAGTGACTTGAATAACTTAGCCTAGAATATTAAAAAATCTTGCCATAGTAGAAAGACGCCTTAGTGCACTAGATTGAAGCAGAAAGTGATTAAAAAAGGTGCAATGAACTTAAAGGGAGCATTTTTTAATATGACTAATGCCTTCCAATGGAGGGACGGTTGCCAATCCCTGCCATGATTCAGCCTTTCCGTCCTTGATCTTTGTTTAATTAAACGGCAGCAATCAAGCTGCAACACTTTGTATCAATTGAAATTTTACCTTGAATTTAGCGCGCTACTTCTGTCACCATTCGCCCAACCACAAAAAAGCAACATACAGCCAACATAAAGCAATATTTATTGGGGTTCGGTATTCAAAATAGATTCTGCTTCTGCCGATAAAATTTATTAAAAATAAGGATATAAAATGAAAACATTCACAGGATTGCTCTTTGCGAGTGGACTCTCACTCCTGTTAACAGCTTGCGGAGGTGGTAGCGATGAAGACTCGACGCCGACAATTCCGACACCGGATCCAACCCCACCCGCATTATCCGCCGATATCTGCTATTTAATGGGCACATCGAAGGGCGACATCACCCTCGCCATTGACCTAACCAATATGCCTATCACAGGTAAAAACTTTAAACAGTATGTGGATAAGTCTTTCTATAACGGCACCTTATTCCATAGAGCCGTCAATAATTTTGTTATTCAAGGCGGGGGATTTACAACTGGATTACAGAGTAAACCGACCAATGCTCCCATAGTCAACGAGGCCGCCGTCGGCATTAGTAATAAGCGCGGGACAATTGCAATGGCGAGAACAGCCGTCCCTGATTCTGCAACATCACAGTTCTTTATCAATATCTTAGATAATCCGGATCTGGATGCATCGGCCAGTAGTTATGGCTTTGCCGTTTTTGGCAAAGTCGTTGAAGGTATGGAGGTGGTCGATCAAATAAGCATAGTACCCACTAAAACCAGTGGTGGTTTCTCCTATACGCCGGTGGAAGAAATTCTGATTAACTCTGTGGCTGAAACAAGCTGTCCTGCTGCTTAAGCATCTAAAACACATACAGCTAAAAGCAAAAAAGCACTGAAGATTCAGTGCTTTTTATCTTCAATCTGTTTGTCAGCTTAGAGCTTTATGCTCAATGGTATCGCTGCATCGCTATTATCGGTGTCGACCCTAGTCACAATAGATTCAGCACCCTAGAGCAACGAACTAGGTTCCCTAGTCTTCAAGATTTTGTCCATGATATCCGGCATAAAAGTCCGAAGTTTAGTTACCGAGTTCCAACTTTAGTGGGAAATCGCCCCCAGATAAGCGCCGAACTCGATCAAGCTCACACTTTCACCACCTCCAAATTGGTAGCTTGATAACCAGAAAATGAAACAAATTTATCTTTGCAAATTATATAGGTGGATTTATGGCTGCTAAATTTTTTATTCCTTCTGTCAACGTATTAGGCCAAGGCGCAGTGGATGATGCTATCGGTGACATCAAAACCTTAGGCTTTAAACACGCACTCATAGTGACGGATAAACCCTTAGTCAAAATTGGCTTAGTCGGTGAAGTAGCCGAGAAACTCGGTCAAAATGGCATTACCTCCACCATCTATGATGGCGTACAACCTAACCCAACCGTGACGAACGTCGAAGCGGGTCTGGCCCTGTTAAAAGCCAACCAGTGTGACTTTGTGATCTCACTCGGTGGCGGCTCACCCCATGATTGCGCTAAGGGTATCGCCCTTGTCGCCACCAATGGCGGCAGCATCAAAGATTACGAAGGGTTAGATCAATCCGCAAAACCACAGTTGCCGTTAGTGGCCATCAATACGACGGCAGGCACAGCCAGTGAAATGACGCGTTTCTGTATCATTACCGACGAAGCCCGCCACATTAAAATGGCGATTGTCGATAAGCACACTACGCCTTTGCTGTCGGTCAACGACCCTGAATTAATGCTGAAAAAAACCGCGAGCCTCACGGCCGCAACCGGTATGGATGCACTGACTCACGCGGTCGAAGCCTATGTGTCTATTGCAGCTAACCCGATCACCGATGCCTGTGCTATCAAAGCGATTGAGTTAATTCAGGCTAACTTAGTGAACGCAGTGGAAAATGGTCAAGACATCAACGCCCGTGAACAAATGGCATACGCCCAATTCTTAGCGGGTATGGCCTTTAATAATGCCAGCTTAGGTTATGTGCATGCGATGGCGCACCAATTGGGCGGTTTCTACGATCTGCCCCACGGTGTGTGTAATGCCCTGCTGCTGCCCCATGTGCAAGAATACAACGCCAAGGTCGTCCCTGATCGTTTAAAAGACATTGCCAAGGCGATGGGCGTGGATGTGTCTGGCATGACAGATGAGCAAGGTGCCAGTGCGGCGATAGCGGCAATCAAAAAACTGTCTGTTGCGGTTAAGATCCCTGAAAACCTGACCTTGTTAGGCGTGAAAGCGGAAGATATTCCAACCCTTGCGGATAACGCGTTAAAAGATGCCTGTGGCTTCACAAATCCCAAACAAGCAACCCATGCGGAGATCTGTCAGATCTTCACTAATGCGCTGTAAGCAAGATGTAATTTCAGGATAAATGGCTCGTTGCCACCTGAGAGTGTAGACACGACTTCATTCTCCAATGAAATCGTTTATAGCCCCAATAGCGCACAGATTACCGCAGCACTATTGGGGCATTTTTATACTTGTATAGATAAGAACATTAACCGAGCCGTGTTAGAAATTGAGCAACAAAAATAACCATAAAAGCCAGTATCCATGCACCTTTACCCTGACAAAACACTCACAAGTCAGCATATTTAAGAAGAAAAGATCTGAACCTTTAAAATTCATAGCAAAATGATATAAAAAAACGTGATCTCTGTAGGTTACACTCTGTTACAGATCCGATAAACTGTTTCCAGTTCGCTTTTTCCCTGCAAAAGATGAAGCCAGCTGAGAGGCCCATTCTAAGGAATGGGCCTCTGTCCATTCTCCCTTCTGCTTTTATGGCCTGCGTTTATTCCATCAATACGCGATTACTCTATTTATTGAGCCTAACACTATTTTTATCACTTACACTGATAGCACTGACCGTCAATTGTTGCTTTATTAATCAGTAATTCAGTAAAAACGAAACTTCATTCTAAACTGAGAGCTAGCACAAAGTTATTGGTAAAAAACTCATGCTAAATAGAGCCATAACAAACCTAAGCAACTGTTTAATTTTCATACAAAAAGAAACTATTTATTTAGAAAAACAACCGAACATAATGACCATAATTAATGATTGACCGGATTCAAAAACGATGCCTATGATGGCAACAATATCCTCGAACAGGTAGGTACGCTATGACAGCAATCACGCACGTATATAACTACACAGTTAGATGTCCGCATTACAAAGATCCTGAACATCCCGTAACTTGGTTAAACCATATCGAAATGAACCAGTCCTGTGAAATTGCGTTAAACCGTATTACCAAATGGCATGAACTTTCAGGTAATAAATCCTTCGAAACCAATAAGTTTATTGTTCGTAAAGCCGAGAATGAAGACGCTTACTTTTCCATGCAGAGTGACAGGTTGAAAAATGATGGCCACGCCCTCGTCACCTTTAAAATCTTTTTAGACGAATGTTGTGACGATGCCGCGCCAGAGGAAATTATGCAGCATCTGATCGAAGATTATCAGCAGCGTTTAGCCAAGCTCGAACAGGTTTAATCACTCCTCGACGGGTGCCACGCTCAGTGCTGGCACCCATAATAATTGCCACCATCAACTCCCCTATTCACACTCAGCCCATACAGTTTCACCCTCACTCTCCCCAAAAAACAGTTCAAACGCTTTATAGCCCAACAACCGAGAGGTGAGCTAGCGCACAATTATCAAATTCACAGCACGAGACAGATCACACTTCCTGACCTTGCCCGTCAACTTAGCTTGAATAGCGTTCAAACGATAAAACAAAAATTGCAGCAAATTCAAATAGTAAAATAAAAATTGTTATATATTTCAGCTTTTAGAGCACTTTTTACCTCAATTGCCTAGGGCATAATGCCACTGTTAATATTTTGTATCAGGGCCGCAATTTTTGGCTCACACGCTGACCCCAGATCACACTGAACAGGAAGAAATTGCATGGCTATTGCGAATATTGTCATCGTTGGAGGAGGCGCTGGAGGCATGGAAATTGCGACGAAATTGGGCCATAGGCTCGGTCGCAAAGAAAAGGCAAATGTGACACTAATCGATTGTGCCGAAAGTCATATTTGGAAACCCCTACTGCATGAGGTCGCGACTGGCGCACTCGATATCGGCATTGATGCCCTAAGCTATCGAAGCCACGCCGCCGCACATGGTTACCATTTTCAGCAGGGAGCCATGACGGATATTGATAGACAGACACAACAGGTCGTCCTCTCGGCGATTTGTGATGAAAATGGCGAGGTGCTATTGCCCGCACGACGCATAGACTACGACTACTTAGTCATAGCTATTGGCAGTATTGCGAATGATTTCAATATTCCTGGAGTACGTGAATACTGCCAATTTCTCGACAATACCGAGCAAGCCATGGCGATCCGAAAGATCCTACTGAACAAATTTCTGCGCTATGCCAGCCACAGTCTGCTCGCGGATAAAATTAAAATCGCGGTGGTCGGTGCGGGAGCCACTGGGGTCGAAATGTCCGCGGAAATGCACCATGCGGTCGATCAATTACGCGGCTTTGGTTACAACATTGATTCCCGTTTACTCGAAGTAACGCTCATCGAAGCGGATAAACGCATTTTGCCTAAGGTTGAAAAAGTAGAAATCTCTGACTCAGTCGCTAAGGAACTGGCGGTGCTGGGTGTAAAGGTCATGACCAACACCCGCATTAATCGAGTCACGGCAGACGGTTTGACAACAACCGATGGCGTGATGATCCCCGCCGATATGGTGATCTGGTCAACGGGGGTAAAAGCGCCGGATTTTTTAAAGGATATTGGCGCCTTAGAAACCAACCATATCAATCAACTCATGGTAAAACAGAATATGCAAACCAGCCGAGATCCCCATATTTTTGCCATAGGGGATTGCGCGGCATGCCCACAGCCCGATGGCACTTTCGTCCCACCTAGGGGGCAATCGGCAAGACAGATGGCACTAATGACGGCGGACAATATACAACTGCTGCTCGCAGGCAAGGAGGCCATACATGAATATCTCTACAAAGATTTAGGTTCGCTCGTCAATCTTTCTAAATTCCACACGGTTGGAAATTTAATGTCTTTTATTGGCGGCGGCGTGATGGTTGAAGGCAAAATTGCACGTTTTGTCTATACCTCACTCTACCGTAGACACTTAATTGAGCTGCACGGCATCGTCAAGGGAACCCTACTCATGTTTGCTAAGGGCATTAGTCGTATCATCCATCCGCACTTAAAATTACACTAATGACAACGCCTGCATGCTGAGTAGAACATTAAGTGCAACTATCTGTTATATTGATCGCACTTAATATTAGAAACTCACCTTTAAGTGATGGACATCAAGATGAATAAAGCGACACTGATAATGATCCCGCTATTGCTTGCAACTACGGCCTGTGCAGATTTAAAGGACGCTGGACGAGCCATTGGCACCACCACGAAAGATGTCACCAAAGAGATAGGTCATGCCACCAGAGACACGACTAAAGCGATAGGCCATGCATCACGGGATGCGGTCAAGTCAGTCAAGGAGGATTTGACCAAAGACACAGAGTGACGCCTTGGCGTCACTTCATTTTTTTGCAAGGGACTAACCGTTCAGGCCGCATTGGCACGAATGCCATGGGGCACGGGTAAACCTTGAGCATTGACATTGACAAAGACCATCTTATCGATACTGACCACAGGCGCCTGCGTCATCTTATTGCGCACCTGACAACTGACAGTGATAGAACTGTGTCCAAGACTCACTAACTCTAGACCAAATTCGAGTACATCCCCTTGGCGGGCTGGGGTCATAAAATTGATTTCTGAGATCAACTTAGTGACATGACTAGTGCTCTTCATCTGGCAGGCAGCAAAGATGGCGGCCTCTTCGTCAATCCAACTTAATAGCTGGCCACCAAACAGTGTGTTCGCAGGATTTAAATGTTCGGGTTTGACTAAACGACGACTGTAATATTTCATGGCGATGACCTCAATATGAATGCCAACAAACAGCTTAAGTGCGCAAATAAGCTTGCCTTATATTGAGAGCATTATTCAGGCCATTTTTACTAGCCATTAAATAACAATGAGATAGCAATAAGCGTTAATAGAATCCGCTAAAAATTGCACCAACTCGAACCAGAGTTGCACCATAATAATCAGTGAGTTAACAATAAAAAAATAGCGACTCAGAGAGTCGCCAAGCTTAGGCAAGCAAATACTTACTGGGTAGGAAGTTAAGTCACAAGTTTTGACTTAAAAACCCGTGCAGCACATGTAGGCGAACTGCACGGGGGTACAACAGCTGCAACGCAGCTAAACACAGGGCTTACATTGACAACATCTTACGGGTAAATCGACTTTAACAACTGCTTAGAACTGCTCTTCTTCGGTGGAGCCAGTCAGAGCGGTGACCGATGAATGGCCACCTTGGATCACTGTCGTCACTTGGTCGAAATAACCAGTACCCACTTCCTGTTGATGGGCAACGAAGGTATAACCCTTCTTGGCCGCAGCAAACTCAACTTCTTGAACTTTCTCGACATAGTGCTTCATACCTTCACCACGAGCATAGTCATACGCGAGATCAAACATGTTGTACCACATGTTGTGGATACCGGCTAAAGTGATGAACTGATACTTATAGCCCATGTCGGATAAAGCTTGTTGGAAGCGTGCAATTGTGGCGTCATCCAAGTTTTTCTTCCAGTTGAAGGAAGGTGAACAGTTATAGGCCAATAGCTGATCTGGGTATTTGGCGTGGATAGCTTCGGCAAAAATGCGTGCTTCTTCTAAATCAGGCTTAGCGGTTTCACACCAAATCAAGTCTGCATATGGGGCATAGGCAAGACCACGGGAAATCGCTTGGTCAAGGCCCGCTCTAACGCGATAGAAACCTTCAGAGGTACGCTCGCCAGTCACAAAGTCACGGTCATAGGGATCGCAATCGGACGTTAACAGATCCGCCGCATTCGCATCGGTACGGGCAATCACTAAGGTTTCAACCCCGCTCACGTCCGCCGCTAAACGCGCCGCAACTAACTTTTGCACCGCTTCTTGGGTAGGCACTAATACTTTACCGCCCATGTGGCCACATTTTTTAACCGAAGCTAACTGATCTTCAAAATGCACACCGGCAGCGCCCGCATCGATCATCGACTTCATCAATTCGAAGGCGTTTAATACGCCGCCAAAACCTGCCTCAGCATCGGCAATGATCGGCAGGAAGTAATCCACAAATGCTTCATCTTCTGGATTGACGCCATTACCCCATTGTATTTGGTCAGCACGGCGGAAAGAATTGTTAATCCGCGATACCACAGCCGGTACCGAGTTTGCTGGGTACAAGGATTGGTCTGGGTACATAGTGCCGGCCAAGTTCGCATCGGCAGCCACTTGCCAGCCAGAAAGATAAATCGCTTCGATTCCTGCCTTGGCCTGTTGTACCGCCTGGCCACCGGTTAAGGCCCCAAGGGAGTTGACATAACCTTTTTTCGCACCACCATTGACTAAGTCCCATAACTTAGCCGCACCCCGTTTTGCAATGGTGTTCTCTGGCACGATTGAGCCACGTAACGCCACTACTTCCTCCGCCGTGTAAGGACGACGCACATGTTTCCAACGTGGGTTTTCTGCCCAGTCTTTCTTGATCGCATCAATCTGCTGTTGACGTGAAATCTGCGTTGCCTTAGTCATAGGGTCACTCCTTTCTCTGTGATGTTGTAGCTATCATGAAACTGCCCCCCAGTTTCACTATGCTCATGGGTTTAATTGGCGGTAGCCCCGCCACAGCTAATAGTGTTTTACATAAAACCGTTAACAACTTTTATGTTAAGCCGTGAGCATCTCGTAACCGGGTAAGGTTAAGAAATCGACCAGCTCGTCTGAAGTGGTAATATCCTCGAGCAATACTGCGGCTTGGGTAAACTTGCCATGGGTGAACCTGTCGCTACCCACTTCTTGCTTCACATTGGCTAACTCTTCCACCAGCATGTCTTTAAAGAGTTGTTTAGTGACAAGCTTGCCGTTTGAGAGCGACTTGCCGTGTTGGATCCACTGCCAAATAGATGCCCGAGAAATTTCCGCCGTGGCCGCATCTTCCATTAAGCCGTAAATAGGTACGCAACCATTGCCGCTGATCCACGCTTCTAAATATTGCAAGGCAATACGAATATTGAGGCGCATGCCCTGCTCGGTACGCTCACCGTCACAGGTTTTGAGTAGCTCTGCAGCGAGGATAGGTGCATCCACATCGCGGGTAATATGCAACTGATTACTATGGTCTTGACCAATATATTCGTTGAAAATCCCCATGGCCGTGTCAGCAAGCCCAGGGTGTGCAACCCAAGTACCATCGTGGCCGTTTCGCGCTTCTAACTCCTTATCCCTACGTACTCGCTGCAAAACGGCTTCATTTTGTGCGGGATCTTTCGCTGGAATAAAGGCGGCCATTCCGCCCATGGCTAAGGCGCCACGTTTGTGGCAAGTCTTAATCAAGAGTCTTGAGTAAGCACTTAAGAAAGGGGTGTCCATAGTCACCGCCTGACGATCGGGCAACACTCTGTCACTATGGCGCTTTAATGTTTTGATATAACTGAAAATATAGTCCCAACGGCCGCAGTTGAGCGCGACAATGTTAGAACGCAATTCATAGAGGATCTCATCCATTTCAAACACCGCAGGCAAAGTCTCAATCAGGCAAGTACACTTGATAGTTCCCGCCTGTAAACAGAACCTTTCTTCAACAAAAGCAAACACTTTTGCCCACCAACGCGCCTCAATATGGCTTTCTAGTTTAGGGATATAGAAGTAAGGTCCACTGCCCTTCGCCAGCAGTTGGCGATAGTTATGGTAAAAATACAGGGCAAAGTCGAACAGTGAGCCGGGAATGGCCTGACCATTGAACTCAACATGCTTCTCTTTTAAATGCAGACCACGGACACGACAGATCAATACCGCAGGATTTGGCCCCAGCTTATAGTGTTTGCCCGTTTCGGGAGCCGTGTACTCGATATCCCCCCGCACTGCATCGCGTAGATTGATTTGACCTTCGACGACTTTTTGCCAACTCGGTGCTAAGGAGTCCTCAAAGTCAGCCATAAACACTTTGGCGTTTGCATTGAGTGCATTGATCACCATCTTACGTTCAACGGGACCAGTGATTTCTACGCGGCGGTCAAGCAGATCTTTAGGAATACCTCGGATTTGCCACTCCCCATCTCGAATCGCACGGGTTTCGGGTAAAAAGTCTGGCAAAGCCCCCTTATCTATTCGTGCTTGCTTGTCTTTACGCTTAGCCAGTAGCGCAGGAACCTCGTCGCCAAACTCGCGGCAAAGAGACTCGAGTAAGGCAATTGCCCCTTCGGTAAAAATGACTTCCTGCCCAGGGATATCCTTGCCCACAATTGTTAATGGACTACTGGAAATTGATTTCCCCTGCGCTAAATTCAACTGCTGTTTACTCAAAGTGTGTTCCGTCATCTTCTTGCCCTCCCAAGAGGCTCAACTATCACAGTTTTGTCGCAGACACTGGGACAAGCCCCCAATCACCGCTGTCTAAATATCAGCCACAAAACCATCAAATGTTTGTTTCGAACTAAAACTTACCGACAAACCTTTGTATTTGCAACAGTCAAACCAGGGTTGAAAATTGCTTAAAATTAACCAAAGCAACATTTAAAATTGGTCATACCAAGCAAGGAAAACGCAATAAAGCAATTGATTTATAACTAAAATAAAATTGTATAAATAGCATAAATATTTACTAATATGAAAATTGTCAGACAACTTTACCAACGACAATACAATGTAATTTATTACGTACTTTTATTACATTAAGTATTTTTTTAGATACACACTTAAAGCCATATTAGACCTAAGTAGAAATATGAAGATGTTTTGAACTAACCTAGAGGTAAAGATTTAAAATCATTTAAAATCATTTGGTTAAATGTAAAGCACTATACAATAAATTTAAACGACCGTTTCAATTTGACGTTTACGTAAACAGTAAAATCTGTAATCCCATAGATAACTCCCCTTAGGGTTGCGTTTCCAGATCAACAAGGTCGGTTGCTCTGGTTAACTCAAAAAATAAATCACTTTTTTATAAAAAAAATGAAACAAAATCGAAATAACAGCGGCATGTTAGCGAGAATGCCATCAACAGAATGGGATCTGCTCGGTAGTAGGACTCCCTCCCCTTAATATTTACCGTTTTTTATACGTAAAGAATGTCGCTGCAATACCTCTTCCCATCCTGAAACATGTGTTGCATATAGAATCAAAATGATTATTCGCAACCTTTTCATGGGGAGCTACATCAATGAAACCATTTTGCAGATCACTCACAGCACTAGATACTCAAGGGCTGAAGCAAAGGTTGAGGTTGAGGTTGAGCTCAATGCCCACTGAAATGACAACTGGCGTATCAAACCGAACGGTATATACCAAGAAGCAAGGGATAAACAAAATCCAAACAGTTCAACCTACAACAGCAGTCAAAAAGGCGTACCCTATGTGACTACCAGTGCCTGAGTAACCTACAGTGACACAGGTTTGCACTACCGAGCTCAATCGAACTCAGTCTTAGTGCAAAATATGTGGATGATAGAAGCACGCACTCGAGCTCATTTGGGATACCAGAGGGTTACCTGCCTAGCTATACCATAGTGGGATCGGCAATCAGCTACGCCGCCAACTCGTGGAAAGGACTTTCAATATCAACAATCTATTCAACAAAGACTATTACAGTAAAGCCATATTCCTCGGCGGCATGCCGGGCGAAGAGCGCAATGTAAAACTGCAATATAACTAGCGTTTCTAAGTATTTCCCTCGCAGCTATAAACAACAAGAGAGCCAATAGGCTCTCTTGATTCTCTTAGGCAATAAAACTTAACTCACATTTTCCCTATCGCCGCGCATCAAGGACTCCAACTCGGCTTTACCTTTGTTAGATAAATCAATCAGCGTCGCTAAATCATGTTGATGGACAGCACTGGCAACCACCAGTTTTTTATCGTGCTCGGCAAAGATTTTTACCCGCTCGTTGGCCTGCACCTGCGACAAACCTAAGCCTTGAAGGATCTTCTCACTGGCGGATAACGCCGAGCCAAAGGTTTCACGGAACACATCGGTTATGCCCAGACTCATCAAACGATAGGCATGGTTACGATCCCTTGCCCGCGCCACAATATGGATATGGGGAAAGTGGGTTTTCACTTGCTGGGCAATCTCAATGGAATCCTCAACATTATCGACCGCCAGCAAGAGTAAACGTGAGCGTGCTATTCCCGCCGACATCAACATATCTAAACGTCTGGCATCACCAAAATACACTTCACCACCATATTTACGAATAACATCCACATGGCTGGCATCCTTATCCAGAGCCACAAATGGAATACCCGAGGAGGCCAAAATACGTCCCGTTATCTGCCCTACTCGACCAAAGCCCGCGATCACTACCTCAGATTCTGTCACATTAATGGTATCGGGTAGCCGAGTATCCACCACTTTGGCTTTAGTGGCCCGGAACAAGGAGAAAATCATAGGTGTAACCGCCATAGATAGACCGATAGCAAGCACCAAAATCTGTGCAATTTTGTCGCCCACAATACCCGATAATTGTGCCTGCGATAACAGCACAAAGGCAAACTCGCCCCCCTCGGCCAAGATTAATCCAAGGGCAATACTCGGGCGCCAAGTATGGTGACGTAATCGCCCAAGTAGCATCAGCACTAAGGTTTTAATCACTAACATCCCCAGCAATATGGCTAAGATAAGTAAGGGATCGGTCAGCAATAACGTTAAATCCATACTCATACCGACCGCCATAAAAAACAGGCCGAGTAAGAGCCCCTTAAAGGGCTCTATATCCGTTTCAAGCTGATGTCGATAGCTGGAGTTTGCCAGCATAATCCCCGCTAAAAATGCCCCCATACCCGCGGATAACCCGAGCAATTCCATCAACTCGGCACTGCCCATCACCAGCAATAATGCAAAAGCAGTCAGCACTTCACGTACACCGCTACTTGCCACTAATTTAAGCACTCGTGGCAGTAAATATTTGCCCACCAACACAAAGCCGACTAATGCCACACAGGTCCAATACCAAGGCACGGCATGATGTTCAATCTGTGCCGAATTGGGTGCTAAGTAGGCTGTGAGTAACAGCATAGGGATCACTGCAAGGTCCTGCATTAACAGTACCCCAAAGGCATCGCGCCCAAGAGGTGTCGTCAGCAGTCTATGCTCACTCATCAGTTGCACCGCAAAAGCAGTCGAAGATAAGGATAGCGCAGCACCGACCACTAACGCCGCCTCAACCGATAGGCCAAATCCCCAAGCTAAACCACCAATCGCCGCCCAGGAAAGCAGTAACTGACCACTACCTAAGCCAAAGATAGCACTGCGTAGTTCCCAAAGTTTACTTGGATTGAGTTCAAGCCCAAGCACGAACAACATCAGCACTACGCCAAGCTCCGCAAAGTGTAAAACGGCGGCGGGATCGGAAACTAACGCCATGCCTCCAGGCCCTAAAATCACCCCAGCAGCAAGATAGGACAGAATAGGCCCCGCCCCAAAGCGCTTACCCAAGGGCACAAAAATCACCGCGGCGAGTAAAAAAAGTAGCACAGAAGTCAGCAAACTCGACTGTTCCATCAGGGCTCCAACAAAGTAAAAATGATAGGAAACAAGCACGCACACCTAATTATTGCTAATCATACCCTATTTATTTGTTAACAAACCCTAAAACTTAGGAGGAGAAAATCAAAACGCAAGGATAAGTCGGCGGAGGAGGAAAACAGGGATAAACACTAAAGACAAGAAGAGATTGATATCCATCAATCCGCGGCGGCATAGATACCCCAACCGCTAAAACACTTAGGGCATACTCACCAAGCGGTTACCTAAACTGGTCGCTTGTTTATCAGACTTTAACATATCCGAATAGCAAAAAACGCTATTGCGCCCACTGGATTTGACCGCGTATAAGGCCATATCGGCACGGTGCAATAGGGGATCAAGACTTAAATCCTCCGACCTCATACCACTCACTCCAAAACTGGCGGTGATCACAAATTTATGCCCCGAAAAATGGGTATCAATTGCCTCAATTCTGGTTCGACACTGTTCGGCAACCTCCATTCCCTTTGCTTCATTAGCGTAGGGCAGAAAGATTGCAAACTCTTCGCCACCAATCCGAGCAAATACATCACCATTACGGATCTGGGGCTTAAGTGACTCAACGACCTTCTTCAGCGCCCAGTCACCCGTGCCATGGCCGAAAGAATCATTGATCCGTTTAAAATGATCTAAGTCGAACAAGACCACGCAAAAATCCCCATCACGGGCCGCAACTTGCACAAACAGGTTTTCCCCGAGTTCTTGCCCCGCACCACGATTAAGCACGCCTGTGAGGGCATCGATCCTCGCCATGCGCATAAACTTGCGCTTTTGCAGATTCCCAACGATTAATAAAATTCCGAGGAAAAACAGCCCTCCAACTAATATCGTGATAAACATCAGCATATTCGTGTATTCACGCTCTTTTACCGTTTGTTGAGCGATGTAAAGTTCACGCTCTTTATTGAGTAAATTGATTTCACGGGCCTGTTCATCGGCATTAAACTTAGCGGCCTGGTAAGCGAGGGTTTTCATCTTGGACTGATCAAAGATCAGTTGATTATAATACTGCTCTTTTCTTGAGTATTCATAGGCTTGCTCAAATTGTTTATTTTGAGCGCTAATCTTGGCGAGCACCCGTGAGGCAGTGTGCTTAAGTTCCGTATTACTAGAGTCATCGGAAAGTTTCATAAGATGCTGAGCATGTAACTCTGCTTTCGCAAAATCCTGTAACATCAAATAGGCTTCACTGAGCAACGCATGTGTACTATTTATCTCAAGCTGAAAATTAAATGACTCATAGCCTTTTAGCGCATCTAATAGATAGGATACGGCTGGGAGTGGTTCATCCAACCTTAACTTAGATTCACCCATACCTTTTAATGCAATATACGCAATTAGTGGATAGCCATTGGACTCACAAAAACTATGAGTGAATTTAAATTCATCAAATGCTTGAGAATAAGACTTTAATTCTAACTGGTGAACGGATAAATATAATTTAGATACACACACATCTTTAACATCATTAGGAGAAGCAAGAGCAAGAGCTTTAGCTGCGTATGTAGCCACTTCTTCTGTAATCCCCATGGCGGCATAGAGACTGGCCAAACGTAAATATGAGGCACGTTTAAGGTTAACATCTTCAATGCGCTCAATTAATCTAAGACTCTTCCCCATCACATTGAAAGCATCATTAAAATGGCGTAAAGCAATATAGGCTGTCGCCTCATAGCTATATGCAGAAAATAGCATATCAGAATCTTTCAGTAAGGCTTCCGACTGATTCAATGTATCGATAGCTGTTTGATACTGCCCGGCATAAATAGAAGCAGCCCCTTTAAAGACCAAGAATCGCCCCTGTTGCAAGCGCGACATAGAATCAAATTCAGGTTCAGTCGTTTTAAGTAGATTTATCGCAGCGGGTAAATCGGAATGTTGCAATGTTTCAATCTTAGTTAGCGTTTCATCGTAATTTGTAGGTGCAGCAATTAAGGGCATACAGAGTATACCCAAGATAATCGCAAATAAAGCGCAAACACGCTTCAACTAATCACCATTACCATGTGAAATAACAAGGTAGGACTGATAACTTTCATCCCCGCTCAGGTTTTTCAATTTTTCCATATCCCCCGTCATCACCGCGGTAATTTCTTCATCAGTTAACCCATGGGCACGCATCACCGCCTCTGGATCCTGTTTATAGTCTTCCATTAACTGCGCATTTTGGCCTAGCTGGGTGAAAAAATCCGATAATGCAGACATATTTTCTCCTTGTTATTAATAGTGACTCAATATTATCCATTTAGCCTAAATCTTCGGGGCTTATCCCTAACTTAGTCAAAATAGCATAGTTGTACTCCAGCTTTTTTGCTGGCGGAATTAACAAAGTGCTAATCGGTGTTAAGTGCGCTTGGGGTAAATCAACAAGGGGCAAGCGTTCGATACGCGCCGTTTGCACTGGCAAGTTTGCCGCCTCATAAATAATCACCTCATGTTCGAGGGGATACCATTGGTTAAGTTGCTCCACCAGAATTTGCAATCTGTCCGCCGACGTATGGAACTGAGTTAATGTATGTTCACCCGCAATGGCGATTTGCCAGAGTAATAAGTGGGTAGTGGGATCCGGCACATGATTAAAAAACATAAACTGACTGGCTTCAAAACTTTGGTGACCAGAGTTACCAGGGTCGATACCCAGATCCGCCCATAAACAAGCTTCAGCCGAGATCCCAGGCTCCATCTTGGCCGAAAATCCCTCCGTCCGCGCCCGCGTAATTGCCATATGGGAAACACAGGCAAACACGCCCGGATGACCATAGAGTGCACAAACTGTTTTTTTGCCCGCCCTCACGGCCTCCAAAATGGCATTGACCATTTGTTCATAGGTTTGTCTGCGATTTTTTATCTCGCCATCTTGCGCATAAAACTGCTGCAAATTGATGACATTCGGGTTGATTTTCATCAGCCAACGCTGGGAAAAGCCATCGGGCAGGAGTGAAAATACGATATCGGCATGCTCAATATAGCTGCGGCTTAAGACGCTTATCTGTCCCGCTAGCTGCAAACCTGTTCCCACACAGACTAATGACCCCAAATTGCCCCCAAGTTCACCTTACAAGATATGTTTTGTCTCATTAACTAAAGAGTTAGCATAATTGGCGAGATAAACGATAGCGAAACCCTATGCTACTCCCTAAAACCATAAAAAAATGCTAACACCATCAAAGTAAAACCTTTTCACAACTCTACCCATGTTTTTACAACATTGCTACATTGCAGCACTCCATTTGGTAGAATTTGCTTAACCATTGAGTAATCTCTCGCCAAATAAAGCATAAAATAAAAACCTCGGCCCAATAACGAACAAATATCTCCACCATTTGAGAACTTAACCCCAAATCCTAGGTCGAAAACTCACACAATTCGAACTATGAAGGCAGCAAAGCCCGAATGCCCTTGTCATAAGGGGGAATGCTTGGGTATTATGGCCGCCAGATTTTCAGAAGTAGCGCATACAATGATCAATAAAAAGCAAAGTCTTACCCTGCTGGGCGCTGTGGCGCTCTCTGTTTCGCTCAGTGCATGTAGTGTGTTCGATTGGCTGATATATAAGCCGGACATTCCACAGGGTAACTACATGGAACAACAACAAGTTGAAAAGTTGCGTATCGACATGACCAAAGAACAAGCCGAATACATTCTCGGCCGTCCAGTGTTACGCGATAGCTTTGCCGATGATACTTGGTATTATGTTTATCACTATAAGAGTGGCCGCGATGCCAGTATCACCCACAAAGAGTTGATCCTGCGTTTTACGGGCAACAAATTAACTTCGGTAACTGGGGATTATGAATTAAGTAAAGAATTTGATACCCCACTGGAACAAAGCAAATTGCCTATGGCAACAACGACCGAAACAACGCCTTTGATCCCTGTGCAGCGTCCAGATGAAAAGCCGTTAGTGAAAGAAAATCAATCTGAAGCACAAGTGCAAAAACCCATTAAGTAGTGTTAAAAACTTAATAGTACTTTGAATTTATTCAGAAATAAAAAAGCGCCTTAGGCGCTTTTTTATTTCTAATGACCCATAATGCGCAAAATGCAATTAAGCACGGCCACCCGTGACTTTGTTCGCGCGCCCCTCATCCTTAGCCTTATCGGCACGGCGACGGCGTACATCCTTAGGATCGGCAATCAAAGGGCGGTAAATTTCAACCCTCTGTCCCGGTAAAATTACTTGATCATGCTTAACCAGATTGCTAAACACCCCTAATTTCACCGTATCTAGATCGATCTCAGGGAAAAAGCTCACCATATTACTCTGGCGTACTATCTCAATCGCGCTAGTGCCAGGATGCACGCTCACAGAAATGACTTTCTGCTGCATCGGCAGAGCATAAATAACATCGACTATAAACTTATCTGCTTCATTTACCACGGTAAATTACCTTAGCTCGGCTCGTAAACGCCGTCACCATTGATACCATAAGATCATTAAACACTTTACCAAAGGCCATATCGACGAGTGAGCTCGAAAACTCAAAGCTTAAATCGAACTCCACCTTACAGGCATCCTCGGTTAATTCGGTAAAACGCCACTGTCCGAGTAAATGTTTAAAAGGCCCATTTTCTAACGTTAAATCAATACGCTTACCCGGAACAACCTGATTACGCGTGGTAAAAGTTTTACGGATCCCCGCCTTACTCACGTCAACCGAAGCCAACATAGTTTTACCATCAAACTCTAACACTTTTCCGCCAACACAACCGGGTAAAAACTCTTTATATGACTCAACATCATTAACCAAATCATACATTTGCATAGCACTAAAACGAACTAACACACTTCGAGAAATTTGCGGCATAGGGCTTAGGCACTCTTTACATAACCAATTCACGCGATCTCAAGTAAATTCACGTGCCCTAAGAAACCTAGGGAAACTAAAAATTGCATGGGATTTTATCACGATATGCAAAAAACGCATCCCTTGCTCACATAGGGGCATCACCCCCATAGCGTTTTGCACCATGTGAGTATAAAAAATCAGCAATAAAATACTATAGGGTTGAAATAAGTCAAATAAGCCCTTATATCCATTTCAAATTGATTCACCGTGCGTATAATGGCGCCACTATGGTAAAGAAAAACTCAAAAAAAGCCGCGCCTGCGACTATCGCACGCAATAAGCGCGCAACCTTCGAATACCGTTTCGAAGAAAAAATGGAAGCTGGCCTGTCCCTTATGGGATGGGAAGTGAAGTCGATCCGCATGGGTAAGGTCAACCTGTCGGACTGCTATGTATTCCTGAAAAATGGTGAAGCCTTTATGCATGGCTGCACTATTATTCCGCTCAATACTGCATCGACACATGTAGTTTGCGACCCGCTTCGATTAAAAAAATTACTCCTAAGCCGCAAAGAACTCGACAAACTGGCGGGCTTAGTCGAACGCCAAGGCTACTCTATCATTCCGATTTCAATGTACTGGCGTAAAGGTGCATGGGTCAAAGTGGAAATTGGCCTAGGCAAAGGTAAAAAAGATCACGATAAGCGCGAAGACACTAAAGCACGGGAATGGGAAGTTGAAAAAGCCCGGGTGATGAAAAAAGAGAAAACGCGTGGATAATGAACAAACGATTGCACTTGTCATAAATGATACTAGGTTATCTTTAAGCGACAGGTTACAATCAACTTTCTTGGGGGCGATTCTGGATTCGACAGGATTCACGAAACCCTGGGAGCATGCCGAGGGGCGGTTGGCCTCGTAAAAAGCCGCACAGTTATAGTTGCAAACGACGATAACTACGCTCTAGCAGCTTAGGCTAGCTAGCCATCTGACACAGGTCTCTCAAATGGGCAGTGTATACAGATGGTCATCTTACATTTGATAGCGAGGGAACCCCGTCCGGGGGTGAACCGCGAAACAGTACCGGACTCGCCTGATGAAATCCTGTCTTTCGGAGTTTATTCAGGTTAACCAAAAGAAAGACTAAGCATGTAGCGCCTTGGATGTAGGTGTTCTGGACGCGGGTTCAAGTCCCGCCGCCTCCACCAATTTTACCAGAAGGGCTTAACCGCAAGGTTAAGCCCTTTTTGTTTGCATTGAATAGCGTTGACGTATAGCGAATTGTCAAAGAGTTAGGTAAATTGCTTTATCCACTCAAATTAAACTCAGTTTCAAATAGCCGTTATTTGTTTGCGATTAATGATACTTACCAAATTTGTGATTTACGTATGCTGCCAGATGGCCATGCCTATCTGTTTCCATGCTGGTGATAAGTACCAAGTCAACCCAAACACAAACACCACCAAGATCCACGGCAAGGTAGTATCAATTTTAGAAACGGTTTAACAACTAAAATAAGGACATATTATGAGTGATAAAAATCCTCTACTAGACAATGATGGTCAACCCTACAGTCGCATTAACTTTAACCACAACAAGCAAAAAGCGTTGTGCTCGCTAAAAGGCGTGCTAACAGGTGTGATTTGCGACACTAAGCTTAAACCTGCTGAGTTGATTTTTTTAAACGCTTGGCTAAAAGAACATGAATTTTTACAAGATGATCCAGATACTACTGATTTAATCGATTTGCTATCAGATGTGCTTGAAGACGGTTCGATTAGCGATGACGAGCATGAAGATTTGTTTTGTTTAATTGAGGACGTTATCGCCTACAAAGAATTAGACGACTCCAAATGCAAAGATCATCTCAATGTATTGTTAGGGATTTTGAAAGGTATTACTGCTGACGCTGACATTAACGATGCTGAAATTGTATTTTTTAAAAAATGGTTGGCCACAAACACAGATATTGCACATATTTGGCCAGTGCCTCAACTAACCCACAAGATTGATCAAATACTCGCTGATGGCGTTATCACCACAGAAGAACGCGTCGAACTTTATCTGTTAGTCACCCAAGTTACTGGTAATGACTTTAACGAAACGGGTGATGCTGCAGACTCTCCAACTCAATGCTTTGACACTGTGGTAGGTATTACTCACACAGGTAAAGGCTTTTGTTTTACAGGTAAGTTTAAAACTGATAACCGCATGAATATTGAAGCCAAAGCCAAAAGCTTAGGGGCTAACATCATTAAAAAAACACCGACGTTGGCGACTCACTACGTGGTGGTTGGCTCACTATCTAGTCGTGACTGGGCTTACTCAAGCCATGGCACCAAAATTCAGCACGCTAAGCAAATGCAAGCCAAAGGCTATGACATTGCCATTATTTCTGAAGATCAGTGGTTAGCTGCACTTTAACAGTCAAGGTTATTTGAATGAAAGAGCTTTTATCGGTTATACAAGAAGCCGACAATGAGATGGACTCTTCTAGAACCTATTGGTATAGAGGGCACAGCGACTCTAGTTATCAACTTGTTCCAAGTCTGTTTAGGCCGTTCAAGGATGGAAATGGCAATATAACTGGCTACTATGACGAGGCAAAATTACTAAAAGAGTTTGTACGTATACATCCTGAGGCAAGAGAGAAGCATAGAAATAATCTCGAATTACTGACCTATGCACAACATTATGGATTGCCCACAAGATTGCTCGACTGGACAACAAACCTACTAGTGGCAATTTTCTTTGCTTGTAAAGATAATGCAGATAAGGATGCTAATTTAGTCATCTATAAACCAAACCTTGGTTTAAAACTTGACTTCGACCATAATGATATTGATTTCAAAACTGAATTATATGGCGAACTCCCTATTTCACGAACAGAACTAGATGAACATTTTTTTATATTAGGTAGATTCAAAGAACATTTGTTCAATTGCGACATGTTCGGGACTATTAATGGAATACCTACAGACGAGGATACTATTACTAGCGATGGTAGTGAACCTGAATTAAATCTTGTTTCAATGTCTACGTACGGTGCAGATATTAAAGATAGCTTTTCAAAATCAGTACCTTACTTCCCAATAATTCTAAACGAAAGATTAAGGCGCCAACAGGGATAATGGAATGGACCCATCCACTTTTAATCGGCCTCGCAATGGGCCACGATGTAGTCGCTAAAACTCATCAAAAAGAGGACGGGTCCACCTATGAAGATTACTACAATCGGTTTAGATATCGCAAAGTCTGTTT
>NZ_AFOZ01000017.1 GCF_000217915.1 Shewanella sp. HN-41 | reverse complement strand
GTTACTCGATAGCTTACTTGCCGAGTGGCATGAACGATTGAGTAGTATCAGCTGGTTTATGCGCTGTTTAAATGAAGAAATTGCCCGTAAGGCCAATCGTGAAGATGAGTGTAAAGGCGCTTTCTGGGAAGGTCGGTTTAAATCACAAGCGCTGTTAGATGAACAAGCCTTGCTGGCGTGCATGATGTACGTGGATTTAAATCCTATCAGAGCGGGCATTGCTGACTCTTTGCAATCCTCTGATTTTACATCGATTCAAGAGCGGATTAACTCGCTAGACCCGCAAGATGACACTTTTCCCTCACTTAACACACTGGCTCAATCCACAAATAAACGACCGCAAACAACACCCCCATCCCTCGCCAAATTTGATGGTGCAACACATCTAAGTCAGCAATCGGGCATTCCGTTTCATTTTGCCGATTATCTCGAACTGATTGATTGGACAGGCAGAGCAATCCGCCTTGATAAAAAAGGCTATATCGATAATCAACGGCCAAAACTGCTTAATGAATTAGGCATTGCGCCCGATGCTTGGTTGACCTCAGCCAAAGAATTTCGTCGTCAATACAGTGGTATAAGTGGTCGATGGGATAGCATGTGCGAGTTTAAAAAGCAGCACAACAGTGGGAAATGGTGTAAAGGCAAAGCCTCTAGTCAAGCTTTGCACCCTTAAACGGATGAGCAGCTCAATGCTGACGGTTCACGTTCTGCATTATTTTTATTTAGTGGGAACAAGAGTAAATGGGCAAATATCTCAATCGCTGTTGTCCAACTCCGACTGACTTGGCACTGTAATCAGTTCAATTAAGCCAGCCCCAAAAAGTATTAAGCATTTATTTTATATACACTTAAAAAAATCCATAAAAAGCAAAGCGCTCCACAGGGACTGGGGAGCGCTTCATTCAGCGAATGGTTTTAAAACAGCAGGTTAACGCTTGTCTTAATCCTTCATATCCTTTTCCATATCTTCGTAGGAAGTATGGCGAACGTCTTTGCCTTTCACGTAATAGATAATATATTCACAAATATTTTTACAACGATCACCGACACGTTCAACCGCACGGGCTGCCCACAGCACATCGAGTACATCGGGAATGGAGCGAGGGTCTTCCATCATATAGGTCATCAATTGGCGGATAATACCTTCGTATTCGCGGTCCAGCTTAGCATCTTCCTTATGCAGTTCCAGTGCGGAATCGGCATCCATACGTGCCAACGCATCGAGGGTCGAATGTAGCATGCGGGTTGCATGGCGGCCCATATTTTCAATGCTGACTAATAATGGCTGCTGATTATTCAAACGCTTATCTAATGCGGCCTTGGCAATTCGCACACAGGCATCACCAATACGCTCCAGATCGGCAATCGATTTGGAAATCGCAATGATCAGACGTAGGTCACTGGCCGCGGGTTGACGCTTAGCAATAATACGAGTGCATTCTTCGTCGATAGAGACTTCCATGCCATTGACTTTATGGTCGCCATCAATCACTCGCTGGGCAAGCTCGGCGTCTAAGGTACTTAAGGCATCGATAGCTTGCTCTAACTGACGTTCAACTAGGCCGCCCATAGCGAGGACGCGGTTGCGGATATCATCCAGCTCAGCGGTAAACTGTCCTGAGATGTGCTTACTTAAATTCATATTTTCCATTTGGCCAACCTTTTACTCAACTGTTTCAAGATCTCGGCTCGCACCTAGACCGTGGCGTTTATTCCATCACTGATTAACCGTAACGGCCGGTAATGTAGTCTTCGGTCTTACGTTTTTTCGGCGTAGTGAAAATGGTATTAGTATCAGCGTATTCCACTAATTCGCCCATATACATAAAGGCGGTTTGATCCGATACCCGCGCAGCCTGCTGCATGTTATGGGTAACGATGACCACTGTGTATTTGGTTTTGAGCTCGGTTATCAGTTCTTCAATCGTCAAGGTTGAAATTGGATCGAGAGCTGAGGTGGGCTCGTCGAGCAGTAATACTTCTGGCTCAATCGCAATCGCGCGGGCAATCACCAAACGTTGCTGCTGACCACCGGATAAGCCAAAGGCGTTATCGTGCAGACGGTCTTTCACTTCGTCCCAAATTGCCGCGCCGCGCAGTGAACGTTCAGCCGCTTCATCTAATTCACGACGATTGTTAAGGCCTTGCAAGCGCAGGCCATAAACCACGTTCTCGTAAATCGACTTAGGGAATGGGTTTGGACGCTGGAACACCATGCCTACGTTGCGACGTAGTGCGGCCACATCGATTTTTTTGTCGTAAATGTTCTGACCGTGCAGCAAAATCTCGCCGTCAATATGACAGTTATCGACTAAGTCATTCATGCGGTTAATACAACGCAATAAGGTGGATTTACCACAACCGCTGGGGCCGATAAACGCTGTCACTTGTTTCTTGGGGATCTTCATCGACACATTAAACAGCGCTTGTTTATCACCATAGCGCAGGTCTAAGTTACGGATCTCCAGTGCGGTATCGCTTTGGCTTAAGTTAGCTAAATCGAAGTTATTGGTTTTCATTGCTGTCGAATCTATAGAAATCATATTCAGTCCTAATACTTTCAGGATAATCGCTGATTAATGCTCAAGCGAACGATATTTTTCACGTAAGTGGTTACGCACACTAATGGCCGTCAAGTTCAGCGCGACAATCACAGTCACCAGCAAGAAGGACGTTGCGTATACCAGAGGACGTGCCGCTTCAACGTTAGGACTCTGGAAGCCCACATCATAAATATGGAACCCTAAGTGCATGAATTTACGTTCCAAATGCACAAACGGGAAGTTAAAGTCTAATGGTAATGTCGGGGCGAGTTTCACCACACCCACCAACATCAGCGGTGCCACTTCACCGGCGGCGCGGGCCACTGCCAAAATCAGACCCGTCATGATTGCCGGGCTTGCCATTGGGATCACAATCCGCCACAGGGTTTCGGCTTTGGTTGCACCGAGCGCTAGACTACCTTGACGTACCGCACTTGGGATCCGGCTCAAACCTTCTTCAGTCGAGACTATCACCACAGGCAGCGTCAAAATAGCTAAGGTTAATGCCGACCAAATCACCCCTGGCGAGCCAAAGGTTGGCGACGGCAAGGCTTCGGCATAGAACAACTGATCGATTGAACCGCCCATCATATAAACGAAGAAGCCTAAACCAAACACGCCATACACTATCGATGGCACACCCGCTAAGTTAATTACCGCGATACGGATCATCTTAGTGATAGGGCCTTTTTTGGCATATTCGTGCAGATAAATCGCGGCTATCACTCCAAATGGCGTCACTATGACAGCCATCAGTAACACCATGAAAACAGTGCCAAAAATAGCTGGAAAAACACCGCCCTCCGTGTTGGCCTCACGGGGGTCATCCACGAGAAAACGCCCTAGACCAATAAACCAATGGCTGATTTTGCCCATCAAACCTAAGTGATTGACATAGGTTACATCTAACACAGTATCCAGCTTAAGCTCGACTTCGATACCGCGCATATCGCGGACAAGCACAGAGTCACGGGCCGCTTCATCGCGCAGGGCAAACAGCTCTTTTTCCAGCACGAGGTAATCGTTTTGCAATGCCTCCTTCGCCGCAGCCAGTTCTAACTTACGGCTGTCGGTGAGTTCACCGTCAAGTTCGTAACGACGCTCTTTTAAGCGCAGTTTTTCAATAGCATAGTTAATGGCACCAATATCCTGCTTCTGCAGTTTAAGTGCTTTATCCGACAGCGCTACAGCACGCTCAATATGCGCCATCAAGGAGGACTCAATGGCATCGCTCACTAGGTCTAGGCGCTTGCCATTTTCAATCACGGCCACGGGATAACCGTAAAAGTTACCGTTTTTTGCCCGCTCAATCATGGCAACATCGCTAGGCGTTGTACGGCTGAGGATATCCGTGGCTAATATCCAACGAAAATCTAAGCCGACAAATTCACGGTTACCAGTCTTGACTAAGTAACGCGTCACAAACTCGCCAGGAGTTTGCTTAAACACATGGCCCGCAGCAATCAAACGCTCGCTGGGGACTTCTTCCCTATCGTAGATCTCACCGATTAAGGTTGAACGTGCGCCTGTGTTATCTTCAAGTTCCCATTGATAAATATCCGCAGGCCAAAAATAGCTTAATCCGCGCCATGCAATCAGCAGTAACAAGCCTAATACTGCAATCAAACTGATGCTCACCGCTCCGCCCGTCATCCAAATCCATGGAGAGCCCGATTTTACCCACTTACCCATTGCACAAACCTCTCAAGGTCACTGGCGAAATAATATTTAGTATCATTATCTTATCTCCGTTACAGCGAGCTATAGCGATCACGTAGACGCTGTCTCACCACTTCTGCAATGGTGTTAAAGAAGAAGGTAAAGACGAACAGCACAAATGCCGCGAGGAAGAGCACACGGTAGTGCGAGCTGCCAATCGCCGACTCGGGCATTTCCACCGCAATGTTGGCTGCCAAGGTACGCATACCTTCAAACACGCTCCATTCCATGATGGCGGTGTTGCCCGTTGCCATTAACACGATCATGGTTTCACCCACGGCGCGGCCAAGACCCATCATTACCGCCGAGAAAATCCCCGGACTCGCGGTGAGCAATACCACCCGCGTCAGCGTCTGCCAAGGCGTTGCACCCAGGGCCAAACTGCCGTTGGACAGGTGACGTGGCACAGAGAAAATCGCATCTTCGGCAATCGAGAAAATGGTTGGGATCACCGCAAAGCCCATGGCGATACCCACCACCAGCGCGTTACGTTGATCGAAGGTAATCCCTAATTCGTTAGTGATAAATTGACGAGTGTTACCATCAAATAACGCCACTTCAATCATTGGGCTTATCGCAAAGGAGAACCAACCCACAAAACAAATCACAGGGATCAGCATTAGCTCTTGATAAACCTCAGGCAAACGCTGTTTCCACCTGCCGGGCAACTGACTCCAGCCATAGGCAGACGTCAAAATGGATGTTGGCAACAGGATTAACAAAATGAGGATCCCAGGTAGGTGCTCCTCAATCAGTGGCGCTAACCATAGACCCGCTAAGAAGCCGAGGATAACCGTCGGTAAGGCCTCCATGATCTCGATAGTGGGTTTGACAAGGCCACGCACTTTGGGCGACATAAAATAAGCGGTATAGATAGCGCCAGCGATGGATAATGGCACGGCAAATAACATGGCATAAAACGCCGCCTTCATTGTGCCGTAGGCCAATGGCATTAAGCTTAACTTAGCCTCGAAATCATCGCTGCCGGAGGTTGATTGCCATACGTATTTAGGCTCAGGATACCCCTCGTACCACACCTTGTTCCATAAGGCACTCCAGGAAACCTCGGGGTGTGAGTTTTCCACATGGAAAATATTCAGCTTTTTATCGGCCTCGACGACTATACCGTTAGAACGCGGGCTAAAACCCATCACACCAGGATTTTTAATGTCAAACTTTTCATCAAACAGTTCACGTTGGCTCGTAGTGTAAAGCAGGGACAATTCGCCCTCGGGACTAACGACGGCAAAACTCTTACGGTAAAACTCGGAGGCAATAGACGCGATAGGAGCTAGATCGTTAAATTCACGAATTTCTTGGTACAAACGACCTTTAGGACCATTCACTTGGAAGTATTGGGTGACAACACCTGTGTCATAGCTGACCAAAATCGAGCTAGCACCCGCCAATAAGGCAATATTGTTCACCTTAGACTTTTCTTTTTCAGCGTCGATAACTTGCATTAAATCAACACTTTCAGCATCACGGATATTGTAGATAAACACTTTATTGCCCATCTGCAACATCAGTTGACGCTGATCAGGGGTCATCAACTGGTGAGCCACTTTCTTTGGTGCATCGGGAATGATTGAGTTAGTGGCAGTCCATTCCACTTCTTCAGTCATCATATTTTCTTGACCTTCGAGGCGGCTTAAACGCCAAACACCCTGATCATCTTGATAGGCAAAGCTCATTTTGTCTGAGCTATAGGTAAAGGTCAGTTTATGGATCGCACTGCCAGATTCATCAATAGTAATAGGCGCTTCCCCCGCTGAATAACGCAGCTTGGGGGTGATCAGACGTTTGTTATTAGGATAAGTTAAACCAAACTCAATACCGACCACGAGGGCCTGACCATTGCTTAAGCCAAGGGCAAAACGCTGTTCACTCGGCGCGGCAACGCTAGCACTGGTCACAGTGACGTTTGCAGGGATGGACGGCATAAAACTTGAGAGCAAACTACCATCGGCAACGGTGTAAAAGTCCACTTGGCCGTCAACGGCCACACGGTACAGCACCTCATTCTGCTCATCGGCGCCCACCATTAACGTCGCCACCTCTGCATGCTGATATTCCACGCTCTTAACGGGTGTGACATCTGCACTATCGAAAATGGGTTTTATCACGTACAGCAAATAGAAGAAAATCAGCAATAGGGCAACAAACACCATAGTGCCGCCAATAGTGACTCCGACTTGAGCCGCTTTATCCTTAAATGCCCTGCGACTTGAACGCCCGCCTTTAAGCATATTGTGCGGTGCAGAACCAGGTTGAGTGACCTGACTTTCCATTAAGAACCTCTATTATTAAAGCCTGTGAGTTTTTCGCTAGGATTCGTAAACTGCTATGCTTACACTGTTTGAACGTAAACTGAGCAATAACAACATCCTTCATTCTAAGTGCGTGGATTATATGACGCAAAGATGACAGTTGTGTTACACCCAGTTTTAAAACAGGTGCCTTTTACAAAAAATATAGGAGTCATATCCCATGCTACGATACTTAATTACACTTCAAGCACCTGATAGAAAAGGATTAGTAGAACAAATTGCCCATGCGGTAAGTCGTCATGGAGGCAACTGGCTTGACTCTGAACTGCGCCATATCGACGGGATCTTTGCCGCCATTATATTACTCGAGATCCCCTCAATGCGGATGGATGAGTTGATTGAGGCCCTAGAATGCATAGACAATCTCAGTCTCACCTACGCTAAAACCTCCGTCGCCCAAAAACCCATTAAGCGCTTGACCTATAGTCTAGTCGCCTATGACAGGCCAGGACTCGTGCTCGATATTTCTAATAGGATCACGGCACTGGGGATCAATATTGAGCAATTTAGCAGCCAATTCGAAACCGCAGGTCACACGGGGATTGCCCTGTTTAGGGCGACTATCGGCCTTGGACTCACAGATCTCGCCCAAGAAGATCAACTGGTACAATCCCTCTATTCCCTCGGTGACGACTTAGTGTTGGATAAACTGAGTCGCTAAAAGCGCCACCTCACTAAAGTACAAGGCTGCAGCTAAAACGCCGCGAATAAAATCGTGGCGTTTTCAGTGGGACATTAACTGAGTTTTTCGAGCCTAGACTTGACTAAATACCGCAGCGGTACTTGGGATATCAACATGCCAAGCAACATCAAGGCACAGCCAAACAAGGCGCGGATCCCTAAACTTTCCCCTAAAAATAGAATGCCGCCTATGGCTGCAAATACGGTTTCCAAGCTGAGAATAATCGCCGCATGGGCAGGATGGGCATGCTTTTGCGCCAATACCTGCAGAGTATAGGCGATACCCACCGAAATCAGCCCCGCATAGGCAAGCGATCCCCAAGCCGCCAGTACGCCGTCGAGGGTCGTGACCTCAATCACCGCCGACACCATGAGGCTGAGTACACCACAAACCAAAAATTGCATCATCGCCAGCAACACCGGCGAAATGCGTTTGGCGAAATGATCTACCGCCAAAATATGCAGCGCCCAAAAGAGGGCTCCCACTAGCTGCAACGCATCACCATAACCTATGGTCATGCCCTCTTTCACACTTAAAAAGTACAATCCAAGTGCGGCAATGGTGCAGCCTACCCAGGTATTGGCGCCCGTAGCATGTTTAAGTGCCAGCCCCAATATCGGCACTAATACTATATATAGGCCGGTGATAAATCCGGCATTCGCCGCCGTGGTATACAGTAGGCCCACCTGTTGAAATGACGCCCCCGCAAACAGGAGTAAGCCCACAACACCACTGCCAATGGCAAACTCCTTTGGTGTACTCACATGGATTTTATGTTGCCTGTGTAAAAACCAGACTAATGGCACAAGGGAGAGCGTACCAATAAGAAAACGCAATCCATTGAAGGCAAAGGGCGATAAATGCTCCATCCCTAAGGTTTGGGCAACAAAGCCAAAGCCCCAAATGGCGGCGGCGAGCAGGAGTAAAAAATTGGCAGGCAAGATACAGTCTCTGTTGTTAAAAAGGATGACAAGATTACCCAGATGCCGGGCGCTTGTCCAAATATGTTGCGATACTGTTAGCTTTTAAGCCGCGCCCTACTGGCGAGTCTGCCGTTGTAAACTTTTGGCCTGGCTCAAGATTTCATTTAAAAACACTGAATCGGATTGTTTTGCCAGAAGCACCGCTTTATTGGAAGCTTCAATGGCTAATGTGGTTTTACCATCAAGATCATAGGCGGTTGCTAGGCTATCCCAGAGGACCTCAGACATCGGAAACACCCTTGTCCCCTCCTGCAAAATCTCCACGCCCCATGCCGTTTTTTGCTCATAGCTGGCCTTTAAGCCATAGACATTGTACTGCTGGGCAGAGAGCGGAAACTCGTAACCAAAGACCGCAGTTTGCCGGCGATAGAACTGTTTTAACTCCTTGAGTGGCATTACCGCGATTTCGGGCACCGCATTCCAGCTCGCAAACAGCGTCTTTAAAGCCTCAACATTGCCAATAAGCGGCGTACTGTCATGGGTTTCTTCGGGGAAACGTTTATCAAACCATTGCAGCATCTGGGCTGAACCATGCTTCACTGACTGACTTTCACCAAGTGTTTGTTGCAACTGGGTGATTTGGGCAGCGAAAGCACTGGCCATCTCGTTGGGTTCGCTGGCGATACTCAAAAACCAGCGCATAGGTTTTGTCCGTTTAGCGAAGGCTAACTTAGCGGACTCCCGGACGAGCCAATTATTGTCCCACCAAAGGCTTGGGCTGATTGATATCGCCGCATCGAATTGGCTATCTGGCGTCAGTGCCACATAGCTGCTAAACAGCCCTGCCATAGAGTGTCCCGACAAGATTTGATAATCGGCTGTGCGATATTTCTTACCCAAAATGCCGAGCAGTTCTGTTTCTAAAAACTGCCTATAGTGCTCTGCCCCACCACTTTTATCTTTGAACTTTTCCAATTGGGTCGGCGTAAACGACTTTAAGCGATTATTCGAACTAACACCCACAACTATCAGTTCTGGGATGATGGCATAGCTACTTAAAAAACCGACATTCGCAGCAATATGCTCAAATTGTGTCGAGCCATCTAAGACAACCAAAACGGGATAACGAAATTCGCTGGAGTGCCCATAGGTATCGGGGAGTTTGATTTGTAAGTTAATGTCATCATTCAATTTTTCAGAATGGATCTGCATCTTGTCCGTCTGCGCCATCACCTGCATCGACAAGCATAAAATCAGTCCTAGCACTATCCGCATCGTTAACCTCCGTCAATAATGGCAGCTAAGTTACTGGTTTTTATCAAGACACTCAAATCATTAACAGCTAACGCCACTAAATCCCCCTGGTTGCGCCCAAATGGCATTAAGACTCTCAATCGAGAATTCCTATCTAAATTCGACTGGATAATCTTGTATACTGCACATCAAGCAATGACGAATGCATAAGCTGCGCTGGGATGCCGACCAGACTCAGTGACACAATAAAAACTAGGAACACCTATGTTAGGAACGCTAAAAAAGCTGCGCGCACACTTAGATGAAGCGCAACAAGTACAGTATCAACTGGTGGTTGGTGATGAATTACTGCCACTGAATCCCTTGATTGGCAAGCCGTTAACCCTCATCCACACGGGTAACATCTTCTGCTGTAACTGCGGTAAAAAGACCAAGAAAAGCTATTCTCAAGGCCATTGCTTTGTGTGTATGCAAAAGCTCGCCAGCTGTGATATGTGCATTATGAAGCCCGAAACCTGTCACTTTGACCAAGGTACTTGCCGCGAGCCAGAGTGGGCGCAAAGCCATTGTTTTGTGCCGCATTATGTTTATCTATCGAATACCTCGGGTATCAAAGTCGGCATTACTCGCCACACTCAATTGCCAACCCGCTGGATAGATCAAGGCGCGACTCAAGGTTTACCGATTTTTAAAGTGGCCACACGACAAATATCGGGTTTAGTGGAAGTGGAATTAGCCAAGCTCGTCAACGACAAAACCCACTGGCAAGCGATGCTGAAGGGCCATGCGGATGATATCGACCTGCATGCCAAGGCGGCAGAGCTGATCCCACAAATTGAAGCCAAGCTACACGAAATCGGTATGCAAAAAGGCGATTACAGCATCGAACGATTACAGGAAGAGATCCAGGCCATCCATTATCCGATTGAGACATTCCCGAAAAAAATCACCTCACACAATTTTGATAAAGAAGCCGTTGTTAGCGGAGTTTTGCAGGGCATTAAAGGCCAATATTTACTCTTCGATACCGGCGTGATTAATATCCGTAAATTCACCGCCTATGAAGTGAGTGTGGCGTTAACTGATTAATACTTAGGTAGATTGAGGTTTACCAATAATCAACCGCACAAGGTTTTAGCCTACAGATACCCTTTAGCACGCCCTTAAAATCGACAAGACATGGTTGTATAAGACTGCTCACCACGGGCTCCATGTACAGTCAGCACGCGCCGCGTTGTTGCAAAGGCTTAGCCCAACGCACAAAGCAGCGCAGTGCTTGGCTTAGGACTAACCGACTTGCGCTTCCATATAGACGAGTTCCCAGATATGTCCATCTGGGTCTTCAAAACCATGGCCGTACATAAAACCTTGCTCCTTGGCTTCACGATAGGCTTTGCCGCCATGTTGCTCTGCGAGCTTAACGAGTTGGTCGACCCGTTGCTGGCTCTCGCAGTCAAGGCAGTTGAGCACCTCCGTCGTGGAATGGGCATCGGCAATCACCTTATCCGTAAAGCCAGAGAAGAAAGGCTTAGCCAGCAGCATCACAAAGATATTGTCCGCAATGACGACGCAGGCAGCCTGTTCATTGCTGTATTGCTCATTGATACCAAAACCAAGGCCTGAGTAGAAATAGCGTGAATCCTGAACGCTCTCTACTGACAGATTAATAAAGATACTTTGAGTCATAATAATTTCCCTTTAATAAGTACTAACAACACCAGAGGTGAAGTTTATGCCCTTGTTCGGCATCTATTATTGCAATACAGACAATAAATACCGAACACCAACGATACGACGATTTTGCTTGGGGTAAAACCCTCAAATCACTGGATCTATAAACTCTAAAATAATAAAGCGAGCATATTACTCGCTTTATTATTCAACGCGGATGACAGACTTATTGCACCGCTTGGGTCGCAGGCAAGGTTAACAGCATTTCCTCGACTAATTCATCAAATCTGACGTTAAGCTCATCCATATCTTTGATATTGGCAAAACCTTGGGCTAATACTCGCCACATCATTTCATAGGGTTGCCCAGTAACACCTAGGGGTCTAAAAAAACTGATAAGAATCGAACCTTTATCATATTTTTTAGTATTTACGCCCTCGGTTGATAAACCAGCAACGAGTCCTGCGGCGGCTAAAATCTGCTCATCCGTCATTTGAGTGCCCATGGCGACACCAAAGCCCACTTGAAAATCCGCTAATTGGGGATCTTCAACCCAACGATACCCCTTACTCAGCAGTGATTTTTTAAGCGTATTTTGCATGTGCTTCAATACGTCTTGTTGATCCAATCGACTATCAACAAAGATTTTTTGCAGCTGAGGATGCCAGCTGTAGGTCATGGCGGATGGCGGTAGCTGACTCAGATCGCCCGACATGACGATGGTGGTTCTCAGCTGCTGTGCATTGTCATCCATACTCACACAGGCCGTAAGGCTCAGTAGGCCACAAACAAGCAATACAAATTGACGGCAAACTTGCTGTAGTACACTCATACTCTGCTCCCTTACCTCTATTATTTTTGAAAACTTAAGGATAGTTGTTATTTCTAAGACCGAAAGTCAATATGCATCATAGTGTTAAATCCATTTATCCCGATACGATACCGCCTATACATATTTTGTTATTATTTTTACTTTATAAACTCACCATACCATATAGGCGTAGAACTCTTTAACCGCTAGAATGCCTCGCCTGCAATACCATCAGATCCGCTCAGGATAGGTGGATGGCTAAATTGCAGACAGCTAAATTGCAGACAAACTATCCCTTAAATCCCAGTGCCCCAAACGACAACTAAGAGGTGTGAGATCTTTCTATGGAGTTAATACTCGCTATCGCGCTGTTTGCCTTCTCATCGGGGATCACTCCAGGGCCGAACAATATAATGTTAATGACATCGGGCGTTAATTTTGGGGTTAAACGCAGTATTCCGCATTTGATGGGGATCAGCCTTGGCTTTCCTACCATGATCCTCGCCATAGGCTTAGGGTTAAGCGCACTGTTCCAAGCTTATCCTATCATTCATCAAGTCATTAAAGTCATTGGTATAGGTTACCTTTTGTATCTCTCTTGGCTGATTGCTAATAGCAGTAGCAAGATGGAAGGTAAAACCGTCGCTAAACCCTTTAGTTTTATTCAAGCGGCGGCCTTTCAGTGGGTCAATCCTAAGGGCTGGATCATGGCGGTGGGCGCGATTGCCACTTTTACCTCGGTACAACAGGAACTCACGCCGCAAGTTGTCACAATTGCCACTGTATTTTTATGTGTTGCCTTCCCCTGTGCCGTGGTTTGGCTTGGTTTTGGCGTGGCCCTTAAACGCATTTTGAAAAATGAGCGCCAACAGAAGATCTTTAATATCACTATGGCCGTCTTGCTTGTGGCGTCTATCATCCCTATGATCGCCCCCTAATTTTGGCCGTAAGAGTTAAGCACTAGCATGAATGAGATAGATCTGATCATTGAACAAACCGATAACTGGGTCAAAAAAGTGATCATGAAATACAATATTTGCCCCTTCGCCAGACGTGAGGTCGAGCGCGGCAGTATTCGCTATCTCGTGGTCGAACAAACCAAAGTCAAACTCGTGCTTAAGGCTTTGATCGAAGAATGCCAATATCTGGATGCGCACCCCGAAGCCGAAACCTCGCTGTTTATTCTGCCACGGGGTTTTGAGGGCTTTTATGCCTTCCTCGACCTTGTCGATCAGGCCAATGACGAGTTAATCGAGAACGACTACGAAGGTGTTTATCAACTCGCCACCTTTCATCCCGATTATTGCTTCGAGGATGAACCACAGGACTCGGCCGCCAATTTTACCAACCGCGCACCCTACCCAACCCTGCATATTATCCGCGAAGCTAGCATGGAGTTGGCCCTTGCTAACTACAACGATCCCGAATCGATCCCCGAGCGCAACATTAGCTTTTGCGAGCGTAAAGGCAGCGAGTTTTTTATTAAATTGCTGGCCGAATGTATGGGGAAATAACCTAATAGTGGCGGGCAACACATATACTGCGTAAAAATCAGCTGAATGTTTGCGACAAAGGAATGTAACCGCGATGGACTTAATAATTCCACCGGCATTAAAGCCGTTTTTAAGCACTGTGATTCCCGAACCACACCAACTCGATATAGGTTTCACCCTATTTGAATTTCCAAGATTTGAAGACCTAATCGATTTTCAAATGGGTTATCGCTGGCACGGTATCACCCAAGCCCAGGAGCTGGCTTGGGATGCCAATTGATTAGTGCTGGCAAGCTCCCATGGCGATCCCTTAATCTATCATTTACAGGACGGGCACATTCTTTTCGCTCGCCATAGAGCAGGCCGTTGGGAGCCCCGTCTCCTTTTTACCTATTTAGCCCAAATATTTCGCTGCTTTAATGCCTTAGCAACACTTATCACGCAAGCTGGCGATACCCTTTTCGATGATGACTATAATATCCAGCCAAACTATGTGGAGCTAATTAAAACGAAGATTGTTAATCATGTGGGGGCTTAAGCAAGGCAAGCAGATCATCGAGCAATTGGAGATCAGAGCCTACTAACATCAGTAGGCCGCAGTAACTTAAATGATATAAATTAACATATTAAGCACACCCTACCCGCAAACATACCTACGACATTTTTATCATAGTCGATAATGCTCATGAGTAAGATCTGTCAAACCTATAACTGAAAACGTCTTAGTAATCCTTTTAGCGTAACACCAAGGCTAGCAAGATCGTCGGCGGAACGCGCGGTTTCTGCCGCACCATCAGCGGTTTGTTCGGCAATATCCCTCACTCTCACAATGCTTTTATTAATATCTTCTGCCACAGCGCTTTGTTCTTCCGAGGCGGCGGCGATTTGATGTGTCATATCCTGAATACGGCTAACCGCATCGGCAATATCCACTAACATTTCACCCGCTTCGCGGGATAATGACACTGCGCCATCACTCAATGTGCGGCTTTTGGTCATCATCTGTACCGACTCCAGTGTCCCCTTTTGCAAATTAACAATCATATTTTCAATTTCTTCGGTAGAGGATTGTGTTCGACTCGCAAGGCTTCTCACCTCATCGGCCACCACCGCAAATCCCCGTCCCGCCTCACCTGCTCTTGCTGCTTCAATGGCCGCATTTAGCGCGAGTAAATTGGTCTGTTGTGCAACAGATTTGATCACATCAAGGACGGCACCAATACTGTTGCTTTCCGATTGTAAGTGCTCCATCGCATGTGCCGTGGTCGCTATTTCCTTGGCTAAAAGTTCGATTTGACTGACCGCTTCGATAACTTTTTTATTACCTATCGCAGTGGTGTGATCCGCCTCTTTAGCCGCTAGCGCAACATTTTCAGCACTGGCAGACACCTCTTGTACAGTCGCCGCCATTTCATTAATCGCGGTGGCAACTTGATCGGTTTCACTTCGCTGATTTTGCATACCCGCACTATTTTGTTCAGTGACCGTAGAAAGCACCTCCGCCGATGAAGCCAACTGCACCACGCTATCACCTATTTGTGTCAACACTTGCTTAAGGGTGCTATTCATTTCACCCATGGCACGCAATAGTTCTCCCATCTCGTCCTGACGCTCTGAGTGGATAGTGCTACTTAAATCACCTGCGGCAATTTTTCTCGCCGTCAGAAGGGTTTGTTTAAGTGGCCCAACAATTTGTCCACTGATTAACCAAGCAAGTAAGGGGCCGACAACCAAGGCGACAATTAACGCACCGAGTACCACCGCCTTTGCTTGAGCATCGGCTTCTGCCCGTCGATGCTTTTGGATGTCAACTAATTCACGAATATTCACCATCAATGTTTGCGCAGCGCCGCCCATTGACTGTGTTAGTTTATCCATATCACGGTTAACATTGACCAAAGCATCAATATCATGGTCGTAACGGTCCAATATCTGTATGGCTTGTGCGGTATCCTCCCCCTTTAATATGGCAATAGTCTGTGACAATCTGGCAATGGCATCTTTTGCCGTTTTTAAATTAAGATCACTAGAATCATAGACATAGCCTCGGATGTAATAACGTAACATGGTCATTTGCTGGCTAACACTCAAGGCATCTTTTAATAATTCAGTGTTTTGCGTCGCTTGGGCCCTGCTGGTCATTCTATCGACCAGCTCCGCATAGGTGGCAACCAACTTGGCCCCCACTTGAGCCCCCGTGACTTTCAATTCCTGTTTATGTTTAAACACATCACTAAACTGATTTATCGATTGATGATACCGCTCCATCGCCACCAACGATTCTTGAAGATACTGCCGATCGTGGGCATCGCTAGACTCTGACAATTGTTGCTGTAAACCACTTTTTGTATTTTCAATTAAGCTCTGGAGTTCACCCAATTTTGTTAAATCGCCACTTGCGATAAATTCTAATCGTGTGGCCTTGGCCGCAAGCAATGTTTTATCGACATTGGCAATAAACTCCAACCGACTACCGCTGATATCGATTGAGGTAAGTCCCCTGTATCCAGCCGCTGCCACAATAAATATCAGCAATAACAAGATCCCAAAACCAAGTCTTAACTTATTGGTTACCGTCATGTTTCCTAGCAGGCGGCGCAGACCTTCCATTTTAATACCCCATCTCAAATTTAAAAATAAATAAACAAATCCAGTGCAATTGTAATAATTTTTCCATGGCCGTTTATTGACCTAGTTAACCAATCTATAAAATACATTATATGTATAACATTTAAATCAAGGGTGTATTGTGGAAGTCAGAAGAAAGAGAAAGCGTGGCAAGTAACTGCATTCGATTTGCAATGTGCAGAATACAAATTAAAACAATAAATTAGGTTACAACAAGACTGATGGCGACAAAATATCCGACACATCTTGATCATGGTCGATACTAAAGGCCATAAAGTCATCGGTCTTAGGGATCGTTCGATAAACTTCGGTCTGGGTAAACTGCAATAGGCTCTGGGCAAATATCGAGCGTATTTGCCGCACTATGCCTTCCCGCTCGCTAAAATCATCCTCGGATAAGCGCTCATAAATTGTCTGCAACTCGTCCTCTGAAAGCACATAAAGCGTACTAACACATTGATACGCCCAGTCACCCGTATTGAACTTAAGCTCTTGGATGGCCTCAGGGCTTTGGTATGATGCCGCCCATTCCCCCGACTGGTAATAGGCTAAGCAGCGCTGGAAATCCGATTCGGTGTTAAAACAAAGATTTAATTCAGCGTATTCGGCATGGGTGTCGAAGGCAAAGGCATAAAAGGTTTTATCTAGATGACTAAATAAAAACCGCTCAACTTCAACGTTTGTAAACCGTATTATCTCAGCTTTGATCCGTGCAACAAGCGCGTTATCTAATAGCATAGAGATTTTCTACCTACACAATATACGTCGTATCACTGACCTTAAGTCGACCTTATCCAACTCGAAGCTTGTTTCACATTTTTACGGTTCACGCATGGAAATTAAGCCACATTAAAGGATTTGTGCGCGCCATTTCTCATTAGCATAGCGACGATTCTTATAGCTATCGATACGCCATTCATCGGCTTTTTAGGACGATAAACAGATACTCATCTTCGAAGTTGCTGCTGGTTTTGATATAGATTTCGGCTCTGTATTTTTTAAGCTGACTTGCAGCTCAAGGGGATGGTCGCAGCCATTAAACGTTGAAGGAGAGCCCAAGGCGTTGCGAACTTTACCGCCGTAAACACGGGGTTTATCGGTACAAAACTCGTCAAATAATGGGGAAATTTGTTCAGTAAACAGTGCAAACCAATCGGTTCGCTTTGCATAGTGGAACTTACGGGTAATGCCTTGCTTAAGGTTTCTTCCTCTACCCGATGTTTGGCATAACGATTATTTTCGATGCCATTCCAACTTGTGCAGAAAGATAACACACGCTGTGTTAAATACGCTTTTAATTCAATGTTATTCATGTCGATTATCTTGTTCTATCCTAGGGATACTTGCGGTCGACACTATTATCAAACTGCCTGTTCGTCACAAGCCTTGTGCTCGAGAGACTACTTAAAAAAACATAAATAGAATTCATTAACTTAGAGTCATTTATCCAGAGCATTCTCCTCGGCATTTCTTTGCTTTTTTCTCCCCTATTATTGTCACCCTTTGTTTACAGCTAAAAATGCATACAAATTGCTACAAGTGTTATTTATTTGTTAAAAACATTTCCATGTGTTAGGTTGCAATTTCCTAAGTAGCCAGACTTTAGTCGTAGCATAGGAATGCAGTTAGATATTCCATGCAGCTTAGGACTTACAACTTTGATAACAAATGGAGCAAGAACAATGAGATTAACCAAAATTGCCAGTGCCATCATCGCCTTATCTGTTGGCGTTATCGCCCAAGCACAAGCCGATGACAATCGTTACGTCATTCAAGTCGAAGCGGGACACAAGGGTGTCGTTAAGGCTCTCGCTAAAAAATTAGGCGGCGAAATCAAACTCGAAGGTGATGAGTTTATTGCGGCGACTTTTGCAGGGAAAGACCTCGCGCAAGTAAAAGGGCTACTCAATAACCCACACATTACTCTGATTGAAGAAGACGTACGTCGTCAGCCAATGGCGCTATATAACGACGATGCTGGCAACCCAATGACCCAGCAAGTCACACCGTATGCTGTATATCAATCCCATGCAAATCAAGTGACTTTTAACCCGAACGCGGGCATTAAGGTCTGTATTATTGACTCAGGTTTAGACAACTCAAACCCAGATTTTAACTGGAACAACATCACAGGTGATAACGATCCTGGCACGGGTAATTGGTTCCAAAATGGCGGCCCACATGGCACTCACGTTGCTGGCACCATTGGCGCGGCAGACAACAATATTGGTGTTGTCGGTATGGCACCTGGCGTACCTATGCACATTGTTAAAGTATTCAATGCATCGGGTTGGGGTTATTCATCTGACTTAGCCTATGCGGCTAACAAATGTAGCAATGCAGGCGCGAACATTATTAGCATGAGCTTAGGTGGCGGCGCAGCAAACAATACCGAAAAGAACGCCTTTGATGCCTTTACCGCCGCAGGTGGCTTAGTGGTTGCTGCTGCGGGTAACGACGGCAACTCTGTACGCTCATATCCCGCCGGTTACCCATCGGTGATGATGATCGGCGCCAACGATGCTAACAATAACATTGCCGATTTCTCTCAATACCCAAGCTGCTTGAGCGGCCGTGGTAAAAGAGCCGTCAATGACGATGGTATCTGTGTTGAAGTCACCGCTGGTGGTGTTGATACCCTCTCAACCTACCCAGCAGGTATGGCAACGGCATCAACCGTGAGCGTCGATGGTGCAACAGTTGCCTCGTCTGCGATGGAAAACCCAGGTTCTGCATCGGGTAGCACCTATTTTATGGGTACTGCAGAAGCGGTTGACTCTGGTGCCAACGGTAAAGTGTGCATAATCGATCGCGGTGTGATTTCCTTCCACGATAAAGTGCTTAACTGCGAAAACTCAGGCGGTGTTGGCGCGATCCTTATCAATAACGTCGCTGGCATGTTGTACGGCACTCTGGGTGATACTAATGCGACCTCTATCCCTGCTGTGGGTGCGGCATTAGAAGACAGAGCAACCTTGCTTGCGGCGCAGAATGCCACAGTCTCTATCGATTCAGTTGATTATGGCTTTATGAGTGGAACATCAATGGCAACACCAGCGGTATCAGGTATGGCGGCACTGGTATGGTCTAACCATTCACAATGTACAGGTACCCAAATTCGTAACGCGCTAAAAGCGACCGCAATGGATGCTGGTACCGCAGGCAAAGATAACTACTTTGGTTACGGTATCGTCAACGCGAAAGCGGCCGATACTTACCTCACCACCTATGGCTGTTCAGGTAACTAATCACCTGAAGAGCATAACGGCCATGTTCTAGTAGCAAAAACCAGCACTCGTGCTGGTTTTTTTATGCTGGAATAAACTGGTCACTTTGGTCTTTATCAATTAAGCACTCCCATTCCAGTGAGCGCTTAATTCAGTCAACCATGTTGTTTCTCTGTTAAGTATTTAGATCAAAGAGATGCCCAAGCCCCCAGCAGACCCAATATTACAAAAGATATCCTGACTATTTTTTGTTTTAGCCGTCATTCCGCCATGTTCTTGAGGGGGAATCCAGCTTGTAAATAACAGAAGTTGGCAGTCCAGAGAAGGTAACTATCAATACAGCCGTATTCTTGCTTCCATTTGGGCTTAGAAGATGTTGCTGTCTCCGCTCTTTTTCATTAAATGAGTCTATATAGTCTCTCCGCATTAAATAAAAGCAGCTGTATCATCCGCTATGATAAGTGACTGGATATCGATTAATAACCGAACAATTTACTCATTTGTTACTACTCCGATATTGCAACTTTAACCACAGTCCAATATGTTCTGTTCATCACACAGTTACGCAACAAATTTACCCGAAGTACTGCTCCACATTAATCACTCCGCCTGTTTTGACAGATGAACACCTGACCCCTGTTTCAGCAAGGATTTTTAACATTTGATAAAGGACTAAAATCACATGCTCAATACGCAAAATCCACTACGTAAAGCGTTGGCTTTATTGGTCTTCGGCTGTTGTTATACAGGCGCAGTATCAGCCGCGACTGCCACTCAAGATGCTGCGATGCTGAATGATAGTATTAGCCGTGTAGAACATGGGCTTTCCACCTTAGTGATTGCCAAAGGCACCTCAGCACAAAAAATGAACCTTGCCGATCGGATGCACTATTATCGGGTTCCTGCGGTCAGTATTGCGGTCGTCAATAATGGCCGCATTGAATGGGCTCGGGCTTATGGCGTCAATATTGCGGGAAAAGATGGTGCAGAGGGTGCACAACACACGACACCAACAACATTATTTCAGGCCGCGTCCATCAGTAAATCCCTCACCGCACTGGCAGCATTGCATCTGGTTGAACAAGGAAAACTGCAACTGGATGGCGATATCAATAACCAATTGCACAGCTGGAAGCTACCTGACAATGAATTAACCAAAGAGCACAAGGTCAGCCTGCGACAATTGCTTAACCACAGTGGCGGCATCAATGTTCATGGCTTTCATGGTTATGCCGATGGTCAACCGCTGCCCGACTTACTGGCGGTGCTAAACGGTGATGCACCGTCAAATACCGATGCGATTCGGGTTGAAGCCGTACCAGGCACCCAATGGAGCTATTCTGGTGGTGGTTACACTATCGCCCAATTGATGATGATTGAGGCTAGCAAACAGGATTTTCCGCAATTGCTGCAACAAACCCTCTTTTCTCCTTTAGATATGCGGCACAGTTTCTTCGCACAAACCTTACCAGCCGAGGCGCGAAGCAATGCCGCTGCTGGACATGATGAAAATGGCACTGCAATTGCGGGTCTGTGGCATCAACACCCCGAGCTGGCGGCGGCAGGTCTGTGGACGACGGCGACGGATTTAGCCAACGTCATCATTGAAGTGCAAAAATCGGAGGCGGGAACGTCCAATAAAATACTCTCAACGGATATGACCAAAACCATGTTAACCCGAGTATTGGGTGAAACCGGCCTTGGCTTTTTTGTTGAACAACTGCCAGACCGGATTAGCTTTAGCCATAGTGGCGGCAATGACGGCTTCCGCAGCCAATTATATGGTTATACCCAAACCGGACAGGGAGCCGTTGTGCTGACCAACGGCGATAATGGTGCCGCCTTAATAAAGGAAATTCTGGCCAGTATTTCAGCCGAATATGGCTGGCCAGAATTTAAAGTGACAGAAAAGTAAGCGACTTAAAATGAGGCATTAAATAAGAGCGCATTGAATAAAAAGACGGGACAGAATAGGCGAGACTGGCATAACTTTTATTCCTCCGCAATAACAGCGGACAGCCATAACGCCTTAGCCGAAATTAACCACAGTAGCCTGACACAGAATATTGAAGGTCTTCTGAGAAACGCCAGATTTTCCATGTCGAGCAAGCATTGCGATTACGAATATAGTGTTGACTTATTCATCTTCCCAAGGCAGTTCTGGCAATTTATCCAAGTTGTCATTGTAACGTTGAGGATTAAATTCCTCTTCGTTTTTAAGTACACCAAATATTTCAATAGATAAGGCAAAGGCGATATATTTTATTGATTCCTTTCGACTTATACCCAACGATTTTAGTCGCTTTAACGTTTGCTTTACCTTAGGTGGATCGTTGTTTTTTATTTGCTGTTCTACGGCGTCTAAGATGGCTTTTCCTGTTACTGAAGGTTCTGCTTGATTCATAGTGTTGGCTTCTCCAAGGCTTTAAGAACGACTTAAAAGTTCTAAAAACTACACCCTTAATCCCCATACCTCAAACGTATCGCGGCTCAGTTGTTCCCTAAAATCGGGATGGGCGATGGCGATCAGCGCTTGTGCCCGTTCGCGCAGTGAACGGCCGCGGAGATTGGCGGCGCCGTATTCGGTCACTATGTAATGCACATGGGCCCGAGTGGTGACCACACCCGCACCGGGGGATAACACAGTGGCGATACGGGAAATAGTGCCATTCGCCGCGGTGCTTGGCAGGGCAATCACAGAGCGGCCGCCTTCGGATAAACAAGCGCCGCGGATGAAATCCATCTGACCACCGACACCGGAATAGACTTTAGTGCCAATGGAGTCGGCGCACACTTGGCCGGAGATATCCACCTGTAACGCCGAGTTAATCGCCATCACATTGGGATTTTTTCGGATAATAGACGTGTCGTTCACTTGCTCTATGTCCATAAAAATCACCCCAGGATTATCGTCAACATAGTCGTATAATTTCTGACTACCAAGGGCAAAACCTGTCACTAACTTACCGGGATAAAAACGCTTCTTACTGTTGTTAATCACATCCCTTTCAACCAGTTGCAATATACCGTCAGAAAATAGCTCAGTATGAACGCCTAAATCCCTATGCTCGGTTAAGCAAGATAATACCGCATCGGGAATGGCACCAATCCCCATCTGCAAACAATCGCCGTCGCGCACCAACTGGGCGACATTTTTGCCAATTGCCAGACTCACGGCATCGCCCGTACCGAAGGAATGGATAGGTAAAGCCGCACTTTCTTCATACACGGCGGCAAAACGGTCGATATGGATAAACCCATCACCGTGGGTGCGCGGCATTTGTGGATTGATATGGGCGATGATCTTGCCCGCCACTTGGCAGGCGGCGAGTGTCGCCTCGACCGAAATCCCGAGCGAACACATACCGTGCTTATCCGGCGGTGAGACTTGAATAATCGCAGTATCAATTTTTTGCTCACCGGAGCGGAACAGCTTAGGAACCTCAGATAGGAAAATTGGCACATAATCCGCATCACCACTTTGCAGTAAGGCCCGCGTCGGTACACCACCAAAAAAGCAACGATGGCGTAAATGTCCCTTTAAATTTGGATGACTTAAGGATTCAGCCCCTTCGGTATGCAATTGTAATAACGTGAGATTATCCTTAGTGAGCGCGTGCTTGGCCAACGCATCGAGTAACACTCGCGGGGTTGCCCCCATGGAATGGGTCCACAGCGTCTCGCCACTTTGAATTAACGCAACCACATCGAGCGCACTGTTATATATGATTGGGGGCATACTGAATTTCCTGGGATAACCGACCTTGGCAGTATAGGGTAAATGCTGATTAAGCATCATTTCTTTCAACATCTTACCCAAAGCGCTTACCTTTAACCTTGCGTTACATCAAAGGGGAGCCTCGCAAGCCATAGTGGGCCTTAGACTAATGCTAAATAGCTTAAGTTAACAGGATTAGGCAAAGATAGGGATAGACCACATCCCTATCCATAGACACTTGCACTGATACCTTAATCCACTAGTGCCATTGGCCTTTGCTGCTCATTGCCCATGGCGATTAACCTAGGTTCGCTGCCTTGGGCGGCACTAAAGTCGGCCTTTGTCTGCCAGCCAAAACCATTAATGGCGATCAGTGATTGCGCCACCGGGCCACCTAAGGTATTGCCAGGCCCGAGTACGATCACTTTATCGGGGGCAAATTCTTTTATTGCCACGGCAACTGCCTTAGAAAAATCATAGGGTTCAACAACTTGTTCACCTAATGTGTACTCTCTCAGGGCCGCTGTGTGGGTACTGTACTGGGTCCAAATTTGGCCTCGGCCGTCCACCAGCGGGATCTTAGGCGTTTGAAACAGGCTCAAGGGCAGCTGGGCAAAGCCCTTTTCCGAGACGTCATGCAACAAGGGCGAGTGGAATGCGCCGTGATTATATAAACGCATAGGGTAGCGATCATCGAGCTGGGGCAGTTGCTCCTCGGCAAGTTTAAGCCCAGCCTCATTACCCGCGAGCACGCGATAACCGCCAAGGAAGATAGAGGTAAACAGCTCACAGCCCTCATGGCGGTTAACATCCGCAATCACCTTATCGAGAAGTGCAGTTTTAGTCGCATCTCGGCGCCATTGTTCATCCATTTCAGGGTAAATCAATTGGCCGCCAATCAACCCCTCGGACATCATGGAGCCCATAGTGTTGATCACCCCAATGGCAGCCTCGGGTGCCAATGCCCCCGACAATGCCAAGGCGATATACCAACCCATGGAATTTCCCGTCACTGCGACTATCTCAAACTGCTCGGTGTCTATATCCATAAAGTCCGCCATGGCACAGGCGTAGATCAGGGCCGAGGCATTTTCCCCTGGCGTGTGCAGTTTGAATGAATACTTGGTTTCGGCATCTAAGGCGGCAATGCCCACTTGGCCCCTTACGGTACGATATGCATCAATATCGGCAATAAACTCTGATTTATCAGGATGAAAACGAGCCAGATAACCGAGTTCTTCCTTGTTGTAGCAGCCGCGTCCCGGCGCGATAACCACGACACGTTGCTTAGGCTTAGCGCCGTTGTTGCTGTCTATCGATATGGCACTCATGGCTGTACCTCCCTCTCAATTAACCCCTCCCTTTCCATCAAAGGAGCCATATTCGATGCCCTCTTAAATGCGGTTTGCCCCTGTGGCCTGACTAAGGCTAACGCAGCACTGACTATCCCCTCGACACTCGGCAGCGGCAACGTCGCGGCATCCGCCAGCGGAATAAAACAATCTTCGGCGTTTAAGCGCAGGATAGGCGGGCAATGGGCACCTAAATGCTCGTGTAAGCTAGTGTAGATGGCCTCACTCACCGAGCCGCTGCGACGGCATTCGTCGACAATCAGGATGTGTTCACATTGGCCCGCCGCACTGGCGATGGCCTGTTCATTGAGGGGTACCAGATAACGTAAATCGAGGACAGTGCAGTCGATACCCTGCTCGCTTAAGCGTTTTTCAGCCTGCCGACTGAGGTAATAACCATTGCCATAACTGATGATACACAGGCGCTTACCTTGACCATATTGGCCTATTTCCCCGAAGGGCAACCTTGGTGCCTGATGCTGATGCTGGTATTCGGCGCTCCACAAATTATCGCCCGCCTGATGTAAGTCTCGGGTCATATAAAGTGCGATGGGTTCTAAGAAAATCACCACCCGCTGCTCCTCTTGGGCTAAGCGCACGCATTCCCTAAGCATACCCATAGCATCTTGCCCATTGGACGGACAGGCTAAGATCAGCCCAGGAATATCCCTAAACACAGTAAAAGAGTTGTCATTGTGGAAATGCCCACCAAACCCTTTCTGATACCCTAGGCCCGCAATACGGATCACCATAGGATTGGTAAATTGGCCATTAGAGAAGAAAGAAAGCGTCGCCGCCTCTCCGCGAATTTGATCTTCGGCGTTATGGACATAGGCCAAAAACTGGATCTCGGGGATAGGCAAGATACCATTGTGCGCCATGCCGATGGCGAGCCCGAGGATCGACGTTTCATCCAGCAGAGTGTTAATCACCCTATTGGGCCCAAACCGTTCCACTAAACGGGATGTCACATGGTACACCCCGCCTTTCTTGCCCACATCCTCACCACAGATAACGATATTGGACTGGTGCGCCATCAACTCGGTTAAGGTTAAATTGATAAGCTTACCCATATGCACAGGCTTACCTAGGGATAATTTATCGGCGATAAACAGCGATTCCAGTGCTTGGGGGGAAAGTTCAGCCCCCACACTCTCTGTATTCAAGAACGCCGACTCGCGTTTAGCTGGCACTATGGATGCCATGGCCGCGGTGACTGTCGTCAACTTAGGCCGAGTCACAGCGACGGCGGCAATGGCGGCAATCCTCGCCTTTAATTCGTCGTACAGCGCAACGATTTGTGTCGGCGTCATCAATCCCGCGCGAATAATTTGCTCGGCACTGACCAACAAAGGATCTTGGGCCTCATTATCGAGTATTTGCTGTTTCTTCATATAGGCGATTTCGGCATCACTGCCGGCGTGGCCCATTAAACGCACGGTGCGAACATGCAAAAATACAGGCTTACGTTTACTGCGCGCATAGTCGGCGGCCTGCCGACTGACACGGTAACAATCCAGCAGATCGCGGCCATCACAGTAAAAATATTGAATGCCGGGGCGTTGGCTAAAATTCGCCGCTATCCAGCCCTTAGGCGTGGGGGTTGAGATCCCTATTCCATTGTCTTCACAGACAAACATCAACGGCAGCGGCACCTGTTGATAGGCGGCCCAGCCCGCCGCATTGATGGCCGTCTGCGCGCTAGCATGATTGGCCGACGCATCACCAAAGTTGCACATGACTATGGCATCCTTGGGCAAATTAGCCGGTAAATTAAGCCGCTCGGTCAGCGGAATACTCAATGCAGCCCCAACGGCCTTGGGTAGATGGGAGGCTATGGTCGAGGTTTGCGGCGGGATCATTAAACTCTTACTGCCCAGCACTTTATGGCGACCACCCGAAATCGGATCTTCACTGGAGGCGGCGAAGGATAACAACATATCCCAGAGCTGCGTCTCCCCCGGCACATGGCGCCCCCGCTCGAGCATAAATGCCGCACTGCGGTAGTGCAGAAACGCCATATCTGTGGGACGCAGCGCCATCCCATAGGCGGCATTACCCTCGTGGCCCGAGCTACCTATAGTATAAAAACCTTGGTTGCGGGCACGCATACGGCGGGACTCTAGATCCAATAACCGACTCTTAAGCTGAGATTCAAACATGCCTAAAAAGTCGGCATCGCTCAGGCCCAATTGCCTATGATCCCAACCCTGACCCAGGGGTTGAAACTCTTCCTTTAGCACTCGTTCGACAAATTGTCTGTCGAGGGCAATCGCTCTGTCTTCCATTATTCACCACCAAATTGACCGTTTTAAGGGGCTGACACAGACTGATACCAACAGGAGGCTAACGCCTTAGCGGCTAGCCAAACGCCTGGATGCCCGTCTGGGCGCGACCTAAAATCAGTGCGTGAATATCATGGGTGCCTTCGTAGGTATTGACCGCCTCAAGATTCATCACATGGCGGATCACATGGAACTCATCACTTATGCCGTTGCCGCCGTGCATATCACGGGCAAGGCGGGCGATATCCAATGCCTTACCGCAGGAATTGCGTTTGATAAGCGAAATAGCCTCCACGGGCAAACTGTCAGCATCCATCAGACGTCCCGCCTGCAGACAGGTAAATAGCCCTAGGGTGATCTCGGTTTGCATATCCGCCAATTTCTTTTGGATCAACTGATTAGCAGCAAGAGGACGATTAAATTGGATGCGATCTAAGCTATATTGACGAGCCCTATGCCAGCAAAATTCCGCCGCACCTAACGCGCCCCATGCGATGCCGTAGCGGGCCTTATTTAAGCAACCGAAGGGGCCTTTCAAGCCCTCAACATTGGGCAATAGGGCCTCTTCACCCACTTCGACGTTATCCATCACGATTTCCCCCGTGATAGACGCCCGCAGTGAAAACTTACCCTCAATCTTAGGGGCGCTTAGGCCTTTCATGCCCTTTTCAAGCACAAATCCACGGATGACGCCATCGAGTTTTGCCCACACCACAAACACATCGGCGATAGGCGAGTTAGTGATCCACATTTTGGCCCCCGAGATCCGGTAACCGCCATCGATGCGTTCCGCGCGGGTTCTCATGCCACCGGGATCTGAGCCGACATCGGGCTCAGTTAAACCAAAACAGCCCACCCATTCACCCTTGGCCAATTTAGGTAAATATTTGCGCCGCTGCGCCTCGCTGCCATAGGCATAAATAGGGTGCATAACGAGGGATGATTGCACACTCATGGCGCTACGATATCCGCTATCGACTCGCTCAATTTCCCGCGCGACTAAGCCGTAACTCACATAGTTGCTATTGGCGCAACCATACTCTTCGGGCAAAGTAGCCCCGAGCAAGCCTAACTCCCCGAGTTCATTCATGATCTCACGGTCAAAATGCTCATTACGGTTTGCCATTAACACTCGACTCATCAACTTTTCCTGGGCATATTCATGCACCATGTCGCGGATCATCCGCTCTTCTTCGGTCAATAGGGAGTTAAATTGCAATGGGTCTTGCCAGTCAAAGTTAACACGGGCCATAGGTCGATTCCTTTCCAGAGGATGAGGGTAATAAGGTACGCATGGGCGGTACCGCTTGCTAATTTACCTAGCATAGGCATAATTTTGACCTAGGAAAAATATTCTTTTTCTCTATCATCCATAGTTATTTTCTATATCTTACGCAAAGGTAAAGATGAATTTACGTGCCCTAAGCTATTTCGTGGTGGTGTTTGAGAAAGGCAGTATTAGCGCCGCGGCAAAACACTGTTATATCGCCCAACCTTCGATCTCGGCGGCCATTTCAAGCCTAGAATCTGAGCTCAATACCCAATTATTCCAGCGCCATGGCAAAGGGGTGAACCCCACCGATGCGGGCCATCGGCTGTATCCACTGGCAAAACGGCTACTGAATGAGTCCAAGGCCATTAGCTCCCTGTTCAGTAAGCCTGAAATCCAAGTACCCTTTAAGTTAGGCTTGATCCGCTCCCTCGGGGTTCAGCGTATGAGTATGTTACTAAAGGACTTTACCAATGCCTGCCCGGATATGGATCTCACCTTAGTGGAACCCACAGAAGATGCCGATGCGCGGATCATCACCACCAGCGACTTAACCACCCAGGAAAGTTTTTACCGCTGTGGCATGACACTTACCTGCTCGCCATCCCACCGTCCTTCAGCCTGAGTCTGCAAGACACGATTCGATTAGAGGACTTGCATGAGCAGCCCTTTATCCACCGAGCCCCCTGTGAGGCCTTGACGAGTCTGCAACAATTATTAGATATGGAAGGGATTAAGCTGCAAATCAGGGCGAGGATCCAAACGGTGGAATATGCCGTGGGTTTAGTAGCTGCCGGGTTAGGTATTGCGCTGATCCCCGCGATACCGGCATTGCTCGAACAGGCCGATATCGTATTTCGTCCCTTGCACGATATCGAGCTTAAACGCACAGTCGGATTAGCCATGCCCCTAGGCAACTCCCCCACAGCTCAACAGAAACAACTGATGGAACTTTGTAAACTTAATCTAGGCGCTTAGAGAAACGTAAGCTGGCGATCAGCAAACCTAGGCAAGTAAACGCTATCAACCACAGGGCATCAAACTGCAGATCCATCACCTCGGCGTCCCGCAGCACTATGGCCCGTGACATCCGCATAAAATGGGTTGCGGGTAACACTTCGGCAATCCACTGCGCCGCGATAGGCATGGCCTCATAGGGGAACATAAAGCCTGATAGCAAAATCGAGGGCAACAGCACAAATACCGTCATCTGCATCGATTGCAACTGGGTTTTGGCGATAGTCGAAATCACTAATCCTAGGGTTAAACTGGCGCAAATAAACAGCATGGCCGCCAGGGCGATGGAATCTAAACCGCCGCGGATAGGTACAGCGAATAACAGGTGCCCAGCGGTTAAGATAATGCTCACCTGCACTAATCCCACCAACACATAGGGGACGATTTTCCCGAGCATCAACTCCAATGGCCGCACCGGTGTAGTAATCAAAAATTCCATATTGCCCTGCTCGCGCTCGCGCACAATGGCGGCGGAGGTAAACATCACCATGGTCATAGTCAAAATCACCCCGAGCAGGCCGGGCACTATGTTGACCACAGAGCGCTGCTCGGGGTTGAAATATTGCACCACTTCAAAACTCGGCAGAGTGGTTTTTAACGCTCTACCCGCGATTTCATCTAGCGGCATTTGCCTTAGGCTGCGAATGGTTGAGGCAACAACCGTATCAGAGCCATCCACTAACCATTGGCCGACGGGCTCGGCTAAATAGGCTTGTCCGGCAAAGGCCGGATGACGCACTAAGCGCTCATCGAGATCGGCGCCAAGATACAGCACGGCCTTCACTTCACCGCGGGTAATGGCCGCCTCGGCCTCCTGAGCACTGAAATAAGTGCGTTTAAAATCGACCACTTGAGTTGCTTCTACCGCTTTGATTAAGGCGCGGCTGTAGGCGGAATCGCTTAAATTAACTAAACCTGCGGGCAAATGGCGTGCATCGGTATTGATGGCGTAACCAAACAACATCAGTTGCACCAACGGGATCATCACTATCATGCCAAAGGTCATGCGATCCCGAGACAGTTGCCGCAGTTCCTTAATGACAATTGCAAAAATTCTACGCCACATGGCTTGCCTCCCCCTGAGCATTCACTAGGGTCCGCCCGCCAGTGCAGGTGACAAACACATCCTCTAGACTCGCGCGGACTTCTTCCATGGTACGACTCGCTACCCTTGGCTTAAGCCAGGCGAGTGGATCACTAATATTGCTACGCACTAACACCCGCAAACGACTGCCGATCTGCGCCGCCGACAGGACCTCAGGTTCACTTATCAATGATTGTTTTAATCTGCGTAGGTCATCACCAGAGACTTCAATCACCCTAGCGCCCATCGCCGCCATCAGCTGCTGGGGTGAACCATCGGCACGTTTTATCCCTCGCTCTAGGATGGCTAAACCGTGGCAACGCTCGGCCTCATCCATATAATGGGTCGAGACCAAAATCGTAGTACCTTGGGCGCAAAGATCGAATAAGCGCTCCCAAAACTCACGGCGATTTTCAGGATCGACCGCCGAAGTAGGTTCATCGAGAAACAGTAACTCTGGGTGATGTAAGGTCGCCGCCGCTAGGGCTAAACGTTGTCTCTGGCCACCACTCATCGAGCCCGCCATTTGCTTCTCGCGGCTGGCTAAATCATAAAGCGTCAATAGCTCCACTAAGCGTTGTGCGGACTGGCGACGGCTTAGGCCGTAAATTTGTGCTACAAATTCAAGGTTTTCCCGCACTGACAAATTGTCGTACAGGGAAAACTTTTGTGTCATATAGCCGATGCGGCGGCGCAATTTTTCCTCGGCCCCGGGCAAGGTTTCACCCAAAACGCGAATATGCCCCGAAGTTGGGCTCAGTAGCCCAGTCAACATACGAATCGAAGTGGATTTTCCACAGCCATTGGGGCCAAGAAAACCATAAATCGTCCCCTTGGGAATAGCGAGATCGAGATTTTCCACCGCATTGACGCCGCCAAAGGCGCGGGTCATGCCCTGGGTCTCGATGGCAAAATCGGCGCTTTTCATGGCAGTTCCACCTCGACAGCCATGCCCGTCGGCAAATCCTGATCCACGGCGGAGATGGTAATATCGGTCAGATACATCAGCCTTGCTCTATCGCGTTCATTCAGGGCATAAAACGGTGTGTAGGCGGGTTGGCTGCGGATATTACGCACAGTGCCAACAATCGGTGTCTCGCGGCCATCGACGAGAATATTAACGCTATCGCCCGCCTTCACCCTGTCTAACCAAGTCGCCGGCAGGTACACCCGCGCATAGGGAGTCGCACTCGCCAGTAAACCAATCAACTGAGTGCCTGCGGCAACACGATCGCCCACCCGCCAGGGCAGAGTATCGACAATCGCATCTTGCGCCGCCACTAACCTTAAGTCAGCTAAGGCTTTTTGCTCGAGGGCGACACTGGCACTAGCTGCGGCAACCGCCGCTTTAGCCTGCTCGAGTTGCTCACTACGGGTACCATTTTCCAGTAGCCGTAGGCTCTGCTGCGCTTCGGCCTGTTTGGCAAGACTGGTATCACGCGCCGCCCGGGCCGTATCTAAATCCGCTTGGCTAAGCACTTTAGTGGCGAATAAGCGATTTGTGCGCTCAAAGTTCAGCAACGCTTCTTGCACACTGGCATTCGCTCCGTCTAGGGCAGCTTTTGCTTTTTCAATATCCTCTAAACGAGCGCCTGTGACCGCCTCAGTCAGTTTAGCTTTGGCCTGTTCAAGTTCAGCTTGGCGCTGGGCAAGGCGCGCACTGGCCGAAGTGGTGTCGAGCATAAGTAACAACTCACCCGCCTTAACCTGCTGGCCTTCAACCACATTCACTTGAGTAATCAATTCTCCTACGGGCGCAGTGAGCGTCAGCCTGTCCCGCTCAATTGTGCCAAATACCCTCAACGGGTCATCGCTACATCCCATCAGTTGCAGCAGTAAACAACCGAAAAGCAGGCCTATCATTTTTTTATTTAAGCTCATTTCTCTTCCACATTTCATAGGGGGCTCCTAGGTACACCTAACACGCCCTGCGTAAACACTTGCACATTGTGCAGTGCTAGCCATTGTAAACCCTCGGCATCGGCACTAAAAATGCCAAACTGACGCATTAACACTGGCGGCGCAATCAGCGGAAAGACCATCAAACTCACAAAACTTAGGCGTGCTAAATTAGGATCGACGCCTTCTTTTAATAACCCTGCATCGACTAAGGAGGCTTGGAGCCATTGCCGAGACAGAGATAAAATTTGCTCAAATACGGATAACAAAATGCGGTAGGGTTCTGTGCCATCGCCCTCCTGCAGTACCCGCATAATTAACCGTGGCAATCCCGGGTTAGGTGCCATAACGCGATAATATGTCTGCATCAGCTCACCCACATTATTAGGGGGCTCGGCTGCGGATATTTCACGTAATCGCGCTAATACTGGCTCAAGGGTTTCCCGTACCATTTGTTCGAACAAGCCCGCTTTTGAACCAAAATAGTAACGGATCAGTGCGGCATCGACTTCGGCTTCGCGGGCGATTTCACGGGTAGAAACGGTTGGATAACTACTATGGCTGAAGAGGTTTAAGGCCGCGGTAATTAAACGTTGGCGTGCATCTGAGTTGCCCTTTGGACGACCGAGGATCTGCGGCTGTGGGGCAGATAAAACGGTAAATGGGACTATCCCTTTCGGGCGACCGGGGATCTGCGACATGGCAAGCTCCAGCAAAATTCATCTATCGATGAATATACTGAAATGCCGCACAAAAAGGCAGCAGTTAAATTCCTCATTTTCATTGGTATTGAGGAATTTAACCCTAAAGCGTCAAGACTAAAATTTATGCCCCTTTGACTATGGCACTCAAACGGCTAATAAATTGCTGCACGGCTTCAACGGTATCAAAACTAAAGGCGAGGCCATAGTGGGTTTCGGTCAGGCTCTTATGCAAACGCTTGGGGAAACGCGTCATCTCCCCATTATGAAAATAATCGTATTTAGCATGCACACCTGCAATCGTGGCGAGTTCGCCGGAAAAAACCTCAAAGGCCGGGCGAATAATAAGATTGGGAGATTTACCGTCGAGGTGTAAATAAAAGGCCTCTTTGGTCTCTGGCAGCATATATTCGGTAATATTTTTTATGGTGAAGTTAGTGCGACAATGCAACCCACTTAAGCAGTGCACCATCTCATTATGTTCTATCGCCAAGCTTATTCTCCCTTCTTTGCCCGTATAGATCCGCCCCAGTCCCATAGCTTCTCTTTGTCTTTAACGAGGAGGCTTAGGATAACTGCTAGACATAGGCGGTATTAGTGTTCATCAGATTTAAGCTCAGACTAATAGGTTTAGCCCTTAAATGCACTAAAGGGATGCTGATATCGAGTGATCAATGCTTAAGCTTAACGCATATGTCACAAAAGCCTTTAATATACAGAATGATAAACCAATTAATCTCAGTGTAACACGAGTGTCACAGAAAATTATTTTGCTCAAGCCGGCCAAAATTTCAAACGCAATAAAATGTCATACTGTTTATTAGCCATTGCTTATCATCGGTTTATCACTCCCCCCTATTGACATTAAAACGAAGCCAACAAAATACTGTCATGCCATTCAAATCTATGGCAATTTTTTTACTTGCCAGCATAAAATGTTGCGTTTAGGTTAATTAGCTTGAGTTGAGTCCTGTTGATGATTGCCTATTGCATCCACCCCATGTGATGCCGACGTATACTAGCGCTTTCAACTATCCCGTCGTATTCAGGCCTTGAATCATGTTTTACCCAAAAGTAACCGCGCTTAAGCGCATATAAACAGAGCCATGCCAGCCGATTGCGAATGTGGGACAAGTCCTGAGCGTCACCCACTTGCCCTTAATTGTCACAGCGGACTGCGCGGCCACTCTCAATAAGACCAACAACACGAGATATACCCATGAAGATAAACAAAGCCCTTATGCTCTTGGGTCTGTTAGCTGTCAGCCCTGCGACGTTAGCCACAACTGGTATCGCCTTTATCCACGGTACGGGCCACCAGACCAATGCCTAGCTGATTACTGGACGCCCGAATTTGTAAACTCGGTGCGCCAGGGCATCCCAGTGCCCAATAATTACACTGTGATCAACTGCGACTTCGACCAATACATGTGGGAAGAAAGTGCCGCAGGTTGCCTCGCCACTCAGCTCAATAGCTTTATTCAAGCCAAAAATATCAATGACTTAATCCTGCTCACCCACTCAAATGGCGGCAATGTCGTGCGCTGGATTTTATCTAACCCGACATGGGATAGCCGTTATCCAGCGGTGATCAACGCCACCTCAAGGGTTATCGCCCTCGCACCATCGAGCGGTGGTACGCCGCTGGCCGACGCCGTTAACCAAGGTAATGTGTTCGAAACCAGCCTAGGTTGGCTCCTAGGCTATGGCAGCAATGCGGTCAAACAGCAGCAAGTCGGCTGGATGGCAAACTACAACAGTACTTGGCTCTATGGCACTTCGGGACGCCCAGCCTTAGGCAAACCCTTCGAAGTGGTCGTTGGATCGGATGTGGATTCCGCCATTTGGGACAGCGACAGCTACTGCGCCGGCTATCAATATCAGGTCGCCCTCGAAACCACCCAAAACTGGCTCGATAGCTGCTCCGACGGCTTCTTAAATTGCAGCTCCCAAAAAGCGGCGGGCACAGTCTGGTTTACCGATAAACAAAAGACCCGAGGCCAAGAACCGTTAAGCCATCAACAGAGTCGCCGTGCCTGCTTTAACTTAGACACGCTGATCCGCAGCCATATTTAAGGAATCTACCATGCAACCTTTTACACTCCGCACCTTAAGCAAAGCGGTCAGCTTGGTCATCTTAGCTGGCCTGCTCGGTGCCTGTCAGGATGAATCGACCGCGCCTGAGCCACAAAAAGAAGCCAGCCCCATGTATGCCAAGGGCTTAACCTTAGCCGCGCCGACGGATACCGATCTTGTCGATACCAATATCGCCTCGCCGACACTCGCACCGATTAATACCAGTACCGATTATGTCAGCTTTATCACCCCGCTCTATGGCAAATATCAAGCCAGTCAACCCGTGCTTGAGCAGGCAAGCCAGAGTGATGAATATTGGCTCAGTGTCACCGGCGCCGAGCTGAATGCCGGCGTGCAGCTCAACTTGAGCCAAGCGGGCAGCTTAGTACGGATTGCGCCCCGCGGCGATGTCAGCACCGGAGCCTTAATGCATGCCGATGCAGTAGCGCCTGAGCGAGTGCAAATTCAGCGGGTAGGCCAAACGCCCCAGGGAAAAAACGCCAGCAGCCCGCAAGCAACGGAATCTTTGGTTAAATCACTGGTGAGCGCCGAAGCCTTAGCCAGTGCGGGACTCGCCGATGACTCCAGCGCACTACAAATGTCAGAAAAGGCCACGCCAGGAGCCTATCGCCTGCAAGTCAGCCAGCCCTTGGTCGCTAAGGCGAACTATCTGGTCAACGTGAAGGAAAAAGGCTCGCCCTATCAACTGAGCATCAAGGCGCCCAGCGCGATTGCGGCCGATGCCCAAACGGTTGGCGTAAAACTCGATTTAAGTCAAAGCGATAATCAATTTGCGCCCCAGGCCAAACTCAAACAAGCCGATGGCACAGAGCAAGCGCTGGCCATGGTGAAACAGGGGGATGAATGGCAGGCTTTAGTGCCCGCAGACTTGCCCCTTGCCAGCAGCAATGCGGGGCTGAGTGAAATTGAAGTCACTGTACAAACTCAGGTCGATGGTCGCCCAGTGCAGCGCACGGTAAAAACCGCCTTTAAGTCCTATGTGAACTCGGCCAGCATCAAGCCAGAAGTATTGACCGTCTGGGATAAAGGCGTGCCGAATCAAGTCAACTTTGAGCTAAATGTCGCCGAAGCGGGACGTTTTGGTTTGAGTGGCGTGCTCACGGGCACCAATGCCGAGGGCCAAAAAGTGGCGATTATGCGCACCCAAGCGGCGACTTGGTTAACGCCCGAATCCCCCAAACTCAAGCTGATGTTTGACCCAACACTTATCCAAGCCTCGGGTCTGCAACCGCCCTTTGAACTCAATGAGCTAGAGCTGCAAGACCAAGGGCAAATGGCGCGGTTAAGTTTTCAGGCCAACGCGCTGGTGCTTAGCCGCTAACTACTAGTGCTTAGCCGCTAATTTAGCAAGCGCACCATCTTTTCACTTTTCATTTCACTTCTCCCTTACCAACCGTTTTGAGTGCCCACCCGGGCACTCTTTTTTTTTAGCTTGATGCAATCAGCCTCAGTTAAAGCCAGACAGAAAAGCACCAGATAAATGGCTAACAAAGGTTTCCAAAATGCCGCATGAGATCACAAATGAGTGATAAAGCAGGTGCCAGAGGACGCAATATAGTCACAATAACGATATAAAATTTACATTGATTACCGAAGGTTATTCCTTTTAAATAACAAAGTGTCTAGGCATAATGTCAATGTTTTGACGTCATGCAAATTGATGACACTCAATCTACAAAACGCGCTAACTATAAAAATAACAATGGCTAACGGCACCGCGATTCCCCCGCCTTAGTCGATGCTTAAGCAATGGAAATCCTATGAGTGACAGCACATTTTTTTTGGGTGAATGGCAAGTCAATCCCAGTGCCAACAGCCTACTCCTTGGTAAACAAGTCAAACAACTTGAACCTAAGGCGATGGATGTATTGTTGTTTCTCTGCCAAAACGCGGGTGAAGTGGTCAGCAGCGACGAAATTGTTAGCCATTGCTGGCCGGGAGTCGACACGGGCGACAATCCACTGCACAAGATTATCAACCAGTTACGTCGCGCCTTAGGCGATAGCGCCACCGAATCCCGTTACATTGAGACCATTCGCAAACGTGGCTATCGCACCTTAGCCGAGGTTCGCTTTCCCGTCGGCCATGAGGCCAGCGCCACGCCACAAACTTGGCAAGGTGGCTCGCCGTTTCCGGGCCTGCAAGCCTACAGCGCCAACTATGCCGACGTATTCTTCGGCCGCAGCGAGCAAATTAGCACGCTGCTGAATCGCATTAGCCAACAAATCCAGTTTGGCCGCGCCTTCTGCTTAATTTTGGGCCCGAGTGGCAGCGGTAAATCCTCCTTAATTAATGCCGGTGTATTGCCTAACCTCATGGCCGCCAATGGCTTTAATGGCGTTGGGGTTGTGGCCTACAGCAGCCTCGATTTTGCCGATGTCAGTAAGGGACAACTGCTCACCGTACTGGCCAGTGCCATGCTCGACTGGGAGCTAAACAACACCCCAGTATTTGAGGGAATGAGCGCAGACTCGCTTGCCGCCAAGCTTGAGCAAGATCCACAGAGCATTGTCGACACATGTAAACAAAGCCTTAAAAATCATGCCTTTGCTACACCACGCTTCGCCTTATTTATCGACCGATTAGAAGTATTATTATCATCGCCGCTGTTTAGCGACGCCGAGCGCAGCGCCTTTATCGAGCTACTTAGAGTGCCTTGCCACTTCCCATGCGGTGTTAATTTTAAGTGCCTGTCGCAACGACTTTTATCCGCTGTTGGTCAATTATCCCAGCCTGATGGCGGGCAAAGCGCGCGGCGCCCATTTCGACTTAGCGCCGCCCACTCGCACCGAGCTGTTGCAAATGATCCGCCTGCCAGCCGTTGCCGCCAATTTAACCTGGGAAATCGATAGCGACACCGCCATGCCGCTCGATGAAATGCTCTGTAGCGATGCCGCCAGCAACCCAGATGCGCTGCCTATGTTGCAATACACCTTGCAGGCGCTGTACTTACAACGCAGTGACGATGACAAACTATTAGTCTCTGTGTATCGCACCTTGGGCGGCATCGAAGGCGCTATCGGTAAAAATGCCGAGCAGGCCATCTCCCATTTAACCGAGGCCGAAAAAGCCAGTCTGCCGCGGATTTTGTCCCTGTTAGTCACCCTGCGTGAGGATGAAAAATCCATCACCAGCCGCACCGCCCGCTGGTCACAGTTGCAAAGCACGGCCGAAACCGCCCTAGTGCAAGCCATGGTCGATAGCCGCTTATTTGTGTCCCATCTGCAAAATGGTGAACCCTGTTTTAGCATCGCCCACGAAGCCCTGCTGCGCCGCTGGCCAAGGGCGACGGCGTGGATCAGCGAACATAGCGACAGCCTTAGCATTAAGAGCCGACTACAGCATTTATCCCAGCGCTGGCTCAGCGAAGCGAAACACAGCGCCTATTTGCTGGCCGAAGGTAAACCCTTAAAAGAGGCCCAAAGCCTTAGGCAAAACCCCCTATTTGACTTAGACGAGCGAGAAACCGACTTTATTGCCGCCTCCAGCAAACGCGCCACTATGCTGCGCTGGACGAGGCGCATCACCGTCGCCCTGCTGTGCGTACTCACCTTAACCTCGGTCATTATGAGCGTTCGCAGTATAGAAGCCGAGAAGCTTGCCCAGCAAAAACGCCTCGCCGCCGAAGATCTGCTCGGGTTTATGGTGGGTGACTTCGCAGACAAGATGCGCGGCATCGGCCGGATGGACTTACTCGACGGGATCAGCAATAAGGCATTGGAATATTTCACGGATTTCTCCAGCCAAGACGATGAGAAGTACTTAAGCTTCGATGCCCGCTTCCAGCATGGGCAAACCTTAGAGGCCATGGGCGAAGTCGCCTATTCACGCAATAAAATCGATGAAGCCCGCAGCGCCCTACTCGCCGCGCAGGAAAAAATGCTGCCGCTGCTCGAATTGCAGCCAGACAACTTAGCCCTGCTAAAAACCTTAGGCGCCAATGCCTTTTGGTTGGGACAAATTGAATACGATGATAGAAAGTGGGAATCGGTCGAACCCTTTTTTGAACTGTATTTGCAATACAGTCAAAAGATGTATTCCTTAGCACCCGATGATAAGGATGCATTGATGGAACTATCATATGCATATAACTCCCTAGGTTCGCTTTCTATGCAACGACAACAATTCGTTGAAGCAAAGAATGGATTTCAGGAGTCTCTGACATTAAAACTTAGTGCTCTAGAAACAGATCCTAGTAATACTCAACTTTTATCTGATGTAGTAAATGCACGATCTTGGTTAGCCAGTTCCTTAACCTCATTAGGTGAAGTTACTTCTGCAATTAATATTCATGAAAAAATACAAACTGAACTTTCGAATGAAAAATTAGAGCAACAACCCTATCTTCTTGAAAGGCTTTCAAGTAGCTATCAGCTATCATCAACTTTGATTAATTATAAAAATGATACTGAATTAGCAGTTGAAAAGGCTAAACTTAGTTTTTTAACTATAAAAAAAGCATCAGACAAAGACTCCGAAAATAGAATAATTAAAATGCAGAAAAATTATTCATACTTAAATCTAATAAGCCTTGGATATGGTGATTTCAATCAAGATGAAAAGCTTAAATTCGAACGCTTAATTGAACAAATAAAAATCAATAAAACAGCTTCAAAAAAGGATAAAGAATTATTGGCAAAATACTATCTAGCTCTTGCAAAGCACATGGATAAAATAAAAAATTACAAAGACAGCCTAGACTTCTCTAAAAAATCAAAGGCTATTTTCATATCCTTACAAGAAGATAGCACCAACTCTCAAGACAATATTATACCATTTTCAGAAAGCTTATTAATAGAAGCATCCTCATTAAAAAATTTAAATGAAAACGATAATTACATTGAAGTGTGTAAAGATATAAAGTCCTTACTAGCACCTTTTGTAAGTAAAAACAAAAGTCCAGGAATTACAATTCCATATATAAAATCATTGAAATGCTTAAACGATAAAAATACTGGAATAGAATTAATTGAGATTCTTACTAAATCAAAAATTAATAATCTTGAATTTTAATCAATAAAAAAGGAGTAAGAAATGCAAAATGTACAAGGTCACGCTCACTTTATCAAGGTGATTGTTAACTTAGATAATAATGAACCCGTTTTTAGCTATGTCGACACGACTGGTGAGCCGTGCCAAGGTGATGTAACAATTACAGAGGCAAGCACTATCACTTATCAATTAGTGGATAATACTGGAAAAGGATTAAAATTTGCTGGCGTTGGTTTCATCACTCCTTTTGATGAAATTATTGACGCCGTAACAATTAGTAGTGATGGACAGTTGGTACAACTTGTAGATTTGGACCACACAGCGGGTACAACAAAGTTTCAGTTTGTATTAACAAACACGACAAACACACTAATGTTATTGAGTCCTGATCCAGAAGTGGTTAACCGTCCTGAAAACTAATCTCCATTGAAAGGGACTGCTTAGCAGTCCCCTTTTCTCCCCCTTCCAGACCCCCCTCTACTTGCCACCGCCAAACGCCTGAGTGTCAATTCTTCCCCACTTTTAACCAATTCTTCTTTGCAAATTAAAAAGCAGCAAAAGCAGGGACAGCTGAAAGCAGAAAGCAGAAAAAGCAGGGACAGCCATATCTTTTTGACCTTTCGGAAAAAGCAGGGACAGCCATATCTTTTTGACCTTTCGCACTATCTCGACTAGGCTTTACCTTATCTCGGTTTTGCCTATCTGGAGTGTATGATGACCTCGGCCAGAAGAAGAAAAGCAGGGACAGCCATATCTTTTTGGCCTTTCGCACTATCTCGACTAGGCTTTACCTTATCTCGGGTTTGCCTATCTGGAGTGTATGATGACCTCGGCCAGAAGAATGCTTATCGATGCTAATACTACACCCTTCTACCATGTGATTAATCGCTGTGTCAGAAGGGCTTTTTTATGTGGTGAAGATAAACTCACAGGCCGCAGTTATGAACATAGACGAGGCTGGATTGTAGATAAAATCAAAGCGTTATCCGCTATTTTTTGTATTGATATTTGCGCCTATGCGGTGATGAACAACCACTATCATCTCGTCCTCAAAATTGATCTTGATAAGGCGAAATCCTTAACTCCAAAAGACATTATCAGCCGCTGGTGTCAGATCACTAAAGGCCATGCCGTTGCCACTAAATATATCAATGGTGATGCCTTAATCGAGGGTGAGCGACTGCTGCTCGATGCCTTAATTACCGAGTGGCACGAGCGATTAAGCAGTATTTCTTGGTTTATGCGTTGTTTAAATGAAGAAATTGCCCGTAAAGCGAATCGAGAAGATGAATGCAAAGGTGCCTTTTGGGAAGGTCGTTTTAAATCCCAAGCGCTGTTAGATGAGCAAGCATTACTAGCTTGTATGATGTATGTCGATTTAAATCCTATTCGAGCGGGCATTGCCGATTCTTTGCAATCCTCTGATTTTACATCAATTCAAGAACGTCTGAATGCACTTTCCCGTAACAGCCTCACACCACTGATAACCCAACCCCCTGTAGATAACACTCAGCCAATATCAGACAAATCCCTCGCAAAATTTGATGGTGCAACACATCTTAATCAGCAAACGGGTATTCCCTTCCATTTTGCCGATTATCTCGAGCTCATCGATTGGACTGGCCGCGCGATTCGTCATGATAAAAAAGGGTTTATCGATAATCAGCGGCCAAAACTGCTTAATGAGTTAGGGATTGCATCCGATGCATGGTTGCTTTCAGCCAAGGAGTTTCGCCGCCAGTACAGTGGCATAAGTGGTCGATGGGATGCCATGTGTGCTTTCAAACTCCAACAAGGTGGCAAATGGTGCCGAGGAAAATCCCATAGCCAAGCGCTACATCCAAGCCGTATTGACGGGCTCGCGTTGAGCTAAATTAGACCGACAACGCGCATTCTGCTCCGTCTTAGTTCTTAGGATTAAATGCTTTTTGTCCAATTTGCTATAGGAAAAAGCAAACTACCGCCCAGCTATCTCACTTCAAAGCATAATTCCCAACTCAGAAGGTAAAATTTAAAGCATTTAAAATCATAAAGTTAAACCAGAAGGTAAGCAGAAGGTATCTTTTCTTCCACCGGAATAAAGTCATCCTCAGAAAAGCGCCTAGCGCAGATGATTAAAGTTCACGGAGAAAGATAACAATGACAAACTCACCGAAACTGGCTCGCCAACAACCCGCCTTATCCATTGTCGATGATGCTGCATTGCCCGCAACTCAGCATGTAAAGGCTGCCGAGCTACCGCTGAACTTTTTCGAGCACTCCTCTCTCGAGACCATTGAACTCTTTATTCAACATTTAACCGAGCCAGTGATCCTAGTGAATGCCAACGGTTTTATCCGTTCGTGCAATCAGCGCAGTGCCGAGCTACTCGATTGCCCGCAGGCGAGTTTAAAGGGCCAAGACTGGCGCAATTTTTTGACCGAACATCATCAAGCGCGCTATGACAGCCTGCTGAGCCACAATGTGCAATTAGGCACTAATTGTGGTCACCCCGTGCAGCACCCTGCGCAGGAAACCACGCTGATCTGCGCGTCCGGCAAGGCAAAAGATATTGAGTTATCTATCTCTTATATTCCCAGCCATGAACCCGTATTTGTGATGGTGATGCACGATTTAACTCACCATAAGGCGGAAAACCTAAAGCTGCGTAAGTTGGCCGCCACCGACTCCCTCACCCAACTGGCGAACCGTCGCTATTTTGATGAAATGCTGCAACAGCACTGGGAAGAATGCACCGCCAAACTGCGCCCTATCAGCGTAGTCATTATCGATGTGGATTATTTTAAGGTGTTTAATGACCAGTTTGGTCATATCCAAGGTGATGAATGCCTTAGAAAAATTGCCAAAGTGATCGCCAATATTGTGCCTATCGAAATCGGTCTTGCGGCCCGTTACGGCGGCGAAGAGTTTGCGCTGATCCTGCCTAATCACAATGCCAAAATGGCGCTGACCATAGCGCAAAAAATCCAGCAAGGGATTAATGACATTCGTTTTGCTGACCAAGGACTCAGGGATTATGTCTCGGTAAGTGCCAGCCAAGGGATTGCCAGTGAAGTTAATGGCCAGTTCCGTACTTCACTCGCCATGGTGTGCGCCGCCGATACTGCGCTTTACCGCGCCAAGGCCGATGGTCGTGACCGGATAAACACCTCGCTCTAAGCCTTTTGAGCGGCCGTCAGTTAAGCAGCTAGCGCCTATTGAGCAGTATAAATAGAACAAGGATATCGCCATGAAAACATCGAAAAGCGTTAATCCCCATTCGGATAAGCCTATCAGAGCCTTAGCAGACACTCAGGCTCAAACCACTCAAACGAGAGTGGCTGATACCTTTGCGTTAAATACGGCAGCGCTCGATGTTTTCACCTTCCAAGCTTGGGTAAAGACCCAAGAGGGAGGCTTGGTATTTCAATATTGTTGTGAGACGAATAATACAGGTTTTAGGGTCACAATTAATGCCCTTGGTCATATTGAAACCCGAGTGAATAGTCAGTTATTGCATATTGACACTATTTCTACCCTAGGCGGCATTAATGATGATTATTGGCATTTATTATCCATCACCTATCAATATCATGAGATAAAATGCTTTATCGATGGTAATGAAATCCATCTCCAGCAACAGCCAACACCATTAACAGAAGAGACTAAATTAAAACCGCTGATGGATAACTTTGTGGCATTTAATGGCGAGCTGTTAAATATTAGCTTGATTGAACAATGCCTCAGTGAGAGTGAAATTTTAGATTGCTATCTTAACCCTCATAATCAATCAAAACTTATAGATTGCAATCTGAATATCTATCCCAAAAAACAATCAAAGACTAATACAAGCTTAACTTCATACCATTCGACAAGACAAGAAGTGATGTTGATTATTTTTAATGATACCGAGTATGAATTTAGCAAACAGAGTTTAAACACCAATAACTTTAACAAGCAGCTATCCAATATTATTCCCGCCCATGAACGCTGCGCCTATATGATTGAATCCAGCAGCGACAACTGGCCACATTTTATTTATAAAGCAAACTATCGAGCCGAGGACAGAGCCGATATTGAGTTAAGTTTTGACATATTAAAATCACTGACGCCCAATCGCTCACATATCAATTTACAACTGAGCAATGAGCTAGAATTTGACTGTTTTATCAGTCAATCGACCTCGAGCCGATTAACCGCCGAGATCCGCATCAGTGAAAATGTGGTCACCCGCCAAGCCAAGCATTTTATGCGCTTTATTAACGAAGTGCGCAGCCATATTGCCAGCAAATATATCATTACCGATGGCCAGTATTACGCCGAGCAGGATTTTTGGGTAAGCACAGGACAACAGATGCTGGCCTATGAAAACGCCTGCCAACTGTTTAATCGCCGCTTGCAAAAAAAGCCCCTCGCCATTATCAAATGCCGCAGCAGCCAAGAGGTCAAACTGGTCTACAAGACCGCCGTCGATTATCACTTGGCCATCAGCGTGCGTTCCAGCGGCCATGATCACGAAGGGGAAAGCGGCGAGACCAATAGCGTAGTGATCGATCTGGAGTTAATGAACGGCATCGAACTCGACCCTATCAGTGGCATAGTCGCCGTCGAACCGGGTTGTACTATGCAGACCTTAACCAGCTATCTGGCGCAAAAGGGCTTGATGTTGCCCCACAGCACGAGCGCCTCCCACGCCCTAGCAGGTTTTATTATGGGCGGCGGTTGGGGGCCTTGGTGTCGCAAATACGGTATGTGCTGCGAGAGTTTAGTACAGGCGGAAATCGTGTTAGGCATAGGCGAGACCCAAGTGGTTTCTGCGGCCAATAAGCCCGAACTCCTCTGGGCGCTCAAGGGCGGAGGCGGCTTAAGCTACGGTATTGTCACCCGTTTTTTTATTCGCACCTTTGCCCTGCCCCCAAGCCTGCTGAAATTTGAGTTGGAGTGGAATCCGCATCTTAAGGACAATCAACAGCTGCAAGCAAACACCCCAACCTTAAGCTTATTGGAGCGTTGGGAACAGGTTATTCTGGCGGATAATCTGCCCTGTTTACTGGGGACGAACCTTAAAATTCAAGCCAAACCCGCCGGGTTGCCAGAGGTAAAACCATCGTTAAGCACTGGCGAGCAGGATCCCCAAGAGGCCAAACATAACTGCATTATGTACGGCTATTGGGAGGGAAATCCTGCGAGCCTTGCGCACTTTATCAAGACTCAATTTAGCGCCGTCGGCTTAAAACCCAATAGAGTGCAAATAGCATCTATGGGCGGCTTAACCCAATCCTATGGCGATGAATTGATGGAAAGCTGGAACCGCGAAGCCATTCAGGATTTACAACCCGCCTTAAACCATAGAATGACCGAACTGATTAATGATACAGACATACAGCTCTACAAAAATCAGCGCCAACATTCACAGGACTTGCTGCGCCCCGCCCCCCATAGGGTGACATCACGTTTGGCCCATACACAGGGACTAAAACAGGGGCACATCTCGCTTATCGACAGTCTAACCTCATCACAACTAATTGATGGCAATAGGCAATTAGGTTTATTTACCTATGTCACCCTGAGCGCGATTAGCGGCGATTTTTACCGCACTCTCGGTGAAGTGCAAAAAAGCCAGAGTGCCTTTCCCTATAAGGAACAGGCCTACATCATCCAATATCAGGCATGGTGGAACAGCGAACTCCAAGAGCAAGCCTTAATGCAGGTTAACTCCGTTTATCCCCGCGTGAATAAAGCACTCGACTGGATAGACACCTGCCGCGATGCCACGATTGCCAACAGCTCAGGCGCCTTTATCAACTTTAAAGATAATACCATCCCTACCGCACGCTACTTTGGGCAGAATTACCAGATGTTGCAACAGGTTAAGGCGAGTTATTGCCAAGATCCCTTAAATCATTTTCGCTCGCGCAAATCGATTGTGTAGCAGAAGATTGGTGGCTTGCTAGCGCAGTTAAATCATCAATCTCTGCTCGGTAGGCTCGGCAGCCATCGCCGGCAAAGCCGAGCCAACAAAGTGTTCACAATTGCACTCGCCTAGGCGGCGTTTTTAAGGCAAACTCAGCTCCCTTCATCATTGAATTATCAGTATTAAAGGTGATACATGACTCCGCCTCCCGCACTGGCCATAGTGCTCGCCCTGCTGGCAGCCAGCCTAATGGGCACCATTGGCGTATTCGCGCGTTTTGCCGCCCTGCCCGCCGAACATATTACCTTTTACCGCCTGCTACTCGGCGCGCTGTTTTTAATGGCCTATATGCTGTTAACGGGTAAAGGGCCGCAAATTCGCCATAAACCGAGCAAGCGCACCTTGATAAATGGCGCTATGTTGGCGGGATTTATGGCCTTTTATATCGAGGCCATTGAATACACCCAAATGGCAAGGGTGATCATGATCATCTATCTCGCCCCTGTGCTGGCGTCACTCTTTGCCCACTTTGTGTTTCATGAAAGACTCAATCGCTTCAGCATCGCCAGTGTGGTACTCGCCTTAATGGGCTTTATCTTTATGTTGCCCGTGACGTCGATTCAGTCACTCTACGACAATGAAATCATGGGTTATTTTTATGCTCTGCTCTCACTAGTCACCTATAGCGGCTTTATCTTAATCAACCGTAAACCCAGCGCCGCCTCCCCCTATCAAAGCACCTTAATCCAGCTCAGTGTCGGTGCCCTATGCTTACTGCCCTTAGTGTTATCCACGCCCTTAGTGCCGAGCCTAAATCAATTTGCTTGGCTGCTGGCGATTGGATTCCTCCCGGGATTCTTGGCCATTTTATTTGCGGTAAAAGCCCTAGGGCAACTGCCCTCGGTCACCTATGGCACGCTTTCCTATGTGGAACCTGTGGTCGTAGTGGCGCTGGCATGGTGGCTATTTAATGAAGCGTTAACCGCGCAGCAGCTAACAGGTATGGGACTGATCATTATTGCGGGTATGGCGCAAGGCTGGTTAAGCCATCGGCAGTTGCGCTTGGCGTATGGGGCTGCGACTAAATCAAACGCATAAAAAAGCCGCTCTAAATGAGCGGCGTTTTTATTCATACACTTAAGGCCAAAAAATTAGCCTTCGATGCCCTTGCTGGCAAGGAATTCATCGTAGGTGCCCCTGAAGTCGTTCACACCATTGGGGGTGATTTCAAGGATACGATTTGCCAATGATGATACAAAGGCGCGGTCATGGCTCACAAAGAGTAAGGTGCCTTCGTATTTTTCTAGGGCGTTATTTAATGACTCGATAGATTCCATATCCATATGGTTAGTCGGTTCATCGAGCATCAAAATATTGGCTTTTTGCATGATGAGTTTGCCAAATAACATCCGGCCCTTTTCCCCACCCGACAGCACTTTCACTGATTTTTTAATGTCGTCTGCGCCAAATAACATACGACCTAAGATACCGCGAACAGATTGATCGTCATCTTCGGGTTTGCGCCACTGACTCATCCACTCAAACAGGGTCATATCGTTTTCAAAATCTGACTCGTGATCCTGAGCGTAGTAGCCGATGTTGGCATTTTCAGACCATTGAATATGACCTTCATCCTGTGGAATATCATGAATTAAGGTACGCAGCAGGGTCGTTTTACCCACGCCGTTTTCACCTAGTATCGCAATACGCTCGCCCACTTCGACGATCAGGTTTAAGTCTTTAAACAGCGGAGTGTCGTAACCCTTGGTTAAGTTTTCAACCACTAAGGCATTACGGAACAGTTTCTTTTCCTGTTCGAAACGAATAAAGGGGTTGACGCGGCTAGAGGCTTTCACTTCATCCAGCTTAATTTTGTCGATTTGACGGGCACGGGAAGTCGCTTGTTTTGCCTTAGATGCGTTGGCAGAGAAGCGTGCAACGAAGGTTTGCAGCTCAGAAATTTGAGCCTTCTTCTTCGCATTGTCTGCGATTAAACGCTCGCGGGCCTGGGTCGCCGCTTGCATATATTCATCGTAGTTACCAGGATAAACGCGCAGTTCACCGTAGTCTAAGTCCGCCATATGGGTACAGACTGAGTTTAAGAAGTAACGGTCGTGCGAAATGATGATCATGGTGCTATCGCGTTGGTTCAGTACGTCCTGTAACCAGCGAATGGTATCGATGTCCAAGTTGTTGGTCGGTTCGTCGAGCAGCAGCACATCGGGATCGGAGAACAGGGCTTGAGCCAATAACACCCGCAGTTTTAAGCCTGGGGCAATTTCAGACATCAGACCGAAATGGCTTTCGATACCGATACCCACACCGAGCAGCAGTTCACCGGCGCGGGATTCGGCGGTGTAACCGTCCATCTCGGCAAATTCCATTTCAAGGTTTGCCACGGCAATACCGTCTTCTTCGCTCATTTCTGGCAGAGAGTAAATACGGTCACGCTCTTGCTTCACCTTCCACAGTTCACGGTGGCCCATGATCACTGTATCGATAAGCGTGAATTCCTCATAACCGAATTGGTTCTGGCTTAACTTACCTAGGCGTTCGTTGACGTCTAAGGATACGTTACCGCTGCTCGGCTCTAGATCACCGCAAAGGATCTTCATGAAGGTTGATTTACCGCAGCCGTTCGCACCGATAAGACCGTAACGGTTACCGCCGCCGAATTTAACTGAGATGTTTTCAAACAGTGGCTTAGAGCCAAACTGCATGGTGATATTCGCTGTTGTGATCAAAATGAACTTCCAAATCGAGTAATGTTGGCCAGACTATTGGCAGTGCAAATAAGCATAAACCAATTTCCACCAGCCTGAGGGGGTAAAAATAAACGTGGCACTATAGCAGTTTGGGCTAAATTATCAACTAAAAAGGCCCCACCCATTCGCTTGGGATTAGGTGTACAGCTCCGCCAGCACGAATTGCTAAGCACTTAATCCCTGAGTGATTTAGTGCTTAATCATGCCCTATTTTCACCGATTTGGATGACAAGTTAATGATCTTAACTACCAAGATCCCCTGCAAAGCCTTGTCTTGGCCGCTAAACAGCCAGCACAACTCATATTGGCGACAGAGAGTCTTATCTGAGATATGAGGCATTCCTTGGTTGAACTTACACACGATAGGATTAAGATAGAGTGTCCCATAGTGGGAGAGTCGAGGATGAATTTATCAACGGATCAGCTTTGCATTATCGGTGTAAATAATCGAGGTCAAGATGAAGATAGGTGAAGTGGCGAAACAGACGGGCTTAAGCGTTAAGAGTATCCGTTACTATCACGATATTGGCTTAGTCTGTGGGGGTAGAAATGAAGCAGGATATCGTGTCTATCGTCAACGGGATATTGAATCCCTTAAATTTGTACATCAATGCCGCGATCTAGGTTTTAGCCTAGAGGACTGTAAGCAACTGCTGGAGTTAAGGGATAATGAGAGTCGCAATGCCGAGGATGTCAAACAACTGACCCGCAGCCACCTTGATTATGTAGAACAGCAAATGTTAAAGCTACACAATCTCAGGGCACAGTTACAGCAAATGGTGGACGAGTGCCAAGGGGGGACACAGCCCCACTGCGCGATAATCGATTGCCTAAGCCATAAACCTAACTAATTATTATTGATAGTAGGATCTCAACAAAACAGCCCGTCTATCTACAAGACATTGTTAATATTTAAATTATTGCTTTAGTCTGACGCTCTTATCTGCGCCGTAGTGCAGAAGCATTGTCGAGCACGAGTTTAGGTAGCTCACCCGCAGGGGTAAATTGAAATACTCTGCCATAAAAAGCCAACTCAGTTTCTAACCCCGCCGCCTTATGCTCTGGCTTTCTTCCCTCATCGGGTTCATCTTCATAACCAATATAGGCCGTAGGTACCCCCTTTGTTTTAAGCGCCTCATATATTTGCCGCGATTGCTGCGCCGGTACTATCTTATTTCTCAGCCCTTGAAAGATCAGCAAAGGTTCATTGAGCCCCTCCAGATGATAAAAAGGAGATAGCTCACGGTAACGGGCTTTATTTTCGGCATAGGGGCCAATCAGTTGATCTAAATAACCCGTTTCAAACTTATGGGTTCCTTTGGCGAGTTGTTCAAAATCGCTGATCCCCTCATAGCTCACCCCAGCTTGGAAGACATCGTAAAAAGCCAAGGACGACATCACGGTCAATCCACCCGCGCTGATACCACGGATCGCCAATTTGCTGCCGTCTACCCAACCTTTTGCGACTAAATACTTGGTCGCGTTGATCGCATCTTCCACATCACTCTGCCCCCATTTGCCATAGAGACTCTGGCGGTAAGCACGGCCAAAACCACTACTGCCACGGAAATTTAAATCGAGTACAGCAAAGCCTCGAGTAGTCCAAAATTGAATATCACTGCGATAGGCGAGACTCGCCCTTGCCGTCGGACCGCCATGCAACATCACAATTAACGGCGGACGCGTATCGTGCGGCGCAATATAGTTAGGGTTCACGGGCCCATAAAAATAGCCATAGGCCTGCTGATGTTTACCCGTCGTGAAAGTAATATTTTTAGCCCGCGACACATAGTTAGGATCCAGTTTTGGCAGCGCAGGAGCGTAGACTAGCTCAGTGCCACGGCCAACGACACGGTAAATGCCCTTTTCAGGGGTGGCTTTAGCTCCAATAAAGTAAACACCGTCCTCCCCCTTAACAACTTGGGCTATTTCGGCAAAATCCACAGCCAAAGACTCGGTTAACCCTGAGTCTAAATGTATGCGGATCAACGCCGCCTGATTACCTTCAACATAACTGGCAATCAAGGTATTGGCGGTTTCAAAGGCGTAATTATGATTTCCTAAACGCCAATCCGGTATGGCAAACTCGGCGTTTTTTGCCAGCACAGGCTCTAGGGTTTCCCTCGGCGTGACGCGGTAAATGTTCCACCAGTTGCTGAGATCCGAGACCACATATAACTTACCGTCGGGGCCGAATAAGGGCTGAGTCACCGAAGAATCCTTGGGCGTACTCACCTTGCGAATATTTTTTAATTGGCCCTTGCGATCAAGATCCCCAAGCCAGAGCACACTCTTATCCCACGGCATATAAGGATGTTCCCATGTGATCCATGCAAGTTGAGTGTTATCGGGGGAAATCCTAGGGGAACTGATAAAATCATGGCCGGAAACAAAGGTATCCCCTTCACCCGCAAAGTTCAGATTGATAGTGACCAGACTCGTCTTTGGTTCCCCAGCTTGGCGGTGATCTTCCCGAACACAGATAATGCGTGAGCCTTTAGGATAGGAAATACAATCGGCATGGCGTGTGCCATTAGGGGTTAAGGGGAGCGGCGGTTGATTGGGAGCAAAACGGTAAAATAGCTGATCCTGCAGCTTAGTAACAAATAGGCTTTGACCTATGCCTAAGAATGCCGCGCCACCATATTCATATACCGTGGATTTAGCATTGAACTCTGGGGGAACTACCTCAGCGACATTGGCAAGCTTATCGAGACGTTTAATCCCTACCTTACCCTGTGCTTTGCCGCTGGACTCGGAAAAATAAATGACCTCACCCACACTCTGTAACTCGGCAATATCATCTACCTGTTCGAAGACTTCTGCCGCAGTAAGAGGCGACTGCCAGCTACCATAGGGAGCAACCATTCTATCGCCATTTCCCTTGGCAAACGAACCCTGTGTATCCGTACGCTCACAGCCGTTAAGCAGCAATAAAGCCAAGCTCAACAGATATGGAAAATAGCGTCGTAATTCCATTTTTTCCCCAAGTTTGCTCATGTTACAAACCGCAACTGTGTCTCAATATGCCCTTAGGCTATTTCTTTAACTTTTTGACAAACCAATTTAACACTTTTAATTGCTGTACCTGTGTCAAACCAAAATAAATGCAAATCCAAGGTGACACGAGGAAAAACCACGGGATGACAGCCAGTGAACGACCCGTAAAAAGCAGGAAAAAGAAACCACTGTAGATCACTAACACACCTAAAGTACCGACAACCAGCATCATACGTTTGGTGATTTTCTCAAGCCAAAGGGCTTTTTCCTGCCAAGACATTCAGATAATCAACTCCATCATCATGTCGTGAAACATGTTTGTAAACTTATGTAAAAAGTGGATGGCGATTGTTGAAGCTTAACAACCAAATGTCAACTCCAACAAGCGAATTCCACCGACAGCTGACCAATTACAACAATATATTAGCGATAAATAAAAAAACCGAGCCTAGACTCGGTTTTGCTTCGCACTAATAGTAACATCCCCATTACAGGCGGATGCCGCCATCAATTTCAAAGACACGGCCATTGACGTAGTCGTTTTCAATAATAAAGCGTACGGTGGAGGCGATTTCATCGGCATGGCCTAAACGCCCCACGGGAACCAACTTCTCTAACCGCTCTAACGCTTCGGGCTTCATAGCCGCGGTCATCTCGGTCGCAATCACGCCTGGGGCAACCGCTGCGCTACGGATATTGTAACGCGCCAGTTCCTTAGCCCAACCCACCGACATCGCCGCAACCCCCGCCTTAGAGGCAGCGTAGTTTGACTGACCCATATTCCCCGCCTTCGCTAGGCTAGAGATGTTCACTATCACGCCCGCCTGGCCCGACTCGATCATCGCCGCCGCCGCTTCACGGCCGCAGAGGAAGCTTCCCGTCAAGTTGACATTGATCACCGATTGGAACTGTTCAAATGACATACGGTCAGTCACTTTGCCGTCTTTGGCTTTGACTAACATGCCATCACGCAAAATACCGGCATTATTAACCAACACGTTGACTTGACCAAAGTCTTCCAGAATATAGGCAAATCCTGCGACGACGTCTTCTTCATCGGTAATATCTAACGCATAACCTTGGACCTCAGTGGTGGCACCGAGATCGGCACAGGCACGTTCAAGTTTTTCTTGATCCACATCGATAAGTGCCAACTTAGCACCCGCCTGGGCAAAGTTTTGCGCCATTGCTAAGCCTAAACCACCCGCGCCGCCAGTAATGACGACAACCTTATCTTTTAAATCCATCTGGTTATCCCTTGTTTTTAATGTCTATTTTTTTAGTGGTGCAAATTGCTCAAAAATACTGGAAAAATCTCGACGACCATTACCCTGCCTCGCATGATTCACATACAAACTACGGGCTAAAGCGCCCATTGGTGTGCTGGAATTGCTCAATAATGCGGCTTCTTGTGACAGACCGAGATCTTTAACCATCAAATCTACCATAAAGCCACCCTGATAGCCCTTAGAAGACGGCACAGTCTCCATCACGCCGGGACAGGGATTGTACTTCTCTAACGTCCAGTTACCGCCGCTGCTGACCTTCATAATGTCCGACAACACTTTTGGATCGAGGCCATGGTCAATCCCCATTTGCAATGCCTCAGAGGTGCCCACCATCAATACAGATAACAACATGTTATTGCAGATTTTAGCGACTTGACCCGCACCGGCTCCGCCCGCGTGGAAAATATTCTGACCCATCGCCTTGAGCACAACCTGCGCGCGCTCAAATGCCGTATCCGAACCACCACAAATAAAGGTTAAGGTCCCCGCCGCAGCGCCTGCCGTGCCGCCAGAAACCGGCGCATCCATAAATTCAATACCACTTTTAGCCGCTTCGGCCGCCACTAACTGGGCGCTTTGGGCATCGATAGTCGAGCAATCGATCAACAGGGTATCGCCAGCAACCACTTCGAGCAGGCCTTTGTCCGTTCCATTGCCAAGATATAAACTTTTTACATGCTTGCCCGCAGGTAACATAGTGATCACCACATTCGCGCCCGCCGCCGCGCCGCAGGCTGTGGTTGAGACTAATGCGCCTTGTTCGGCAAGGCTTTGCATCGCCTCGGGAACTAAGTCGAACACCCGAACCGTCATGCCCGCTTTTAACAAGTTGGCCGCCATTGGGCCGCCCATATTACCTAAACCGATAAATGCTACTGTACTCATGCCATCACTCCTGTGTGCTGTTCTCTTCTTGGGTGTAGTGGTAATGCTGTCGTTACCACAGAGTAAAGCGAGCTTGACTGAGCCTAGGTCAAATTTACTCAGTCACTTAACTCAGTTAATTAAATGCCTAAGTCCTTAGCTCAACTGGCTTAAGGGATGCGCCTCGTCCCAGGGGGAAGCCAATATTTGCTCAAGCACGGCCGTAGGCACAGCTTGCACATCCTTAAAGCGCCACTGGGGCTGCCTGTCTTTATCGATCAACAGCGCCCGAACGCCTTCGCAGAAATCACCGTGGGCACACACATTGACACTGACAGTTAATTCCCATTGGAAACACTGGGCTAGGCTGAGTTTAGTCCCAAGCTGTGCTTGAACATGTACTAAGTGCCAACTGATAGGGCTGCCAGCGAGGAAAGTATCCCGCGCCTTCATTAGCCAAGCATCCTCTGACACTAACGTCGACATACGCGAGACGATATCCTCAAGGCTACCCGCCATCAGCCGGTCGATAATGTCTTGGCTCTGGGCTAACACACTCTCACCCTTAGGGGTATTCACTTGGTTAGACAGCTCGTTGATCATGCTATCGAGGCGTTGATGGTTTAACGCGGGTGTATCACTCCAATCTAAGGTTGCCATGGCATCAAACATCAGCTCTTTGTCATCGCGATTTAAATAGTGATCCGCAAGCCCCACATAACAGGCATCGGCCGCATTCATATGATAGGCGGTGAGCCCTAAAAACAGCCCCATTTTGCCCGGCATACGATTGAGGAAATAACTGCCGCCCACATCGGGATAAAGCCCAATGGTGACCTCAGGCATGGCGATGCGCGAGGTTTCGGTCACCACCCTGTGGCTAGCGCCCGCCATTAAACCGAGGCCGCCGCCCATGACTATGCCATCGCCCCATACGAGCACAGGTTTGCCATAGGTATGCAGTAGATGATCGAGGCGATATTCCTCCTCAAAGAACACTTTCGCGACTTCAGTCACTTGCCCCTTAGACGCCACGGAGGCATGGTACAGAGCCCGCACATCTCCCCCGGCACAAAATGCCTTTTCACCGCTGCCATCGAGTACCACACAGGCGATTAGCGGATCTTTCTTCCACAGATTGAGCTGGGCCGTCATCGCGCGAACCATGTCTAAATCTAAGGCGTTGAGGGCTTTTTCCACATTGAGCGTCACCACCCCAATCCACTTGCCAGAAGCGGTGGCTAAGGTTTGAAACACCACGTTTTGGGTGGTGACGCTGTTTGCAACATGATTAGCAACATTAGCATCTACTACATTGGTCATTAGCGGTTCTTCCAATCAGCTTTACGTTTACCCAAAAACGCATTCACGCCTTCGGCCTGATCTTCAGTATCAAATAGTCCGACAAATAATTCACGCTCAATCGGCAATGCCTGGCTACGCGCCATAGTTCGGCCCGCTTGGATAAGGGTTTTACAGGCGGTTACGCTGCTCGGACTTTGGTTCGCCACTTTCGCTGCAAGGGCAATGGCCGCATTGAGCGCTTCGCCAGTTTCGACCACTTCTTCGACTAAACGTAGATTCAATGCCTGAGTCGCATCGATACGTTCGCCGCATAAAATCATCCGCTTAGCCCAACCTTCACCGACTAATGCGGTCAGATTCTGGGTGCCGCCCGCGCAGGGTAATAAACCCACGGTTGCTTCGGGTAAGGCCATCACAGCTTGGATTTCGGCGATCCGGATATCACAGGCGAGTGCCACTTCTAAGCCGCCGCCCATGGCGTAGCCGTTGATCGCCGCAATCGACACACCGCGAAATTGACTTAAGGTTTCAAAGGCTTCACCAAAGTGCTTTGCCATCGTCGCCGCATTGCCTTTATCACCGTCGGCAAACAGCTTTAAATCGGCACCGGCGGAGAAGAACTTTTGCCCTTGCCCTGTGAGTACTAAGGCGTAAATCTCTTTATTGGCATTCAGCTCAAGCACTTTAGCTTTAAGCGCCTGCAAACTCTCTGCGGTCCAAGTGTTTGCTGGCGGATTATTCATCGTCAGAATGGCCGTATGGCCTTCGATACGTTCAACTAAATATTCCATCTTTATCGACTCCTTTATGTTTTTGCCAATGTGTTATCGCCAAATCCTAACTTCCCCATTGAAAGGGAAAATTTACAGGATTTGTCCTGCATTTTCATCGAGCAAACGACGGGCGATAATTAAGCGCATAATTTCGTTGGTGCCTTCTAAAATCTGGTGTACACGCACATCGCGGAAATGACGTTCCAGCGGGTACTCTCTGATATAACCATATCCACCATGGATTTGCAGCGCCGCATCACAGACTTGAAAACCCACATCGGTGGCAAAACGTTTCGCCATGGCACAGTAGGCGGTAGCTTCAGGATCGCCGCTATCGAGTTTAAAGGCTGCGAGACGGACCATTTGTCGCGCCGCTACTAACTCAGTTGCCATATCGGCAAGCTTAAATTGTAGCGCTTGGAATGCCGCCAGCGGCTTACCAAATTGCTGCCGCTCATTCATATATTGAGTGGCGCGCTCAAGTGCTGCCTGCGCCGTCCCCACTGAACAGGTAGCGATATTGATACGTCCGCCATCTAAGCCTTTCATTGCAAAGGTAAAACCTTGGCCTTCTTCACCGAGCAAGTTGGCCACTGGCACGCGTACGTTTTCAAAGGTGATTTGACGAGTTGGCTGGGCATTCCAGCCCATTTTATCTTCGGCCTTACCGTAGATAACACCAGCGGCATCCGCCGGAATCGCAATGGCTGAAATCCCCTTAGGTCCAGCTTGGCCTGTGCGGCACATCACGACCAGTAATTCAGTTGCACCCGCGCCCGAGATAAACATTTTCGAACCCGAAATCACATATTCATCGCCGTCACGCACCGCTTTGGTTTGCAGTGATGCGGCGTCCGAACCCGCGCCCGGCTCAGTTAAACAGTATGACGCTAACATCTGCCCTGTGGTTAACGGCTCAGACCAAGTCTGACGTAAGGTTTCTGTCCCCCACGTTGTCACCATCCAAGTGGCCATATTGTGAATAGTCAACATGGCTGTGGTCGCGGTGCAACCCTTGGCAAGCTCTTCAAAAATAATCGAGGCATCGAGGCGTGATAGGCCCATGCCGCCTTCGGATTCTGGCGAATAGAGTGAGCAAAAACCCAGTTCACCGGCTTTTTGGATCACGTCTTTGGGGAAATGATGTTCTTCATCCCACTTGGCGGCAAACGGGGTTAACTCTTCCGCGGCAAACTGGCGCGCCAGATCGGCAAATTGGCGTTGGTCATCGTTGAAATTAAAATCCATCTGGCTCTCCTATGACTCTGTGGTCACTTCTTTATTGAATAACATAGGGCGGCGCCTAAGGGCGCCGTGTTTTAGGGCAATCACCGAGCTTAGCGTAGGTTAATGCTCATATTTGGCGTTGAGGCCACGGCAATATCGGACTCGAACCAACGGGAAGTGATGGTCTTAGTCTCGGTATAGAAACGTACAGCTTGCTTACCGTAGGCATGTTGATCACCGTAGAAACTGCCCTTCCAACCCGTGAAGGAGAAGAAAGGCAATGGCACAGGAATAGGCACGTTAATCCCGACTTGGCCAACTTCGATTTCGTGTTGATATTTACGGGCTGCCGCGCCGCTGGCGGTAAAGATAGATGTGCCATTACCGTAAGGGCTAGCGTTGACTAACTCGATAGCCGCTTCTAATGAATCAGATTCCATGCAGCACAGTACTGGGCCGAAGATTTCTTCCTTATAGATGCTCATGTCGGTGGTGACTTTATCGAACATGGTTGGGCCAATCCAGTTGCCGGACTCGTAACCTTCCACGGTAAAATCGCTGCCGTCGAGTAAACACTCGGCGCCTTCGGCTTTACCTTGGGCGATAAGTTTAAGCACCCGCGCCTTGGCCGCAGGGCTGATAACCGGACCATAACCCGCTGCCTTATCGTCCCATAAACCTGGGCGAACTTTGGCTAAGGCTTCTTTTAACTCTGGGATCCATTCTTTCGCGGCACCCACAAACACGGCCACCGAAATCGCCATACAGCGCTGCCCTGCTGCACCCACAGATGCACCAACTAAGTTATTGATCACTTGCTGTTTATTCGCATCAGGCATAATCACGCAGTGGTTTTTCGCGCCCGCAAAGGCTTGTACGCGCTTTAAGTTATCGGTACCGGTTTTATAGATATATTGGCCCACAGCTACTGAGCCGACGAAGGAAATTGCTTTAATCGCAGGATCGGCCAGCAGAATATCCACGGCAGTTTTATCACCATGCACTAATTGCAACACGCCCTTAGGGGCTCCGGCCTCAACAAACAACTCAACCAAACGCTGCGGCGTCATAGGATCTTGTTCTGAAGGCTTTAAAATAAAGGTGTTACCGCAGGCAATCGCCAGTGGGAACATCCATAATGGGATCATCGCAGGGAAGTTAAATGGCGTAATACCGGCACACACACCCAGAGGTTGAGTGTAGCTGTAAGTGTCGATTGAACGCGCGACGTTCTCAACGGTTTCGCCCATCAATAATGACGCCACGTTACAGGCGTGTTCAGCGACTTCGATACCGCGCCATACATCGCCCTTGGCATCTTCGAAGGTTTTACCGGTTCCTTTGCAAGAATGGTCGCTAGTTCATCGTGATGTTCTTTTAGCAGATGTTGATAACGCAACATGACACGTGCACGTTCAGATACGGGCACTTCTTTCCAGGTTTTAAAGGCGAGTTTGGCGCTGGCAATCGCGGCGTGGACTTCGTCGCTAGTGGCGGCATTAATCACGGCAATCGGCGAATTATTCGCGGGGTTGGTGACAATAATCTGTGATGTACCAGTACCTTGGATAAACTCGCCGTCAATGTAATGCTTTACTTGTGTGGTCATGTTGCAATCCTTTTCCTTGTAGAGTGATAGGCTAGCGGTGCGATATTATGATTATCCTCGAGGGAAGTGATTGCCCTTGCTAGCCCGTCTTGTTGATTTAAGCCTTGTTGATTTAACTAAAACCTTAGCGATTAAACCTCGATAGCCATCGCCGTCGCTTCACCACCGCCGATACACAGCGAGGCGACGCCACGCTTAAGTCCGCGGGCTTTTAATGCATGAATTAGGGTCACCAACAAACGTGAACCCGAGCAGCCAATAGGATGACCTAAGGCGCAGGCACCGCCATTAACGTTAACCTTAGCGATATCTAAACCCAGTTCAGACACGGCAAGCATAGTCACCATAGCGAAGGCTTCGTTGATCTCAAACAGATCCACTTCATCCGTTGACCAACCGACATTAGCCAGCAATTTCGCCATAGCGCCAACAGGAGCAGTGGTAAATAGCGAAGGAGCTTGGGCATGGGTGGTGTGGCCTTTGATGGTGGCTAACACGGTTAAGCCTAAACGGTCAGCTTCAGCACGTGAAGTCAGCATTAATGCCGCAGCACCATCGGAAATAGAGCTCGAGTTTGCCGCCGTGATAGTGCCATCTTTAGTAAAGGCTGGACGCAGCGTGGGAATTTTTTCAGGGCGGGCATTACCGGGTTGCTCGTCGGTATCGATAGTCACATCACCACGGCGGTCGCTGACCGTAACGGGAGTGATTTCGGCTTTAAAGGCACCCGAGTTAATCGCGGCGTTGGCCTTTTCGAGCGAGCTGAGGGCAAAAGCGTCCATCTGCTCGCGGGTAATACCGTATTCATCGGCGGTTTTCTGGGCAAAAGTCCCCATGGCGCCACCCGTGTAGGCATCTTCAAGACCGTCTAAGAACATATGGTCGAGCATTTTGCCGTGACCCATACGCATGCCGCTACGCGCTTTATCCAAGAGATACGGTGCTTGGCTCATGCTTTCCATGCCGCCAGCGATCACCACTTTTGCACTGCCCGCTTTGATCAAATCGTGGGCTAACATGACCGTCTTCATGCCTGAACCACAGACCTTGTTCACTGTGGTCGCCCCAACAGATAAGGGCAATCCAGCGCCTAAAGTTGCCTGGCGCGCTGGCGCTTGACCTAAGCCTGCGGGTAATACGCAGCCCATCAAGACTTCATCGATATGTTCACCCGCCAATTGGGTATCGGCTAACAAGCCTTTAATCGCTGTCGCGGCTAAGATTGGCGATGCAACGGATGATAAACATCCCTGAAATCCCCCCATAGGGGTGCGTTTAGCAGCAACGATAACGATATCTTGATGTAACTGTTCAGTACTCATGGAAACTCCAACCTAAATTGACCACTAAGCCTAGTGCTAGTCTCGGGACGTTAAAAAAATCGACATTAAAACCACTCTGACGTTTACGCGAACGTAAAGCAAGTATTCCTTGGTCTAATGTGCAGATTTTCTCGGGTGGAAATGTCAGCAAGGATTTACAGCAAAGTGGGGATTAGGAGGTGTTAAGCGTGGAAAGTTGGATCTAAGGGATATATAAATTACATACCTTTGAGTACTACCTTAAGTCACATCCATGTGAACTCATAAAAAGAAATGTTTAAACAATGAGTTAACGCGACTCCCACGGTGTCATCGCCGTCATATCACTTAAATCGTAGGGGGTTAACTGGTAAACGTAATAATTGAGCCAGTTACTGACCAGCAGGCTACCGTGGCTGTGCCAGCGGGCAATCGCTTCGGCTTCAGGGTCGTTATTACGATAGTAATTTTGTGGCACATTCGGATTTAAGCCCTGGGCCAAATCCCTGTGGTATTCATCATTTAAGGTCGATTTTTGATATTCAGGATGACCCATCACAAACAAGTTGCGATTATTACGGCTGAGCACCAGATAGGCCCCCGCCTCAGCGGATTCGGCAAGCACTTGCAACTGTGGATGTTGTCTAATTTCTTCTAGGTCCATTTCGGCAAAACGGGAATGGGGTGCAAAAAATTCATCGTCAAAACCACGTAGCAACGGGAAATGCTGGCAAGTGCGACGGTGCACGAACACACCAGAGCGCTTTTGCTGCAGTATTTTTCGATGTAAACCATAGAGATGATATAACCCCGCATGGGCCGCCCAACATAAAAACAGCACTGAGGTGACATGGGCCTGGGACCAATCGATAATTTCACGAATATGGTCCCAATAGACCACATCTTCAAAATCGATTTGCCCCAGCGGCGCCCCTGTAATGATCAGGCCATCGTAGTTTTTGTGGCGCACATCCTCAAAGTCACGGTAGAAGGTATTCATATGATCTATGGGGGTGTGTTTGGATTCTTTATCGTGAATGCGCAATAGGTCCACATCCACCTGCAGCGGCGTGTTACCGAGTAAACGCAACAGCTGGGTTTCTGTCTCGATTTTATTGGGCATAAGGTTCAGGATCAGCACCTTCATCGGCCTGATATCCTGATTCGCCGCCCGCGTTTCGGACATCACGAAAATATTTTCTGACTCTAAAACCCCTGCCGCGGGCAGATGATCTGGAATTTTAACCGGCATACCGCGCCTCTTTTGCTCGTAAATACCAACGGGTTCGGCGCGTATGTCAGCTCACTTCTGAGCGCTAACTAGCCACCGATTTTCTCTAGCAGTATCATCATTGGCTCAGTGGCGTTGAGATCAATGTGATAGGCTTGAGTATTAATAAACAATAACTTATCACCGAGCATTATCCTTGCACCTACGGCATAGGTATGCCCAGTTTCAAACTGATCCCGCCCCATAGTAAAACTAAACTGTGTTGGGGTTTGCGCCCCTTGAGCCACACGTTCCGCCATCACGACGGCTGGCACATCCATTTTAGACACATCGAGTAGCTGAACGATAAGTTTGGCTTCGCTGGGTAACGCAATTCGCTCGCGGTACATGGCCTCGCCTTTGATCTCGACCACCGCATTGGGGGTTGCACAGCCTGCCAACAGACCCGCTACGGCGATTAATGCGATTGTGGTAAATTTTTGCACCACAGAGATCAGCACACTCAAGTTTAACCATTGACTCATTTTGTTTCTCCTAATCATACATAAAGACTTCTGGATGTCCATATGTCTATGCTATAAATCTTGTCTTGCTGAACATATCTTCCTATCATAAGCCACCATTTCGTTGCCGAAAAACCTATGACCCAAGCAACTGCGATAATTGTGGGCGCTAGCTCACATTTAAGCCGTGAACTTGCAAAGCAACTGGCAGATCAACAGGTTGAATTAGCCTTATTTGCTCAAGATCCAGAATCGCTAAGGGAGTTTGCCTCAGCATTACCGACAAAAGTACAAGTATTTGCACTGCAGATAGACCAGCCTCAAGCCATTATCAAGCAACTTGAAACCGTTTGGCATAGCCTAGGTGGCGCTCATTTAGTCTTAGTCAATACTGGCCTTAATAGCTACGACCCCGAGCTGCCTTGGCTGCCGGAGCAGGATATTATCGACGTTAATGTGCGAGGTTTTGCTGCTATCTGCAATACGGCTTTTAGACTATTTCGCGAGCAAGGTTACGGGCAACTGGCGGCAATCAATTCGATTGCGGGTTTACGCGGCGGCCCGAGTGTGGCCTATCATGCCTCAAAGGCCTTTGGGCAAAATTACCTTGAGGGCTTAAGTATGCATGCCCAGCGTCTTAAGTTGCCTATTACGATTACCGATATCCAATTAGGTTTGCTCGATAAAGCCGCGATGCAGCAAAGTGCGATGTGGCTTGCGCCATTGCCACAGGTTGCGGCGCAAATCATCAAGGCGATGAAACAAGGTAAACGCCGCGTCTATGTGACCAAACGCTGGCGCCTAGTGGCTTGGCTCACTAAGCTATTACCGGAATTTATCTATAACACCCGCCACTGGAAGGCTAAAAAGCCAAAGCACTAAACTGACTTAGCTTGAATGGAACATGGCGCGATAAAAAATGCAGAAACGAAAAAGGAGCCTAAGGCTCCTTTTTTACGCTTATCTGATCCGTAGATTAGAAAGTGTAACCTACGCTGACCATATAAACCCATGGGTTTATATCTGTATCGATTACCACAGTGTCGCCCGCTAATTTAAACTTCACATCACTGCTAATTTGTGCATACCACACAGAAGCGTTCACTAACCAGTTTTTACTCACTTGGTAATCTAAACCGACCTGAGCTGCTAAGCCCCAAGAAGTGCTCATGCTTAAATCAGTTAACGCACCATTCAAATCATTGGTAAATTCATTGTCGAAGAAGTTAGTGTAGTTCACACCAACGCCCACATATGGACGTAATTTAGACTGAGCATCACCAAAGTAATATTGAGCCACTAAGGTGGGTGGTAACTGTTTGGTTTCGGCAATCTTACCTACACCTTTTAAAGAAACGTCATGGCTGAATGGTGTAGCCGCTAATAACTCGACCCCAAAGTTATCGGTCAGCATATAACCAAAGTTCAAACCCAATTGAGTGTTATTGCTAATTTGGAACTCGCCGTTACCCGCTACATCATCACTTGATTCATTCGGCGCAACAACAACAGCACCTGCACGAACGATAATATCGCCTGCTTGGTGAGCCGATACAGAAGCAGTAAAACCAGCGGCTAAAAGGGTGGCAGCGATCAGTGTTGAAACAGTCGTTTTATTCATCATCATACTCCATATGTACAACATAGGTTTTTGTTTTGTATTACATCCTTAACAATTGAGGCCTACACTGCCAGAGAAACGCGACTGCTTTATTGATCCAAATCAAAGGTGCGCCGTTGTACTTATTTTTAGGTATGATACATGGGATCTTGATCACGCAATGTGAACATTTATTGATAATACAGGTTCATTTTTTGTGAACCAGCACTTTAATTAGCCACCACTAAACCTCCTCGATATGGGTAGTGCCATAAAAACGATTTAACATTTAAGCTACACAGCTATGTTCAAAATCGCGGTGGTATTTTACCCGTGAAGAACCCATGCAGATGAAAATGTGACCAACAGAACATCGTTATGCGAGGCAGAGGAGAGGATATCGACTAAGCCAGCCTTTAGCGGCGATCCTTCGCTGGCATACTGCTAATGCCCTGCGGGGATTAGGGCTTAATTTCAGTGCAAAGAGTGATTGCAAGCCGAAGGGAGTGATAAGCATATAGGGAGATTTAATACTGTCAGCGCACGTCAGTCCATTGGGTGAGTAACAAATACCCACTGCGGTTTCTAACTCGGGCCAATGGGCCATAGCGTCAAGACAGGAAATATAGGGAGCATCACGATTTTTAAGATGCATCCGAGCCTGATTTTTTACCGACCAAGGCAACTCAGGCGCTAGCCGGTATAGATAGGCTTCAATTGCCCTATCCCGTTCAGGACGAGTGTCTAGCGGGCAATAGTAAATGAGATCAATATCGTTTAGTGGGCTCGACTCAAAACCATGCAAGCGATCCCATACCAGATTACGGACAAAACCCGCAGCAAGGCACCACTGCGGGAGGGTATATGCTGCCGCGCACTGTGCGGCAAGCTGGAGCACCCTAGAGCGCTCACTGTCTTGGATTATCCATTCGAGTAAACGAGCTTGTAACTCAAGTTCATAGGGCACGCTGTTATCGCCTTGGATCACAGTGAAACTCTATACCGCATCCGCTTGGCGTTCCGGCATCGCATCGATGAAGGCTGTAAGCTGATTGCACTCGGCCCACACGCGCATAATATTAGGGTATGGGGTTAAATCCACATTAAAACGCTGGGCGTTATACACCTGCGGCACCAGACAGATATCGGCGATGGTTATCGCATCCCCGAAACAGTAACGGCCACTATGGAGTACAAGCAAGGTTTCTAAGGCCACAAAACCACTCGCAATCCAGTGTTGATACCAGGCATTTTTTGTCGTCTCATCGACCCCTAAGGTGTGGGTTAAATACTGCAACACGCGCAGATTATTCAACGGGTGGATTTCACAGGCAATGGTCAGCGCCATCGCACGTACATGGGCACGCTCAAGTGCCGAGGCCGGCAATAATGGGGTTTGGGGATATAACTCATCGAGATATTCAACAATCGCCAAGGATTGAGACAGCACATCGCTATCATCTTGATCACCCACGACTAAGGTGGGAACCAATTCCAGAGGATTTAGGGCGCTATAGGCCGCTTTATGTTGCTCACCACCATCACGCACTAAATGCACCGACTGTTGCTCAGCGCTAACGCCCTTAAGATTAAGGGCGATACGAACACGATAGGCGGCGCTGGAACGCCAATAGCCGTAGAGTTTCATCTGACGATATCCTTATAAAAATTCTTATAAAAACGGGGCCATTCAGCCCCGTTGATATTATTGATACATCCCGCTAAGGGGCAATATCAAGCTTTATACTCAACCACTTTTTGATCGATGGAGCCAAAAATAGAAGCGCCGTTATCATCGAGCATTTCGATGCGCACTGTGTCACCAAAGTGCATAAAGGGCGTAGTGGCTTTGCCGTCGGCAATCACTTCTAGCATACGTTTTTCAGCGAGACAGCTCGAACCTGCACTGCGATCGTAATTAGAAATAGTCCCAGAACCAATAATGGCGCCAGCGCCTAATGGACGGGTTTTCGCAACATGCGAAACTAACTGACTAAAATTAAAGGTCATATCGACGCCAGCATTAGGACGACCAAATAATTCACCGTTTAAATGGGTGATCAGCGGTAAATGCACTTTAGTATCTTCCCAACGGGCACCCAATTCATCCGGGGTCACCGCCACAGGAGAAAAACTGCTTGATGGTTTAGATTGGAAGAAACCAAACCCTTTCGCCAGCTCACCAGGAATTAAGTTACGCAATGACACATCATTCACTAACATGAGTAACTTGATATGCTTAGCCGCATTTTCACTGCTCACCCCCATGGGCACATCGTCGGTGACGACCGCAATTTCAGATTCAAAGTCGATACCCCAATCCTCACTCGCCAGTGGGATATCGGCCTTAGGCGCGATAAAGCTATCGGAGCCGCCCTGGTAAAAGAGTGGATCTGTCCAGAAGGTTTCTGGCATTTCTGCCCCACGGGCTTTACGCACTAACTCAACATGGTTCACATAGGCGCTACCATCGGCCCACTGATAGGCACGGGGTAATGGCGATAAACACTTAGCTTCATCAAAGGCTTGGGCGTTATCTAATTTGCCCTCGTTAAGCGCATCGTACAATTCCTGCAATTGGGGCTTTAGCAGCGCCCAACCGTCGAGCAGTTGCTGCATAGTGTGGGCAATCGCGGGAACGGCAACCGCTTGGGTAAGATCCCGGCTGACTAACATCAACTGACCATCGCGGCGTCCATTGTTATAACTTGCAAGTTTCATATCTGCTCCTGTGCTTCTACGGCTCGGCGTACTGTCTTTTTATGTTGGACTATAGGATTTGCCAACTGAAAATCGGTTAATTGCGCGGGTTTTACGCTAACGAAAGACCCCTGTTATTCGGCCCAAAGGGATTTGCTGCGCGTAGAAATACCCGATGCAAGGTCAGATTCCTATAGCGTGAGCAAAATCACATTTAGCGCTATTATTTCACATTTTGTAAACTAACCATTACACCTAAAATCGAATTGGCACTCTTCAATGTATAGGTGAACAATATGACTAAAAAGTCAGCAGCAAAGTGGAACGATACTGTTACATCTATCCCCAAATGCCGCCTTAACGGCGCTTAGAAATCTTGTACTCCCTGAGCTTATTGGCGATAGCGGTATGGGACACGCCCAGTTTTTTCGCTAACTGCCGCGTACTAGGATAAGCCGGATATAGACGCCGTAGGAGACTCGCCTCAAACTGCTTCATGGCATCGTCAAGGTTCCCCTCAAAGGCATTATCGAAGTAACCAAACCCTTCGGCGTAGGACGGTAATTTAAGCTGCTCGACCGTCAGCTCCGCGGAACCATCCCACATAGACACGGCTCTAAATACCGCGTTTTTCAATTGTCGAACGTTACCTGGCCAGGCATAGGTCAATAAATGGTCCCTGCACTGGGCCGAAATCCGCCTTACTGGACTGGAAAGCTGCTGACTATAATGCTCGAGGAACATCTCGGTCAGCGGGATAATATCGACTTTGCGCTCACGCAATGACGGGATGTGATAACTGAGCACATGGATGCGATAGTATAAATCCTCCCTAAACTCGCCGGTTTGGCAAAGTTCGGCGAGATTCTTCTGGGTTGAACAGATAATCCGCACATCGGCACGCACCTCTTCATCGCCGCCAATACGCCTAAAAGTACCATCCTGCAGCAGGCGCAGCAGTTTCACTTGTGCAGCCTTAGACATTTCCGCTACTTCGTCGAGAAATACAGTGCCGCCCTTGGCCTCTTCAAAAAAGCCGCGTTTAATCACTTTGCCCTGGCTAACATAACCAAATAATTCTTCTTCGGCGGCGCTGTCGGGCAGTGCGGCGCAGTTAATGGCGATAAAGGGTTTTTCGCGGCGCATACTGGCATCATGACTCGCTCTGGCCATGAGTTCTTTCCCTGTGCCAGTTTCACCAGTGATGAGCAGCGGTGCATCGAGCTGGGCCATGCGGCGCGCTTGTTTGAGCACTTCCTTCATTTTGTCACTACTGGCAAGCACATTTTCAAAACCAGTGGTCTGATTTTGCAGCGCGTTAAACTGTTTTCCCACCCGAGCGGGGGATTTTAACGACACCACAGCCCCCACTAGAATGGTTTTATCATCCTCATCGGGCAGGTAGATAGGCAGCATCTCGGCGAGATATTCATTCGGACCAATTTGCACCCTAGCCGCTTGGGGGAGCACTTGGCTCTCGCTTAGCCAACGGCTGAAGTTAAAGCCTTGTACCCAATGATTTAGCGATTCATCGAGCACTTCATGCTCCGCCATGCCAATATTCAACAGTGCCGACTCGTTAACAATCCGAATGCGGGCTTTAGCATCAATGGAAAACACTGAATCGGGTAAAGTCTTAAGTAAGGTTTTGAGGGCGTAATGTTCCTGTTCCGATGGCATAAAAGATACCGTTCGCACATCGTGGACACTTTCCACTTTACGGATCTGTGGCATCAGCGCACTTAAGGTTTCAAAACTGATTTCGGCAAACTGTAGGTACAAAAAGCCTTGGTTACTGGCATCGATGGCGATTAAATTAATGCCATAACGTTCTAACACGACTAAAATATCTTTCGCTAAACCCACGCGATCTTGACAGCTAACTTCCAAGCGCATAATGACTGACATTCCCTTTTTGATTCGAATTTTGGGATAAACCGTGCAGAGCTATTATTCATCCACTTTGCTTAAAGTGATCTTTGCTGGATGAGAGCGTTCGACTTTACGCAAACGTAAGCGGTAGGATTAGTAGCTGGCGTATATACGTTAGAAGGTAAATGCTAAAGTGGCAAGTCAAGTTTACAGTAGATTTGTAACAGGAAACAAAAATCAGCGCCCAATAAAAACTAAGGCACTGATTTAATAGTTTAATTTTTTTAATCTAACAACTGGTCTGTCTTGGCAGCCATGATGAAGTCGTTTTTATGTAACCCTTTGATCGAGTGCGACCACCAAGTCACAGTCACTTTGCCCCACTCGGTTAAAATGCCGGGGTGGTGAAACTCTTCTTCGGCAAGATCGGCAAGTTTATTGGTGAAGGCCATCGCCAATTTAAAATTTTTAAATTTATACACTCGCTCAAGCTGCATAATGCCATCGCGGACTTGCACGCTCCAATCGGGGATCATTCTCACCAACTCGGCGAGTTCTTCATCGGTCACTTTCGGGGCATCGGCTTGGCAAGCTTCACATTTCATATTCGATAACGCGGTCATACATACTCCTTTTAGCAACGCATAATGTGCCTGTCGTTACTATTCTACTTAACTAAATCAGAGGGACTTTTTGATAACGCTGGCTTAACTTGCCTTCGCCTTAGGTGGATATTTAGGGGCAAACAAGCCTAACTGGCGCGCCTTAGTGACGTAACCCATAATGTCCATTTTGGCGATTTCATCTAACATATCGATGTGCTCAATCACGTAATAGACAGGTTGCATGATATCGATACGATAGGGCGTACGCAGCACATCTAATAGATCGAAGGGTTTACGCTCTGGCACTTCGCTCTCCATCGCATATAAGGTCTCGCCGGGCGAACTTAATATCCCACCACCGTAAATACACAATTGCCCATCCTTTGGCTTTAGCAGACCAAATTCAACGGTAAACCAGTATAAACGGGCTAAAAATACCCTTTCTTCCTTGCTGGCATTTAAGCCCAGTTGGCCATACATATGGGAAAAATGTGCGAAGGATGGATTGGTCAGCAAAGGGCAATGGCCAAATATTTCGTGAAAAATATCAGGTTCTTGCAGGTAATCAAATTCATCTTTACGGCGGATAAAAGTCGCTACCGGAAATTCTTTATTGGCTAAGAGTTCAAAAAAACGGCCAAAAGAGATCAGTGCAGGCACGGCAGCCGTTTTCCAGCCTGTTGTTGCCTGCAATACTGTATCAATTTCAGCAAGTTGTGGAATTCGATCCTCTGGCATCGCCAAGGCGTCTAACCCTTGCAAGTATTCTTTACAGGCTCGACCGGGCAAGTTGACCGCCTGGCGGGCGTAAAGTTGGCTCCATATCGCATGTTCTTCTTGCGGGTAATCTATATACCCAGAGTCATCGGCCCGACGGGCGATGTATGCAGTACCTTTAGTCATTGTGTTCACTTCATGGCTGACGCTAATACCAACCATAGTGATCTAAGCCTCGTTTTTTGTTAACTCCCTCACAGTTTATTGTTTGTGTCATGCTGTGACGTAAACGTAAAGCAAATATTACATACTCATTAAAAACGGTGACTTAGAGAGCGATTATAGCGTCCGCGGTGGAGACAAAGCTTGACACCCAACCTAAAAAACTAAAACGATAGACTGATAGAACGCAGAAATACCGATAAATTTCAGCGTTTACAAATAGCTTTTCTGTGTAGGTCATTTACAATATTGGCCAATAACCGCATCTCCTTGACCTAAAAGGTTCGCAATGAAACAACATCAAATTCGTAAAGCCGTGATCCCCGTCGCAGGCCTAGGCACTCGTATGCTGCCAGCAACGAAAGCTATTCCTAAAGAAATGCTGCCCGTTGTTGATAAGCCATTGATCCAATACGTTGTTAGTGAAGCTATTGCCGCAGGCATCAAAGAAATTGTGCTAGTGACCCACGCCAGTAAAAACTCTATCGAAAACCATTTCGATACCAGTTTTGAATTAGAAGCCCAGCTAGAACGTCGGGTAAAACGTCAGCTACTCGAAGCGGTACAGTCAATTTGTCCAAAAGATGTGACGGTGATCAGTGTGCGCCAATCCCAGGCGAAGGGCTTAGGACACGCCATTTTATGTGCTAAATCCGTGGTAGGAGACGCCCCCTTCGCGGTGTTACTGCCAGACGTCATTATTGACGATGCGAGTTGCGATCTCAGCAAAGACAACTTGGCCGCAATGGTGAACTTATTTGATGAAACCCAAGTGGGCCAGATCATGGTTGAGGGTGTACCACACCACTTAGTGAACCAATACGGTATTGCCGACGTTAATGGCCACGATTTACAACCCGGAGAGTCTGAGCCACTCGTTGAGCTAGTTGAAAAGCCACCCGTTGATGAAGCTCCATCCAACTTAGCCGTTGTTGGCCGTTACGTGTTACCCGCAGCCATTTGGCCACTGTTGGCCAAAACCCCAGCGGGTGCCGGTGATGAAATCCAATTAACGGATGCCATTGCCATGCTAATGCAACAAGAAACCGTCAATGCCTATTATATGGAAGGTAAAAGCCACGATTGCGGTAACAAGCAAGGTTATATGCGCGCAAACGTTGAATATGCCCTACGCCATAGTGAAATTGGTGATGATTTTGCTCAATACTTAAAAACGGTTGTAAAAGGAATTAAATAATGACGATTTTAGTGACCGGAGGCGCCGGTTATATTGGCACCCATACTGTGGTGGAACTACTCAATGCGGGAAGTGAGGTGATCGTCTTAGACAACCTGTCTAATTCGAGCATCGAAGCCTTAAACCGCGTAGAGCAAATCACAGGTAAAACGGTCACATTTTACCAGGGCGATATTCTTAATAAGGCATTGTTACAGAAGGTTTTTAGTGACCACACTATCGACTCTGTTATCCATTTTGCAGGGCTAAAAGCGGTGGGAGAATCCGTTGCTAAGCCCCTCAAATATTATGAAAATAACGTCACTGGGACCTTAATACTCTGCCAAGTCATGGCGGAATTTAAGGTTAAAAATCTTGTGTTTAGCTCATCAGCAACCGTCTATGGTGACCCAGCGAGCCTGCCGATAACCGAAGATTTTCCAACGGGAGCAACCAATCCCTATGGTCAATCTAAACTGATGGTCGAGCATATTCTTGCCGATCTTCACCATAGCGACCCAAGTTGGAATATCGCTCGTCTACGCTACTTTAATCCCGTTGGTGCCCACGCCAGCGGTTTAATTGGTGAGGATCCGAATGATATTCCTAACAATTTAATGCCATTTATTGCGCAAGTTGCCGTAGGCAAGCGCCCCGCCCTCAGTGTGTTTGGTAATGATTACCCTACCCATGATGGCACTGGGGTACGTGACTATATCCATGTGGTGGATTTAGCCAATGGTCATTTAAAAGCCCTTGAAAAGCTTGCCACTCGACCAGGACTTGTAACCTATAACTTAGGTACGGGCCAAGGCTATAGCGTATTAGATATGGTCAAGGCCTTTGAAAAGGCCTGCGGCAAAGCTATTGCCTACCAAATTGCTCCCCGTCGTCCCGGTGATATTGCCGCCTGTTATGCCGATCCCACCCATGCAAGGGAAGATCTGGGCTGGCAAGCCATCCATAGCTTAGAGGACATGGCGAACAGTAGTTGGCACTGGCAGTCAAGTAATCCTGATGGTTATCACGGCTAGTCAAGTCAATGGCTTGTGGATTTCCCCAAGCCATTTTTCTTTAAGGTTTGATCGCCTTATCATGATCGAGAAATTACATGACGCAAAGTATTAATCATAGTCGTCGCAGTCTCTTTAATCGCCGTAAAAATACTGCGATAAGGCCGCCTTGGGTTCGTGAAGATATTGAATTTACCGATGTTTGCACACGTTGCTCCGCTTGTATTACGGCCTGTGAAACCCACATTATTCACAAAGGTGACGGCGGATTTCCCGAATTATCCTTTCGGGATAACGAATGTACTTTCTGCACTCTTTGCGCTAAAGCTTGCCCTGAAGCCCTGTTCGATTTAACCCAAACACCTTGGCACTACAAAGCTCATGTCCAGGATAATTGCTTAACTTATCAAGGCATTTGGTGCCAAAGTTGTAAAGACGCCTGTGAACCTAGGGCCATTACTTTCACGCTTAGCATTGGTAAAGCACCAACACCAAAGATCGATATTAATCTGTGCACAGGCTGTGGTGCCTGTGTCGCACCTTGTCCAAGTCAGGCCATACAGATGAAAGCGGATGAACAAGCTCAAGGCTAAAGCCATAGCTCATAGGATAAGCCTTTGTCTGTATTTTGTGTTTATACTGAAATTGACGTTACTATCTGACCCCTCATTGTATTGAGTAGCATGATGATCATGTTTGGCAAAAAAAATCTTTTTCCCCAAAAAACCGCCCACCACACTTAGCTTTATCGCCAAGGGGACTAAACTCACGGGTAATATTGAATTTATCGGCGATGTCTTGATTGGTGGCGATGTCAGTGGCCAAATACTTTCCCAGGCGAATATTACGGTTGAGCAAGGCGGTAGGGTTGAGGGCGAGATCAAGTGTCAAGAATTTATCGTTGATGGTTTCTTTAAAGGCCGTTTAATCTGCGAACGCTTAGTGATCCAGCGCCATGGCGTTGTAGATGGTGATGTGGCAAGTACATCGATGCAGATCATGGAAGGCGGACAGTTTATTGGTTTGCGGATCAAAGAAGATATTTCTACCATACAAACCCACGGCTTAGCAGCGCCTAAAGAGCCTAAAAATTTACAGCTAGCTTCAGATCCGTTCAAAACCGACATCCCCTAAGGATTCATCGGTCAACCTAGCGATTCTGTCATTGGGTATATTAGCCGCAGTTGACTTACCTATCGTGTTTTCCTTTAATTTACAATGGTTACGTAATTGTTAATTTGCAGAGCGTGATCACAGTAAGTCTACAGGAAAGATGCTACGTTAATACCCTATGGCGTAGGGTTTACACTGTATACCAAGATGGCATTCTGTCGATATACCATGTGGAAACCCATTAGCTAACAGTCAAGATAAGCATCCAAAGACTCATCATAAGGTAAGCTGAAATGAGCCACCCGTTACTTAAACAAATCTGTGAGCTAGACATCTTCACCCTACTCGTCTTCAAGAGTATTTTTGATACTGGACATGCCAACACAACCGCGAAGACATTGGGGGTCTCTGCCCCTAAAATTAGCCGCAGTTTGAATGCACTTCGCCTTGCCTTCAATGATGAGCTATTCTATCGACGCCAACAGGGCCTAAAACCGACACCTCTTGCCGAAAACCTTTATGTTGCCATATGCCAATTCACTGATTCTGTTCACCATTTAGAGCAATCGGCACTGCAAAATCAAAATGCCACCAGCAATGTTGATCTACCCTTAAATATCGCCGCCAGCAAAGGATTACTCAGTTTTTTAGCCCCCCAATTGAGTTCGCCAGAAATCATTGCACAACTAGGCAAAATACGTTTACACCCATGGCAGGAAAACAGCACCGAGCTTATCCATGCGGGTGAATTGGATTTTGGAATCTCATTAGAACACGTCGAAAATAAGGAGTTAACCTTAACAAGGCTCGGAGGCATATCCAGTGTGTATTTAGTGGCTTCAAAACATCATTCTATCTGGCAAACCGGCTCACAAATCAGCTTAGAACTGATCTGTCGTTATCCATTCTTATGTATTGAAATGAAAGGGTTTAACAATAAAATCGATCCCTTAGAACTCTTTTGCCAGCGCCAGGGAATCATATTGCCTTCGATCGAAAAAGTGTTGGAGAGGGAGGAATGGTATGCGCACATATTAACCATGCAGAGTCTCGCATTTTGCACTAGCATCGATATGCAAATCATTAAACATTTACCTGGACTGAAATTAGTTCCGCTCCCCACTAACGAGCTAAACCGCCTACACGATGGTATGTTTGCACCTCAATATTTTTTGATAGAAAAACCCAAAACCCATAGACGTTACACCTCTGTACAATGTGATCTTGTGGTCAGTTCACTGGTTAACGCCTTGTTCTCTGAACATCCATAAACGCCCCCCGCAACTAATGGCGCGGCAGTGTTAAATTAAAGTTGCATTTGTTAAAAATGGAGCTAGTCAACCTTAAAGCAATCCGTCCATTCTCAGTGAATACCTTTCCTAAACAGGACAAAAATCGAGCCAGACATTCAACAAACAGAAGTATAGGGCAGTCTCAACACCAAAGCTTAATTGAGAATTAATTTCACTAACAGACTAAAATCAATAGTGAATTTTTGTGATGAGCATCAAATAAATTACGATAAATTTCAATTTTTGAAATACTTAATTTCACAATTTAGAATTCCCATTTTAGGGTGTTAAATCATCGTTCACATAACGGATACAAACTTGCAAATACCATTTTATTAGTGGAAATATCCTCCTATATTAGAGTCACTGCGTACGCAGTCATATAGAAAGAAAAGGGACGCGATGATGAAAAACTACAATAAATCTCTACTGGCACTGGCGCTCGTCAGTGCCCTAAGTGTAACCGCCTGCGGGGACGGTGACGATGGCCAAGATGGTGCACCTGGTACACCAGGTACGCCAGGCACACCCGGAACGCCAGGCACACCAGGACTTCCTGCGGGGTCCTTTGCTAAAACAGCGGAATCTATTACCGATCTGAACTTCACCTTAAGTCCTGCGGACATTAAAGTGACAAGCAGTGAAGGTTTTAGTGTTACATTTTCTCTCACGGGTAAGAGTGCTGGTAAAGATGTCCCCTTTATGGGTCTTAGCCGCATTGCCATTTACTCGTTAACGGCCAATGAAAATACTTCGGGAACGGGTGCCCCAATCGAATGGCAAAACAATGCCATGGCAAACAATGTCGATACGACTTCGTTAACTTGTACTCCTACTGGCCTTAACGGTACAACCAAGGTATGTACATTAACCGAAGATGCTGCAGCTCCAGGTACTTATACCGCTACTTGGGCCAATGATGGTGCGGCGCCAATCATTAATCCAAACGATAATCCCAATGCAGTGCATAGGGTATTTGTACGCGCGTACAATATCACCAACAGCGCAGGTGTGACTTTATCGGATAAAGTGCTATCTGTACCCGTTGATTTTATCCCTGCAACAGATGAATTAGGCGTATCGGGTAAAGACACAGTATCGAGTGCAGCATGTAAAAACTGTCACGGTGAAGTAGACGGCCATATCGCTAAGATTGAGGCCCACCATAACTACCAGGACGTTAAAAACTGCGTAACTTGCCATAACCCAGATCAAGTTCCAAGTGATGCACAACTGGCAGAAGGTTGGGTATTTGACTTTGGTCCAATGATCCACAGACTCCATGCGGGTCACCACATTAGTGACAGTCTAAGCGGTGAAGCAAAAGAATATTTTGGTGAAATTGGTTTCCCATCTGACTTGAAAGAATGTAAGACATGCCATGATGGTGCACCAAGCTATAACACCAATATTTATGCCAAGGCCTGTGTGGGTTGTCATATTAATGTGAACTTCGCCACCGGTGAAAACCATTCAGAATTTGGTTTAGCTCAAGCCGATGATACTCAATGTAAATCTTGTCATGGCAGCGGTAGCTTAACACCCGAAGCCGTGCACAGTGTCGGTAAGCGTGCCGAATATGCTGAGCTGTTAAAAGTCGACTTTACCAGTGCAGCAGTCGCTCCATCTGCCACTCTGGGCATGAAGACCTTAACCATCAAAGCCAATGTGACCATGAATGGCACAGCTATTCCTGATGGCACCAACTTAGTCGCATACAATGCCACCAGTAATCCAACCGGTATGTTGGTCACTAACGGCCTGTTGTTAGGCAGTATAGCAACTGACGGAACTGTGTATGCATGGCGCGATGTTAAACCGACCGCAATCAATCTAAACTTAGCAAATGGTACTCTTGCTGGAGGTGTCTTAACCTTCGTGAAAGATATCCCTGACGCACAAGCCGTCGGTACTATCTATGTGAGTTCAGAGGCTAACGCTTGTATTAAAGCTGGCGCCGTAACTAGCTGTAACGCTACTGGGCTCGAGTTTGGTCCAAAAAACCCAATAGGCAACACTTCCCCTGTTAAGTTTTACAGCTTAGATGGTAGTGCAGTTAACACGGCTCGGATGACAGATCCCACTCGGATTACGGTAGAAGAAACAAAATGTAATGCCTGTCACGGCACCTTAGATTATATCAAGGGCACCAGACACGGAACTTACACCTTTGACCAATGTATGAACTGTCACAACGATACATCAGGTTCAACATATCACCCAACAGTAGCCTACAAAGGCGAAGATGGTAGCAAGGTGATTAATCCAAATGTAACCTTCAGTAACAAAGACTTATTTACTGTGGCCCACCGTTTCCACAGTGGTAACTTCGATGTTATCGCAGGCATATTCCGTGACGCTCAAGGTGAGTTAGTTGGTTATCCATCACCAGAAACAGCATGTTCGGCATGTCATAAAGATGGTGCAGAACTGTTTGCAAGCGACGGTGGTTTAACCTCTGGCAAACGCGCAATCAAAGTGGGTAGCAACTATATTACTCCAGTTGCTGAGTCATGCCGTAGCTGTCACGCTCACTCTGATGCAGCGGCTGTCGCTCACTTTAGAAGTAACGGTGCAGTGGTTGAAGCAGATGCGATGACAGATCCTAACCTACCAGTAGAATCATGCGCGACCTGCCATGCTGAAGGTAAAACCTATGGCATAGATAAGGTACACGCAGAGGTAGCACACTAGTACTAGTACCTTTGGGTTGCCCTGCACAACCCAGATTTCATCTCTGCAACTCATTGGGGACCCTAGGGTCCCCTTTTTTATCCGCTCAATAGTCAGCGTGAAATTGGCATACTAAATCGGCATATAGGCTTCAATCTAGTGCCTCAGTTTATGAACGAGAGCCATGGACTGCGAACTGGCAGTTAAATAACCTGAGATCGGTTTAACAAGCCATCACTGCAATAGCATTAAACTCCGCATTAGTGAGGTTCAGTTGTGGCTTATTGTCTTCAATTAATAGGCGATGGATTCCTAACTCTAATTCGTGAGTTTCGGATTAAAATTTCTATGGATTAACGCCAGAATTAAGCCGCGAAACGGCTTCGGCTTGAATGAACGGTTAGGACTCGCTTACGGGCCGGTGACCATAACTGAGCACCCGGGTAATCTCCCACTTGCCATTTTGCTCGCGCCAGATCATGGTGAAATCAGCCAGACCTTCACATGTGCCACTCGAGAACTGGCAGAAGCGGTGCGAACCCTGTGCAATGGCACCAAAGCCCTTGATTGGATAGACCTTCAAGGAGCCCGGTACGATCTCGCGACTGAACTTGCCACAGACATTCTTGCGAGTGCCAGCGATCATGTCCTCACGAGTCCAGGTGACCCCACCGTTGTCATGGTAGAACTCAACGTCCACCGCAAAGTAACTGGCGTGTTTATCGAGTTCCCCTGGCTCGGCGCAGTGGTTGAATGCATCGAATACTGCAGTGTCCAGCGCTGCCACAGTGTTGTAAAGGCTTTTGTGCTCGGGTGTAGTCTCGGCATCGGCCCCAAAGATGATGATGGTTGCGGCAAAGGCGGCAACTAGGGCAATGTTCGTAGATCTCATAAAATCAAAGACTCCTGAAAAGTGGGTTGTGAGTCCTAACGTCGCACTCTGCGGAAATGTAGGGACGCCAGCGAGTAAATGTTCTGTATCAGTGCCTTGTTATGCATTCCGCACCACTTTAATTATATTGAAGCCTTCCTCGGGTGTGGGGGCTATAAAATACTTTGTAACCAGCTCAAACATCTCTGCTGTACCAGTTGCGGCTCTTTCAGGCTGTTCTATACATCTTTTCCCAATCTGTTTTAGGCAGATTTCATTTGGCAAGTCGATGTATACCAGACTATGCGGAGCTTCGATCTCGGAGAAAACACTCCGAAACCAATCTCTCTGCGAAAGAGTATTGGCTGGAAAGTCCATCACTACACTGGTTCCCGAAGACAAAATAGATTGAACCAGCTTTTTGATCTGTGGTTTAAGTAGATTTGAATATTCAATATAGTCATTAAGTGATGAAATCTTATTTGGGTAGAGTGCCGCAAGCCATTCATCTTCAGAAAGCAAAACTGCATTGCCTTCCCGCGCGATTTCAATAGCCTTAGTCGATTTTCCTGCCCCCATTTTGCCACAGAAAAAGGTCAATACTCCTTTGCTCATAGTTTCCTCTATTTTGATGCATAACGTCTTAGTATTTATGCGCTGCGCGGTTTGCAGGGCATAAATCGCTCATTGACTAACCCTCAAATATGGCCACTGCCACATCCCTGTAAATGGGTATAAATGATGCTATAGGAATTCGCTTTTTGGCGGTAGCGGTTTTTTATACAGTTTGGAGGGTAATCACTTGATATCGTTTTAGCTTTATCATTCTGTTTAGCTCACTTGGGGAAATAGCTTTTTAGCTAAACGAACAGTATAAGGGTGGGTTAGGATTGGCATTGTTGCACCTATGATCTTCTAAAACAGGGATAATGGAATGGACCCATCCACTTTTAATCGGCCTCGCAATGGGCCACGATGTAGTCGCTAAAACTCATCAAAAAGAGGACGGGTCCACCTATGAAGATTACTACAATCGGTTTAGATATCGCAAAGTCTGTTTTTCATCTTGTTGGTGTTGATAAAGCTGGCAAGTTAATCAAAAAGAAAATGCTTAGACGCAAAGACTTGCTGCCCTTTGTCGCGAAAATTGAGCCTTGCCTTATCGTTATGGAGGCGTGTGGCGGCGCGAGTTATTGGGCCAGAGAATTCGAGCAATTTGGGCACGTAGTTAAGTTAATTGCCCCGCAGTATGTGGTTCCTTTTAGGCAAGGTAATAAAAATGACTACAACGATGCGCTAGCCATTGCCGAGGCTGCGCAGCGGCCCAACATGCGGTTTGTAAAACCCAAAAGCGTCGAGCAGCAAGATGTGCAACTGCTCCACCGTATGCGCGAACGATTAACTAAACAATCAACAGCCTTAATCAATCAGGTCAGAGGGATGCTAGCGGAATACGGCATTGTGATGACCAAAAGTAAATCGGCTTTTAAAGCCCAGTTACCTGATATTTTGGTCGATGAAGCCAATACACTGACCACCAAGGGTAGAGCCATCTTTTATCAGTTATATGATGAGGTTATCGACATTGAAAAACGGCTTAAGAGTTGTGACACTCAAGTACTAAACGAAACTCAAAACAATGTGATTTGTCAGCGATTACAGACTATCCCTGGTGTTGGGCCTGTCACCGCTACGGCGATTTATGCTGCAGTGGGTGACGGTAAAGACTTTAGCAATGGCCGACATTTTTCAGCTTGGTGTGGCTTAGTACCTAAGCAGCACAGCAGCGGAGGTAAAGATAACCTCCTCGGGATAAGTAAGCGGGGAAACGCCTATTTACGTACGCTGTTCATCCACGGCGCCAGAGCGGTGTTGCGACACAGTGGGAGTAAGTCGGATAAGTTGAGTTGTTGGGCTATTCAGCTAGCGGAACGCCGAGGTTTCAATCGTGCGTGTGTGGCCGTCGCGAATAAGCTCGCCAGAATGTCATGGGTTATCGCGGCACGTGAAGAAGAGTTTCGGCTCGCTATGTAACAACATCAAATGTACTTATTATGTTAACGATTAACCAACCAGCAAGTTGCTAAGACACTTGATTTGATGATGAGACAGTCAGACTGATCTACTAAAAACCTTACGAAAACATAGGCTCTGATGAAGCCGCAGGGATGATAAGGACAGTAGAAGCAAATATCCATCAGGGCCAGAGGAATCCCTCAATAACAGGCCGAATATATGGGTGCAATGAACTCTTCTCAAAATTGATATCGAATGTCTTGCAAACCGGATGGGTCCATATATGTTTTAGTCGATCCCTCACGCCTAACTATGACATCCCCTGTGCAATACGCTGCCTTAACAGTTTAATAAATTCTTTTGGCTCTCGGTCCAAACTGTCGTGGGGAATATACAGGTGATATCCCAAGTGAGTATTGAGCATCACACAGCGATGCCCAAACATCGCTAATACGCCGCGATAACGATCCCCTTCGACCACCAGTGGGCTAAATTCGGCCCCAAGGTAAGTTTCTAGGGTAGCAAGGTCCTCCTGCTGGGAGGCTGCAGTGACCAACAAAGGACGCTGCTCAGTCAATAATCCCGCGGCTAAACGCAGGGAAATATTATCGAGTATGGGATTAAGGTGTTTGAGTTTTATCCCTAAATAGGACAACTCAATAGTGTCTACACCCAGTGTTACCCTAGGAATATCGACCCGCTGAATATTATCCCAAGTGATGGACACCTTGCCGCGGCGATGGAAATAGGTCAGCCCTTGCTCGTCGATACAAATAGTCGTTTCCGGTTCATATACCTTAGCCAAACCTAAGATCAAGGCAATGGCCCCCAGGCTGAAAAAGACTAGACCTATCGCCATTAGCTCAGGAAAAACGATAAACACACCAAAGCCTAAAATAACAGCACTGGCACCAATCCAAGTTAACGTCAGCCCATTGCGCTTCGACAACGGTCGAATAGAGACTACATCTGACTCTAAAGTCATCACTTTATTCCTGTTTTACCCATAACCATAAACGGCCAATATATTCATGAATAGCCCGTTGGGAGGCTAATAAATGATCACCCGTCACACGCCAACCAAAGTCATCCCGTGCAATAAAATCCGTTGGCGCCGCACTAGGATGCAACCCTTTAGCGGTAAAAATCGCCATAGCCCTTGGCATATGGGAGGCCGAAGTGACTAAACGAAAGGCTTCATCCCCTAGCTCCCATTTTGCATATTGTGCTTCTTCTAAGGTATCCCGCGCGAGGGGAAATCGAATGATCTTATTTTTATCGACGCCCAGCTCTACGGCTGCATTTGCCATCATTTCAGCATGGGGGTTCTGGGTAAGTTCGCCCCCCCAGCCGCTCACCAGCAACTTACAATCCTGACCTAAGTTAAGTTGCCGTATTCCTTCAGAAAGTCTTGCAAGGGCTACGGCAGAAAGTGATTGCACCGCCGTTGCACCTTGGATATCGGAATGGGCCGAACCTAATACCATTACATAGCACTGACCGGAAATAGGGGCGGAATTAATGGGATACTGTGCTTCTAACGGCCGCACTAGGGTATCCACACCCAGTTGGCTACCGAGAAAAAGTAACAGGAAAAATGCACTCGCAACTAGGCATTTCGCCAAGTTGCGACGACGCCAAACGAATATTGAAACGAGCAGTAACAACAAGATAAAGGGAATAGGCATGATCCCCTGAGAAACAATTTTTTTTACCCAAAATAGGATATCCATCCCAAGCCCCTCCAAAAAGCGCCATCATAGCATCAAAAGTGCCATAAACCATCGCCCAGCACTAGGCTGGGCGATGGTTTAAAAGTGCGCACGGGTAATATACTCGCAGGAATTATTTTTCCCATAACCAAGCGGCGCCGCGAACGCCCGATGAGCAGCCATAAAGGTTCTGGACCACAGGGGTACGACATTCACGCCCAACCACATAATGGGTTAATAAGGCGGGTAATCGTGGATAAATCGCCTCCACATTTGACATACCGCCCCCCAGCACAATCGCATCGGGATCGAGCAGATTAATCACATGGGCCAGTGAGCGGGCGAGCCTATCCATGTAGCGATCAAAGGCAGCGACGGCGATATCATCATGTTGATCGACTAATAACATGATATCGGCACCCGACTTCGCGGGCGCTCGACTTTTGTCCGCCGACTCTAATGCCGCATTATAATCACGGACAAAACCCGTACCGGAAATAAAAGTTTCAATACAATCTGGGTTACCACAGAAACAGCGGGTAGTATTGAACTCTTCCTTCGTCATCCAAGGCAGTGGGTTATGTCCCCACTCACCACCGATCCCATTACCGCCGGCATGGACTTTACCGTTAATTGCCACGCCAGCGCCGCAGCCCGTACCGATAATCACGCCAAATACCACAGACTTTCCCGCGGCTGCGCCATCGACCGCCTCAGAAACCGCAAAGCAGTTCGCATCATTGGCGACACGCACCTCACGCCCAAGCAATTCGCCTAAATTCACATCGAGCGGGTGACCATTAATCCAAGTAGAATTGGCATTTTTAACTAAACCTGAATAGGGAGATATGACGCCGGGAATACCCACCCCCACAGTACCTTTTTCACCTAAGGTTGCTTCGGCTTCGTTGACTAAATCGACAATGGCGTTAAGGGTCCCCTGATAGTCACGCGGTGTTGTAACACGCTTGCGAAATAGCTCATTGCCTTCTTCGCCTAGGGCCACTAATTCTATTTTTGTTCCGCCTAAATCGATGCCCATGCGTATCATGAATCGCTACTCCAATTTTATCTTGCCGTGTTATCGAGTGCATATACCGCACTCGATTCACGTTATGGTTATGCTACCCAGCCTGGGGCTGTAGCAATAAAGTAAGGGTTTAATATTTCTGGTTTTTGATTGTATGTTAAGGGTAAACCAGAGTCATAACAGACGACACTTCCGCCTGCGCTTTCCAATACGGCCTGTGCTGCGGCCGTGTCCCACTCGCTAGTAGGACCTAATCTAGGGTAGAGATCGGCCTCCCCCTCTGCCAACATACAAAACTTCAATGAACTGCCCACGCTTAACATCTGGTGCTGACCCAAATGCTGCAGATACTCGGCGATATCAGGGCTCAAGTGGGAACGACTGCCGACAACTATCGGCGTTTGCCGCGGGCGAGTCACTCCCAGTAATGGGCTTTCCTGCCCCGCTTTTTGTCGCCAAGCACCCAAATGTTTTGCCCCATAATAATAAGTGTCAAGCACGGGGGCATATACAACACCAGCCAATGCAATCCCCTGATGAATAAGAGCAATATTGACCGTAAATTCACCGTTTCGCTTAATAAACTCTTTGGTGCCATCTAAGGGGTCGATCAACCAATAGGTGTCCCACTGCCTGCGTTCATCCCAACTGATTTCAGCGGCCTCTTCGGACATCACGGGAATACCCACAAATCGCTCAGCCAGTGATGCCACAATCACCCTGTGGGCCGCAATATCGGCGGCCGTCACCGGACTGTCATCGCCCTTATGGCTTACGGAAAAGTCCTCTTGACCATAAATCGTCATAATGGCCTCACCCGCGGCTTTGGCAATGTCCACCACCGCCAGTAAATCTTGCTTAGTGAGGGTCGCCACTGTGGTCTTATCTGTCATTTCGATGTCCTTTATCCGTTAAGTATCTTGGCATTATGCCATCGCCATGGATTGAAAATTAAGAACAAATTCATCATACATCGAGCAAAATTGACTAAGAAAATCGCTGACGCCTATTGGGCCTAGGGTAAAAACACTTAGGCTCCCGAGTCTAAGCCAAGCCTAACAGGCTGAAAAGAGCCATAGGGGCAGCTGCATTCGTATTCACAGGCGAGATGTGGGCAAAATGGCTATCACAGCAACAAATAACGGTGCGCCGCTATCACGTTCATCTTCACCATCTACATCGATTGCAGCATGATCTTGAGTTGTTGCCGCCAATCCTGCCACACTATCGACATAAGAAGATCTTGATTATTCTGTAAATTTTGTGTCTGTAACTCTGGCATAGCCATGAAATGCTGCAATTTTTCACTGCAAAGTGCACTGTAGCTAGGCCTTAGTGCAAGGGATTTTCCCTGCATCAAAGCCTTAGCGGCATAGCCTGCGCTATCGATTGGCACTATGGGAATTTGCTTGGTTAACAGCTTGAATTGAAGTGCTTGACGCTGGATCTCACAGGCAAAATGATACCAACTACATTCACCAAGGCCAGCGTAATGGAACATCCCCTGCCCCTGCTTGAGGATCAACTGCCACACAGTGTGCGCCAGCGCATCACTCCAAGTGGGCGAGCCGATTTGATCGTCAATAACAGTTAGACTCGCTTGGGTTTGCATCAGCTTAAGCATAGTTTTGACAAAATTATGCCCATCTTGCCCGTAGAGCCAAGCGGTCCTAATGACTAAAGCACGTTCACCCAGCAGTCCAAGTACCGCATTCTCGCCCGCCAATTTGCTCTTACCATAAACAGACAGAGGCGAAGGAGAGTCGGTTTCTCGGTAGGGGGATGTTTTGTGCGAATGGCAGGTATCAGAGCTCACCACGTCGCAGTCAAAAGCGCCGCCACTAATCCCTTCACCGCTAAACACCCCGCCATTAAATACATAGTCACTGGAAATATGTACTAAACGCGCACCTAGATTAACGCATTGTTTAGCAAGAAGTTCAGGGCCGAGTGAGTTAACCCTGTAAGCGAGTTCAGGCTCGCGTTCGGCATCATCCACCCCATTATAGGCGGCGCAATTGATCACCCAATCGGGCCGATATTCACTAAATGCCTTTGCCACAACCAATGCATCGCTAATATCAAGCTGCTCCCGGGTCAGGGGAATTAACCTGAATGCCTGAGCAATAGTGCTGGACCTACGTTGCAGCGCCTTGGCCAGTTGGCTATCGGCCCCCGTGATAAGCACAGTTTGCGGCCCATTAGCCGTGGTATTCCCATGGTCAGTCAAGTGCTTATTTATCATTGTCATCATTGAAAAGGGCAGCCAGATCAGCAACGGTGTGGTGGCCGCGACCCGCTAAAAAGGCCAGTAATGCCCCGGGGCTGCGATTAAGTAAGTGAGATTCGGGATAAGCCACAGCATCAATAATAGTTTTAGCGCAGCCAAACTCCCCTAAACTGAAGGCCACATGGGAGTCAGAGCCCATAACCAAGATAGTCCCAAATTCCTTTGCCGCCTTAGCAATGGCGGTACAATTGGCTTCACTGCCCTTGCGGGAGACTTCAAAGGAGGAATTATTGATTTCCAATGCCACACCATGTTCGGCGGCGGCGCGGGCAACGGCTTCAATATCAATAGGATAAGCAGGATTACCGGGATGGGTAATAATATCGACCTTACCGCTTTTAATGGTATTGATCATCGCCTCAGTATGAGTTGCCCTATCCGATGGTGGATAAACTGGCTCGTGAAATCCCGCGAGCACTATATCGAGCTGGGATAAATAATCCCCAAAGTAATCAATCTCACCGTCGATATTTTTGATATTGGCTTCAATACCACGCAAAATTCCGACACCATCCACCATGCGGGGCAACACCCTTAAATTCACAAAGTGCCAGAAATGCGGCGCATCGGCCATGGCTGGCCCATGATCTGTGGTCGCAAACAGACGAATGCCCTTCTGCTTGGCTACGGCAATGTAATCGTGAATGGTACTGTACGCATGGCTCGATGCCACCGTATGAGTATGAGTGTCGACTTGATACTGCATGGTTCACCTCTGTCAGATAATTCAATCAATTAAATACATTAGAACTAGCTAAACAGTGATAACAATTCTTCGGCACTGCCTTGCCATGTTCCCTTGCCTTTGCCCTCGAGAATACTGTCCGCCAAGCTTTGCTTATGTTGCTGCATTTCTTGGATTTTTTCCTCGACAGTTCCTTCGGCAATTAATTTATACACAAATACGGGCTTGTTTTGGCCGATGCGATGGGCGCGGTCCGTGGCTTGTTTTTCCGTGGCAGGATTCCACCAAGGATCGTAGTGAATAACCGTATCTGCGCCTGTGAGGTTAAGCCCAGTACCGCCAGCTTTTAAGCTAATTAAGAACACAGGCGTATCGCCCTCTTGGAATTTATCTATCTGCACTTGGCGCAGCCGAGTCTGCCCAGTGAGCTTACTGTAATCCATATTTAAGGACTGTAACTCGGCTTCGATCAGGGTCAACATGCTAGTAAACTGACTAAAAATTAAGATCTTACGCCCTTCTTGCACCATCTCGGGTAAATTTTGAGTAAGCCAGTTTAACTTAGCATTATTTTTGACCTTTTGTGCCTGCTCTAGCTTCACTAACCTAGGGTCACAGCAGGCCTGACGCAATTTGAGCAATGCATCCAAAAACTCAATATGGCTGCTACCAACCCCTTGGGTCGAAAACAAATCCCTCAGCTTTTTCTCCATGCTTAAGCGTATGATCTCATAGAGATTGCGTTGATCCTTTTCAAGCTCTAGGGTTTGGATAATTTCCGTCTTAGCCGGTAATTCAGTGATAACTTGATCTTTGGTTCTGCGCAGCACAAAGGGGGCGATGCGCTGGCTTAATATCTTAGCCTTTTCGGTATCACCATAGCGCTCGATACTGTATCTAAAGGATTTGTTAAAGAAGGCATTTGTCCCTAAAAGTCCTGGTAAACAAAAATCCATTAACGATTTCAGCTCACCTAAGTGATTTTCCAGCGGTGTCCCCGTTAGGCATAATTTAAAGGGAGAGTGCAATTCCTTGATGACTTGTGTCACCTTCGCTTGGGCATTTTTTATCTGCTGGGCTTCATCGAGTATGATGTGTTCAAAATGATGTAATTGATAATATTCATTATCCCGCACCATTAATGGATATGTTGTCACCACTATATCGTATTCGGTTAAGCGTTCGAGCAGAGGTTTACGCTGGGCGCCATGGATCACCACTAGCTTTAACGAAGGGGAAAATTTAGCGGCTTCTTTGGCCCAATTGCCCACTAAACTGGTGGGGCAAATAATTAGGCTCGGTGCACGGCGGGTTCCCGCGGCAGCTAACTCTTGCTGTTTGAGTAGAAAAGCTAAGGTTTGAACCGTTTTGCCTAGCCCCATATCGTCAGCTAAGATACCGCCAAGTTGGTACTCTTTTAAAAAACAAAGCCAATTTAAACCTTGATGTTGATAATGGCGTAATTCAGCTTGTAATTGCTGAGGCAAATCCACCGCAACGACTCCCTGAAATTGCGCCAGTTTCGCCGCTAGATTTCTGACCCGTTCACCATTTAATAAACCAATTTCACTGTCGACAAAATCATTAAGCAAATGGGCTCGATACTTTGGCAAAGCAACGCTGTGACCCTTGTGACTATCAAATAGCTCTAAAATAATACTCACTAATGGTTTGATCACGCTGGCTTTGACTTTTAACCAATCCCCATTCGGACTTGGTAACAGTAACTCAGCATCATCCGCGGGCTCACCATACTGCTTAAGCCAAGTGGCAATTAAGGGCAGCATGGGGACTATTTGGCCATCGATATCGGCATTGAGTGATAGGGAAAACCAACCTTCCTGCGAATCATCGAGTTCAATCGCCAATGGAGTGTCGATCACATTTAAACTGAAATTATCGGCAAAATGTACTTGGTAACCCAAGGCCTCTAATGCTGGTATTTCCTGTTGAATAAAGTGCAGCCAAGCATCGATCGTTTCAGGCAGTGAACCTACCCCCCATATACTGACATAGTTGCCACTGTTAGGGATAAAAGAAGGTGCAAGCTCGACCAGCTCCAATGCCATTAGACGATGAACGACATTCATTTCCGCATCTAATTGCCGTGTGACTTGATAGGTTTTGCCTTGGTGGGTGACTAAGGATATGGGTTCGTCTGGATACCGGCCGCCGAGCACCACATCCTGATAGACAAACTCCAGCAGCACTAGCGGCTGCGCCATAGCAAACTCGGGTAACTCCTGCGACGTTAAGGTTAACCTGACTTGCAGCGGCACTTGCAACTCGACAAAATCAATCGAAGCGGGCGTAGGCACAGTTTTCGCCGAAAAATGCTTAATCAATTTGTGGCTCACAAGTTCTATTTGCGAGCTAGGCACAGGGGGCATCTGACTGAGTAACAATAGCTTTTCAACGCTGATCTCTGTCTCTAATGTACCTATTTTAAAATAATCTAAGTCGATGTAACTCGGCGGCTCACAGGGTATCAGCTCCCAATTGTCTTTATTGGGTAGCATTAACTGCATCTGTTTATGCTCGGCATCCCTATCGAGCCAAATAAATTCAGGCTTGATTGACTCACCTCGGGTGAGCGGTAAACGACTTTCCTCCCAAAAACACCGCTCAGTAAGGAGCATTTTTTCCAGCGCCATGGCACCTAGCTGAGCTTTAAGGTACAGACGCGAGGCGCCGTGGCGGCGGGTGGACATGATAAGATTGATGATGAGCACATCTTCGGCGCCAATCCAAGCAGGCATATAGTATTGCACGTCGGATAACGCGATTTTCGAGCCTTTGTTATAGCCGCCTTTCTTCGCCAGCTTGCCTTTTCTGAGTTCAAGGTAAACGCCATTATCATCTTTGGATAACACGTACAGCACGCGATCGTCATAGAGTAAATCGACATTTGAAACCGTGAGGTCATCACTTTCATCTAATAGATGTAACCACTGGGCAATACGTTGATCTTCAACGGTTCTATCGCTCAGTAAACTATAAAGAACCGCGGCAATATGCTTGCAATGTCCTGTGGCAGGACAGGAGCAGAAGCCATTCATGATCAATTTATGGTTTACACTCACGAGGCGAATATCTTGTCGATAGGGCTGGGATTCCGTCCCCATGACGCGACCTTCAATATGACGAAAATCGGCGTTCGCTTTGGCGCTCAAGACCCGTCCCTTCATCACATAATCACGGGCGCGCATTAAGGTTGGCGGCGTGAATAATGACTCAATCGTGCTTCGAGTCAATTGGATAGGATCTTGGGGGGACAAGCGATTCATGTAAAAACCTTGAAACTAAAAATATCGATACCTAGCAATAGCAAGCCATTGCCGAGCGACATTTATCAATGAGTTGTCTGGGATTGTATTGAAAGCATTGGCGGAAAGCCAGAATCCCTGCAATTAGAACATACCTTCGAGTACCTAAAGGCGCCTACTCGAAGGTATAGGAGGGGGTAATTAACATCAAAAGTAACAGATAAAAAAGGCTTTCTTATCAGGTTTTACTTTTCGTTTCAGCGATATAACGGTTAACGATCTGCTCCAAAATATCTAAAGGTACAGCGCCATTTTTAAGTACAACATCGTGAAAATTCCGTAAATTAAACTTATCTCCGAGGGCCAACTTAGCCTTCTCCCTTAACTCAAGAATTTTCATCATCCCGACTTTATAAGCCGTCGCTTGGCCCGGCATCACTATATAGCGCTCAATTTCTGCGGTCACATCACGATCGGACATGCCGGTGTTTTTCTTCATATAGTCGATGGCTTGCTCGCGAGTCCAACGACTATGGTGAATACCAGTATCGACCACTAGACGCACAGCGCGGAAAAGCTCCGCCTGCAATCGACCAATATTATCAAAGGGATCCTTTTGGAAACCCTGTTCCCAAGCTAAGCGTTCACTGTAAAGCGCCCAACCTTCAATGTAGGCCGTAAAAGGTGCCATCTTACGGATGAGCGGCTGGCCTTCTAACTCCATGGCAACGGCAATTTGAAAATGATGTCCAGGAATGCCTTCATGGTAGGCCAAGGTGCGCATGCCATACTTAGGGGTCGCCTTGATATCGTAAAGGTTTGCGAAGAAACGACCGGGGCGACTGCCATCGATGGCGGGCTGTTGATAATAGGCACCAGGCGCCGTTTTCTCTTTAAATTCAGGAATACGTACCACTTCCATGCCCGCTTCAGGGCGAATACGGAAGGCATCACCGAGTCCCGCATTCACCTCATCGAGAATCGCTTGATAATCGACGAGAATTTGTGCCCTACCCGCATCACTATCCTCGTAGTAAAACTTAGGATCGGCGGCCAATGCTTCAATCGCAACCGAGAAACCCTGACTCACATCGTAACCCTGCGCGGCTAAGATAGTCATGATCTCGCTCTGAATACGGTTCACCTCAGCAAGTCCTTTGGCATGGATCTCATCGGCAGTGTAATTAGTGGTGGTGAAAAACTTCAGTAACTGCTCATAGGCAACATCGCCGTTAGGCAGCGCCCAGTAACCGTCATCCGTCCCCGCTTTGGCTTGTAATTGGATAAAGTAATCGATAAATAATTGGTACGCAGGGTGCACGTAATCTTTAATGTTCGCTTCAGCCGCGGTCAATAAACGCGCTTGCTCGTCGGCACTGATATCAGTGTCAGTCAATTTAGTTTTGAATGAACTGTAGAGAATATTGTCTTGAATAGGCGTAGCGACAAAATCATTCATCTCGGCCAGTACCCGCTCAATCACAAACTTTGGCGGAATAATGCCCTTAGATTCGCGAAGTGAGAGTCCTTCCATGGTTTGGGCAAATTTAGTTTGCACCGCTTGTAGACGCGCAAGATAGTTTTCAGCGTCTTCGATTGAATGAACCTGATGCTGAGCCTGCATAAAGCTTGGATAACCGTTTTGAATACCAAACAGCTGATTCAATGGATAATTATGGTAGCTATAAGGTTCGGAAGCGAGAGCAAAATCTGCTAGATAGAGGGCGATGTCCTTAGAAATACGTTGATTATTATCTAAATCCGTATCTTGATAACGGAGCAATGTATCCCGCAGCACACGCACTTGGGCAAAGGTTTTATCCATGGCCGCTGGGCTATCATCATCTAACTGTGCATTATGCCCTGTGATCCCAAAGGATTCTAAGAAGCCCAAAGAAGTTAAGGTTTCTGGACTTTCAAATGCCATTTTGACAACACTTCGGTCTAAAAAAGCACGAAAGAAAAAGGGTTTCTTCGCAAACCATTCATGTACTGCCAAGGCACTTAAAAGTAACACTATAATTAAACTACCGAGTCCGATTCGTTTTAATATTGTTTTCAAACTGAAGTCTCCATGCATCATTATTTGTGAACTAAGCTAATTTGTGGACTATGTGGGCTACTAAGTAGAGCAACAAGCTCTCTATTTGGCAGCGATAATATCACCGACACATTTAAGCAACAATTTAATAACGTAACCAATCATTGCAATGCATCAGCAGAATGCCCTCCCTTTTAGTGAAATAATGCTTGTGCACCAAAGCTTATTTTTCCAAACACATTAAACGGTGAAAAATACCTATCTAGTTGAATACGTGTAGTTAAAAAATATTTTATTTTCAATATCTTTTAAAAAAATCGCCTAGGGTATCCCAGCGATTAAAAATAAAACTATACAAAAGATCAGAGTGTGTTACTCTGCACTCCGGCCTGTGATTCAGACCTATTTATAAGCAATATTATGTTTTTGAAAACCTTCGCTGCACCCTGTAATTTGTTTGCTGTCATGAAGCTTTCCACTCATAACTTATCATCAATGTAAATAATTCTATTTCTGGCTAAGTTCCCGCATAATTGCGAATTATTTTGTTTGAAAATTTTGGAGACATTCATGTCTAAAACTACTGGTGTAGTTAAATGGTTTAACGAAGAAAAAGGTTTTGGTTTTATTTCTCCTGACAATGGTGGCGCTGACGCATTCGTTCATTTCCGCGCAATCGTTTCAGAAGGCTTTAAAACCCTTGGTGAAGGTCAAAAGGTTTCTTTTGATATCGAACAAGGCCAAAAAAGGTCCTCAAGCTGCGAACGTTGTTGTTCTGTAATTAATCACTATCTCGCAAGGGATAGATTAATCGGATAACAGATTGCAGACAAAAATGCCGACATAATGTCGGCATTTTTATCTCTGTATTTTACCCTCAGCAACCGCGAGCCATTAGCCATGCAGGAGTTTAGCTTCGACTTTTTCCAGCCTTCGGGGTTTACCGACTACCAATAAAATATCCCCTGCACTAAAGATCCAATCCTGCCCTGGATGCTCCACCTCGGCCCCGTCACGGCGTATTGCCCTCAGTTCAACCCGCAGCAAGGCCCAATCAATATCCGCCACCATCTTGCCTACGGCATCGGCACCGCGGGGCAGCGATACCGCATGCATCGACTCTAAGCTGAAGTCAGTTTCAGCTCCCGAAAAAAACCATGTAAAAATTGATAATGATTACGTCGCTCAGATTCCAAGCGCTTTAATATCCGTGCTAGTGGCACCCCACACTGATGCAATACTTGGGACACTAACATTAAACTGCCCTCTAAGGATTCAGGGATCACTTGGCTAGCACCGGCCTTTTGCAGTCGATCTAAATCACTATCATCACGGGTTCTGACTAATATTTTCGCATCGGGAGCAAGCAGCTTACATAGGGGTAATGCCTCTTCTAAGCTACGGGATTCACAAAAGGTAATAACGATCATCTTTGCCCTCTTGATCCCCATCTGTTTTAGAATTGCTCTTTTACACACATCCCCAAAGTAAATGGGTTCACCTGCTCGGCGGGCCTCGGAAACCCTTGTAGGATCAAGATCGAGCACAAGATAGGGTACGGCTTCCGTTTTTAAAAATCGGGCGATTGTCTGCCCCACCCGTCCATAGCCAAAAATAACGACTAAATCATGATCATCGGTCACTATCGGGACAACATCATCCCTATGCTGTGACTGGCGAATTCCCAACATCCATTTTGCAATATCGACACTATGACGTACTAACCAAGGGGAAATGCTCATGGAAAGTACGGCGACCATGACTAGCATAGTACTGATTTCATTGTCTAAAAGACGATAATTAGCGGCAAGGGCTAATATCACAAAACTAAATTCACCAACCTGAGCCAAACTCATTGCCGTGCTCAGTGCAATACGAAATGGCTCATCGATAAGTCGTAGCAGCCCATGAATAATCAATGCCTTTCCGAATACAACCGCCAATAAAATCAGCAATATTTGCCACCAAAAATGCATCACTAACTCAAAGTTGAGCATCATGCCGATAGAAATAAAAAACAGCCCCATGAGTAGATCACGAAATGGCCTAATATCCGCTTCAAGTTGACGTCGATATTGGCTTTCACCTAAGAGCATCCCCGCCATAAATGCGCCAAGAGCCATAGATAAACCCAACCATTGGGTAAATGCGCCCGTCACTAAGGCCACCACCAGTGTCGACAGGACAAAGAGTTCATTGGAGCGAGAACGTGCAACTTCATCGAAGAGTCTTGGCAATGCCCACTTCCCAAACGCCATCAATAGAAAGAAGGCCAAAATCCCTTTCAGCAAGGCAAAAGCAATGCCCGCCAGCATTAAGGGCTCATCATTATTCGCGAGCAAGGGCAGCAGAATAAGCAATGGAACGACGGCTAGATCTTGAAATAACAGCACACTGACTGAAAGCTCACCGTGGCGACGCCTAAGCCAGCCCTGCTCGTTGAGCAATTTAAGCACAATCGCAGTGGATGACAGGGCAATCGCCGCGCCAATGACTAAGGCTTCAATCCAATGGAGTCCACAGAGTAAGGCCACCACCATAGTGAGCAAGGTAGTCACCACAACCTGGGCACTTCCAAGACCGAATACCGTTCTGCGCATTGCCCAAAGTCGAGGGACTGAAAACTCAAGTCCCAAAGTGAACATGAGCAGTACCACCCCAAGCTCGGCCACCGACTGCATTTGTTGTTGAGTAAACCAGTGGAAGCCACTTGGACCGCTGACGACCCCCGTCAATAGATAGGCCAAAATGGCAGGCAGTCCCATGCGCCTAAGCAACGCAATAGCAACGATAGCAATCACTAACATGAGTAAAATTTGGATCAAGAAACCGTGTTCCATGGACTCGATAACTCCTGTCAAATTGCTGACGCGTCAAAAATATCTCAACGAGCTTTAAGCTTAACCGAATGACAAACAAAGACAAATTATATTAACGATGATGACGGCATAGAACTTGCTAAATGTAAGTCAAATGACGTACTGCAATTCTATTTGCTGGAGCAATAATGATGGATTTTGGCCTAGCGACAAGCTTGTATCCTGACGAATACCACTATCCTACGGAGACATACAACCCCAGCGCGCAGCAACTGGACCTAGTGCAAGTGATCCAGCAATTGCATGCTAGCTTAGATCCGAGGACAGTCTTTGCCTGCTATGGCAAAGTGCTGGGACAATACTTGCCAGTTCAAGGGATACGACTCACCCATGATGAATATAAATTGAGTTGGGGGAAACGATATGGCATTAGCCTTAAACGCCAATTATTGAATGGGGGAATGCCGCTCAATATCCACTATCAGTTGCTCACGCCACTCACACCTTCGCAAAAAATCATGTTGCAAGAAATAGAACCCTTGCTACTTCAGCCTTTGCTCAATGCCATGCAATACCAAGAGATGTCGATGCAAGCCATGTTTGACTCGCTAACAGGTCTAGGTAATCGTCATTACTATACTCAAAGCCTTAAAAATGCCATCGCCAGGGCCCATCGAAAACAAGGCTGCATATCGCTTATCGTGTTGGATTTAGATAACTTCAAACAACTTAACGACAGACATGGCCATAAGTGCGGAGACTATATTCTTAAGGAGTTTGGCGACATTATTCGCAGCACAATACGTAACACAGATCAGGCATTTCGCATCGGTGGCGATGAGTTTGTGATCATTGTGCAGGGGAATATTCACGCCGCGGGGTTACTGTGTGAGCGGATAGTCACGGCCACAAACCAACATAAAAGCTTCGACCAATTTGGCGTCAGTTGCAGTTTAGGTGCGGCCGAGTCGGGCGAGAACTTAGAGGCCGAACAAGTCTATGAACTGGCCGATAAAGCCTTGTACCAAGCGAAAGCATCCGGTCGAAATGGTTACAAACTTAACCTAGAGCAATTATCTTGATGGCAGGCAGGGATGCTCATTGCCGCGAGCCCTTAGAGAGTGGGTTTAAGGCATCGAATTTAAATAGCCTCACCCACTCGCATTAACCAAACGCTATCCCCACCCCATCGTCTGCAACACAAAAGGCTTTTTCAATCCATAATCCCTGCGCCATCACTAACTGCTCGCCGTAAAATAGAAAGCCTATCTGCCCACGCAGCCAAGGTGGGACCGCTGACTCTTGCAGCAGTTTTTTAAGCTCACGCCTTTTACTACGATAATGGGGATGGCAACGCAGTTGCCCCGGTAATTGATAGCGAACACTCACGACTTCATCGGCCCTAGGCAAACGCAGCCGCGGCCCTGAGAAGCTGAGCCTTAATTGCACCAGTTCCCCCTGTGGCAAAACGATACTAAATAAATCAGACTCTCCCAGTATCAAGGGGTTGAGACTGTCATGGGGGATAACAATGTGAGCATTAACGAGCTTTTTAGGGGGCATAACGCTCGACAGATAAAGCTGATTGGCAAAACGGCGCAGCTCACAATCTCCAATTCGGATCTGTACCTTTGCATCTTCTTTAGCATTAAGAAGCTGATAAATAATTTGGTTTAGTTGCACCAAAGAAGGTAATACAAATCCCTGAGACTCAATAAATCCACGTAATAATAAGGATTGCCAACAAGGTGTCTGCGCCGCCAATCCTTCGAGATTAAATACGGTTTGTTGGGTAAAAGTGGCTTTCGTGAGCCACTGGGGTAAATGCTCACTAACAGTGGTATCCACTAAGGCTTGCTGCTCGGCGCAAAGAAACGCGCTGCGGCTCGCGGTAGTGGCAATACTCGGCCAACGGGCTTTCAAACGGGGAATGATCTCAAGGCGTAAAAAGTTGCGATCAAACTTATCGTCCCTATTACTCTCATCTTCGATATGAACTAAGCCATGGCCGTGAGCAAACGCTTCTATCTCGCCACGGCTCACATCCAATAATGGCCGAATTTGAGTCCCCGTCGCTAGGGGCTGAATTTGCCCCATGGCCGCAAGTCCCTTAGGACCTTGACCTCGCTTAAGCGCCAGCAAGAGGGTTTCAAGTTGATCGTCCTCATGGTGCGCCGTCAATAAATAATCATCGGCCCCGAGGTGTTGTTCAATGGCAAGGTAACGTACACGCCGCGCCTCGGCCTCAACACTCACCCTCGAACCCAGCATCGGTGTTACAGACTCAATAGTGACAGGCAGACCATAGATGCCCCCCCGAACAACACAATGTTGCGCCCAAGCGTCGGCATTTGGGCTAAGACCGTGGTGGACATAAATGAGTTGATAGCTAAATTCACTATGTTGCCTAGCATATTCAGCGAGACCAAAGGCAAGTACCTCTGAATCGACTCCGCCACTGTAAGCCAGCACTAACTTACAACCCGCTTTCATCTTAAGCGAATCTAAAAAGCCACTGATATGGGCACAGAGATCGGGGACTGACATCGATTATCCTTTGATAATACTTTATAAATCTGAGCCTTAAGCCAAAGGCCCATTGTGAACTCAAAACACAATCCGTACTTTGTTGGGACCGAGTAAGGTTTCAAGGGCAAAGACCAATTCATCGCTGGGATTGACCCGCCAACCGTCGGCTAATCTAAATTGCCCCCTAGCCTGAGTTTGGCTGTAATTAATGAGCACTGGCACAGCACCGTTTCGCCATGGGCCCATTGCCTGCTCAATACTGTCTAAAATTGCAGGGGTTAGCTGCGCCGCGTCTAGATCAACCTCTAGCGCCTTGGCAAAATGGCTACGCGCCTCACCAATATCGATAATATTGCGCGCCGTCATACGGTTACCGCCAGCAAAATCATCGAAACTCACCTCACCTTCGCAGATCAAGATCCGGTCTTTTTCGAGCAAATGATTAAACTTCTCGAAGGCTTCGGTAAAGAGCATCACTTCTAAACGCGCACTCTTATCGTCTAACGTCAGTAAGCCCATTTTAGAGCCGCGCTTAGTCAGCATCACGCGGGTCGCCACCACTAAGCCCGCCGCTTTGACAGTTTTCCCCCGCTCAGTGGGGTGCACATCCTTCAAACGGCCGGAGGTGTAATGCTTAAGCTCTTTTAAATATTGATTGATCGGATGACCGGTCAAATACAAACCTAAGGTTTCACGCTCGCCTTCGAGCCAAATTTTATCTGGCCATGGCGTGCATTCAACAAATTGTTGCTTACTGTCTTCGGGCTCACTGTTGAGCAAGCCGAACATATCGTGCTGCCCAATAGCCTGTGCTTTGGCGTGTTGATCGGCGGCGCGCATCGCCTCGGGTAAGGTAGCCATCATAGCGGCGCGATGGGGCCCGAGCGTATCTAAGGCACCGGCACAGATCAGTTTTTCAATAACGCGCTTATTAAGCTTTTTCAAATCAATACGGGCACAAAAATCGAATAGGTCTACGAAGGGGCCATCCTTACGCGCCTCTAAAATCGATTCTACCGGCCCTTCTCCCACCCCTTTAATGGCGCCGATACCATAAACAATGCGTAACTCATCATCAACGGTAAATTTAAACAGGCCCTTATTCACATCCGGCGGGATCAGAGTGAGCCCCATGCGCTCGCACTCATCGACAAGTGTGACGATTTTGTCGGTGTTATCCATATCCGCGGACATCACCGCCGCCATAAACTGGGAAGGATAATGGGTTTTTAGCCACAGGGTTTGGTAGGAAACCAAGGCATAGGCGGCGGAGTGGGATTTGTTAAAACCGTAGCCGGCAAACTTTTCCACTAGGTCGAAGATTTTCATCGACAGTTCACCGTCGACGCCGTTTTTAATCGCCCCCTCTTTAAAGATACTCCGCTGTTTAGCCATCTCCTCGGGTTTTTTCTTACCCATAGCTCGGCGGAGCATGTCGGCGCCGCCTAAGGTATAACCCGACAGCACCTGCGCTATCTGCATCACCTGCTCTTGATACAAGATAATGCCGTAGGTGGGCGACAGCAGTTCTTTTAAGGACTCATGCTGATACTGGGAGTCGGGATAAGACACCTCTTCACGGCCATGCTTACGCTCGATAAAGTTGTCCACCATGCCCGATTGCAGAGGGCCGGGACGGAACAGGGCCACCAGTGCGATCATATCTTCGAAACAGTCAGGTTGCAGACGCTTGATCAAATCCTTCATACCACGGGATTCAAGCTGGAATACCGCTGTAGTTTCATAGCGTTGCAGTAGGCGAAACGAGGCAGGGTCATCCAGCGGGATCGCTTCAATTCGTACTGGCGGCCGGCCATTTTTGACCTCCACCCTGTTGATCATCTCCAGCGCCCAATCGACGATAGTGAGCGTACGTAGCCCCAGGAAGTCAAACTTCACTAATCCCGCGGTTTCCACGTCGTTTTTATCGAACTGGGTCACCGGGTTTTTCCCTTCCGCATCGCAGTACAAGGGCGAAAAGTCAGTGATTTTAGTCGGCGCAATCACCACGCCCCCCGCATGCTTACCCGCATTACGGGTCACACCCTCGAGTTTACGACACATGTCGATAAGATCTTTCACATCCTCATCGGCATCGTAGGATTCCTGCAACGCAGGTTCGACCTCGAAGGCCTTGGCCAGCGTCATCCCGGGTTCAGGTGGAATAAGCTTTGAAATTCGGTCAACAAAACCATAGGGATGGCCTAACACTCGGCCCACGTCGCGGATCACCGCCTTGGCCGCCATAGTACCGAAGGTAATAATTTGTGATACCGCTTCACGGCCGTATAGCTCGGCCACATGGTCAATCACCTCGTCACGTCTATCCATACAGAAGTCGACGTCAAAGTCAGGCATAGAAACCCGCTCGGGGTTGAGGAATCGCTCGAATAGCAAGTCAAACTCGAGGGGATCTAAATCGGTAATTTTAAGGGCATAGGCCACAAGCGAGCCTGCCCCCGAACCACGACCCGGTCCGACGGGGATGCCATTGTCCTTACCCCACTGGATAAACTCCATCACAATCAAGAAGTAACCTGGGAACCCCATTTGGTTTATCACTTGCAATTCGATATCGAGGCGCTCATCGTATTCGCCACGCTTCTCGGCGCGTACCAGTGGATCAGGGAATAAAAACTCGAGGCGTTCCTCTAGACCCTTCTTAGAGCAATCCACGAGGAAGTCCTCAATGGACATATCACCCGTGGGGAAATTAGGCAGGAAATACTCGTATAAACGTATGGTCACATTACAACGTTTAGCAATTTCCACCGTATTTGACAGCGCGGCAGGAATGTCGGCAAATAGCTCGCACATTTCCTCTTCACTGCGTAAATACTGCTGTTCACTGTACTTTTTAGGACGGCGGGGATCGGCAAGGGTAAAGCCGTCGTGGATGGCGACTCGAATTTCATGGGCATCGAAGTCTTCAGGTTTGAGAAACACCACCTGATTGGTGGCGACCACAGGAATGCCTTTCTCCTGCGCTAAAGCCACCGCCATATGCAGATAACGCTCCTCATCGGCGCGCCCCGTACGAATAAGCTCGAGGAAATAACGATCACTAAAGTGGGTTTGATAAAACTCGCATAAAGATTCGACCTGAGTACCATTGCCCTTGAGTAACGCCTTACCGAGATCGCCCTCTTTGGCGCCCGATAATAATAAAATCCCTTCGTTATAGGTGACAAGCCACTCTTGGTCTATCACCACGCGCCCCACCACTTGGCCACGCAAATAGGCCTGGCTGATGATTTGGGTCAGATTTTGATAACCCACATTGTTCATGGCTATGATGGTTAAGGCACATAATTCCCCTTCAAACCCAGGCACTTGCATCCAAAAATCGGCCCCGATAATGGGTTTAATCCCCGCGCCATGGCAACCACTGTAAAATTTAACTAAGCCGCAGAAGTTGTTTTGATCCGTTAAAGCCACCGCAGCCATGCCCAATGCCTCAACTTGAGCGAGAATAGGTTTAACTTTGGCTACGCCATCGGACATAGAAAAGTCACTGTGGACACGAAGATGCACAAAACGAGGATCGGACATAATTAGGATTATCTTTGGATAGCAGGTTAACAATAACTAAAAAGCAGACTAGCAAAGTCACGCACCTAGGGCTAGTGACTTTGCTGGATAACTGGGACTATGGCGTAAAAATACGCGTTAGCCCTCCAGTAATGCCTTGACGGGTTTAAAACTTTTCCGATATTGGTCAAAAACGCCATGCTGGGCAATGGCCTCAAAATGCGCCTTAGTCGGGTAGCCCTTATGCTTGGCAAAACCGTATTGGGGATAAGCGGCATCGAGCGCATCCATCTCACGATCTCGGGTCACTTTGGCGATAATCGACGCCGCACTGATACTGGCAATTAAACCATCCCCTTTAATGATGCTATGGCTGGCAATGGACAGACCATTATGGCTAAACGCTGGGCTACGATTACCATCCACTAGCACGAGTTTAGGCGCGATATTAAGCCCGGCAACGGCACGCTGCATCGCCAGCATAGTGGCGTGCAGAATATTAAGCTCATCGATTTCTGCGGGACTGGCACGCCCCACATGAAAGCTTAAGGCTTTTTCACAAATCTCATCGAACAGTGCTTCGCGGCGCTTCTCACTGAGCTTTTTCGAATCATTGAGTCCACTGATCGGCCGATTAGGATCTAACACTACAGCCGCAGTCACGACATCGCCGACTAAGGGGCCACGGCCCACTTCATCAACGCCGGCGATAAGTTCTTCCTGAAAGGCCCTCATATCGGACTCGGTTAACAATTTAAAAATGGCCATTAATTTGTTTCCTTCGCGTCTACGAGCGCAAGTACGGCTTCGGCGGCCTTTTGGCTCGCATCACAACGCAGCATCCGATGGAGACGCTCAAACTCCGCTTTAAGCGGCGCAAAATCGCGGTTGAGTTCAACTGTCACTGCCGCTGCAATTTTCTCTGGGGTGCAATCGTCTTGAATAAGCTCAGGCACCAGATCCTTTCCTGCTAAGAGATTTGGCAAAGAAAAACGCTCTACCTGCATCATGCCCTTGGCGATACGGTAGGTTAATGGGCTCACGCGGTACGCCACTATCATAGGACGCTTGACTAACATGGCCTCTAAGGTCGCAGTGCCAGATGCGAGTAAAATCCCATCGGCCGCGGCCATCACTTCCCGCGATTGACCTTCAACCATGTGAATTTCAAGATCCGGTGCAAAATTTGTCAACGCTTGTTCAAATTGCTCACGGCGTTTTTGATTCACTAGCGGCGTCACAAAACGTATATCGGGGAAGTTCTGTTTAATCAGCAGCGCCGCTTTGACAAAGGGCTCGGCTAATTGTTTTAACTCGCCACCACGGGAGCCCGGCAGAATAGCCAAATACTCGGCATCGGGGTCTAACGCCAGCAACTGACGCGCACCGAGCTTATCACTCTCAAGGGGAATATCGTCGGCCAAGGTATGGCCCACAAAGGTACAAGGCACTCGATGCTTATCGTAGAAGGCTTTCTCAAAGGGCAGCAGTGACAACACCATATGGGTCGCCTTAGCGATTTTAAAAATACGTTTGGGACGCCATGCCCACACGGAAGGACTCACATAATGGACAGTCTTAATACCGCGCGCTTTCAGTTTAAGCTCTAAGCCGATATTAAAATCCGGTGCATCAATTCCGATAAAGCAATCGGGCTTAAGTTCGGTGATGGATTTAATCAAGGATGCGCGTACATGAAGTAAGCGTGGCAGACGGGATAAGACCTCAACAATGCCCATCACAGCGAGCTCTTCCATCGCAAACAGGGATTTAAAGCCGAGGGCCTCCATGCGGGGGCCACCAATACCGACAAAACGCGCATCGGGATGCTTCTTTTGCAGCGCCGCCATTAAACCTGCACCTAAAATATCGCCGGAGAGTTCTCCGGCCACCATGGCAAACACTAATGGAGTTTTATTGCTCATAAACCACATCTCATGAATTAATGACAGTGGATGACGTCAAACACATCATTCCAAGCCCATAAAACAAAGGGCATAAAAATGCCCTTTTGTTTTTCATGCATTGATCGAGTTAGCGAATAATGCCACGACTCGATAATTTGACAAATTCAAGGAATAATTTCACTTGTTCATCGTTCTGTGCATCTTCAGCCAAGGCTTCCATCGCTTCTTCTACCGTCAAGCTACTGCGGTATAAGGTTTTATAGGCACGTCGCACCGCTAATTGGCTTTCCTTAGAGAAACCACGACGCTTCATGCCTTCGCTGTTTAAACCGCGTGGAATGGCTGGTTGACCCGATGCCATCACAAAGGGAGGCACATCCTGCAGCACTAAAGAACAACCCGCAGTAAACGCGTGGGCACCGATATGCACAAATTGGTGAACACCTGTCATGCCACCTAAAATCGCCCAGTCACCCACATGCACATGACCTGCAATAGACGCGTTATTTGCCATAATCACATTATCGCCAACCACACAGTCATGGGCGATATGCACATAGTTCATAAACAGGTTATTGGAGCCGATACGGGTCTCACTGTTATCTTGAACTGTACCCCGGTGAATAGTCACGTGTTCGCGGATAACGTTGTTATCACCAATGATCAGCCGAGTCGGCTCGCCAGCGTATTTTTTGTCTTGGCATTCTTCACCCACTGAGGCGAATTGGAAAATACGGTTGCCTTTACCAATAACCGTTGGACCTTTCACCACTACGTGGGAGCTCAACCAACAATCGTCGCCAATTTCAACACCCGCGCCCACATAACTCCATGGACCTATGGTGACGTTTTTACCAATTTTTGCATCGGGATGCACAAACGCTAATGTATCTATCACTGATTAATCTCTCTGCGGGCACACATGATTTCAGCGGAACAAACCACTTCACCATCCACTTTGGCCTCACCGTAGAAGACGCCAATCCCGCGGCGCTCTTTAATCATTTTGACATCAAAATGGATTTGATCGCCTGGCTCAACCACACGTCTAAAACGTGCATTGTCGATACCCGCGAAGTAATACAGTACGCCCGGTGGCGGTACATCATCACTCATGGTTTTAAAGGCAAGCAAACCCGTTGCCTGTGCCATCGCTTCTAAAATGAGCACACCTGGCATCACTGGCTGCACGGGGAAGTGTCCCTGAAAAAAGGGCTCATTAATGGTCACGTTTTTAATCGCCTGCAGGCTCTCACCTGGGGTGTAGTCCAGCACGCGATCGATTAATAGGAATGGATATCTATGGGGCAGATACTTAAGGATCTCCGTAATATCCATAGTGTTCATTTGATTAGACACGAACCTTGTTCCTCAAATTGCCTTGGGGCAATTAATCTGGTGTTTTTAAATTTTTTTCCAACGTCTTCACGCGCTGAAATAGCTCGTCCAATTGCCGGAAACGCACTGTGTTTTTACGCCAAAGTTTGTTATCCATTGCCACAGTGGCAGAAGAGTATAAACCGGGATCACGCACAGTACTGGTAATATTAGTACTACCGGAAATATGCACACCATCGGTAATGGACAAATGGCCAGCAATAGCACTATTACCACCAATAATACAATATTTACCAATAGTGACACTGCCCGCAACTGTGGTGCTGCCTGCAATGGCAGTATTCTCACCGATAATATCATTATGGGCAATTTGCACTTGGTTATCGATAATCACACCACTGTGGATCTCGGTATGACCTAATGCTCCGCGATCTACCGTTGAATTCGCGCCAATCTCAACCCGATCGCCAATACGTACACCGCCGGTTTGTGGAATTTTAATCCACTGGCCACGTTCGTTAGCATAACCAAAGCCATCGGAACCTAATACTGCGCCCGAATGGATAATACAATCTTGACCGAGTTGCACATCATGGTACACAGTCACATTCGCCCAAAGACGAGTGTTTGAACCTATGATCGTATCTTGTCCAATCACAGTGCCCGCACCAATCTGCACATTTTCACCGAGGATAACATTCGCCCCGATAACTGCGTTAGCACCGATAGACACGCCTTCACCTAAGCGTGCTGTGGGGTCAATTTGCGCGGAAGGATGAATCCCCTGAGCCGCCTTAGGCGTAGTGTCTAAATACTGGGCAACACGGGCAAAACCCACGTACGGATCTTTTACGATTAATGCAGTACCTTGATAGTCCTGCGCATCTTTAGCCGACAATAACACCGCACTCGCTTGAGTTGCCTCAAGCTGAGTACGGTATTTGCTGTTGGCTAAAAAAGAGATTTGACCCGCTTTGGCATGTTCTAGGGTCGCTACGCTGGATATCACTAACGCATCATCACCTTGGATCACACCATCCAATAGCAGGCTTAACTCTTTTAAAGTCACACTTTTCATCTATTACTTGCCTTTGCTTAAGGCTTCAACCACTTTGCCACTGATGTCAGCGTTTGGCTTAACATAAATGACGGCACCACGTTGTAAGACTAAATCGTATTTTTCTTTTTCAGCGATAGTGTTAATGGCTTTTTGCACTTTAACTAACAGTTTGTTTTGCTCTTCACCTTGACGACGACGTAAGTCTTCATCCAGTGCTTTGCCCTTTAACTGATATTCAGATTTTAGCGATTCCATTTTACGAACCAGTTCCGTTTTTTGCGCGTCATTCATTAACGCGCCATCACGTTGCTGCTTCTCCATTAGAGAGCGCATTTCTTCTTGCATTTTCTGAACATCTGCCATGCGGTCACCAAACTCTGTTTTCAGAGATTGAGAGATCTGTTCACGTTGTGGTAACTGTTCAAACACAGCACCCATATCCACTACGGCAATATTCTCAGCTTGTGCTGCTAACGGCGCACCTAATAAAACTAACGTCATCAGGGCACGATTTACCATCTTGTTCAAAATAGACTCCTTGTTACCTTTGTTATATTCAGCAAAACCTGCCGAGTGTATGCCTTTTAAAAAGTTTTGCCAATATTGAACGAGAAGATCTCTGTTTCATCGCCTTCGTATTCTTTTATTGGCCACGCCAGACTAAATACCATAGGTCCCATTGGCGATAGCCACTGTAAACTTAAGCCCCAGGAAGCCCTAATACGGGATGGATCGCTGTAGTCCTGTAACTTATCAAACTCTTCCGCAGGCAGTGTTCGATACTTATCATAATCAAACTCTGTATCCCATACGTTACCTGCATCGACGAAGAAACTGGTACGTACGGAATTAGTGTAAGCCTCATCCAAGAATGGCGTCGGAACAATCAACTCCATACTGGCTGTTGCAATGGCGTTACCACCAATAGAACGGCCTGAACTGACCTGAATACTATTTGGATCGCCTGGTAAGCTACAGCCATCACCCGATGGTTCTGGCGCACAGGGTTCGCTGCCACGATAGAGATAGAATGAACGGGGGCCCACAGAGTTTGACTTAAAGCCACGCAAGGAGCTACTACCACCAGAGTAATAGTTTTCCCAGAAAGGTAGGATCTGATCGTTATCATTAAATTGACCATAACCATTACCATAACCTAGGCGACCACGGGCCAGAAGCACAAAGCTGTGACTGCGAGTGATTGGCTGATAGAAGTTAGTGTCAAAGTCTGTCTTAAAGTACTGTAAATCCGAGCCAGGTACCGTCATCTTACCGCTTAAACGTTGTGATGAACCGTCCGTTGGGAAGGTGCCACGGTTCAAGGTACTGCGGTACCAACCGAGGTTTAACTCGAAGTTATCGAAACTTAAGTCTGCGTTAGGATCATCGTCACGGTAGATGTTGTAGAAACGCAGTGCCTGTTCATAGGCAGAGATTTCAGAAATCGTGTTATGGCGATAGCCTACACCACCGTTGATGCGGTTATATTCGTTGATCGGGAAACCTGAGTTGAGCGCCACACCGTAAGAACTGTTTTTATAACGTTCTAAGTTAGCTTCGTTTGCATCAAACTCGTTCCAATAAACGCTGCCACCTAAGCTAACACCATCCTTCGTCCAATAGGGATCGGTATAAGATAAGTTAACGTTCTTAGAGTACTTGTTGGTACTTAAACTCACGCCCGCTTGGTTACCCGACCCGAGGAAGTTATTTTGCTGCACCCCAAACTGTAGGCTCAGACCGGATTCTGTACCATAGCCGACACCGGCGTTGAATGACCCCGATGGCTGCTCTTTCACCTTAACGGCCACATCGACTAAATCGTCGGTACCTGGCACTTGAATGGTCTCGGTATCTACAGTTTCGAAGAAGCCTAAACGGTTAAGACGAGCTTTCGATTGCTCTATTTGCGCCGAATTTAACCAGGCCCCTTCCATCTGACGCAACTCGCGGCGCATCACTTCATCTTTGGTGACAGTGTTACCGCTGAAGTTTACCGAACGTACATATACCCGTTTACCCGGTTTAATGTTGATATTTAAGGTCACTTCCTTAGTCTTATCATCGATTTCTGGGTAGGTTTTGACTTCAGGATAAGCGTAACCGAAACGACCTAAATACTTGCTGTACATTTCTTCGGTGAAGGTCACATCACCGCCGTTGTACATATCGCCCGCTTTGATCGGCAGAATCGATTGCATCAACTCTTCACGGCCCATCAGATCGCCGGTCAGGTTTATCCCTTTCACTTTATATTTTTCACCTTCATTGACGTTGATGGTGATATATAAGCCTTTACGGTCTGGGGTCATCGCCACTTGAGTCGAGGTGACTTCAAAGCGGATATAACCTTTATTGTGATAATAGGTTTTGATGGTCTCGAGGTCGGCCTGTAGCTTTTGCTTTTGATAGCGGCGTTCACCAAACAGATCCCACCATGCCACGTAGTCTTTTAGTTCTAACATGCCGATAAGCTCGGCATCGGTGAACTCTTTGTTTCCGACCACGTTGATTTGGCGAATTTCGGCGGCTAAACCTTCGGTAAATTTGAATTTTAATTCGACGCGGTTACGGGGCAAGTTAATCACCTGCGCTTCGACTTTGGCGCCGTATTTACCCACACCGTAATAGAAGTCCTGCAGGCCCTTTTCAATGCCCGTCAACATAGTACGGTCAAGGGACTCGCCGACTTTAACACCAGAACCGTCCAGACTCTCCTGTAACTGTTCGTCTTTAATGTCTTTGTTGCCTTCAAAGGTTACAGCACTAATGGTTGGACGTTCAGTGACTTTCACCACCAATACACCACCGTCACGACTCACAGAGACATTCTCAAAGTTAGTCGATGCATACAGGCTTTTAATGGCTTGTTGAATTCTTAACTGGTCAACAGTGTCACCTACTTTTACTGGTAAGCTTAACAAGGCAGCACCCAGTGCGACTCGCTGCAAACCTTCAACTTGGATGTCGGTCACTTCAAAGGGTTGGAAAGTATCCGCCAACACAGTCCCTGAAAACGACGCACCGACGAATAACATCGAGGCAAAAAGTTTATTCAATCTCATAGAGCACTTCTAATTATTAGTCTGTCCTTGCTCAGAGTCGGGCAAAATCATTGAAAAGCGCAATGCTCATCAACATCAGCAATAGTGCTGCCCCAAATCTGAATCCTATTTCCTGCACCTTTTCAGATACAGGTTTACCAGTTATTACTTCAACAAAGTAATACAGCAGGTGTCCCCCATCGAGCACGGGTAAAGGCAACAAATTAATGATGCCTAAATTAACGCTGATGAGCGCGAGGAACCCGAGAAAGTAGACCAAGCCATAGTTTGCACTACTGCCCGCACCCTGTGCGATTGAAATGGGCCCACTCAGGTTTTTCACCGACACATCGCCGGTAAATAATTTGCCAATCATCTTAAAGCTCACAACAACAAGTTGCCATGTTTTATCGGCTGCGATGCCCAAAGAATCGATTGGTCCATATTCTAGTTGTAAACGCATATTCTCAGGCCACTGTGCCTGAGCGGGGCTCACGCCCAATACCCCGATTTCCTTTCCTTCGCTATTTGTTGCACTCGAAGGAGTCACAGAGACAGTAAACTGTTCTCCACCACGACGCACTGTTAGACCCACAGGCACATTGGCAGAATGTTGAATAATGTCAACAAAAGCCTGCCAATCGGTATAATTTTCACCATTTATGGCAACTAAAATATCACCGATCTTAAGTTCACTTTTTTCGGCGGCGCTATCTTGGCTGATTGATGCAATCTTAGGCTCAATTTCTGGCCGATAAATTCCCAAGCCTAAGGTTGTAATAGGCGACTCTTTTTCAGGGTCAAAACGCCATTGACGGGTATCTAAGGTATAAGTCCGCGAGCTTGAGTCTAACCCTTGTAGACCATTTAAAGGTGTAAGGGATATGCTTAAACTTTCATCACCAATATGCCCAACCAAGGCTAAATTCACTTCTTCCCAGTTACGCACAGCTTGTCCCGATATCGCGGTAACTTGCATAGGCTCAGTGACTTGAATTTGCGCCGCAGCGGTTCCTGGGGTCGTCGAGGTGATAACAGGTTTAAGTGATGGCACGCCGATCAAGTACATAAAATACAGTGCTAAGATGGCAAAAATAAAATTGGCGATGGGGCCAGCGGCCACAATGGCAATACGCTGCCACACGGTTTTACGGTTGAACGCCTGATTTTTTAATTCATCGGGCACATCTTCTACCCGCTCATCGAGCATTTTGACATAGCCGCCAAGGGGGATCATGGCTAATACATACTCGGTGCCGTCTTTACCAATCTTGCGCCAAATCGCCTTACCAAAACCAATGGAGAAACGCTCGACCTTGACGCCACAGCGACGCGCAACGTAGAAATGGCCGTACTCGTGGGCAGTGATTAACAGCCCTAATGCAACGATAAAAGAACCTAAGTTCCATAAAAAATCTAACATTCCACTCCTTATGTCATCCGTTAATCGGCATCAATCAACTGTGCTTAAGCGATTTTGGCCAAGATTTCACGCGCATAAACCCGCGTTTGCGTATCTAACGCAATAATATCATCAATGCTGGTCATCGCCCCTTTAGGAACCGCCGTTAAACAAGCTTCATTGACTTTAGCTATTTGCGTAAAACCAATTCGCCCTTGCAAAAACGCCTCTACCGCCATTTCATTGGCTGCATTTAATACGGTTGTCGCCTCTTGACCTTGGGCACAGGCCTCCATTGCCAAGGCCAAACAGGGGAAACGTTCAAAATCAGGTTCATAAAAGCTTAACTGTCCGACTTTGAAAAAATCTAAAGGTTCAACGCCCGAATGAATTCTTTGTGGATAGGCCATGCAATGGGCGATAGGGGTACGCATATCTGGGTTGCCCATCTGGGCAATCACAGAACCATCTTTGTACTGCACCATAGAGTGGATCACACTTTGTGGGTGGATAACCACTTTAAGTTGCTCTGCCTGAGTGTTAAACAACCAGCGCGCCTCGATAAACTCTAAACCCTTATTCATCATGGTTGCCGAATCCACCGAAATCTTCGGCCCCATGGACCAATTAGGATGTTTACAGGCCTGTGCAGGTGTCATGGCGGCAAGCGTTGCCAGATCCGAACGCAGGAAAGGTCCGCCAGAACCCGTTAGCAGAATATGGGAAATCCCCGATGCCGCTAAGTCACAACGGCCAAGATTGGCCTGCACTTCTTGGGGTAAACATTGGAAAATGGCATTATGTTCACTGTCAACGGGGAGCAAGGTTGCACCAGAGGCTTTGGTGGCTTCGATAAACAGCTCGCCGGACATCACCAGCGCCTCTTTATTGGCAAGCAATACGCGTTTACCTGCCTTTACCGCGGCGAGCGTCGGCACAAGACCTGCGGCGCCGACAATCGCCGCCATCACAGTGTCCACCTTTGGTGAGGTGACTAAATCGAGCAATTCATCCTCACCACTGGTGACTTGGATATTGAGCGCCGGAGGTAATAATGCTTTTAGTGCCAAGGCCGCGCTTTTATCAACCATATGGGCGACTTGGGGTCGATGTGCCACACAGAGGGCGAGCATCTTATCGACACTCCCATTCGCCACTAGCCCATAAACACGGTAAGCGGCAGGATTGGCTGAAATGACACTTAAGGTACTGGCACCAATCGAGCCTGTCGCACCCAAAATCACCATATTTTGCATAGCGTCACATCCAAAATGCAATGTAGATCAGGGTAAACACCGGCAAAGCCGCTGTCAGGCTGTCGATGCGATCGAGTACACCGCCATGCCCAGGGAGAATCGTTCCCGAATCTTTAATACAAGCGGCACGTTTAAACATACTCTCGGACAAGTCGCCAAGGGCCGAAATCAGCGCCACAAAAATCGTTACCGCCACCACTAAGCCCAGTTCTTGCTCTGGGGAGATATACATGATCCCTGCCACGACGACCATGGTCGTCGCCAATCCACCGATCAGCCCTTCAAGGGTTTTAGCTGGGCTAACCGCGGGCATCAGTTTGCGTTTACCTATCGCCTTGCCAACGAAGTAAGCGCCTGAATCCGCCGCCCACACAATCAGCATCACCAGTAGCACTAAAGATGCTCCATAGTAAGGCGAAATCTGTGAGCTAATAGACTTAAGGGCAATCAGCGCCACAAAACAGGGCACTAAGGTTAATTGTCCAAACATGGACTTTAACATGGGATTTTTTTGCCAGAGTTTGGCGCTTTTAGGATAAGTAATAACCAGAAAAAGCGAAACCGCCCACCAAAGAGCACCTATAAAGATCACGGCTAAATAGATAGGATGCAACTGTCCCCTAAGCCAAACGGCATCGATTGGAACAATTAAATTTATTGCAATTAATAAAATACCGACAGTGCAGGTAAAACTCCATTGGGTGACATCGCACTGACTATCAATAATCCGCCCCCACTCCTTAGCGGCGATAAGAAAGACGGCAACTAAAGCCCAAGCAAAGTATTCGATAGGGAGTAAAAAGATTGCCCCCAAAACTAATGGAATTAACCAAATTGCTGTTATTATACGTTGTTTTAGCAAAAAAAATCCCTCATGACGTTTTACAATGCGCGCATCTCATCAATCTGACTTCCCGTCAAACCGAAACGGCGCTGGCGACTGGCAAAAATAGCAATCGCTTCATGAAAAGCCTGTTCATCAAAATCAGGCCAAAGGGTGTCAATAAACACCAATTCTGCGTAGGCCGCCTGCCACAGCACAAAGTTGCTGATACGGCAGTCTCCACCCGTGCGGATCATTAAATCAACTTCACTCTGATTTTGCATGCACAAATGTTCACTTAAGGCTTCTTCGGTGAACTGACTGCTGGTCATTTCGCCAGTTTCGACCTTTTGCGCTAACTTTTGTGCCGCTTGCAGTATGTCCCAACGCCCACCGTAATTGGCAGCAACATTGAGGATAAGCCCAGTATTCCCCGCCGTTTTTTCTTGGGCGGCACTGATTTGTTTCTGTAAACGAGCGGAAAAACGACTGATATCACCAATAATATTGAGCTTAACTTGATTTTTATGCAGTAGCTTTATTTCACGCTGTAACACAGTAAAAACAATTCCATCAGTAAACTGACTTCTTTATCGGGTCTGCGCCAATTCTCGCTAGAAAACGCAAATAACGTCAGCGATTGGATCCCTAATTGACTCGCCGTGCTCACCGCACGTCTCACCGCTTTAACACCGGCCTTATGCCCCATGACTCGCGGCTTGCCCTGGGTTTGAGCCCAGCGTCCATTACCGTCCATAATGATGGCAACATGCTTAGGTAATGACTGTTTAACGAGTTCGGGTAATTGTCCAGGCAAGGTCGTTTGAGCATAGTGTTCACACTCGTCCGACCTAGATTGCGGATCAAATTCCACTGTGGATGACATCTATTACAACCCTTTAAAATAGACAAACGCCGTGTAGTATACCCCTACACGGCGCATCAACTCTAGCTTATCGAACTTGAGATTAGACTTCCATCAACTCAATTTCTTTGGCCGCTAAAATCTCATCAATCTTTTTAATGTGAGCATCGGTGAACTTTTGTACTTCTTCTTCGCTGCGACGAACATCATCTTCGGTGCATTCTTTAGCTTTCTCAAGCTTTTTCACTTCAGAAATAGCGTCACGACGGACGTTACGAATAGCAACTCGCCCTGCTTCTGCTTCGTTACGCACAACTTTGATAAAGTCTTTACGACGCTCTTCCGTCAACGCAGGCAATGGGATGCGTAAAGTTGCGCCAGCAGACATTGGGTTTAAACCTAAGTCTGAACTCATGATCGCCTTTTCTACCGCTTGAATAGCGCTACGGTCGAACACGGTCACAGACAGAGTACGAGAATCTTCAACGCCCACGTTGGCCACTTGGTTCAGTGGTGTCATAGTACCGTAGTAAGACACTTGAATTGAGTCCAGCAAGCTTGGGTGTGCACGACCTGTACGCACCTTAGCCATTTGGTTTTTAGTCGCTTCTACGCACTTGCCCATGCGCTCTTGAGCATCTTTTTTAATATCAGTAATCACGTTAAATGTCCTTCTTGGTCATTAAATAACTTTTTTCGCTCGGATCAATGTGCCTTCTTCTTCACCCATAATCACGCGACGTAATGCGCCGGGTTTGTTCATATTGAACACTAGGATAGGCATGTCATGGTCACGCGCCATAGTAAAGGCAGCTAAGTCCATTACTTTTAATTCTTTTTCAAGTATTTCACCGTAAGTTAACTCATCGAACTTAACGGCGTCAGGGTTTTTCATTGGATCGTCGGAGTAAACGCCGTCAACTTTAGTGCCTTTTAGCACGACTTCGGCTTCAATTTCAATGCCACGTAAACAAGCCGCAGAATCCGTTGTACAGAAGGGATTTCCGGTACCCGCAGCAAAAATAACCACACGGCCTGATTTTAATAAGCTGATCGCTTCAGCCCAATTGTAGTCATCGCACACCCCTTTTAATGGGATTGCTGACATTAGACGAGCATTAACATAGGCACGGTGCAGGGCGTCACGCATAGCCAAGCCGTTCATCACCGTTGCCAGCATACCCATGTGATCGCCCACCACACGGTTCATGCCAGCTTTTGCCAAGCCTTCACCGCGAAACAGATTACCACCACCAATGACCACTCCCACCTGAATACCTAACTCTACCAGCTCTTTCACTTCCTGAGCCATGCGATCTAATACTTTTGGATCGATGCCGAAGCCTTCGTCGCCCATCAGTGCTTCGCCACTTAATTTTAGAAGAATGCGTCTAAATGTAGGTTTTGGATTGGTGCTCATAATTTTTATCCTGGTCATAACAAGACCGCAGCCATTGCTGCGGTCTTGGGGGTATTTAGCGTTGGCGATTAAGCCTTTTTAGAAGCAGCGATTTGAGCAGCAACTTCAGCTGCGAAATCTTCTTCTTTCTTCTCAATACCTTCACCCACTTCTAAACGAATGAAGTTAGTGACTTTAGCGCCTTTCTCTTTCAAGAATTCGCCAACAGTTTTCTTTGGTTCCATGATGTAAGCTTGACCAGTCAGAGAGATCTCACCGGTGAACTTCTTCATACGACCAACAACCATTTTTTCAGCGATGTCAGCAGGTTTGCCTTCATTCATTGAAATTTCGATTTGCAGAGCTTGTTCACGAGCTACTACGTCAGCAGGAACGTCTTCTGGGTTAACGTATTCAGGCTTAGAAGCGGCAACGTGCATAGCGATGTGCTTCAGAGTTTCGTCATCAGCGTCACCAGTCACAACCACACCGATACGCTCACCGTGACGATAAGAAGCTAATCTAGCACCGTCGATGTACTCAACGCGACGAACGTTGATGTTTTCACCGATTTTAGCAACTAAAGCAACACGCGCTTCTTCGAACTGTGCTTTTAAGTCTTCTAAAGCGATTTTAGATGCTGCAGCAACGTCTAATACCGAGTTAGCAAAACCTAAGAAGTTCGCATCTTTAGCAACGAAGTCAGTTTGGCAGTTTACTTCTAACAGAACTGCGAAACCTTCGCCGTTTTTGATCAGGATAGTACCGTCAGCAGCGATGTTACCTGCTTTCTTAGCAGCCTTAGCAGCACCGCTCTTACGCATGTTGTCAATTGCTAACTCCATGTCGCCGTTGGTTTCTTCTAGGGCTTTTTTACAATCCATCATGCCTGCGCCAGTACGCTCACGCAGTTCTTTAACTTGGGCAGCAGAAATTGCCATTGTTAAATCCTCTCTAAAAATTCGACTAATTTGCAGATATAAAACAGGGGCCGAATGGCCCCTGTTAACCAATCAAAAATCTTGGTTAATAAGGGTGATGATAATCATCCCGCCTTATTATTATTCGGCTTCTACGAAACCGTCTTGCTCAGCTTGAACAGCTAAATCTTGACCACGGCCAGCTTTAGCAGCAGCAGCTACAGAAGTAGTGTACAGGCGAATAGCACGCATCGCGTCGTCGTTACCAGGAACGATGTAGTTAACACCATCTGGCGCAGAGTTAGTATCAACAACTGCAACAACAGGGATACCCAGGTTGTTAGCTTCTTTAATAGCGATATGCTCGTGGTCAGCACCGATGACGAATAATACGTCTGGCAGGCCGCCCATGTTCTTAATACCGCCTAAAGATTTTTCCAGCTTTTCAAGCTCACGAGTACGCATCAGCGCTTCTTTCTTGGTCAGCTTGTCGAAAGTACCATCTACTGATTGGCTTTCCAGTTCTTTCAGACGTTTGATTGACTGACGAACGGTTTTCCAGTTAGTCAGCATACCGCCTAACCAGCGGTGATCAACGTAGTACTGGTCACAAGACAGAGCAGCTTCTTTGATCGCTTCGCCTGCAGCACGTTTAGTACCAACGAATAATACTTTACCTTTCTTTGAAGCTACATTGCTGATGAAAGCCAGCGCTTCATTGAACATTGGCACAGTATGCTCAAGGTTGATGATGTGAACACCGTTGCGAGCACCGAAAATGAATGGCTTCATTTTTGGGTTCCAGTAACGGGTTTGGTGACCAAAGTGGACACCGGCCTGAAGCATATCGCGCATTGAAACTGTAGTCATTTCTATTACCTTTAAATTTAGGGGGTTAGACCTCCACGTATCCCATGTCTTCGACCCCGCAGTGAATAACTGAGGGCACCCCGAAGAATGTGTCGACACGTGTGTGATTTAGTATTTAGACAAATTGCCATGTATAATGGCCGCCATCTTTAGTTTTGCCATCGCCCAAGAGCGCATAAAGCTGACCTCGGGCAATTCATCAAGACTTAAACATAACGGCGCGCTTTATACCATAAATAGCCCTAAAGCACAAATTTTTGCACAGGGATAGCGTGGCCAATAGACATCGAAGACACAAGAGAAAACGCAATGAGTATCGTCATCAAGACAGCAGAAGAAATCGAAAAAATGCGCGCAGCGGGTAAGCTTGCCGCACAAGTGTTAGAAATGATCGCCCCCTATGTTAAGGCGGGTGTCACCACCAATGAACTGAACGATATCTGCGCCAAGTATACCGAAGAGCAAGGTGCGATTTCCGCCCCGCTCAATTATCATGGTTTTCCTAAGTCCATCTGTACTTCGGTAAATAGCGTCATTTGCCATGGTATCCCAAATGATAATCCCCCACTGAAGAATGGCGACATTCTCAATATCGATATTACCGTCATTAAAGATGGCTACCACGGCGATACCTCGCAAATGTTTTTAATAGGTGACGTGAGCCCGAAAGATAAACGTCTGTGCCGCATTGCCCAGGAGAGCCTGTATTTGGCGATTCGTAAGGTACGTCCCGGCTTAAAACTGGGTGAAATCGGCAATACTATCGAAAAATTCATCAAAGCCAGCAAAACAGGCCTTGAGAAATATTCCATCGTGCAAGATTATTGTGGTCACGGTATTGGTGCTGGTTTCCACGAAGAACCACAAGTGATGCATTATCGCAATGGCGACAACACCATTTTACGCCCAGGCATGTGTTTTACCATTGAACCTATGATCAACGCGGGTCGTCACACCACAGTGTTAGACCGCAATGACAATTGGACGGTCACCACCTCCGATGGTAAAAACTCAGCCCAGTGGGAACACACTTTATTAGTGACTGAAACCGGTGTTGAAGTGCTCACCTTACGGGACGAGGAAGATTTTCCACGCTTTATCAATCACTAAATAATCCAAACAAGGGACTCGATGAATACAGCTCAGCTCGTAAAACTTGCACTAATCGAACAAAATCAAACGCTTTTAGCAAAATTTAAAGCAAAAGTCCCGATTGAAGAGCTCGTCACGCAGCGCTGCCAATTTGTCGACTCCCTCGTCAAACAGGCATGGATACAGCACGGTCTAGACGCCTATGACATTGCCCTCATTGCGGTGGGCGGTTATGGCCGTGGCGAGTTGCATCCCCACTCAGACGTTGATTTGTTGGTTCTGTACGGTGGGGAATTATCCTCCGCAGCCGAAGGGGCACTGAGCGAGTTTATCGCCTTTCTATGGGATGCCAGTCTCGAAATCGGCCACAGCGTGCGAACATTGGACGACACCCTAAGATTGGGCCGCGAAGATATCACTATTGCGACGAATCTTTTAGAAGCCCGTTTGATCTCAGGTCCAGAATCCCTATTCGACCGTTTATATGACGCCATTCGCCAGAGTGATTTTTGGACCTCTAGCGATTTTTTTATCGCCAAACGGGATGAACAAACGGCCCGCCATGCCAAAGCCAGCGCCTTCGATTTAGAGCCAAACTTAAAAAGCTGTCCTGGCGGCCTTAGGGATATTCAGACCATAGCATGGGTCGCCATGCGCCACTTTGGCGCGTCAAGACTTGAAGAACTCGTTCAGTACGATTTTTTAGAACCCGCCGAATTAGAAGAGTTGCTCGAATGTCAGTATTTTCTGTGGAAGCTGCGATTTGCTCTGCATATGACGGTTGGACGCGATGAAAATCGGCTGTTGTTCGATGTACAGCGCCAAGTCGCTGAATTAATGGGGTATGAAGACGCCACCCAACTCGCCGTAGAACAAATGATGAAACGCTACTATCGCACGGTTCGCCGAGTGATGGAGCTTAACGAAATGCTGCTGCAGTTGTTTAAACGGGCAACCCTTGGCCATACCAAGGCACTGGAAATCCAAGCGATTGATAATGACTATCAACGTCGTGGCGCCTTTATCGAAGCCCTACGGGAGGATTTGTTCGACAGTGGCGAAGAAATTGTACGTCTGTTTGTGCATGTGGCGAAAAACTCCAACATCAAAGGCATTTACGCCCCTACGCTGCGATCACTGCGCCGCGCAAGACGCGCCCAGCCGCAAGCCTTGCAAGAAAACCCGCTCTGTCGCCAAGCCTTTATGGAAATTCTGCGTCATCCTCGGGGGATTGTGGCCCTATCGTTAATGCATAAACACGGCGTACTGTCGGCCTATTTACCCGCGTGGCGCCATATTGAGGGGCAAATGCAGTTTGACCTGTTCCACGCCTATACCGTCGATGAACACACCCACAGATTGCTGCTGAACATTGAACGATTCTCTCAGCCCGAACAAAAGGAAGAATTTCCCTTAGGTTCGATTCTGATCAACCAGCTACCCAAAAAAGGTTTGCTGGTGTTAGGCGCGATCTTCCACGATATCGCCAAAGGCCGCGGCGGCGATCACAGTAAACTGGGCAGTAGCGATGCCCTCGCCTTCTGTAAACTGCACGGGTTAAACGACCACGATGGCCGTTTGGTGGCTTGGCTGGTCGAGAATCATTTAGTGATGTCTGTCACTGCCCAGCGCCGGGATATTTCCGATCCCGATGTGGTTGCCGATTTTGCCAATAAAGTCCGTGATGCGGTGCATTTAAGCTATCTATATTGCTTAACCGTCGCCGATATCTGCGCCACCAATGAAAAAACCTGGAATAACTGGAAAGGCTCTCTGCTACGCGACTTGTACTTTTCAACCCAAAGGGTGCTCGCCCGCGGTAAGGAAAAACCCGTCGATATCCGTGCCAGGGTGCGCGAATACCAAGCCAAGGCCAAGAAAGAACTGCTACGCCGCGGACTAAAAGAAAAAGATTTGGATACTCTCTGGCAGCGCTTCAAAGCGGACTACTTTTTACGCCACCAGCCAAATCAAGTCGCTTGGCACGCAGAAGCGATTTTAAAGCATAAACAACAAGATGAGCCCTTAGTGCTCGTCTCTAAGCACACTACCCGTGGTGGCACTGAGCTATTTGTCTATTGCCAAGATAGGCCAAAATTGTTCGCAACTGTGATGGCGGTACTCGACAATAAAAATATCAACGTCCATGATGCCAACATCATGACGTCAAAAGACAATTACGCCCTCGATACCTTTGTGATTTTAGAGCAGGATGGTGAGCCAGTGAGTCAGCTTTCGCGCATTCAAAGTATCCGCAAGGCGCTCGAAAAGGCCCTGTCGAGCGACAGCCCCAAACTGCCACGCTTTAGAAAACTGTCGCGTAAGATGAAACCTTTTAATGTACCAACACAGGTCAGTTTCCTCGAAAGCAGTCGCCATGGTACAAGTATGATGGAGCTTATCGCCTTAGATACACCGGGCCTATTGGCTAAAGTGGGTGATATTTTTTACCGTTGTAACACAACTCTGCTCGCGGCCAAGATCACTACTATCGGCGAGCGTGCGGAAGACTTTTTTATGTTGCAGACCAATGATGGCTTGCAACTTAATGAAACCCAAGAAAATACCCTTAGGGAAGCGTTAATCAGTGCCCTTCGCGCAAGTAATACCGAATCAGTTTAATTAACTAAACCAGTGGGAGAAGTAAATGGAGGCTTTACGCCAACGTATTGAGGCGGCTTTTGAAGCACGCGCCGACATCACACCAAGCACAGTTGACGCCAGCGTACGCAGCGATGTGCAACATGTCATCAATATGCTCGACAAAGGTGAAGTACGTGTCGCCGAAAAGATCGACGGCCAGTGGCATGTGCATCAATGGTTGAAAAAGGCGGTATTACTGTCCTTCCGTATTTTCGATAACGCGGTTATCGATGGCGCCGAAACCAAATATTTCGATAAAGTGCCATTAAAATTTGCCGAATATGACGAGGCTCGTTTTAAAGCCGAAGCCATTCGAGTGGTGCCCTCTGCCACAGTGCGTAAGGGATCATTTATCGGCAAGAATACCGTGTTAATGCCATCCTACGTGAACTTAGGCGCCTACGTTGATGAAGGCACTATGGTTGACACTTGGGCGACGGTTGGCTCATGCGCTCAAATTGGTAAAAACGTGCATTTATCTGGTGGCGTGGGCATTGGCGGCGTACTTGAGCCACTGCAAGCTGGCCCGACGATTATTGAAGATAACTGCTTTATCGGCGCGCGCTCTGAGATTGTTGAAGGCGTGGTGGTCGAAGAAGGCTCAGTGATTTCTATGGGCGTGTATATCGGCCAAAGCACCCGTATCTATGACCGCGAAACCGGCGAAGTGCATTATGGTCGCGTCCCCGCAGGCTCGGTTGTCGTCTCTGGCAACCTACCCTCAGCCTGTGGCAAGTACAGCCTGTATGCTGCGATTATCGTTAAAAAAGTGGACGCCAAAACCCGCGGTAAAGTCGGTATAAACGAGCTACTGCGTATTGTTGATTAACCTTCAATCCTGAGGGTTCGGTCACAATGGACTAAAATGCCAAGCCCTTGCTTGGCATTTTTTATGCTCTAAAACCGCTCTTTTCCTCAAAAAAACACATGTCGTTACACAGGGACACATGCAGATCCAGATCCAACATTTGGATACACTTGACCGCCTAAATCCTCCGGCAAAACCATGCAAAAGCAACTTAACTGAAAAGGAATATCCCTCGGCAAGGAGCTTAAAATGAAATCTACATTGGCAAAATTAGCTGGTATAGCAGCAGTCTGTGCACTGGGCCTGAGCACTCACGCCTTGGCTGCAATGGATCCACAGCTTGAAAATACCCTTATCGCGGTATGTAAAGCAGGTGCCAGCAATAGCTTGGTGTCCTTCAATGGTACGATGAAAGAATATCGGATTAATGAAGGGCGAATATTTCCACGTTTAGTCTGTAATGGTGAGAACTTTCATCAGTTCGCCTTGAGTCAAGGTGCCGATAAAACCGCAAAACGTATAGGACGTTATGTACAAGGTCAGGTGACGATTAAGGATATTGCAGCAAACGCAATCGATGAGGTCTATGCCGTTAATTTTTAATCCATGCACGTTCCATTATTGAGGCGTCATTCAGACGCCTTTTTATTGGCTGATTTATTGATTGACCGTGTGCAATATGTGCGCACGCGATCGATAGGTTAAATCAAACGCTCAACGTCTTGCAGCTCCTTATTTGCCATCGCTATCGCTCGCCAGCCGATGACACCTATGGCATGTTGGGCCTTATTAACGACCACAAGAAACTCAGTGTCTAATTGATTAAGTTGTTGCAAAGCATCTTCGGAGGTAGCCACATCGCTAATCAAGGGGACCGAGTGCTCCATAATTTGATGGGCTTTTTTATGAAGAAAGGCCCTATCCTGTTCCCGTTCTGCAGCGGTGCCTATTAATGGACTCAACCAGTAATCTAAGAGACGTTGAGTAATCATACCTATGATCTTGTGTGTTTCATCCAACACTACAGCAACTTTCGCATGGGCTGTCGTTAATAAACGTTTGATATCGGCAAGCTCATGGTCAAGTGTCACAGCCACTATAGGGTCTAATGCAGCGGAACCTATATGATCACTGAGACTAAGCTCACGGTTAATTAAAATATCTAAACAGGTTTCCACTATTTCCGGATCGAACAGTGTGCCTTTACCCGCCCGTAATACTTCGGTCATTTTAGCTAAGCCTAGAGATGGCCGATAAGGTCGGTGGGAAAGTATTGAATCGACCACATCGGCAACCGCTATAATCTTGGCCTCATAGAGAATGGCTTTATCTTTCAGCCCTAGCGGGTAACCTGACCCATCGAGCCGTTCATGATGCTGTAAAATCATCTGTTTAATCGGCCATGGGAACTCTACACCTTCAACAATTTCTGCACCATGCTGCGGGTGAGTTTGGATTAACGCATACTCTTCCTTAGATAGCTTAGAAGGTTTAGTCAAAATTTGTGAAGGTATGGCAAGCTTCCCAATGTCATGCACCAAAGCCCCAATTTTAAGTCCTTCTAAACGCTGTGGTTCTAAGCCAAGCTTTTCTCCAATCAAATAGCTTAATTGTGCAACTGACTTTTGGTGTCCCGCGGTATAGGCATCCTTTAGTTCTAGCGCCTCTGAAATCGCGCTGATCAGCTGAGTTAAAGATTGGGATAACTGCTCCTTTTGCGCCTTGATAATTTTTGACTGGCGGGAAACGGCCCGTAATGATCTAGGTAACTCTATGGTGTGCCAAAGAATACTCGCAAAGGTAAGCAAAGATCTTGCATCACTGCGAGTATAAGGTTCGTCCCTGCCTATCACACAGACTAACCCTAACATTCGAGCGCGAAATAAGATCGGCACAGCCATATAGCGTCCATTGAGCAGCAACTGATCAAACACAAAATCCTCCCGATGTGGATGATTGTCACTTTCGTTGTGAATGATAGGTTTATAATTTTTGGTACATTCGAGCCATAAACGGCACTCTCGGTCCGCGACTTGGGTACTTTCTCTGGCAAAATCCGCAGCATTAATCTTAGGGGTGGGATATTCAGAACGCGCAGCCAGTGTCAACGAGCCTGACTTCTCATTATGCAACAAAATAAAGCCATACAGACTCCCGGTTAAGGACATGGCTTTCGATACTGCGACACTAAATACCTCTTCTTGGGGAGATTTAATAACATCTTCAATATGTTGTAGCCATGCATCACTTGCTTGAATCGCACGCCGGTAATCCGAGTGTAATTCTTTCATCTGAGGGTCTTCAAAATTGGTGTCGGATAAAATCAAATTCCAACCTATTTGGGGCACTAAATGCAGTGAAAAATGTAACCGCATGCCTTGATCGTCTTGTAACTGAAACCCCACGATTTGCCTTTGCTGCCGAGTAATATCGGCGCAGAGTTCAACATTGAAAGCACTAAAAAGTTCAGAGAGTGGTTGATTGATGATTTGCGCTGCAGAGCGCTTACAACGGGAGTAAAAGGCTTGGCTCATGCGTTGCACTCGAAATTGCCCATCAAGTTGCGCCCATGATAAATTCAAATTGTCAGGGAGATCCTTCATCCCAACGATAAGACTTCGACTAGTTGACATTTATCACTCCAAACCATGACGAGCACATTGGATAAACACTTTACGGGTACTTGCCAAAATATTCTAATAAAAATCTTAATAAACAATTCGATAATATAAAATTTGATATTGCTATGAGTCAATGAGGGCGACAATATCGACGTTAAGCAGATACTCCCACCCAGCGAAAAACCATCCTTAGAATACGATGGTTTTATTGCCATAAACGACCACTTGCTCGTTGAGTACTAGCTGCAATGCCTTACTAAGCACACTCTTCTCTACATCCCGCCCTGCCCTCGCCATTTCTAAGGCGCTGTAGCTATGATCAACGGGAATAACATCCTGCTTAATAATTGGCCCCTCATCGAGGCAGTTATTCACAAAGTGAGCCGTCGCTCCGATGATCTTCACTCCGCGCTCCCAGGCCTGACGATAGGGTGCTGCACCAATAAAGGCAGGCAAGAAGGAATGATGGATATTAATAATACGATTAGGGTATTGCGCCACAAAATCTGGGGTTAATACCCGCATATATTTAGCCAATACTAGATAATCTGGCTCATATTGAGATACCGCAGCGAGCAGTGCTTGCTCGTGTTGAATTCTGTCCAATCCTTCGTGGCTGACTAAATGGAAGGGAATATTGAACTTCTCCGTCAGTTCCCGCAGCGCATTGTGATTACCGACCACAGCCGCAATTTCAACACTTAACCCACCGTAATAGGCCTTCATCAGTAAATCGCCTAAGCAGTGCGCTTCTTTAGTGACCAGCACCACAATGCGTTTTTTACCCGCACTGACCAAGGTCATATGATTCTGTGTTGGCAGTACATCCCGTAAATCCTGCAGCAACTGCTCGCTATCGAATACCCCTTCTAACTCAGTGCGCATAAAAAATCGCCCCTGAGCATTATCCACAAACTCACTATTTTTGATGATATTGAGTTTATGGTTAAAGCAAACACCGGTGATTTTGGCGATAAGCCCTTGGGCATCGGCACAATCTGTCAGTAGGATTTTACGTGCTAAGGTTGGCTGAGCATTTAATGCTTGTTCATGCTGTGACGGCAAAATTTGATCTCCTCTATGGTCCCTCGTTTGAGTGTGCCATAGCTCATTACATCAAACAGCAGAAAATCTAACAAATAACGAGATAAAGCCGACATTTCAGAAGATTCATTCGATAAACCCAAAAATTTAAGCCACTAATTTGGAGAATCTAAGGCGATGGGAGCTATATTGAGACCAGCAAATGAATACCACACGAAAGATCAGCGGATATCTCGACCAATATTCCTCAAAATCAATGGATTTAACGACGAGTATCCAAATAGCGCTGTAGCACTTTACGCAGTGTTTCAGCCTTAGTGCCATAAACCACTTGTACTCCTTTTCCCATCACAATCACCCCCTTAGCCCCTAGCTGACTCAAACGAACTTTATTCACCAACTCAGGTTTATGCACACTTAAGCGCAACCTGGTTAAACAGGCATTCAACTCAACAATATTCTCTCTTCCGCCAAGTGCTGCAATGATCGCCCTTAAACTCTCCTTAGCCCCCTGAGGTTCTTGTCGTTCGAGTCGACCGGGGGTTTTTAAATTAAAGGCTAAAATACTCAATCTAAACAAAAGGTAATAAATGATCGCCGTTAACGGGCCAAGGAAAATAAACCAACTCGTATTGCGAGAAAGGGGAAACAACAGTGAAAAATCCACCAGCCCGTGGGAAAACACTATGCTGTGGTGAATATCGAGCAGAATGCACACAGAATAGGCAAGGCCTGAGAGTAACGCATGGATTAAAAATAAAACGGGTGCCACAAACATAAAGGCAAATTCGATAGGTTCAGTCACCCCAGTCAACCAACTCGCCGCAGCGGCCGAAAGCATAATGCCCGCAACACGGTTACGCTCAGGCCTATCGGCGCAACGCCACATAGCAAGGGCCGCCGCGGGCAGTCCCCACATTTTAATCAAATACCCACCGGCTAGATTGCCCGCTTGAGGATCGCCGGCTAAATAGCGTGCCACTTCGCCACGAATAACTTCCGGCCCCTGCATTTGGTACTGTCCCACTTCCAAATAGAAAGGTGCATTCCAGATATGATGCAATCCTAGCGGAATGAGTAAGCGCTCTAGCGCCCCATACACACCAAATGCAATAGCGGGTTTCTGATATACGGCCCAATCCGATACTTGCTCAATCAGGAGCGATAGGGGTGGCCAAACATGGGCAAGCCCATAACCTAAGCCCATGGTTAAAGGAATAATCAGCAAAGATGCACTACGCCGCCCCTCGAAGAAGGAAAAAATGGCTGGTAGTTGAATATATTGGCTCCAACGCACCGCAAGACATGTGATACCACCGAGCAACATACCGCCTGCAATACCAGTATCTAAAGTATCCATCCCAAGTAAAGACTGGGTTGGAAGTCGGTACAGATCGGCGAGGGCCGCTAAGGTTGCCGTCATCACCCCATATCCAAAAACAGCCGTAAATGCGGCAATGCCTTGATCGCGGCAAAAACCGATGGCAACCGCCACTGCAAACAGCATGGGCATAATAGCAAAAATCAACTTACCCACGGCCAACATCAACACAGTAAGCTCGGCGGGCATAAAAGGAATGGGGCTCACGGTTAACCCCAGCATCACTCCTGCCGCGGGTAAAATAGCAATAGGTATGAGTAGCGCTTGGCTTAGGCGCTGGGCAAATTTAAACCATTGTTGAGTGACAAAGCGACCTAAGCGGCGAGCTCGGATTTGACGACTCGATTCCAACGTTCCAGCCATTTTATTGCTTCTACCTCAGGTTCCATGGTTTCACAGGCATCGATTTCAAGACGCTCAAGGATAGGTTTAGCCCCTAATTCAATCAGTAACTCATTGACCGACTTGCCCGCACCGCAGAAAGTCTCGTAACTCGAATCCCCAAGTGCAATGACACTGAATTTAAGCTCTGGTAAATAGGGGGCTGTATTTTTTAGATGATAAAACCAAGGCTGTATATCATCGGGTAAATCACCTTGCCCCGTGGTAGAGGTCACCACCACTAACAACTCATCCTGGGGAGGGGTAAAATGGACAATCTCGTCCGGTTGCCATAGTTTCGCCTCATAACCGAGCTGAATTAATGCCTTTTCTAAGGTTTCGGCCGTGAACTGTGCACTACCATACACAGTACCAAACACCAGATTTACCTTTCTCATGATATACTCCATCTTGCACTATTAAGCTGAACTTACTTTATTCTCAGGCTTTAGGGCAAGTGACGACGTAAAATTTTTATAAATCAAGTTATTGAGCATGAGGAAGGCGACTGATGCGACAGACCACTAGGTTAAAACACCTCAAACAGCATCACAAAACCACCAAAACTAGACGCAAGCATTACTTCCACGCTGCCCAACAGAACCTTCAATCCCCCCTCGCTCCGACACCCGGTTTTTCAACCTTAGCCAATATGATGCAAAAGCTGCGTCCACAGGTGACAAATACTTCAACCATACAAGACTGATAGCAATACAGGTGTAGATAGGCGCTCAGCAAATTGCCGTGACGTGTATTACTTTGATAAACCCCATCACCATAAACTCGAATAACCAGTCAACCCTCTTTATCTAGGGTTCTGCTCGTTCTCAGCAATCAATAGTGTCGGCTCTTGGCTGAGTACGGCATCATCCCAGCCAAGACCGGAAAATACCTGTTCCCATTGTGGCTCAAGCTCGGTCTCAATGCTGATCTGAATTTGAGTTATGGGGTGAGTAAAGGTGAGTTTTTTAGCGATAAGCCACAGGCGATTCAAACCAAAATGCTCCCGAAAAAAAGCATTCTGTTTACCATCACCATGGGTGGTATCACCTAAAATAGGATGACGCAAATGGGCCATATGCCTTCTTAGTTGGTGCTTGCGCCCCGTCTTAGGGAGAAGGCGCACTAACGCAAAACGACTCGTTAGATATCGCCCTGAAGGATATGGAATTTCCGCATTGAGCAAAGGCTCATAGACGGTCACAGCATCCTGCGCCGCTTTATCTTGGCTTGCGTATTTATCTCCCACTTCATCGAGTTCGACTTTGAGGGCGTAATCGAGCACACCAGACTCATGCATATTGCCACGAACTAATGCAAGATATTGTTTTTCAACAGTATGATTAGCAAATTGTTCACAAAGGTCATTGGCAACTTCACTACTCTTAGCAAATAACAATACACCGGATGTGGGTCTATCTAAACGATGCACGGGGAATACATGGCAACCGACTAAATCACGAGTCAACTGCATAGCAAAAAAACGCTCACGGCGGGCCAAATAACTACGGTGAACGAGTAACCCTGCGGGTTTATGAATCGCAACTATATATTCATCTTCAAATAAAATAGTCAACTCAGGCGCTTGTTCGTCAGCGTCCCCTTGAGAGGAGGGGTCTAGTGCAGTATCGGGCATCTCCAGCCATGCATCATCTTGGTTCATTTAACAACATATCCAATTCGTTTAAGACACCAATTAACAACTGTAACTGGCTCATGTTTTGCCACACATGCTGTGCCATTGGTGCAATAGCAATTTGCGATGGTAATGGCTGCCCGGCGTCAATCAGCGCTTGCATGCGGGGGATAAAAATAAACTGCAGCCATTGCTCCAAGGGCATAAGATCACAGGCAAATGGGGCTGTACTTGCCATAGCCTCATCGGAGGGGGCTGTGGTTGACCACAATCCAGTTTGACGTAAACAATCAGATATTTGCACCAGTTTTGTTCGCGTTTGACTATATAACATTGGTTTCAAATCCACTGCACATTTAGCGCGGGATAGCGACATCCCCAAGATGCCCACACGCTCATTTGGCCGATTAAAGTCTGGCAATCATACCATCTCGCCCTAGTTCCCCCTATAATGTCGCCAATTTATTGAACCTTTTTGATGATATAGTAGCCAAATGACTGAAATTACTACTCTTAGCCAATTTTTAACCACAGCCAAAACCCAGTTTCAAGTGTATGATCTAGGTCGCAGAGTGCAACATATTGATCTGCTGGCGTTTCATCAAATCGAATCCCTTGCAACTCCCTATCCCTATCCCATTCAGGGACATGCACAATTTGCTATTGTATTTTGGGATGTGAGTCAGCAGCATTTTATCTGGTTCCTAAAACTGGCGTTAGATGAGCAAGGGCTACTTTCACCCGCCCCCCGGTCACAATTTATCGAAATGGTGTTAGCGGCTCTAGGGCAAGATCCCACCCAGCCACTTAGCGATGAGCAACAGGAACGCCTTGCAAATAACCCTTTTAGCTTTAAGCCAAGCCAAGAAAAGTTAGCGGTATTCAATGCCCTAGTACGTAAGCAATTAGGGCAAAGGGCATCAACACAGTACGAATTTGCAATGCAATACCTTTCAGGTCAACTCGCTTCCAACCAATGGCAACAGATAGGAATGCAAGGCATTGCCGACGTATGCGTACGAGTTAACGAGCAGGACCATGAGGCACACATTACGACCAGTTTTGATACCGCAGCAATGGAAGTGCAAATCGCCCTTTGCCAATGTTTAGAGCATGTGCATTTAAGTCCAATCCTTGCCAGCAAAATTTTTGACAAACTCACCATGGCCCCTGTTGAGTACAAAACCTATTTTCTTCGTGCATTAGCCTCCAATTGTGACCTAAGTCAAAAGGCATTTATTCATTTACATCAAGCATCCCTGCTAGATGCCAATTGCCTGCTCAGTATCGCTGGGCGTAACTGGACAGTGCTAAAGCAAGAGGTGAATCGCAGTATTTACTTAGAGGCACTAGCCCTTCAACCCCAAGCCTTTTTTAATCAGGTCTTTGCTGATATTGTGGCTATCCCTAGTTTACGCAATCAACTACTAGGTGAATTAAGAAACCCCAATCGTAGTATTCAACTATCACAAGCCATAGGTGGTTTGTTTAAGGCAGCAAGCAAATGATGTCAGATTTACTGTTAATTATTGCATTGGTAGTGATTGCCGCATTCTTTTGGCAACTACGGCAAATGGCAGAATTAAGCCGTATTTTTGCCGAGAAAGAATGTTGTCGGCAAAAAGTTCAACTATTAGCGATTGCCATGGAAACCGCCCGCCCAAGCCTTGGTGGGACAACAGGAATATGCTGGAAAGCTAAATACTTGTTTGAATTTAGCACCGACGGTATCAATCAATACAGTGGTCATATTTGGATGCTCGGCAAAAAAATTCAAAAAATTGAGTGGCCGATCTTCCCTGAGCCTGAATGGCATGAAGCACCAACGGCTCAAGGCAAATTTGGTGGTTGTGGTAGCCAAAGTGGCTGCAATTCGGGGAAATGCCACTAATGTTGAAAAGCGCTTAGTCAATCATAGGAACGGTTAAGTTGACCCAATACAGAATTTGAACAGTCTCAAAAGAAAGGGCGTGATCCTAAGATCACGCCCTTCTGTTCTTTGTTAAGCTATCCCGCTATTATTGTGCTCCCTGCACCATCCATGCGTTAACAAGCATCCTGCCATCCTTGCTCAATCCTTGATATTTCCCTGTACCTAAGTACTTCCCTATCTCTTGGCGTTCCTTTTACCAAGCTTGCTCTTTCCTGAGCGGTTCCACCATCATCCATGAAATAGGTATATAAGCATCCCTTCTATTGCACTCCATGTGCCATTGCAGTCCTATGCAATTAGGCTATCTGTCCTTGATAGTCTTCCCTTCCGTGGAGTCTATGCGCTCTCATCCTGAAAGCCTGTGTCCCTACCATTCCTCCAGTGTTCATTCTTTAAACACTGCCCAGTCATCCTGACTGCTAACATCCTGTTAGATGTAATTCCCTCTACGAAACCAATTCTACGCCAGAGTACTTACGTCTTATATGTGAGTAGAAAAAAAAGTTAGACGTAACATTAAATACACAATCCAAAGCCGAATCTAAGTTATTAATTAATAATAACCAACTTAAACTAACACGCCATTTTCGGCCAAAAAAACTTACAAATTGCTTACATCCTTGTGAGACATATCTCACACGCAGTTAAGCAATTCAGCATGTCTCGCTTCGTGAGCACACCTTGCGAAAGCGAGCAAAATTCAATCTCGAAACCTCAACACACCCTAACAAAATACAAAAGAAAAGGGCGCACTCTGTGCGCCCCATTTATCCTTTGTAAGCCACCCTGCTCGATTCGTGCTCCCTGCACCATCCATGCGTATGCTTGCTTCCTGTCATCCCTGCGTTAACCTGTGTTATTGAGTCATAACACTCAGTCCCTTGATCCGACTCGTCCTGTTCGGAGCCTGCCATATCCTATGACCTAATCCTATCGCATCTGCATCCTGCGGATGTCTCTTCCATGAATTGAGTACAAGCTGTTCACCCTTATACTATATCCCTTATCCCGATACTTCCTGTACCGAGAAGATGCTTAATCCTTAAGCCTGTCCTGTATTCACCCTGAAACTCATCTTCCTGATAAGTACGTTGTCCTGATATCGTCCATGAACGAGCAACCTTGCTTTCCCTTAGCCTATCCTAGACAGATGACAGTTTCCTTACTATCAGAGGTTCAAATCCAAGAACCTAAACTGTAGCCTCCTGCATCCCTCTCGCCTGTATTGCTATCCATGTTATCCATTCGCTTTGGCGATGAATAAATTCTACGCCAATCCCGCTGTTTTTGTTCCGTGAGAAGAACACCTATCAGCCTAAAATTTGTACGATAACGAGCAATGATCACACAAAATATTGATTGATAAGTAATTTTAAAAACATCAATAGCAAAACAATCCAAAAAAACATTTTATCCTACAGTCTTTGTAAGCGATCTCTCACAAGGGTATGAGCATCTCACTGGTGCCGCTCATTTAATGCCTCAATAAGTTACGAAGCATCTGTACGAACATCACCCAATCCCCCATCAAGCTATACAAAGGATATTGAAATGTAGCTGGTCGATTTTGTTCAAAGATGAAGTGCCCAACCCATGCAAACCCATAACCCACCACAGGAATAAACCATAATAGCCATCCGTTATTTGTGACTATGGCGCCCACCAGTAACAGCAACACTAAGCTGCTGCCGATAAAATGCAGCCACCGACAAGTTTTGTTTTGGTGCTGTGAGAGGTAAAAGGGATAAAAATCAGCAAAACATTTGTATCGTTCATTCATCTTGTTGACCCGCATAAAATAATAATTGCCCAGGCACACTGCCAATAACCAATTCGCCCAGTGAGACAAAATCATGCTGAGTCAATAAATGCGTATGACTTTCTTGAGTAGTAAAAACCCCGATACCATCGAGCTCGGGCTGTTCATCACACCAACTCACAACGGCCTGTACGAGCTGATGGCCTAAGCCTTTACCCTGTTCATTCGGAGCTAAGGCAATAAACTGCAAGATCCCACAGTGATTGCTAGGTAACAACTCCAAAATTGTCGACTCTTTTTTCATCATAGCTTGGGTCGATTGCCATCCCGTACCGAGCAACATTTTTAAACGCCAATGCCAGTAACGCCCTTCTCCGAGCGGCACTTCTTGAGTCACGATACAGGCCAACCCAACTAAACGCTCTTGGTCAAATAACCCAATTAACGCTTGTTTTTGTTGCCATAGTGTATTGAGTTCTTCACGAATAGCGGCGCGCAGTTTTTGTTCGTAGGCAAACTTGTCGGAAGTAGATAGCGCTTCGACAAAAAAGGGATCATCATGGTAAGCATTATAGAGAATTGAAGCGGCAACACGTAAATCTTCGGCGGTCAAATAAACAGCACGACACTCGTCCAAGGTTTTATTGTCCATTATTAGAATTCCTTGATTTAGATCACACTCTTATGAGTACTAATCAATGTAACAAGGAAACAAGAAAGTGCAAATTTTAATCATGAATTGCATTTTTCAGAGAGTCGCATACCCTAGGTTAAGACACATATTGGAAAGGCATAACAAATGGATACCACACCCGTAGACTTAACGCATTTATTTGAACAGCTGGGATTAGATAATCGCCCCGCAGCCATAGTGCAATTTATCGCAAACCATAAATTAGCGTCTCACATACACTTAAGCCAAGCGCCCTTTTGGACATCGGCCCAGAAGAGCTTCATTATCGAAGCGCTAGAAGCCGATGCCCAATGGACTGAGCTTATTGAGCAACTAGATACTCAGCTCAGAAAGCCCTAATCTCGTAGGGCTTACGGCTAGGCTCGGTCAGATTTTGCTATAGGCTGTATCACCCCAGCCCACTAGCGCATTATTGCTAAGGACGATTGGTGTACATTCGTCCTTAGTGGTTTTACCATCACTGTGGGTATGTTGGGTACGATAAAAAAGCACTAACACTTCTTTATTGGCTTCGCCTTGCTGAATATAAGCCTCACTCAAATCAGCGGTTCCCATTAAGGTGATGACCTGGTCTTTGCTCATTCCAAGGCTGAGTTTAATGAGATTATTGCGATTCTTATCCTGCACTTTTTCCCATGACTCGCTGCTATCCCAACCCGATTCGCCATCACCAACATTGACCACGCAGCCACTAAGACCTAAGCTTGCAAGCCCTAAAAACGTAACTGCGATAAGTTTGCGATTAAATCTAGTGTTCATCATATGACTTCCTGTGTAATTGTTATTGAGATGCTGCAAAAGCAAAATACACGCCAAAAATGTAACACATTGTTGTTTAATGATAAAATTAACATTACATGCCGGGAGTTAGTGTAAATGACAACTCGAATTAAGGAATTTCACTCATTATGAGTCCCATTGACCAAGTATTAGCTGCGGCACGCGCACTCGAGGCCAGCGGAAAAGTCCCTAGCTTAGCCTTAATTAAGACTCGCCTAGGTAGCAGTCTGCCTTTACCTATATTGATCCAAGGCTTACAGCAATTTAAATCTATGCCTAAGGCAGACCGCGAACGTTTAGCCGAGCAGCAAGTCATCAGCCCGACAACCGAAGTAACTGCAACTGGCGATACCTTAACCCTTGCGATGCTCGCCGAGCGCCTGCAGATGCAACAGGCGCATTTTGATCGTCATGCTGAGCAGCAAAAAGCAGAAATTATGCAATTAAAAAGCGAACTGCTTGAACTAAAACAACGCATCGACTTATTAGAATCCCAAGGAAAAACAGCTTAATGTTTGTCACTGAACTGCGCTTCGAATGCTTCGCCGACACCACAATATCTGCCGCCGAGAAAGCCATTAATCAGCTCCTCGAGGCCTATCGAGCCAATGGCCAAGTATTAGGACGGGAGTTTGCGGTCGCCTTTAATGACGGTGAGTTTAGGGTGCGACTATTAACGCCTGAAACTAACAGCCTAGCACACAAATATCACAGCCCATGGGTGAAAAAAGCCTTAGCTGAATTAACCGAAGCCAAGTTACTTGCACCACGGGAAAAGTTTATCGGACAAGATATCAATTCTGAGGTCAGTAATACCGATATCCCAAGCTGGCAATTGCTATATACCAGTTATGTACATATGTGCTCTCCCCTGCGCAGTGGCGATAATTTATTGCCCATTCCCCTGTACCGTATACCTGCAACCTTTAATGGCGACCATAAGCGTATTATTCGTTGGCAGAGCGAATGGCAAGCCTGTGACGAACTGCAAATGGCGGCGGCCACTAAAGCTGAGTTTGCCGCGCTAGAGGAATTATCGAGTCCTGACAGCGATTTATTTCGCAGAGGTTGGGATTTGCGCGGCCGTATCGAATATCTCACTCAGATCCCGACCTATTACTATTTATATCGCGTCGGCGGCCAAGATTTAGCTTCAGAAATGGCGCGCCCCTGCCCTCGTTGTGGCAGTCAAGATTGGAAGCTCGATGAACCTCTATTGGATATGTTTCACTTTCGCTGTGAGCCTTGCCGTATCGTGTCTAATCTATCCTGGGACCATCAGTAACTTTGTGGTGAAGCTTGTCACTTGGCAAACTCAAGTGCACCAATCAGCCATTGATACCGATATGGCCTTGAGTTTGCGAAAGTGCACCTCGCGTTAACGCTTGCCCCTAAGGTTGAACCACATACGTTTAAAGCTGGCAAAAATCCCCGGATGTTCTAATGCGGGCATAGATAATTCTTCATGTTTTACGGGCGGCGCAATCCGCGGTGACAGTGACTCGATAAATTCAGCAAGGCTAGAAGATAATTGCTGCGATGGGAGTTCCCCTGGAATTTCAATCCAAACGCTGCCATCGGCATTATTGACTGTCAGCATGTGGTCACCATCGTCTAAAAGGCCAATAAACCAAGTTGGTGGCTGCTTGAGTTGTTTCTTCATCATTAAATGGCCAATGATGTTTTGTTGCAAACAATCAAAATCAGCTTCATTCCATGCTTGCAACAATTCGCCCGTGCCCCATTTAGAGTCAAATAGCAAAGGGGCTGCAAAATACTGACCGTAAAACACATTAATATCGGGCCAGAGGCTTAGTTCAAGTGCATGCTCAAGGTTGGCAAAACTGCCCTTCTCATCACGCTTAATCGGTTTCCAAGTGATAGCTGCATCCGGATCTTGCAAAAACTCACCTTGAATACACAAAGATGGCTCACCCTGCGGGTAATATCGCGGTAATTCACCTAAAGTTGATAGGTAAGACTGATGATAGTTTTGCAAAAATTTATCGAGCGCAGGTAGACAAGACACTTAAGCACAATCCAATTTCAGGTATAATGTGCGCCTATTTTGACATGGAAACAGTATTGATGACACAGAATCACGATCCCTATAGTGATGCAAAAGAGCTTACGGGCTTAACCTTAGGTAAAGCTACAGATTACCAAGCTGAGTATGATGCATCACTGCTGCAAGGGGTTCCCCGCTCACTAAACCGTAACGCTATCGATCTGGGTGAAAGCTTACCCTTCCACGGTGTTGATATCTGGACGGGTTATGAGTTGTCTTGGCTGAATGCAAAAGGTAAGCCTATGGTCGCCATAGCCGATATCCATTTGAGTTATCAAAGCCAAAATCTGATTGAGTCAAAATCCTTCAAACTGTATTTAAACAGCTTTAATCAGACCAAATTCGACAGTATAGATGCGGTCCAAAAAACCTTAGTGCAGGATTTAAGTCAGTGCGCTCAAGGCGAGGTCACAGTCAAGATTATCGAACCCAAAAACTTTGGTATTCAGCGCATTATCGAGCTACCAGGCACCTGTATTGACGATCTCGATATTGAAGTCAGCGATTATTGTTTTAATCCTGATTACTTAGAAGACAGCACGGACGATAAGCAAACGGTCGCAGAAACGCTCAATTCAAATCTGCTGAAATCTAACTGCTTAATTACCTCGCAACCCGATTGGGGCAGTGTGATGATCCGTTATCAAGGGCCTAAGATCGATCGCGAGAAACTGCTACGTTATTTGATTTCTTTCCGCCAGCATAACGAGTTCCACGAGCAATGTGTCGAGCGGATTTTTGTCGATTTAAAACGCTACTGTCATTGTACTAAATTAACCGTATACGCCCGCTATACTCGCCGTGGTGGCTTAGATATTAACCCTTATCGCAGTGATTTTGAGCATCCAAGCGAAAGCCACAGGCTAGCAAGACAGTAAACTAAGGTTACCCACTTAGATAAAAATCTAAGACAAAAACTGAAACTAAGCTCTGGTTCACTTGTACTAGCCGCAAGTCTGATCCAGCGCTTTTTCATTCACTGTGATTGCACTTGCTTTGAGCAAGAGGCTTCGTAACCATTGATGACTCTGGTTTTGAGTGTACTTACTGCTCCACACCATATACAAGTCAATTGGCCTTGTTTTCAGTGGCATAGGTAAAATCTGTAAGCCAAACATCTCAGCGTACTGGCTGGCATAGCGTAAAGGCGCTATGCCTATTGCCTCACTTTTACCGACAGCAGCAAACATACTCAATAGGGATGACTGCTCGCTATACATCCTGCGCCTTGGCAACACACCTTCGGTAAACAAATCTCCCGCAGTCAGGTTAAAACGCCGCAGATTCAAAAAGACGTGTTTCTCCGCAAAATACTGTTCATGGCTAATGACGCCTTGAATACGGGGATGCTGCCGACTGGCAATACACACTAAGGTTTCGGTGAAGAGCAGTTTGCTCGAGAGCAAACTTTGCTGCGCGGGTTTAATGTCTATCGCCACGGCGACCCGCTCAAGTAAGATATCGCGATATAAATCAGCCTCCTGTGGCGGCGACTCACGGAAAATCACTTCAACATCCGCATCCTGTAATAAAACTTGTACACCCGCTTGCAGCGCTTCGATAACCGACTCATTGGCATATACATAAAAGCGCCGCTGACTACACTTTGGATCAAAATGCTCAAACCCCAGCAATACGGTTTCGATATCCGCCATAGGCTGCTCAAACTTTCGGTACATTTCCCGCGCCACCGCTGTCGGCTCAATTCCCCGTCCAACACGATTGAACAGTGACTCCCCGACCCACGCCTTGAATCGACTTATCGCATTACTCACCGAAGACTGAGTTAAATCCAACTCCTGTGCGGCTAGGGTGAATGAACGGGTACGGTAAACCACCATAAACACGCGCAATAAGTTTAAATCTAACGGTTTTTGTGTTGGCATAGGAGAAATCACTCATTCACAATATGAATATTACAACCCAAGTTAACTCGAGTTATCTAAATACACAAGCTGGCTATACTCAAACAATCAACGACACACTCTCACTTTTCGATAGGTAAAATGATGCAAAAATCTTTGATGACATTGAGTATTATCGCAGCGTTCTCCCTCAGCGCTACGGCGGCGGAACACGAGCATGAACATATCAGCCTGCACTATCAGGGAAAGCCTGCGACCCAGCAAACCGCTGAGGTCAACAAGGCCACAGCAGCCACACTTAACTATGCAGACAAGAAAGCCTTTGAAGAGTTTTCTAAGAATCTCATCGCCGAACTGGATGAGCCAACTGCCGCTATTTTACGCGCCGAATTCAGCTTTATCGGCGACAAAATCCCAGACACAGTCAACCCATCACTCTACCGTCAAGCGCAGTTGAACATGGTGTCGAATGGTTTGTACAAGGTCACCGATGGCATTTATCAAGTTCGCGGCACCGATTTATCGAACTTAACGCTTATCCGCGGTAAAACGGGCTGGATCCTTTATGATGTGCTGCTCACTAAAGAAGCGGCTAAGTTATCCCTCGAGTTTGCGCTAAAAAACTTGCCTGAGGGTAATGACTTACCTGTGGTTGCGATGATTTATTCCCACAGCCATGCGGACCATTTTGGCGGTTCCCGTGCAATCAAAGACATGTACCCTAAGGTCAAAGTCTATGGTTCAAATAACATTACCAAAGAAATTGTCGACGAAAACGTCCTCGCAGGTAATGCCATGAGCCGCCGCGCTGCCTATCAATACGGCGCAACATTAGAGCGAAACGATCAAGGCATTGTCGATGCCGCACTCGCCAAGGGGTTATCCAAAGGCGAAGTGACCTACGTTAAACCCGATGTCACCTTAAACGGCAAAGATAAGTGGGAAAAACGCACTATCGATGGTATCGATATGGTGTTTATGGATGCCTCAGGCACTGAAGCCGCCTCGGAAATGGCCACCTATATTCCCTCGATGAAAGCGCTGTGGACGGGGGAACTCACCTACCATGGCATGCACAACATCTACACCCTGCGCGGTGCAAAAGTCCGTGACGCCATTAAATGGTCTAAAGATATCAATACATTATTAACCCACTTTGGCGATGATGCGCAGGTACTTTTCGAGGCCCATTCAGCGCCCGTCTTTGGCAATGCGGATGTGAATGCCTACTTAAGAATGCAAAGGGATAACTATGGCCTAGTGCATAATCAAACCCTACGTTTAGCCAATAATGGTGTGGGAATTCAAGATATTGGTGATGCGATTCAGACCACTATTCCTAAAGCCGTACGCGATACTTGGTATACCAATGGTTACCACGGCACCTACAGCCATAACGCCAAAGCCGTGTACAACCTGTACCTAGGCTATTTCGATATGGATCCAGCCAACTTAAACCCACTCCCGACTAAGGATGAAGCGAAGAAATTTGTCGAGTATATGGGCGGCGCCAAAGCCGTACTTGAACGAGCACAAACCGACTATGCCCAAGGCGAATACCGTTTTGTGGCAACAGCGCTGAATAAAATCGTTATGGCAGAACCCAATAACGAAAAAGCCAGACAGTTACTTGCAGATACCTATGAACAATTGGGCTATCAAGCCGAAGGCGCAGGCTGGCGTAACATCTATCTTACCGGCGCCCAAGAGTTACGCGTGGGAGTTCAACCCGGCGCACCCAAATCGGCATCGGCAGATATTTTAGGTGAAATGGAGATCTCGACCCTGTTTGACTTCCTCGCCGTTAAAGTCGATAGCATCAAGGCCGCTGAACTTGGGCTCATCAGGCTTAATGTGATTAACCCCGACACCCAAGAAACGCTTTACGTTGAGCTAAGCAACGGTAACTTAAGCAATATTAAGGTTGATAAACCAATGGAGGCCGATAGTAATCTTTATATCGATAAGCGTTATATTACCGGGATTTTACTCGGCAAAGCGACTCTAAAAGACTTACTCGCCAACGGCACCGCCAGACTCGAGGGTGATAAAACGGCTTTTGGTAAAATCATGTCGACCTTAGTGCAGTTCGATCCCAATTTTGAGATTGTCCCCTTACCGACAATGAAATAACCTCAAAGTAAAAAGCCCTGAATTATCAGGGCTTTTTATTATTCATAACCATTATTAGCGTATATTAGCTTTAAATGCCTCTAGTACTTGGCCGAAGGAAGCCTCGTTAGACAAGGTAAAATACTGGTATCCATCACCTCTAAATCCACGGTCTAATTCGACTAATACATGGGTTTGCTCGGCTTCACATACCAGAGAAACTTCCACTTCGCGCACCGCATTATATCCCATGCTGCGGGGCTTAAATTCCAATTCTTGATAACAACCAGAAGTTGAGCTAAAGGCCCGGGTATTTAAAAAACCTTGCTCCACATCTGCCTTAAAGAGCACATAACCTAAGCTATCCATGGCATTTAATACATGTTCAGCGACTGGTGTTGGTTGAATATCAAGTGCATCGACATCGTTTGGGTCGAGCGCCGTATCAATATCCACCCCGGTTTGCAGCCAAACTTGGCACTGATTGTTCCGTACCGGTAATAGCGTAAACGGCGTTTCTGGATGCAGTTTACCTGCAAAGGGAATTTCACGGATTTCACCGGCCTTGATCTCAAAGGATTCGGTTAAACGCCAACTGGCGAGTTGATGATTTTTAAAATAATTTTCATTGTCACCACTCACTTTTATCTTAGTCAATAATGCGAGATCAAGCCCAGAGATCTGCTGCGCCACATCACCGCCTTTTATCACTATGGTCGCATGAAAAATTTGCCCTGGCTGTAGTCGATTATCCACTAATTGGGTATCAACACTCGCGCCGCCAATACCAATGGATGCAAGCATTTTTTTAAACATGGTATTTCCTTATTGTTCGCGGTTCATTTTGTTTGCCATGAAAACCGCCCAAGGTTTTGTACAACACAGCTCATTTAATGATGGCAATTTACACTCAAGCATAATGGCTAAAAGTGTACACCTAAATCCCGCTAAGCAAAGTGTCAATACTGAGCATCTGCATCGACAAAGCCAATTTGTTCAGGGTCAAGTGGGTTGAGTCGTTCACCGCCAAACTCAATGCAAAACGGTACTCTTCATTCAATCTACCAAAATAAACCTGCCATTGATGGGCATTGGGTGAGCCCAATTGCAGCACAGGAATATTGCCAAATAGCGGAAAATGAGGAGAAACATTGAGTGCGGAGCCCCCCTGTATTTCGATAGGTTTAAACTCAACCTGTCCCAATAAGTCAGGTGAAACACTCAGGTTAAAATGACTATTTTGTGCTAAATCCACCGCCGCTAAATCAAAAGCAAAGGATTTAAGCGATTGAGCTAGGCCTAAACCCGTTGCCTTAATGTAAGACTCCTTTAGTGCCCATAAATCAAAAAATCGCTGCCGTTGGCTCGCCTCCCCCTTAAGGGCTAAGAGTGACGACGTTTCTTGGGGGGAAAAATAGTGATTTAAAATCGGATAAATATCCGTTTTGGGTCTCGACCTCTCAATATCGACACCGAATAAAACAGGTCTCGCATTTTGCGCCTTAACCACACCTATCAATAACCAATCACCGCTATGGCTTAGATTAAAATCCAGTCCTGTCTGTTGCCACTGCGAAACCGTTAGACTCGGTTTACCCTTGGGGCCATATTCGAAACACCAATCCTGTGGATGGAAAGGCTGAGCACTGGCCGATCCTATGTGGGGTAGCACTGTTGATAATACGACACGCAGTGCAGCCCTCACCAGTAACGCATTCATTTGAGCCTTGGGATCACGATAACGAGCAACCTTAGCCCGCTCATCCTCACTCAACCACGCCATAGCCTGAGTTTGCAACTCAGCACTTATCCCCTCAAGCGGAATAAAAAATAGCGCTATCTTGCTCATGGGCTCAACAGGTAAAACATCACTTTGCTCTGCGATTAATCTGCTCATTTGGTGCTCGCGGCTGGGATTGCTGTTGTCATAGTTCCACTGATTAAGACTGAATTTTATGAACATTTTACCCCGTAAAAGGGCAAAACCGCAGTCTTCACAGCTTAACTCGCTCACTTATTACCTAAAAATCCTGTCAATCGAACATATAAAGCCATCCCAGTGCACAAAAAATAACATCCGCAGCCAATCGATTCGCTTTTCCAGTCCCAGATGATTGTATCGGCCGGAAACCTCAGGTAATCTGCATCCCCATTGTGTGACCCCAAAGCCTGTAATTCTGAATTAGCGAGCCACCGAACGAGAGCACCCTATAGTGCAACCCGCAAGAATGGCAACCAGTCCCGATAGATTATGCTGGATGATATTGATAAATGAGCACTAGCAGTTAATGAGTTCTAGCGCAGCAGATAAAAAGTCCTCCAAACAAACGAGGAGACACGGCAACGCCACCACTACGCCTGAGATGCGGCACTTTATTCAGCAATCTGATTTGAGTGTGAGCCAGCTTGCCAAAATTTTGAATATCACCGAGGCGACTGTGCGTAAATGGCGTAAGCGGGAGTCGATTGTTGACAGCCCAAATACCCCACACCATCTCAACACTACGCTCACACCGATGGAAGAATATGTGGTGGTGGGATTACGCTACCAACTCAGACTCACCTTAGATAGATTGCTCAACGTCACCCAAACTTACATCAATCCCAATGTGTCGCGCTCCGGCCTTGCCCGTTGCTTAAAGCGCTACGGCATATCGCGGCTCGATGAATTTGAAGCACCACAAGTACCCGAACGCTATTTTAATCAATTGCCTGTGACTCAAGGCAGCGATATCCAAACCTATACGGTCAATCCAGAAACCTTGGCCAAGGCGCTGGCCCTACCGAGTATCGACGGCGACACTGTGGTGCAAGTGGTGTCACTCACCATACCACCGCAACTCACCGAGCAAGCTCCAAGCTCTGTGCTATTAGGCATAGACACGGCAAGTGATTGGATTTATCTCGATATTTATCAAGACAGCAATACCCAAGCGACCAATAGATATATCGCCTATGTCCTCAGACATGGGCCGTTTCATTTACGAAAGTTGCTCGTTCGCAACTATCACACCTTCTTAGCCCGTTTTCCCGGTGCCCATGGCACTCCAAAGACAAGCGCGGCGGGATCCCAAAACAAGGTCACCGTGTCTAGGTCGACCCGTGGAGACTCTTTATGAGCCATACCCCTTCTGTACCTAATTCAGCAACTGAGTCAAAAAAAGATAAACGACTCAACAAACGTTTGAAAGATATGCCCGTTGCCATCGTCGGCATGGCCAGTATCTTCGCCAACTCACGTTATTTAAATAAATTTTGGGATTTAATCAGCGAAAAAATCGATGCCATCACTGACATCCCAGACACCCATTGGCGCGCCGAAGATTATTACGATGCAGACAAAAGCAAAGCCGATAAAAGCTACTGTAAACGCGGCGGTTTTTTGCCTGAAGTGGACTTCAACCCCATGGAATTCGGCCTGCCACCCAATATTCTTGAGCTGACAGATACCTCGCAACTACTGTCGCTGATTGTCGCCAAAGAAGTGCTCGCCGACGCCAATCTGCCCACCGATTACGATCGTGACCGTATCGGCATCACCCTAGGCGTGGGCGGTGGTCAAAAAATCAGTCAGAGCTTGAACTCACGCCTGCAATATCCTGTGCTTAAAAAAGTATTCAAAAGCAGCGGCCTGAGCGATGAAGACAGCGAAATGCTGATCAAAAAGTTCCAAGACCAATATATCCACTGGGAAGAAAACTCTTTCCCAGGATCCTTAGGCAACGTGATTGCAGGCCGTATCGCCAACCGATTTGATTTTGGCGGCATGAACTGCGTAGTCGATGCAGCCTGTGCAGGTTCGCTGGCCGCCATGCGTATGGCGCTGACTGAGCTGACCGAAGGTCGCAGCGACATGATGATCACCGGCGGCGTCTGTACCGACAACTCGCCGTCCATGTACATGAGCTTCTCAAAAACGCCCGCCTTCACCACTAACGAAACCATTCAGCCCTTTGATATCGATTCTAAGGGCATGATGATCGGCGAAGGTATCGGCATGGTCGCACTTAAGCGCCTTGAAGATGCCGAGCGCGATGGCGACCGAATTTATGCCGTGATCAAAGGCGTTGGCGCATCATCGGACGGTAAGTTTAAGAGTATTTATGCGCCGCGCCCCGAAGGCCAAGCCAAAGCATTGGAGCGCGCCTACGACGACGCGGGTTTTGCACCGCACAGCATTGGCTTAGTTGAAGCCCACGGCACTGGCACAGCCGCGGGTGATGTAGCTGAATTTAATGGCTTAAAATCGGTATTTGCCCAAGGTAACGACACCAATCAGCATATCGCATTAGGTTCTGTGAAATCCCAAGTGGGCCATACTAAATCCACTGCGGGCACTGCGGGGGTGATCAAAGCCGCGCTGGCACTGCACCACAAAGTATTGCCTGCGACCATTAACGTCAGTAAGCCCAATCCAAAACTGAATATCGAAAGCTCGCCATTCTATTTAAATACCGAAACTCGCCCTTGGCTGCAACGTACTGACGGTACGCCGCGCCGTGCTGGCATAAGCTCCTTTGGTTTTGGTGGCACTAACTTCCATCTCGTATTAGAAGAATACAAACCCGAGCACAGCCGCGATGAGCAATATCGTCAGCGCAGTGTGCCGCAGACACTATTGTTTGCCGCCGCCAATAAAGCCGCGCTACTTAGCGAGTTAAAAGCAGCGCTAAGCCAAAGCGTGAGTGCAAACGCCAATAAGAGCAGCGCTGCGAGCCTAAACGCTATCGCTCAGCAATATCCGCTGCGCCCGCTGGCAGACACAGATGCCCGTTTAGGTTTTGTGGCTAAGGATATCGCTCAGCTACAAGCCCAGTTAAATCAATCGATTGCACACTTAGAAACCAATGCAAGCGAGGCATGGCTGTTACCTTCTGGTATCAGCTACCGCTCCTATGCCTTAGTGGCTAAGAATGAATCAAAGAAAGTGGCCGCCCTGTTCGCCGGTCAAGGTTCACAGTACCTGAACATGGGCCGTGAACTCGCCTGCCATTTCCCTGAAATGCGCCAGCAAGTGATGGCCAGCGATAGGGTCTTTGCTCACCACGGCCAAACGCCGTTATCGAATATCCTTTACCCTATTCCGGCATTCGATGCCGATGCGGTTAAAGCCCAAGAAGCGGCACTGACCAATACCATGTTCGCCCAAAGCGCCATAGGTGCGGTCTCAATGGCGCAATATTCGCTATTAACTCAGGCAGGTTTTGCCCCCGATATGGTGGCGGGTCACAGCTTTGGTGAACTGTCAGCACTGTGCGCGGCGGGCGTGATTTCCAATGAGGATTACGTCGAGCTGGCCTTCGCCCGTGGACATGCCATGGCACAAGTGCCGAGCGATACCGCGAGTAAAGCGGTTGATTTAGGAACCATGTACGCCATCATTCTTAAGCAAAAGAATGATATCGATGCGCTCAATAGCTGTTTAGCCCAGTTTGATGGCGTTAAAATTGCCAACTACAACGCGCCGACGCAATTAGTCATCGCAGGTGGCACAGAGCAAACTCAGCTGGCCGCGAAAGCCATTAGCGAACTGGGCTTTAAAGCGATTGCCCTGCCCGTCTCTGGCGCGTTCCATACTCCCTTGGTTGGACACGCACAAAAACCCTTTGCCAAAGCCATTGATAAAGCTAAATTCAGCGCGCCTTCAATCGCACTTTATGCCAACGGCACGGGTCAATTGCATCCAAGCGATGGCAAAGCGATTAAAGCAGAATTTAAGCAACACATGCTGCAATCGGTTCGCTTTAGTGAACAACTGCAGGCCATGTATGACGCTGGCGCCCGGGTGTTTGTCGAGTTTGGCCCTAAAAACATACTGCAAAAGTTAGTTGAAAACACCTTAGGCGAACACTTAAATGAGCTTTGCCTTATCAGCATGAACCCGAATCCTAAGGGCGACAGTGACAGTCAATTGCGCTTAGCCGCGGTGCAATTAGCAGTAGCCGGTGTGGCGTTAACTGAGGTTGACCCCTATCAAGCCGTGACGTCACAGGAGATTGCCGAGCGTGAAGCACCATCAGCAATGAACATCAAACTCACTGCCACTAACCATATTAGTGCAGCGACCAAAGCTAAGATGGCCAAATCCCTCGCCACAGGCAGCGTGTCTAGCCAAGTGCAATATGTGGATCGCATCGTTGAAACCGTTGTCGAAAAAGAAGTCGAAAAAATCGTTGAGAAAGAAGTCATCGTCGAAAAAGTGGTTGAAAAAATAATAGAAGTGGAAGCAAATCAAGTGGCAACTGTTGAAATAAAACAAAAACTCCTAAGCGTTACGCAAGGCTTAAGTCATCACCAGCAACAAGCAACTGCGCCGTTGAGCCCAAGCACAGCAAGCGTCAGCGGCGATGCGTTAACGGCATTTTTCAGCGCACAATCTCAAGCGGCGCAGTTACATCAACAGTTTTTAGCCATCCCGCAGCAATATGGCGATACTTTCACGACACTGATGACAGAACAAGCCAAGATGGCAAGCCTTGGCATTGCAATCCCAGAAAGCCTGCAACGCTCAATGGAAATGTTCCACCAGCATCAAGCGCAAACCCTGCAAAGCCACGCCGAATTTATGCAACTGCAAAGCAGTAACAGCCAAGCGGCCTTGGCGATGTTAAACAATGCGCCGATTCACTTGACTCCAGCGGTTGCAAGTCAGCCACGAGCAACTGCATCAGCTCCTGCACCTGTTGCTCCTGCACCTGTTGCTCCAGCGCCTGTGGCTGCAACGCCTGTTGCTGCATCGACAGTGGCACACAATGCCGCACCAGTAGCGACTCAAGCTGTTGCGACGAGATCAGCAGTTAGCACACCTGTTGCACCTGTTGCACCTGTTGTGCAAACCGCTCCCGTTGCTTATGCGCCTGCGGTAACAGTACAAGTTGCGCCAGCAGCTCCTGCCGCTCCTGCATTAGTCATGCCTGCTGTAGTGATGCCAGAAGTGACACCTGTGGCAACAGCAACGAGCGGTTTAAGTGCTGAAAAAGTACAGCAAACAATGATGGCTGTGGTTGCCGATAAAACAGGCTACCCCACTGAAATGCTGGAACTTGGCATGGATATGGAAGCCGATTTAGGTATCGATTCCATCAAGCGGGTTGAAATCTTAGGCACAGTGCAAGATGAACTGCCGGGCTTACCTGAACTTAGCCCAGAAGATCTGGCCGAGTGTCGTACCTTAGGCGAAATCGTTGCCTATATGAACTCTAAGTTGCCAGCAGCGGGTTCCGTTGTAGTTTCTACAACAGCACAAGCTGCGCCTGCCGCCAACGGTTTAAGCGCTGCATTAGTTCAACAAACCATGATGGCTGTGGTCGCCGACAAGACGGGCTACCCCACTGAAATGCTGGAGCTTTCCATGGACATGGAAGCCGATCTCGGTATCGACTCCATCAAGCGCGTTGAAATCTTGGGTACAGTACAAGATGAACTACCGGGTTTACCTGAGCTCAATCCTGAAGATCTAGCCGAGTGTCGCACCCTAGGCGAAATCGTTAGCTATATGCAGAGTAAACTTGGGCAAAACGCGGTAAGCCAGAATGTCGCGCCAGTTAGCGCTGTCGTTCAGCCTGAGCCTGCTATCGATTTGCCACCCCATGATTTGCCACCCCATAGTGAGGTGGTGCTAAAAAAGTTGCCAGCGGCGGCTGAGCTAACGCAACAATCAGCGCAAGGTGAGTCGCAACAAGCTCTAACACGCGTTTTTGCTAAAGATGCCTGCATTATCATCGCAGATGATGGTCACAATGCCGGTGTACTTGCCGAGAAATTGTATGCTCAAGGTCTAACGGTTGCGGTTGTGCGCTCGCCAGAAAGCCTTGTAGCCAGTGCATCACCGCTCAATAGCCACATTGCCAGCTTCACCTTAGCGGCGATTGACGATGCCAGCATCAGTGCTGTGATTAATGAGATCAAAAGCTTAGGTACGGTTGCAGGCTTTATTCATCTGCAACCACAACATAAAACCTCAGCCGATGCGAAAGGTTTAGTGTTGTCCAGTGCCGCCAAAGCGTCGGTCGAACAAGCCTTCTTGTTCGCCAAGCACTTACAACCGCTTTTAACAACAGCAGCAACCGCCAATACTGACAGCAGCTTTATCAGCGTCAGTCGTATCGACGGTGGTTTTGGATATCTTAACCACAGCCAAATTGCCCGCAGCGAGTTAAACCAAGCGGCATTAGCAGGCCTGACGAAAACCTTGAGCCACGAGTGGCCAAGCGTGCATTGCCGCGCCTTAGATATCGCGCCAGCACTTGATGCCAAGCAACTGGCCAATGCAGTGATCGCTGAGCTCTTTGCAACCGATAACGTATTGGAAGTCGGTGTTAGCCAAGGCGCAGCCCAAGCACTTGAGCGTGTAACCTTAGTTGCTGGCAAGGCTGATACCCGCCACAGCGCGGCAAACTTGACCAGTACAGATAAAATCCTGGTGACTGGCGGCGCGAAAGGCGTGACCTTTGAATGTGCGCTAAGTTTAGCCAAACGCAGCAAGGCGCACTTTATCCTTGCTGGCAGAAGCAGCCGACAAGCCATTCCCGCTTGGGCACAGGGTAAAAATAACAGTGAACTCAAAGCCGCTGCCATTGCCCACATCCAAAGCTTGGGCGAGAAACCCACGCCAAAACAAGTGGATGCCTTAGTATGGCCAGTTCAAAGTAGCCTTGAGATTGCAGCCGCACTAGAAGCCTTTACCGTCGTGGGTGCCAGCGCCGAGTACTTAAGTCTCGATGTTAACAATCCAGAGGCGATCGCCAGCACTATAATGCCGATCTCCGAGTTATCGCCTATTACCGGCATTATCCATGGTGCGGGCGTACTCGCCGATAAACACATCCAAGACAAGACCTTAGATGAGTTAGCACGGGTGTATGGCACTAAGGTCACGGGCATTAGTAATCTCCTTGCCGCACTGGATTTAGATAAATTAAAACTGATTGCCCTGTTCTCTTCGGCGGCGGGTTTTTACGGTAATACCGGCCAAAGCGATTACGCTATGTCCAACGACATTCTCAATAAAGCCGCACTGCAACTGGCGCAGCAACTGCCCAATGCCAAAGTGATGAGCTTCGATTGGGGGCCGTGGGACGGCGGCATGGTGAATCCTGCGCTGAAAAAGATGTTTATCGATCGCGGTGTGTATGTGATCCCGTTAAAGGCGGGTGCTGAGTTATTTGCGAGCCAGTTACTGAGCAACACAGGCGCACAATTGCTGGTCGGTACTGATATGCAAGGCACAGCTCCAAGTGACGAGCAAGCAACACAAGGTAGCAATCTAAAAAAGCCTAAAGCGGATCTGACCACTGACTCGTCGGGTCCGCATGCTTTGGCATCAACACTTACTGCAATCGCTTTCACGCAAACAGTAAAACTGCAGCGCACACTAGACCCTAAGGCAATGATCTTTATTGAAGATCACTGCATTAATGGTAATCCCGTATTACCGACTGTGTGCGCAATTCAGTGGATGCGAGAAGCCGCCTTTGATCTGCTCAAGCAGCCTGTCAAAGTGCAAAGCTACAAGCTGTTGAAGGGCATAATCTTCGATGCTGTGACCTTAGAAAACGGTGCGTTAGAAAATAGCGCGCCCATCACACTAGAACTTGAGCTGGCACCGATGGCGATAACGGATAAAGCCGCGAAAGACACAGACGAGTGCTTGAGTAGACAATTCAGTGCCTTAATCAGCTTTGAAGGTCGTCCGCAATATCAGGCCATCCTAGTCGTTGATGACGCTATTGATGACGTGGCTAGTGATTACTTAGCCACTAACAGCAAAGCAATAGCCTTTGACGCGCAAAGTTTGGCGGGACTTTCTGCCATCACAACCGCGAGCAGCCTTTACAGCGACGGCACGCTTTTCCACGGCCCACGACTACAAGGTATTGAGTCTGTGGTGAAGTTTGACGATGCAAGCTTAGTCGCCAAGGTGAGCCTACCCCATGTTGCGTTAGCGGACTGCGGGAGTTTTGTGCCCAATCTGGCCTCTAAAGGCTCACAAGCCTTTGCGGAAGATTTGCTGCTGCAGGCGATGCTGGTGTGGGCGAGACTCAAATATGGCGCGGCGAGTTTGCCATCAAGCATTGGTGAGTTTATCTCCCATACTCCGTTTGCCTTTGGCGATAAAGGTTATCTAGTGCTCGAGGTGGTAAAACACTCAGGCCGTGCCCTTGAAGCCAATATCGCGCTGTATCATCAAGATGGCCGCTTAAGCTGCGGGATGAGCAACGCTAAAGTCACGATCAGCAAAAACCTTAACGGTGCATTCTTAGCCAATAAAGTTGCCAATAAAGCCATTGAAAGCGTGGAGGCAAAAGTCGAGTGAACTTAGCCAACCCTTTAGCAACGACAAATCGCGGCCAAGCTGACTCTTCGATTAAGGACAAGGCTATTGCTGACAAAAGCGCCAAGCCACTGCGTATTGCAGTGTTGCTTGGCGATGCGGTCAATCTTGACGCTCATTCAGCCCTTAAATTAGCGCAACTTGAAAGCGTTCAAATTTGCACCTTAGATGTCGACCTATCGACAACACATGAGCCGACGTCATTCACAACCTTATTGAGCCAAGCGGTGACGGCCATTGAGCAAGGCAAGCTGGTTGAACTGATATTCAATGATGCTAATCAGCCGCAGCCTTTGACTCAGTCGCTGTATTTGCTCGATGGTTTAAGCGCCGCCAAACTGCGTCTTCACGCCCACGCGTTTATTGCTGGCTTTGCCGCTGGCAATGAGACTACAGGTGGTTCGAATGCGGTTGTTGAAAATGCGGCGGCTGTTGCTAATGCGGCATTAGCGGCGGCAAAGCGCAATCCAGCACAAACCGTTCAGCACCGGCGAGTCGCCAACACACTCAACGAGGCATTTATTGCGCTGCGCCAAGGCGTAACCGCCATCGCCGCCCGAACACAAGCGCCGCTTAATGGTAAAGAAGGGGAAAATCAGCAAACGGGCTATTGGTTTAGCGGCCAACATCAAGCGCGGGTGTTGTGTCTAAATCTTGTAGCAAAGACGTCACATCAAGCGGATGAGTCTCGAAATCTAAACCAAAGCATTGTGCTGACCCAAGGCACACAAGTTATCGCGCCCAAAGCCCTTGTCGATGAAAACAGGCTGTTTGCGCCAATAAGTGGTGACAATATTGATTCACTCATCGCGCAACTATTGCAGCTAGTTACTCTAGAAAATGGTCCGGGCACACTGGAAAATAGCGCGGGCTTTCACGCTGACTTTCGCGCTGAGCAACTCAAACCTTGGTTTGAACGCTACGATGCCAACGCGCCTCTGGCATTAGTCTTGATGGCGGCATCGATTGACGATCTTAAACTTGAAGCTAAGGCCATGCTTACGGCGCTTGAAAATGATGCTATTCGTCATCATGGTCAACACTTTAAGACCCCAGCGGGCAGCTGCTTTACCGCTAAGCCGCTAGGGGATGCGGGGCTGACTTTCGTGTATCCCGGCGTTGGTACGGTTTACGCCAATATGTTCAATAACTTGCATGAGTATTTCCCCGCGCTGTATCACCAGCTAGAACGTGAAGGCGATTTAAGCGCCATGCTGCAATCATCGCTAATCTATGCGGCAGATGTTAAAACTGCAGCCAACATGAGCTTAAGCCAGCAAGCGATTAGTGGTGTGGGTGCCAGTTATCTATTCACTAAATTGCTCACCCAAGTCTTTAATATTAAGCCAAAAATGGCGCTCGGTTACTCAATGGGTGAAGCCGCCATGTGGGCCAGCCTAGATGTGTGGCAAACGCCCCATGCTATGATCAACGCCACCGAAAATAGCGATATTTTCAACCATGCCATTTCTGGCGAGCTAACCGCAGTGCGCCGAGCGTGGCAGCTTGCGGATGATGAAGCCATAGTGTGGAACAGCTTTGTGGTGCGCGCTGATAGCCATGAAATCAAGGCATTATTGCCAGAGTTTCCTCGTGCCTACTTAGCCATCACCCAAGGTGATACTTGCGTCATAGCAGGCTGCGAAACAAGCTGTAAAGCCCTGCTTGCCACGTTAGGCAAACGCGGCATTGCCGCCAATCGCGTCACGGCGATGCATACCGCGCCCGCCATGTTAGTTCACGGGCAAGTACAAGATTTTTATACTCAAGCGCTAAAACCTGAGGTGCTAAAACCTGAGGCACTGGAACCTGAGGCGCTGGAACCTGAGGTGCTAAAAGCGGCGGCGCAAGATCTGCCTATTCGCTTTATCAGCGCAGCGCAAACTGCGCCAGTCACCGTTGATAGCACAAGCATCGGCCGCGCGATTGCCGATACCTTTTGTTCGCCACTCGACTTTAGTGCACTCATTCAAAATGCCACCGAGCAAGGCGCAAGGCTGTTTGTCGAAGTGGGCGCCGATAGGCAAACCAGCACACTTATCGATAAAATTAGCCACGTCCATGCAGGCCAAAGCACTGCGAACGAGGCAACAGCCGCCATTGCTTGCAATGCCAAGGGTGCCGATGCTATCACCAGCTTACTCAAGTGTTTAGCTCAGCTGATAAGCCACAGAGTACCGCTGTCGCTCGCGCCGCTTATTCAGCCCTTAAGTGCTAACGCAGCCCCTTTATCATCAGCAGTATCACAACAAGGAGAACCCCAGTGAGTTCTCAGCATTCCCCTAGGATTGATAACACTAGCGTGACTATGATTTCGTCAAACCGCGCGTCAAAAATTGCGATTGTCGGTCTTGCGACTCAGTATCCTGACGCCGATAATCCCCACACCTTCTGGCAAAATTTGCTGGATAAAAAAGACTCGCGCAGCCAAATCAGCCGCGAAAAGCTCAATGCTAATCCCGCCGATTACCAAGGTGTGCAGGGCCAGTCTGATCGCTTTTACTGTGATAAAGGCGGCTATATCCAACACTTCCAGTTTGATGCCAAGGGTTATCAACTGCCTGAGTCCGCCTTTGATGGTTTAGATGAAAGCTTTTTATGGGCACTCGATTGCAGTCGCAAAGCCCTGCAAGACGCAGGGATTGCCCCAAGCGATGCCGTGCTGGCGCGCACAGGTATCGTAATGGGAACCTTGTCGTTCCCCACGGCTCGCTCCAACGAATTATTTTTGCCTCTGTATCATCAAACCGTTGAAAAGGCGCTGCAAAACAAACTTAACCAAAGCGCATTTCAGCTGGCTGATTTTAACCAACCTTACGCTGATAAAGCATTAGACGGCGAGCAAGCATTAAACCTTGCCAATGGCGCCGTTGCCCACACAGCCTCAAAGCTAGTCAGCGATGCACTCGGTTTAGGTGGCACCCAGTTAAGTCTGGACGCAGCCTGTGCTAGCTCGGTTTATGCGCTCAAACTTGCCTGCGATTACCTGACCACAGGCAAGGCAGATATGATGCTAGCGGGCGCAGTATCGGGCGCAGATCCCTTCTTTATCAACATGGGATTCTCGATTTTCCACGCCTATCCAGATCATGGTATCTCTGCGCCCTTTGATCGCAACAGCAAGGGCTTATTCGCCGGAGAAGGCGCAGGGGTTTTAGTCTTAAAACGCTTGGAGGATGCAGAGCGCGATGCCGATAACATCTATGCCGTCGTCAGCGGTATTGGTTTGTCCAACGACGGTAAAGGCCAATTTGTATTAAGCCCCAACAGCAAGGGCCAAGTGCAAGCCTTCGAGCGCGCCTACAGTGCCGCAAACACACAGCCCGCCAATATTGAAGTGATTGAATGCCATGCCACGGGCACGCCGCTTGGGGATAAGGTCGAACTCGCCTCGATGGAGCGCTTCTTCGAGGACAAACTCGCGGGCTCTGCAGTGCCGCTGATCGGTTCGGCAAAATCCAACTTAGGCCATTTACTCACGGCCGCTGGCATGCCGGGGATCATGAAGATGATTTTTGCCATGCGCTCGGGCCGCTTGCCGCCAAGTATTAACTTATCGGCGCCGATATCCTCGCCTAAGGGCTTGTTTAGCGCTAAAAATCTGCCGACAGAGATGCATGCTTGGCCCGATAAAGCCGGCAATGACCGCCGCCACGCGGGGGTTTCCGTGTTTGGTTTTGGCGGCTGTAACGCGCATTTGTTGCTGGAATCCTATGCTGCCAATACAAACAAGAAGAATGAACAAGCCGCAGCCGCTGTAAGTTACCAGCACACGCCATTAAATATCATTGGCTTAGCATCACACTTCGGCCCTTTATCCTCGATTAATGCACTGGATAATACGCTAAGTGCAAAGAAGAATGCCTTTATCCCGCTGCCCGCTAAACGTTGGAAAGGCTTAGATAAACATCCTGACATCTTAGCTAACTTTGGCTTGCCTTCTGTCCCCCAAGGCGCCTATATCGACCAGTTCGATTTTGACTTCCTGCGCTTTAAAGTGCCGCCCAATGAGGATGATCGCCTGATCTCCCAGCAACTGCTGCTGATCAAAGTGGCCGATGAAGCGATCCGTGATGCCAACCTTAAGCCCGGCGGCAAGGTGGCCGTATTAGTGGCGATGGAAACAGAGCTTGAGCTGCACCAGTTCCGTGGCCGAGTGAATCTGCACACGCAACTGGCAGATAGTCTTCAAAAACAAGGGATAACACTCACACAAGCCGAGTATCTCGCCCTTGAAAAAATCGCCATGGACAGTGTGCTCGATGCCGCCAAACTGAACCAATACACCAGTTTTATTGGCAATATCATGGCGTCACGCATCGCATCCCTTTGGGACTTTAACGGCCCAGCCTTTACCATTTCGGCGGCAGAGCTTTCAGTCGCCCGCTGTATCGATGTGGCGGAAAACCTATTATCCCAAGAATCCTTAGATGCCGTGGTGATCGCCGCCGTCGATTTAAGTGGCAGTCTAGAGCAAGTGATCCTCAAGAACGCCGTATCGCCAGTGGCATTGAATGCGACGGACGCTGGCTGGAAAGTCGGTGAAGGTGCCGGCGCACTGGTACTCACTGCTGAAAATTCAAATACTAATGTTCTACTTAATGATGCCAATAGCAACAGTTATGGTCACATCAGCGGCCAAGTGTTTGGCGCTATGTGTGACATACAAGGTCACAGCAACACAGCGCGCATTTGCGATGACTTGTTAACCCAGGCCAAGGTGAATAGCAGCCAGATTAGCTTGATTGAAACCAGTATTGCGGTTGAGCAACTCAGCGGTCCAGCGCTGGTACTCAATACGCTGCTGCCGAGTGTCAGCCAGCGCAGCCAAGCCGCTGATACCATTGGCCACAACTTTGCCGCCGCGGGAATGGCGAGTATTTTGAGCGCGCTGCTTCAGTTAAAAAATCAAGTTCAGCTTAAAACTCAAGCGCAGCACGCGCTCGTTGCCACGTTTAGCCAAGGGAAATGTTCACAGTTATTGCTTAGCCAAAGCACCACGCAAGCACAGAGTTTGCAGCAAAGGCTTGAACAAGACTTAACGCTTTCTGAGCAAAAACACTTAATAAAACAAGTGACACTCGGAGGCCGCGATATCTATCAGCATATCCTAGATACGCCGTTGGCAGATCTAGATGCAATACAACAAAAAGCCCGAGCCATGACAGCACTGCCAGTGCGCAGCCAACGCAAGCATTTAGCCAAAATAGCGAGCAAAGATATTAATCGCTTCGCAACAAGCAGCCCAACCACGGCTCTACTAAAAGAGACATTAAGCAGCATGCCAATGAATGCCCAAAGCACGCCCAATGACAACGCCGCTCAAGCAGAGCTAAAAGACGCTGCATTTTTAAACAATCAGCAACTCGCCCGTGAAGCCCATTTAGCCTTTTTGCAAAGTCGCGCTGAAGGACTGAAACTGGCCGATGCCTTGATGAAAGCCCAGCTTAAGGGCGAACTGACATCGATTGGCCACGCTGCGCCGGCGGAGCATAATGTCGCTTTAGCACCAACTGTAGCAACAAAGCCAAGCCCAACAGCGCTTTATCCAAACCATGCAAAGGTGCCGCAGTACACGCCACCAACGCCGATAAACAAGCCTTGTATTTGGGATTATGCGGATTTAGTCGAGTACGCCGAAGGGGATATCGCTAAGGTATTTGGCCAAGATTACGCCATTATCGACAGCTATTCGCGCCGTGTGCGCCTGCCAACCACGGACTATTTGCTGGTATCTCGGGTAACGAAATTAAACGCCCAGATGAACCAATATCAGCCTTGCACTATGACCACGGAATACGACATTCCTGTGGACGCGCCGTATTTGGTCGATGGTCAAATCCCCTGGGCCGTAGCCGTTGAATCGGGTCAATGCGACTTAATGCTGATCAGCTACTTAGGTATCGACTTTGAAAACAAGGGCGAGCGCGTTTATCGCCTACTCGATTGCACCCTGACCTTCCTTGGCGACTTACCGCGCGGTGGCGACACCCTGCGCTACGATATTTCCATCAATCACTTTGCCCGCAATGGCGATACCTTGTTGTTCTTCTTCTCCTACGAATGTTTCGTGGGCGACAAGCTGATCCTGAAAATGGATGGCGGCTGCGCCGGTTTCTTCACCGATAAAGAACTAGCGGACGGCAAGGGCGTGATTCACACCGAAGCCGAAATCAAAGCGCGCAACCTTGCCTTGAACAATCCGAATAAGCCGCGCTTTAATCCGTTACTTGACTGCGCGCAAAACCAATTTGATTACAGCCAAATCCATAAACTGCTCGGCGCCGATATCGGTGGCTGTTTTGGCGGCGCTCATGCGGCGCATCAAGCCCAATATGGTTTGCAGCCCTCATTATGTTTTGCCTCGGAAAAATTCCTGATGATTGAACAGGTCAGTCATCTTGAGGTGCACGGCGGCGCGTGGGGCTTAGGCTCAGTTCAAGGCCATAAGCAACTTGAGGCCGACCATTGGTATTTCCCGTGTCATTTCAAGGGCGACCAAGTGATGGCGGGGTCATTAATGGCCGAAGGCTGTGGTCAATTACTGCAATTCTTCATGCTGCATATTGGCATGCACCTCGGTGTTAAAGATGGTCGTTTCCAACCGTTAGAAAACGCCTCACAAAAAGTGCGCTGTCGCGGTCAAGTCTTACCGCAATCTGGCCTGCTCACCTATCGCATGGAAATCACCGAAATTGGTATGAGCCCGCGCCCCTATGCTAAGGCGAATATCGATATTCTGCTCAATGGCAAAGTGGTGGTGGACTTCCAAAACCTTGGGGTGATGATCAAAGAAGAAGCCGAATGCACCCGCTACCTTGCGGATAATCATGCCAGCACAGCTAACAATACGACTAAAAATGTAGCTAAAAAAACTGCTTCGGCTGCGCCGCTGGTTTCGACAACAGTCGCATCGTTCGCCGCGCCGCAGATGGCACAATTGCCTGATTTAACCGCGCTAACCAACAAAGGCGTAGTGCCGCTTAAGCATGTACCTGCGCCGATTGCGCCAGCGGATTCAAAGTACGCCAACCGCGTGCCCGATACCCTGCCGTTCACGCCATACCACATGTTCGAATTTGCCACGGGCGACATCGAAAACTGCTTCGGCCCCGATTTCAGCATCTATCGCGGCCTTATTCCACCGCGCACGCCTTGCGGTGATTTACAGCTTACCACCCGCGTCATTGCGATTGACGGCAAACGCGGCGAACTGAAAAAGCCATCATCTTGCATCGCCGAATACGAAGTGCCAGCAAACGCTTGGTATTACAGTAAAAATAGCCATCACGCCGTGATGCCCTATTCCGTGCTGATGGAGATATCACTGCAGCCAAACGGCTTTATCTCAGGCTATATGGGCACCACCTTGGGCTTCCCCGGCCAAGAGCTGTTTTTCCGTAACTTAGACGGTAGCGGTAAGCTGCTGCGCCATGTGGATTTACGCGGCAAAACCATAGTGAACGACTCCCGTCTGTTATCGACTGTGATTGCCGGCAGCAACATCATCCAGAATTTCAGTTTTGAATTAAGCTGCGATGGTGAGCCTTTCTACCAAGGTAAAGCGGTATTTGGTTACTTCAAGGGCGATGCACTGAAAAACCAACTCGGCATAGACAACGGCAAGACAACTCAGCCTTGGCATGTGCAAAATGGCATAGCGGCCGACAGCCAAATCAATCTGTTAGATAAACAGCATCGCAGCTTTAACGCCCCAGAAGGCAAGCCACATTACCGTTTAGCGGGCGGTCAACTTAACTTTATCGACAAGGCCGAAATCGTGAAAGCCGGCGGTAAAGCGGGCCTTGGCTATTTATACGCCGAGCGCACCATTGACCCGAGTGATTGGTTCTTCCAATTCCACTTCCATCAAGATCCGGTCATGCCAGGCTCCTTAGGGGTTGAAGCCATTATCGAGCTGATGCAAACCTATGCGATTGACCAAGACCTTGGTGCGGGCTTTAACAGCCCTAAATTTGGGCAGATTTTATCGGATATCAAATGGAAGTATCGCGGCCAAATTAACCCATTAAACAAACAGATGTCGCTGGATGTGCACATTACCAGCGTGACAGACGACAATGGCAAACGCATCATTATGGGCGACGCCAACTTGAGTAAAGATGGCCTGCGGATTTATGAAGTTAAAGATATCGCCATCTGTATTGAAGAAGCTTAATGCGGTAAATTCTTTTTATTGAATAACTTAAAAATAATCCTGCCGCTGCGTTGGCTTTTACACCCGAACGTTTTACCCAGGTAAAAGCAACGCAGCGGCAATAAAAACGAGACCCAAGATGACGAGCCATACCCTAGATCAATTCAATAGCAATAACGAAAAATTCAGCCCTTGGCCGTGGCAAGTCAACGATGCACAGTTGAGCTTTGATATCGACTCATTAGGCAAAAAACTCAAAGATTTAAGCCAAGCCTGCTACTTAGTGAATCACAGCGAAAAAGGCTTAGGCATAGCGCAAGTTGCCGAAGTGACCACAAATGACAGCCAAGCACCACTTGGCTTACACCCCGTCAGTGCCTTTGCGCCCGCCCTTGGTACCCAAAGTTTAGGTGACAGTAATTTTCGCCGCGTCCATGGGGTTAAATACGCTTATTACGCCGGTGCTATGGCTAACGGTATTGCCTCTGAAGAGCTGGTTATCGCGCTCGGCCAAGCGGGCATTTTGTGCTCATTTGGCGCGGCGGGGTTAATTCCATCCCGCGTTGAAGCGGCCATTACCCGCATCCAAGCGGCGCTGCCCAATGGTCCCTACGCCTTTAACTTAATTCACAGCCCGAGTGAACCCGCATTAGAGCGCGGCAGCGTCGAGCTGTTTTTAAAACATAAAGTGCGCACGGTCGAAGCCTCGGCCTTTTTAGGTTTAACGCCACAAATCGTCTATTACCGCGCGGCGGGGTTGAGCCGTGACGAACATGGCGAGATAGTTATTGGCAATAAAGTCATCGCAAAAATCAGCCGCACCGAAGTCGCGACTAAGTTTATGGAGCCGGCACCTGCCAAAATCCTCCAGCAATTAGTGACTGAAGGCCTTATCAGCCAAGATCAAATGGCGATGGCGCAACTCGTGCCAATGGCGGATGACATCACGGCTGAAGCCGACTCAGGCGGCCATACCGACAATCGTCCCTTGGTCACGCTATTGCCGACAATTTTGGCGCTCAAAGATGAAATCCAAGCTAAGTACCAATACAAGACGCCCATCCGCGTGGGCGCAGGCGGCGGCGTCGGTACTCCCGATGCAGCGCTAGCCACCTTCAACATGGGTGCGGCTTATATAGTCACAGGTTCAATCAACCAAGCGTGTGTGGAGGCGGGCGCGAGCGAGCACACCCGTAAGTTACTCGCCACCACAGAAATGGCCGATGTGACTATGGCGCCTGCCGCCGATATGTTCGAAATGGGCGTGAAATTACAAGTGGTTAAGCGCGGTACCCTGTTCCCGATGCGCGCCAATAAGCTGTATGAGATCTACACCCGTTACGATTCGATTGATGCCATCCCTGCGGATGAGCGTAAAAAGCTCGAAGAGCAAGTGTTCCGCGCATCACTCGATGATATTTGGGCAGGCACAGTCGCCCACTTTAACGAGCGCGATCCTAAACAAATCGAGCGCGCACTGGATAATCCAAAACGTAAGATGGCGTTGATTTTCCGCTGGTATTTAGGTTTATCGAGCCGCTGGTCAAACACAGGTGAAGTCGGCCGCGAAATGGATTACCAAATCTGGGCAGGCCCAGCCCTAGGCGCATTTAACGCCTGGGCCAAAGGCAGTTATTTAGATGATTACCGCGAGCGCAATGCGGTCGATTTAGCCAAACATTTAATGGTGGGCGCAGCATATCAATCCCGCATTAACCTGCTGTTATCCCAAGGGGTGAGCATTCCGGTTAGCCTGCAACGCTGGAAACCACTGCAACGCTGCTAGTCCCTTTTGATCAAAGCCTATCGAGCAGGTGAAGGAAAACTTAACCTGCTCGTTTTTTGGGTTCAATTTTTGGTTCAGTTTCTGCTCGGCACTGTCACGTCAGTGGCACGCCGTAAACCCATCCTTGGGGGCTCAACGGAAAAATCCCTTTTCCCGATGGCCACTAGCGCGACAGTTCTCGTCTGCAAACTATTGAATAAATGATGCCTAATTTAACAATGAGTCTGATTAAATCTTCTTCAAGACTTATCTGATTTCTGCGAGAACGGATCTTTGTTTAATATTCAACCAAAACATAGTCAGAGGTTAACTGTTACGCCATTTTAGGTTGGGTGTCCAAGCAACACACATTAGAAGAATCGACTGGGTGAAATACTTGCGGGGAGTGACTTAGTTTCCAGTCACGCCCACGAGTCGATTTAGTCACAGGTAAGCGACCCCAGAAAGACCTCTATTGTCTGGCAACACCCACAGCTAATCGCTGCTACATGCTTTCAGCATGTGAACATTTCTTAATCTGTGGATCGTTGTTTAATTTGTTGATAGCTGCTTAATCACGACATCCTGATTGCTAAAATCGCTAATACGAGCCGTGACCTTGCCATCTTTGACTCTGATCAACATAGGGATGCTCCTGATATTAAACTCAGTAAACAGAGCACCGGCGGTATCTATGCTAAACGGCACCTGCATGTGATAAAGCTGATTGAACTCTGCCAGCGCCTGCTCGTCGGTCCATAGATGATTAACAAACCCATGCCAAGGTGTGTTTGGCAACCGCTGCTGCAAACCGTTTAAACCGTCCTGCACTTGCTTGCATTGCTGTGCCATCGCAGGCCTAGAGTCGAGTAGATACCAGTCGCACCACGTCGCGGTGAAAAACAGCAAGTGTTCCCCTTTCTGCCACGGCGCCAGCAGCGCCTGCATCCGTTCGCCATCAATGGCATCTGTGGTTGCAGAGCTCAGCTGCGAACCTTTAGCTAACATGCTTAGAAAGCGGTCAAGATTGGCATCAGACTCGTGGGTGGTGTACACCACCTCACCTTCACTATTTAGCAGCACGCTATAGGGTGTGCCAACAAGTCCGAGTGCTAGCCCCAGCTGGCCCTCGTTATCTAGCAACACTGGCATGCTCAGGCCAAAGCGGGCGATAACCTCATCGATTTTTGCGCGTTCTTCATTGATGTTAATGTTGACCGCAACAAAGTCCACCTTGTCTTTAAATTTCTGTTGTAACTCCTCGAAATGCGGCATCTGTTGCATACAGGGTTGACACCATGTCGCCCAGAATTTGATATAAGTTGGTTTACCTGAATCTCGGCTGCCAAAGGTGACAGTATCCGCACTGCCTAACTGCCCCAGTTGAACTTCGCGGTAATTCAGTTGCTGCGCCTGTACTGGCCAACAGAGTAACAGCACAATCAATGCACCTAAGCATTTAAAAATATTCATCTTATCTCCATCTAAAAACGTCCTTTCAGCAGCAGAGAAACGACCTTGTGGCCGCCCTTGCCACTGTAACTTTAGCCTAGTTCAGACCAGCCTTACTCAGGCCAAAGGCGGCATCTGCTGACCCCGGCTCCGCCAGCGACAAAATCTGCAACCGATTCCACACATTAATGATGCCTATCAGGTAACACAGCTCTGAGAGCTCTACCTCACTAAAATGTTCAAGAGTCGAATGATACAACTCATCACTCACACCTGAATCTGACAATTTAGTCAGCGCTTCGGTCAGTGCCAGTGCCGCTTTCTCTTTGGCGGTAAACAGCGGCGACTCGCGCCAAATAGCCACATGATACAAACGCAGTTCACGTTCGCCTTTTATTTTTGCCTGCTTCACATGCATGTCTAAACAGAAAGCACACGCGTTTAGTTGCGAGGCGCGGATATCGATCAGACTCTTAATCAAGGGCTCTATCGATGTCTTATAGCCAGCCATAGAGGCCTCACTCAGTGCCTGAGTTAGCTTAGGGGCGGTAACGAAATGGTTCACTCTATTGCTCATGATCTTATCCTCTAATACTAGATTTGGGTGAAGGCTTGGGTTATCAAAATACTTACAATTCGAGTCGCTCAACGGCTTGCAGTGCAGCGGGTAAGGCGGTTTCACGACTCGATGGGTCGTGAGTGCCATCGACTCGGATAACGGTCAAATCGGTAATACCGATATAGGCCAATGCAGTTCGAATATAGAGTGTGAAATGATCATCCTGGACAAAAGGGCCGCTAGAAAACACACTGCCGCTGGATACCACCAAATAGACCTTCTTGTTCGGCACAAGTCCGACCTTAGTACCTCGCTCAGTAAAGCCAAAAGTGCGCCCCGCACGAGTGATATGGTCAAACCAAGCTTTCAACACTGATGGCAGGCCTAAGTTCCATATAGGGGAGGACAAGAGCAACACATCACAATCGAGCAGCATATCGACCATGTTGTCAGACAATTGCACCGCCTGTTGTTGCGCCGGCGTGCGTTGTGCAGGTTGAGTCAGAAAGGCACCTGTAGTCAGTTCATCCAGATGCGGTAATGGCTGCTGCGACAAGTCGAGCAGGGTTTCCTGTAGCTGCGGAAAACGGCTTTTAAGCCGAACCAACAAGCGCGCAGAGACTTTCCTCGATGATGAACCCTCGATATTAGGGCTGATGGTAAGATGTAACAGCTTCATGGGAGTATCCAATGCGCCGCAGCGGCGCTTGATGTTCATGTGGCTCAGTCTAGCCTTATATGCCATATTAAAAAGGTACAAAAACCATGAAAATAAGTAGGACATCTGAGTGGGCTATAAAGACATATACCAGCGCTATACCCAAAGTATTCTGTCGGGAAGCCTAAAACCTGGGGAGAAAGTCCCTTCTATCCGGGTGCTGGCACAGGACTTGGGGGTCGCGAAGAAAACCGTAGAGACGGCTTATGACATTCTGATTGGCGAAGGTTATCTTGTGAGCCAAGGCGCCAAGGGCACCATAGTTAATCCTGATCTAGACATAAAAAAAACGCCGGCAGCGACGACCCCGCCACTTGAAGATGCAAAGCTGCAAGAGCTACTCGACCTGAGGGACACCCCTGGTTTCCTGCGTCTGGGCATTCCGGCGCTGGATGTTTTTCCGCACAAAAAGTGGCTACTGTTATCAGGCAAGGCAATACGTACCATGCGTTCTGAAGATATGATCATTCCTTCAGCCATGGGATATGAACCGCTGCGTCACGCTATTGCCAATTACGTAAATATCTCGCGCGGGCTCAATTGTGCTGCCGAGCAGGTCTTTATTACCAGCGGCTACAAACACAGCCTTGCACTTATCCTGCAGGCGATCGCCAGCCCCAAAGACAAAGTGCTGTTCGAAGACCCCGGCTATTTATTTGGGCAAAAACTGCTCAAGCGAATGGTACTTAACCTGCATTATGTGCCAGTGGATAGCGAGGGGCTGGATGTCGATTACCTCGTTCGTAATCACGCCGACGCCCGTTTTGTCATTACGACACCGTCCCATCACAGCCCGCTGGCTGTCACCCTGTCACTGCCGCGGCGTAACCGTTTATTACAGTGGGCAGAGGACAATGATGCCTGGTTAGTTGAAGATGACTATGATGGCGAGTTTCACTACACCCGCAAAGTGATACCAGCACTGAAAAGTCTCGACACCCAAGAGCGGGTTATTTATGTCGGCACTTTCAGTAAAACCATCATGCCATCGATGCGGGTCAGTTATCTGGTGATCCCCAAGGCGCTTATCGGCAAATTTATGGAGACAGGCGAAATTGTCGAAACTGGCCAGCCACTGCTGCCACAAAAAATACTGACCGCCTTTCTGTCTGAAGGACATTTTTTCAAACACTTGAAATCTATGCGCCCCCTTTACCAGCAAAGGCGGATGATGCTGTATAACGCGCTGCAGCAAATCTACTCAGGGGTATTTGAGTTTGAGCAAACAGACGGCGGGATGCACATAGTCGCCTTTCTTAAAAAGGGCACCCAAGATAGTAAGCTCGCCAACATCTGGCAGACACATCAGCTAATGGTGTTTCCCTTATCCGCTTGGTATGTCGGTACCAGCCGCCGCTATGGTTTAATCATGGGGTATACCAATGTGCCTTCAGAGCAAGAAGCACTGCGACTTGTCTCATTGCCCTACAAAGAAACAATGACACTTCTGGCAACGAGCTGACAGCCGATTTACCGTGATGCAAATGCAACAGACCTTGATACTAAACAACCCAGACTCGCTGATAGGTGTTTGCCTATAGAAATTGATGAGAGATTTATATACACGTATTGCAAGGTTTTTTAGCGAAAAATGACTTATCCCCTCTTACAGTCTCTCCAATTCAGGCAAGACAAATGCGGCTACCCTTCGTGCGGGTATATTAACATTGAAATCCAGCCTGCATCCTTGAAGCTGTTTATCCCCCTCCAAGACCCATTGAACCCCCATATCCCCACCCCAAATAGTGTCGAACTAAAATTCCATCAATAACAAAAAAACAATGTTTATCAATATAAATATCGTGAGCACTATAAGTACCCGCATAACACTTAATTGACTAGCTTGGAGAAGTAATTTTTGAGTGGTGTTGCTAAAATCCTAAAATTTACAGCCTATCGCCTGTGCTCATTGCTGCAGTGCTTGTTGTAACTCCTTCCTATCGCTGCTATTAGCCTATTTCAATTGAGCGCCGCTTGGTTGATGTAATTGTAAATAGGCGAGACAGTGTTCGACTGTGTCTTGCACTTGGCGATTGCGGTCGAGCAGATGCCAGTGGGTGGTTTGCAACTAACAAAGTTTCACGGCTTTAATGTTGGCAAAGGCATAACTGCACCACACGCCCATCAATCCCCAATTGAACAAACCTCGGCCAATCCACAGTTGCCGTTGCCCAGCGTCTAACCAGCACTGTTGCTGTAAAATGCCAGCGGCAGCACGGATAACAACATAAAAAATGCCGCCCAGCCAAGCACAAGTTGCAGCGATGGATCGGGTTGCAATAGCGCTGTCTTGGCGCAGAGCATGCCAAGCACTAACAACCCAGTGGCAACAGCCATAACAATGGCCAGTATCGAGTGCTCAGCGTATTAAGATAAAATGCACTTTTTAAGGCCGATTGGGGTCCACTAAGCTCACTCCTCACCTATGCACCTATAGCCTGCAAATTGGGGAAACGGAAAATGGGACGACTGAAGGCGAATGCCGGATACAAGCTAAAACTCAGGCTCTGCGCGGGTTTCAAAGCCAAACTGGAATTCATAGAAATGTTGGCCATTTTCGATACTGATGGCCATAGTGCCGCTTAACCCCTGCAACTCGCCCGCGCCAGAATGGGGAACCACTTCTAAGATCAGACGATTTTGCCCATCGGTCATAATGCCAAAATGTTGCAGTAGGAAACTGCCCTGCTTACCACACAAGTTACCCACCACTTGCTCAATCGCCACATAGCCAGCAGAGCCTTTGACTGACGTCATTGCACTGAGCATTTCGCCCTGGCTACGCGCCTCAAGTTCACCGTAAAATGTTTTATCTAACGTCATCCGGCCAAGAGCCACACCATCGACACCAGTTGCATAGGTGCTACTGGGGGTGAGTTTCACATCGAATTTTCCGGTGATTTTTTTCGCGTTCATCGTACTCTCCTTGTTTTTATCTTGGCCTGCTCATTCCTAAGTTTGAGCCCCCAAAAAAACAGTAAGCGCAAAGTTAAGCCTAGGATCCCAAGCGAGTTAATTGGGCGAAAAATAACTTAACACAGGACTCTGTATAACCCTAATTTCAATTATTTGATCTCGGATTCACTCACTGTCATCTCAATAGTCTTAACGATTTTAGGCTCTTCAGACATAGCTTGAGTCGGCGCCCTATCTCGATAAGTCACAGCCACTTTATATGGCGATTCAAAGGGATATACAGGTTCTATACTATCGACTTCGATCCGGTCACCTAACATGACACTGCCTAAATGGTTCAGAGTGTTATGACCATAATCGAGGTTAAATAATCCAAGATACCAAAACACCCCAGAACCTTGAGTGGTCACGATAAAGGGGGCAACAAAGGGCATGGTCTGCATGTTAGGATCATCTTGAACGGGTGCTTGATTTTCAGTATCAGGATTGAGTGCCGGATCGAAGTTGAGCGGGGTAATACGCATATAGTCGAGTAAGACTCGCCCCTTCACTTCACCATCCTGATAATCACCCATGGCAAATTCCGTTTGTTTAACCTTGATAAAATGGGTTAGCACCACGGACTGCCCCCCCTCTGGTAATTTGATTTCAAAGGGGTTTGCAGTATTTAAGCTAAAGAGTTTAAGCATAACCTCCGAGGCATTCGCCACAGGTTTTACCTCACTGGGTACAGCAAATTCAGGGGTGCCTAGCGTCTCATTCGCCACAGTATCGGCGTGTTTCTTCACCTTAGCCTCGTCATATTGCATGACCTGACCATCTTCCATCACCATAAAAATATCATCATTAGTCATGTTGAAACGGTAAATGCCCGCGGCAAGAATACCGAGTACAACAACAGTGGCGACTATGGTTAATTTTACAAACGTACTCATCTTTTCTCCCCCAATCACGCTCTTTATGCACTGCTCTTCTAATACAGATCAACTTCAAATCGATGTCGGAGCAGTATTACAGATACTGAGTTAAAGCGGAGTGGGTAAAGTGTAAAAAATGACGCTATTTTGAAATTTGTCAGGCTGAGTTCAGCAACATGCCCATTACTCGATGAATATATGGGCCGAGTAAATACTCGGCCCGAGACATCCTACTTCTCGTTTTTCCACAAGGCTGGGGTTTGGCTCGGTTGCCAATTGCTTTGAGAGAAGTGCGCTTGTACTAGGGAATAGATTTTATCTTGGTAGGACACAAACTCAGGCTGCTGATAATCATGCTGATCCTGCCAAGCAGGTGCATAGTTATCTAGCGTATCGAATCGATATCCTTGGCGCTGCGCCTCTTCCACAAAGCGTTTAATTTTAGGCAAGTTAATGGTCGCACCTTGACCACGGTGCGCATTCTCAAACAGGAAGTCGTGGGTCAAGATCACCACTTTACCGTCGTGCAAACCATCGCTACAGTCTAAGTTCTGCGTGCGACTGTTGAGAGGGTTCATCGTCGTAGGTGCACAAGTGTTGATCACTTGATTGATTTTATTCACCAACTCAACCCCATCGGCCATGGTTTCAGCAGGGAATGCGACGCCCCAGTTTTCAGGCCCCCAATCAAAGTCCCAACCAAATATCTTATAGTCACTCTCGGCAAGCATGTTTTGAATTTGCACCGCTACTTGCGAACTGTTGGTCGAGGTTTCGGCGGTACAAGCAAAAGCAGGATCCCAAGGCGGCACAGTATCAGAGGTTGCACACAAGCCGTCGCCTTTGAGTTTACTGGTGACTCGCCAGCCATTGGTGTAGGGCAAACGCGCCAATTTAGTCATCTTGTTATTGGGATAACTGGCGGCATTAGGAATAAGTTCAGCCACTTTGGCCGTGTTCGTCACGAAGTAGGTAAAATCGGTGGCCGCATCTTGATAGGATTTAACCGGCCAGAGGCCAACTTGATTACAATATGCCGCCCCCGATTGCACGCCATCGGTGCAGTTATGCAGCATATGGTCGTAACTGTGGTTTGCTAGAATATGACCATCGTCCAGCAAACGTTGAAGGGCTATGGCCGCTAACGCTTCGTTTTCATCCCCTTCGCCATACATATGAAATGCATTGATAAAGAACGTCGCCTTGATATTGGCGTCCTTTAGCGCGTCTAACAGCCCTAAGGTTGCGTCAATTGGACCATCATCAAAGGTGAGGTAAATGGTTTTATCGCTGGCATGGGCAACACTTAAGCTAGCTAAACAGAGTCCAACTGCGGCGGCTATCGATTTCAGTTTCATGATCTCATCCTATAGATAATGTTTTAAAGCTAATGTTTAAAAAAAATTAATGAGTTAGCTCCCACTGCATTGAAGCTCGTACACAGGTGGCGGCACTCATTCGCTCGGCTTATCTATAGTGAGTATTCCAGCCCGCGTTAGTTATACCATCCTAGCAACAAGCCATACTTTTCTACGCTAAATCGATAAATCCCCCATCACTACTCAAGTTGAAGTCACCGCCTCCCTCGCTTTAAACACAATAGAAAAATACCAATCCTAGTGTGAAAAGTACCGCATCAACAATTCGATAACAGGTAAGTTAACTGCAGAAAATACAACACTAAAGCACTACAGGGACGCAATAACATGTCAGAAGGTCAACTATTTAAGAGCTCTTTGCTCGCATTATGTATCGCTAACGCCTTATTCGGGATGAGCTCAACCGCAGTTGCGGCGGAGCAACAAGAGGCAACGACAGAAAATATGGAGGTCATCCAAGTGCGCGGCATACGTCGCTCGATTGAGGCTTCCTTGAATACCAAACGCTTCGCCGACTCCACGGTCGATGCCATCACCTCGGAAGACATAGGTAAATTTCCCGATAAAAACATCGGTGATGCGCTGCAGCGGATCTCTGGGGTGACGGTCGATAGGCAATACGGTGAAGTGAGCGGGGTCACCATTCGCGGTACGGCGCCAGAGCAGAGCCGTATTTTGCTTAATGGTCAAACCGTTGCCAGCACTTCTTGGTATGATCTTGGTCCTGCCACCCGTACCTTCAATATGGAATTATTGTCGGCAGAACAAGTCAACACAGTTGAAGTGCACAAAACGCCAACCGCCAATCTTGAAGAAGGTGCATTAGGGGGCACGGTCGATCTCAAAACCCGCAAACCGCTCAACCTCGATGCTCACACTTATCAAGTCTCTGGCGAACTAAGCCAAAGCAGCCTATACGATGAAACCGATCCGAGTGGATCTTTCCTCGGGAGCTGGAAAGATGACGATGAACAGTTTGGGATATTAGCGGCATACTCAGTGGAAAAGTTAACGAGTGGCCGTCATGTACTCGAATCGCTGAGCGGATATTATGAGTATTTCACCGAAGATCCCGCGCAAAACCAAGAGTCAACCGTTGGGGCTTGGGGGATAGGTTCACAGGCCTTTAAAGCAGAACGAGAACGTACCAGCGCTCAAGTCACCTTGCAGTTTGCTCCCTCAGATAAAATGGATTTCACCTTAGATTATTTTAATTTCGAATTTGATAATCCACATGTTAACCATAACTTCCTTACCGTTGGAGCCCGAGGTTCAGGCTCGACTAATGTGGTCAACAATGCCCAAGGCGGCACAGCGTCGGCGACGATTCTGCCGGCATATGCGTCGATTATTTATAACCCTGTGGTGCGCCACGCGGTTAATATGAAGACTGATGTACTTAATCTTACAGGTAAATATCAAGGAGATAACTTCACACTGAGCGGTGTCATTGGCCAATCAACCTCAGATGGCGGCACCCAAGGCGGCTCTTCTTCCTGGTGGATCCCAGCGACGGATCAAGGCGGCAAAATTGGCGATCCCGCCTTCCCTAATGGTCAAGGCAGTGTCGATGGCGGCTTTAGTTACGATGCCACAGGGCCCTATCAAGTGGTGCTGACGAGCCTAGATGCCAACGATGCTAGCCAATTCAAACACGCCCAAGAGGCGAACTATGAAACCACAGTACAAGAGCATAAAGTCAGCTACGCCCAATCCGATTTCGAATATCAACTCGATCATGATTTTATTAATAAAGTCGCCGTCGGCATAAAATACAATGCCAGTGATTTCGAGCGTAATGCCTTCAACCGCAACCCCGCTGAAATCCTCGGTTTCGTCCCTGATGGCAACCTAGCAAACTGGAGTGATGGCGTGCTGTCTGGGCTACATTCCCAGAGCGGCGGCAATGTGCTCGACTCCTATGCCAAGTTAGATGAAGACAAATGGTGGGCCTTTATCAGCGAGAAATACGCCAATGGCGAGTTAGTGGAAGTCGCCGATCTCGGCAACACTTTCACTGTCGAAGAGGATATGTTGGCCCTCTATGCCCAAGCGGATTTCAGCGGCGAATTCTACCGTGGTAACTTTGGCCTGCGTTACGTTAACACAGACCAAACCTCAACCGGTTTTGCCGACGGTAAGCCCTACAATGAATCCGTCAATTACGATAATTGGTTGCCGAGCATCAACATCGCCTTCGATCTGAGGGAAGACATTATCGTGCGCGCCGCAGCCTCATCCGTAATGGCTCGCAACAATTACAGCGATCTCAAACCTGGATTAGCCATAGCGAAAAACTTCGGTACTGCTACGGGAGGAAATCCTGATCTTAAACCCTATACAGCCAACCAAGCTGATTTAGGCATTGAATGGTATTTCACTGAATCCTCAATGCTTTCAGCTGCAGTATTTTACAAAGATATCGATAACGTCGTATTTGTGACTGAGTCAGTAAAATATGTCGAAGGTTGCGGCGCCTCAGAGTCCGAGTGGGATAAATGCCGGGTTACCGCTCCAGAGAATGGCGGTAGCGGCTCTGTGACTGGGCTTGAAATCCAGCTGCAACATAACTTTGAAAGCGGTTTTGGCTTCTTAACCAACTACACCTATGTTGACAGTCAGAGCACTCGCCCCGATGGCACCGAACAAATGATCGAAGGCGTGTCAGAAAACTCCTTCAACGGCTCATTCTTCTATGAAGATGATCTGTTCAGCGCCCGTATCGCCTATAACTGGCGTTCAGAATACTTAGGCGTGGGTAACATTCAAAACGTGCTAAACGACAGCTATCAACAAGTGGATGCGTCGATTATTTGGCATGCAATGGAAAACTTAGACTTCTCCTTAGAAGGGGTGAATCTAACCAATGAAGTAGTGCAATCCTATGATGTTAATTATGGTTTAACTCAAAACACCATAGAGTTTGGCTCCCGTTACTACCTAGGGGCGAGCTACAAATTTTAATGTGTTTCAATATGATAGCCGACCTAAGTGTCGGCTATTTTATTAAAATTTAGAGTAATGTCCCATGAAGAAGCATAAGAAAAACATTCAGCAGATTCTCATCTTAGGCGGTGGTACTGCGGGTTGGATGGCTGCTGCGGCACTGGTGAATAATCCCCTTTTTGCCGCCATAAAGATTTGCCTAGTCGAGTCCGCAAATATAGGGACTATTGGGGTTGGCGAGGGTTCGACACCACACCTGAAGCGTTTTATGGATAAACTAGGCATTTGCGAAGCCGATTGGATGGAAAAATGCCATGCCAGCTATAAAACGGGCATCGATTTTATCAATTGGAATGGTGATGGACAGCAATATTTTCACCCCTTCTATTTTCAACTGGATGTAAAACCCGCTGAAGTGTTCTTCGTAAATGCAAATGCAAGGCGCCGCGGACAAGGTGATGCGGTACAACCGGACGATTTTTTCTCTAGTGGTGTACTCGCTAAGCATAATCTTAGCCCTCGTCCTCAAAGGGAACTGCCATTTACCAATGAATATGGCTACCATTTCGATGCCACACAATTGGCCAACTATTTAAAAGAATATGCCTGCAAACGCGGTGTACTGCATATTATTGGCGATGTTATTTCTGTTTCTCAGCATAATAATCATGATATTAACAGCTTAACACTCGCTAGCGGCCAGAGACTCGATGCAGATTTTTTTATCGATGCCAGTGGCTTTAACGCTCAGCTAATGCATAAAAACTTGAACGTCCCCTTTCAATCCTTTGCAGAAGCATTACTCAATGACAGTGCGGTTACTGTCCCCGTCGATTTAAATAGCACCCCAGATGCTCTTTTCGCCAAATACCATACCCGCGCCACGGCACTCGGTGCGGGCTGGCTATGGCAAATTCCCCTCGCCCATAGGATAGGCAATGGCTATGTGTATAGCAGTCGTCATATCTGTGCCCAAACGGCCACAAAGACGTTGCTACACCACTTGAACTTGTCCGAGTCAACACCTGTTCGTCACCTTAAAATGCGCGTAGGTGTGAGTGAAAAAGCTTGGCACAACAATGTATTGGCAATAGGGCTTGCCCAGAGTTTTATCGAACCCTTAGAAGCCACTTCGATTATGGTGACCCAGTTCACCCTAGAACGATTTATGGCGTTATTCGAGCGTTATCAATTGAATAAGCAGGCAGAAACCTTAAGTCGACAAACGCTGAATCAGTCGGTAATGCAGTTAGTGCTTGGCGTGAAGGATTATATTCAGGCTCATTATGTGACGAGCAAGCGTAGTGATAGCAACTACTGGCAAGATGCTAGAAATGTTGTTATTTCTCTTAGACTTAAACAGTTACTCCAGGCATGGCATAGGGGAGAGGATTTTGATTTTCAACTCTACAAATACGATCAACAGTTGGCTTATTTTCGTCCCTCTTGGTACTCCCTCTTAGCGGGAATGGACTTTCGCGATCCTCAGCTTAAACTTCCCTTCAAACCCATCTCTGCTGAAATCACTGCACAGGCAAAGAGTTATTGTGCTGCAATAGTGAACCATTATTTCGGCCCTTACAATACAACACAAAACACTTAAATTGCCCTTTGTTTGTGACTAAATCGCTGCCTAAACCGACTAGGAGTGACACCTTTGAATTGGATAAAGCGGCGATTAAAATTAGATAGGTTATTGAAACCACATTGATCGCTGATCATCGATATAGGGCTCTGGTTGGTGATCAACAATTTACAAGCTTTAGCGATTCTAAGTTGGTTAATAAACTCGGTTAAAGTCTTCTCGGTGCGTTTTTTAAAGAAGCGATGGAAATGATTGGTGCTCATGTGCGCCAACTTTGCCAACTCCTGTGCCGACAAGGCCTGAGTGTAATTGTCATAGATATGCTCAATCACTTTATCGAGCTTTTTCACGGTAAAGTCGAGCTTACTGCCGTGGGTAAACAAGGTGCTCGACAAGAGTTCCTGCTGACTATCCTGTTGTAATAAGGCTAATAATTCCAATAACAAAATATAGCGTTTAAAGGGATTGGCCGTCTCCATCGCAATAAACACACTATGGGTCTTACGCGCCGTTTCCTCACTAAACAACACACCCCGTTTGGCATGGGTCAAAAGGGAATTCAAGGACGCTAACTCGCGCTGCTCATTCACAATTTGGTGCAACCAGGCCGCAGGAATTTGCGCAACATATACCACCTCAGGCCCCATATCACCATTGGCATTAAGATCCACTTCGGATTGCCAGCCGTGGGGCATATCCGGGCCTATGATCACTAAATCATAATCGCCATAACGGGCAATATGATCGCCCACATAACGCATTCCATAGCTGTTAAGGGTTAAGCAGATTTCGTACTCGGGGTGATAATGCCAGTTGAGATCCATGTGGTCCCATTCATAACGAAAGTAACGCCAAGAGCTGTTTTCATCGGGGATCACTTTTTCACACAGAGGTTTCATCCATTAAACTCCAGTTACTCATTCCTTTACCTTAGCTTCAATCAGCCCTGCATTCACTTACGCTAACGGTTATTCCCTATTAACTGATTCAAGCACATAGGCCTTATTTTTTAATGCGAGCCTTGATCTATCAGAGCGCGTAAATAGCAGTGCCTCGCGCACTATTGTCTATAGCAAGCCAGCCCTACAGTGATACTCAACTCTGTTACTCCGATACTATTCTATCCAATGTTAATTAAAGGTAATCATTTTACAAGTAAACACTTTATCAGCAGAGGCTAAAACACGGTTTTACCTATGCCCATTCGCAGCAGCTATCTACAGCACACTATTTGTAGTTGTAGCACCCGACGTAAATCCGCCAAATCAGCGCGAACATGATTTGCATATGTGAGAAAAGTATCGACAGAGGCACCATTCGTATCACCACCAAAGCGAGCGTCAGGCCACAATGAATTTCACTTAATTCAATTGGCTAAGCACATGAAACACAAACTCATCATACTGTTTGTCCTCTGCACTTTCTTTGTGATTTCCTTGATGACCAACAGCATGGGGCCGATTTTCCCTGCGTTAATAGACAGTTATGCTATCGGCCTGACGTTGGCGGGGTTATTTCCCTTTGCGTTTTTTATCGCCTACGGCGTGACATCGATTCCTGCGGGGATTTTGGTGGATAAGTACGGTGAAAAACGGGTGATCATCTTAGCCTTTAGTCTGGCGTTTATCGGCGCCGTCACTTTTGTGTGTCTCCCTACCTTTAGCATCGCTATGTTTAGCCTGTTTTGCATCGGCACTGGCATGAGCTTATTACAGGTGGCAGTGAATCCCTTACTGCGCCAAGCCGCGGGGCCTGAGCATTTTGCCTTTTTCTCTGTTCTAGCCCAACTCGCCTTTGGCGGCGCCGCAACCTTAGCGCCGCTGGTGTATCAGCATTTTGTCGCCTTAGATCAAGCCAGTGTTGCATCAGCCAACTATGTGCAACAGCTATTGCCCGAGAATATGAGTTGGCTTGCCATGTATTGGTTATTTGCCGTGGTCGCGCTCGCCATGGTGCTCTTTGCCAGCCTAGTGAAGATGCCCAAAGTGGATAAATTGGCAGAGGAGTCGGCGGGGGCTCTCGAGACCCATTTGCGCCTTTTCAAAGATAAAACCGTTTTGAAATTCTTCTTCGCTATCGCCGCCTATGTCGCACTTGAGCAAGGGCTTGCCAACAGTATTTCGGTCTTTTTATCACAATATCATGGTCTTGATACCTTAAGTGTCGGTGCCAATGTGGTCAGCGATTTTTGGTTTTACATGACACTCGGCTGTTTACTCGGTTTACTGCTACTTAAGCTTATCGACAGTCAGATCTTGCTGCTCAGTTTTTCCCTTAGTTCACTGGTTTGTTTTCTGGTGGCGATATGGGGACCGAGCCAACTAGCATTAATTTGTTTCCCATTGGTTGGCTTTTTCATTTCTATCATGTGGTCAGTGATCTTTTCACTGGCGCTCAATTCTCGCGCCCAAGATCACGGATCATTCGCCGGCATTCTCTGCACTGGCATTATCGGTGGCGCGTTTATCTCGCCGATCATTGGCGTTATCAGTGAGCTTTCCGGCGAATTACGACTCGGGATGTTAGTGCTGTTAATCCCTATGAGTTACATAGGTTATGTGGCCCTAACGGCTCGTCCCTTGATTAAAAACACCACTCTATTTTCAGCTAAAGCGGCATCAAAGGATGCCGAGCCAATGGCAACCAATAACACGAGAGGCAACAAGCTATTATGAGCGTCCTATGTTTAGATCTTGGGGGAACTAAACTGATGTTGGCACAGGTGGAAGGTAAAAACTTACTCGACACTTGGCGGTATCCCGTTCCCGCCGATGGCAATTTTGAACAATTATTCGATTTCCTTGTGACCTGCATCCACAGCCACCTCACGCCTGAAACCTACGGTATTTCCATCGGAGTGCCCGGCATGGTGGATATGCACAGCGGCACTTTACTCGAAGTGCTCAACATCCCGGCGCTGACGGCAACGCAGTTAGCCCAACAACTGCAAAATACCTTTGAAATTGAAGTCGTTGTGAATAACGACGCTAACCTCTTCGCCCTCGGTGAAGCTGTGCTCAATAGCAATCAAGACATGCTCGGGATTACCTTAGGCACAGGCGTGGGCGCTGGGGTGATTTTTAATGGTCAGCTGTATTCGGGTAAGCATTGCGCCGCAGGTGAAATCGGCAGCTTGAGTTATCGCGATGGCATTATTGAACACTACTGCTCGGGGCAGTACTTTACCACTCATCACCAAATGAGTGGCGAGCATTTGTACCAAAAAGCCTGTGAAGGTGACAGCCAAGCACTGCAAGCTTTCGTCCATTTTGGTGAACACTTGGCGCACATGATCGCCCAAACCTTACTGGTATACGATCCCCAAGATATCGTCCTTGGCGGCTCAGCAAGCCAAAGCTTTCCCTTTTTTATTGAGGCACTTAAACAGAAATTGCAGAGCTTAGCCTATGGCCCACAACTGGCGGACTTGACGATTTCAGCCAGCCAACATCACAATGCGGCACTCATAGGCGCCGCGCAGTGGTTTTTACAACAAAAGGACTCAGTTAAGTGAAAGGACGAATGAAAGGGAAAATAAAGTGGCAGAGGATTAGGACGGCCTTAGTCAGCGGCATAATGGCCGTGCTTCCCGCGATGCCAGCGCTTTCAATACTTGCTAGCTCATCAGTGCAGGCCGCCGATACAGTGCAGGAGGCAAATCATGTCGCGCTGAATCAATTGGCCGACAAACTTCAGTTAAGTTATCAGTTAACCGCCAGTTACCTTGAAACCTGTCCCGCTAAAGAAGCCCAATGCTATCGCTCTGCCATTGAGCTGACCCTGCCCACTCAGTTATCTAACGAAGAGTTAAATCACGGCGATTGGCAGATCTATTTCAGCCAGCTATCGCCCGTTTATTTTGTCGATGCGGGTGACTTTAACATTGAGCATATCAATGGCGATTTACATAAAATCGTCCCTAAAGCCAGCTTTAAGGGCTTCGTTGCCAATCAAGTTTACCGTATTGAGTTTTATAGCCAAGGCAGCCAAATCACCCGCTCCGAGTTTATGCCAAACTTCTTTGTCGCTATGGGCGATAAGGCGCAGCCTATAAAGAGCACTCAAACCCAGCGCAATAAAGAGACGGGTCTGCCCGAGCAAGCTTACCTCGCACCTTTTAATGTCGATAAACAATTCCTACTGGCAAAAAACGATGCAACCCCCTTCGCCGATGGTCAGTATTTAGCCGAGCAATACCAAGCCTTAGCCGCAGACGCAGGCAAGACGCCTGACATTAGTGGCAAACTCATCCCCACGCCACTTCACAGCCAAAGCCTAGACTCGGCGCCCTTATCCCTTGCCAAAGGTTATCGAATCACGGCTGCGGCGGTAGATTTTAAGGGGCGGCAGGCGGCGTTTGATTACCTCGATTCTTTAGGCTTTTCGGCCAAGGACAAAGGCACACCACTGTTATTGCAGCTCGATGCTCAAGATCCTAACGTCGCCAACACTGAAGCCCGCGATAGTGAAATTAAAAACCGCGAAGCCTATCGGTTAACCATAACAGCTGAGCAAATTAGTATTCGAGCGGGCAGTGAGGCGGGACTCTTCTATGGCCTGCAAAGCCTAGCAGGGCTGATCAGTTTAAGTGACGAGCAACTCGTCGCCATCGATATTCAAGACCAACCTCGCTACGCCTTTCGCGGCCTGCATATCGATTTAGCCCGTAACTTCCACTCGCTCGATTTTATTAAACGCATCATTCCACAGCTCGCCGCCTATAAAATCAATAAGCTGCATTTGCACTTAGCCGACGATGAAGGCTGGCGTTTAGCCATACCCGGCTTACCCGAACTGACCGATGTGGGCGCAAAACGTTGTTTCGATTTAACCGAGCAAAGCTGTTTATTGCCACAACTGGGTAGCGGCATAGCGGACGTAAACCCCGTCGATGGCTACTTAACCGTGGCGCAATACCAAGCAATTTTGCAACTGGCAGATGCCCACCATATCGAAGTGATCCCTTCACTGGACATGCCGGGGCATTCCCGCGCCGCGATAAAATCCATGGAGGCGCGTTATCGCCATTACCTCGCTAAGGGAGAAAAAGCTAAGGCGGAGGAGTTTTTACTGACTGAATTCGCGGATAAAACCCAATATTCTTCCATCCAGTACTACCACGACAACACACTCAATGTGTGCCTGCCGAGCACCTATCATTTTATCGATACTGTGATTGATGAAGTCAAAAAAATGCACCAAGCCGCAGGCGTTCCCTTAGTGCATTACCACATAGGCGCCGATGAAACCGCGGGCGCTTGGGTAGAGTCCCCCGCGTGTATCGCGATGAAGCAACAAAAAGCCGATAAGTTAGCTGGGCTGCACTCACTCAATGGTTACTTTATCGAGCGTGTCGCTAACATTTTGGCGGATAAAGGGATTATTGCCGCAGGCTGGAATGATGGCATGGGTGAGGTGCGCCCAGAAAAGATGCCCGCACAGGTGCAATCTAACGCTTGGTCGCTGATTTCGGACAACGGCCATCAAATCGCCCATAAGCAAGCAAATCTTGGCTGGAAGGTCGTGATCTCAACGCCAGAAGTCACCTATTTTGATTTCCCCTATGCTAGCCATCCAGATGAGCGCGGTAATCATTGGGCCGCAAGGGCCATAGACAGTTTTAAGGTGTTTAGCTTTATGCCCGACAACCTGCCCGCCCATGCTGAGCGCTGGCGTAATAGCTTAAATCAGCCATTTATCGCAGACGATAGCCAAAGTCAGCTCAAGCCAGAACAGGGTTTTTACGGCTTGCAGGGGCACCTTTGGAGCGAAATGGTGCAATCGGACGAGCAAGCAGAATACATGCTATTCCCGCGCATGATCGCCCTCGCCGAACGGGCATGGCATAGGGCGCCATGGGAATTAGCCTATGATTATCAAGGTAAAATCTATAGCCAACAGACTCAACATTTTGCCAGCCAACTCAATGGCCAAGCCGAGCAAGTACTCAAACAGGATTGGCAAACCTTCGCCGCTGTGTACGCCAATAAAGTGCGGCCTAAGTTAGCAAAAGCGGGAGTTTTCTACCGCATAGCCCCGCCTGGAATACGTGTTGAAAATCAACACTTAGTGCTCAATAGCTTATATCCCAATACCGAACTGGAATACCAACTCGACTCAGGATCTTGGCAAACCTACCGCCAAGCTTTCAAGCTTAATGATGTCAAACACATCCGCGCCAGAGTCAAAGATGGTGCGCGTTACTCCCGCCCATCGACTTGGAAAAAAACCCTCTAGTGATATCTCGCGGAAGTCGGCCATCACATCTGATGGCCGATGCGTTATGCATGAGCTTAACGCTCTTACATTGAGGCTTTTCAATCACAGAGCAACTCAGGCTATAATCTCGCTATTCGCAATGACACTCTCGTGATAACACTTTATCAAGCCTAAGGATCCCCCTGCCGATGACAACTGCTTCTACTAGCCCCTTTGCCCTATTAAATCAAACCACTGCGACCTCGTTCAATGAGCAGAAGAACCTGATTAAGCGGGTATTCAAGGGTCAGCCAGTGCAATGTCCTCACTGTAAACAAACACTAAAAGTGATATTGCCTGAGCAGGCAAAAGCTGAACAAGCGGCGGGGATCTACTGCGCTAAAGGCTGCACAGATATCGAACTCGATATGGAAGCCGTCGCGGGACTCTAACAAATTTGAATCCAAACTACGGCGGTATTGCAGGTAACTCGCCGTAGCAGCACTGATGACTTCGCTATTTATTCATATTAGTCGTGCGAATTTCAATCTTTTCAAAGCTTAAGATACCTGCCATTGCCACTCGAGCAAAGGCTCTGTGCTCGCTTGCAGGCCACGGCTCAGTGTGACGTTAAATACACTCTCAGTGGGGATCACTCCCACGCCCTTAGGCGTACCTGTCATCACAATATCGCCGTCCTCTAGGCTGATAAAGGCTTGCAACTCGGACAATATGGTCTGAGGTTTGTAGATCATTAAATCGATATGCCCTTCTTGGACCAAATTATCATTGATACTCAAGGTAAAATGCAGCGGCGCCTCGGCATTATCAATCGCCACAAAGGGGCTGAATAAGGCGGCGCCATCGAAGGCCTTTGCCCGCTCCCAGGGCAATCCCTTGGCTTTTAACTTGCTTTGTAAATCACGTTTAGTGAGATCTAACCCAACGGCAACACCACTAAAACGACCATCTTGGAACATAAAACACAGTTCGGTTTCATAGTGCAGGGTTTCACCTTGATGCTCGGCAAGCAGTTGGGGCGAAATGGCAGAATTAGGCTTTAAAAACACGACCATATCCTCTGGCATCTCATTGCCTAGCTCATAGATATGCTCGACATAGTTGCGCCCAATACAAAGGATTTTACTCGGTATTATCGCCTCATTACCTAACATCACGGTTTTCATTTTCTGTCCTTCTTATGATGACTCAATGCCACTAGCTACTACAATCAAAACACAGTATACAATTTTACTCCTACGACTCTCTGCTACACTTAATTTTATATCTAAATAAAAACAATGTACTAGGGACATGGTCTTGCATAAAAAGCCTCAAACCTCAGCACTCTGATGATTTACCCTTTAATACTGTTGGTGAAGATATGTCTGAAACCACTTACGAAAAGGTCCATAGCTCAATGTTAACACTCAGCATCAAACAGAAAATGCTCTTAAGTTTCAGCGCAATTGGCATCCTACTCCTTGCGGGGAGTAGCTTTTTCTATTATTCCCTTTACCAGGTGAAAATTGCCTACGCAAACATTGAGACGCTCGCGGTTCCGGTGCAAAAACAGAGTGATAACCTGCAATTAGTGCTAGTAAAAATGTCGCGTCTTGCCACATTAGCCCATAGCCAAAGGGATACCGCAGCGCTAACCCTTAGTCAGCAAGCCTTTAATGCCCTAGAACGGAAATATCAGCAGATTGAGAACGAACTAACACAAAGAGTCAGCGATCAACCCCAGATGCAGGCTTCATTAAAAGAGGCCAAAATTCGCTATCAAGCCTATTTACAACAAAGCCAAGCGATGTTTGCAGCCAAGCTCGCCAATGAGCAGGCTAAACAGCAATATCAAACACTCTTTAACCATTTTATCGACGCTAAAACCCAAGCAAGCAATGCCATGATAGATCTTGAGACCATATCGCTACCGGATAATGCACCCTTACTGGAGGAAATTATCGGCACCGGCACTCGTATCGACGACATGTTATATACACTAAGCAACACTATGGCCGAATTAATCTATGCCAGCGATACCAAGACAGTCACCGACCACCAGCAGGATGTAAGCCTGTTATTAGGCAACCTTGATACCAATTTTATCTTTTTAAAACAACAAACAACGGGTTTAGATACCTTAGGCTTACTGCAAATATTTGAGCAGCAGTATGCCATTATTAGCACTCTACTAATGACGCCTGGCGAGCTATATCAGGCACAGCAAAAAGTTGTCGGCACTCAAATCCAAGCAGAGCAACACTACAAAGATGCCGATCTCGAATTCAATGCCAATAACAGTGCCTTAGATAAGCTTGTCACCCTCGCCGACCGCCGATTCACTCGCCTACAAACCATAGCGAATAATGATATTCAACAAGGCCAAACCTTAGCCATTGTGCTTGCGACTGTCTTTATTATCATGGTGAGCTTTATTTCCTTCTTCACCCTTAGGGCAATGCTTCATCCCCTCGCATTAGCCAATGTTGCCTTAGCGAGCATCGCTCGCGGTGATTTGTCCAAACGTATTCCCAAACGCCATGATGATGAATTTGGTACCCTGATCGATAATATGAATACCCTTTGTGACGATCTTGCCAAGCTATTGACTAATATCAGTAATAACGCCCACTCCTTAGATCATTCGGCGAGCCAAACTCACCAACAGGGTCAAGGTATCGCAGGCGCAGCAAGTACTCAAATAGGGCGCGTAAACAGTACTAAAGCATTAACGGAACACATGGTTGCTAGCTCAAATCTCGTTGCAGAGCAGGCGAGTGGATCCGCAAAACTCATAGTACAGGCTTCACAATACGGCAATCAGGTCAAACAAATCGCGGAGAATAACCAAGATAAGATTGCCGAGTTAAGCACAAAATTAAGTGGTTCCGTCGAGGTAATGTCTCGCTTAAGTGTCCACAGCGATAATATAGGCAGTATTTTAACGACCATCAGCAGTATTGCGGAGCAAACAAACTTACTGGCACTCAATGCGGCCATTGAAGCGGCTCGAGCGGGGGAGCATGGCCGAGGTTTTGCCGTGGTGGCCGATGAGGTCCGCTCCTTAGCATCACGGACCCAGTCCTCCACCGCAGAAATTCAAACCATGATCACGGCCCTACAAAATGAAACTGCCGCAGCGGCCACGGCCATAACAACGGGGCAGCTGCAGGCCAATGAATGTGTGGAGCAGAGCCAAGCTCTCCATAACGCTATCGCCCATATCCAGAGCACATTAGATGCTATCAATGATATGAGCTTACAAATTACCCACGCCGCCCATGAACAGCTCGCCTATAGCCAACAAATTGAATCGAGTATGAGTGAAGCAGCCCTCGCGGCCGAACGCAATGCAACTGAAGCCACGGACATGGCCGAGCGCAGCAGCCAAGTGACACAACTTGCCCATTCCCTCACAAGCTCGGTGGAACGCTTTAAGTTGTAGACGTGATAGGCTCTAGGGCCTAGAGCCTAGAGCCTAGAGCCTAGAGCCTAGAGCCTAGAGCCTAGAGCCTAGAGCCTAAGCATATTCCATCAGGAATTCATCGAGCTGCTCATTGGCGATCTCAATCTCATCCCCTTCAAACTGGGCGATATGGAACATACCCTCGCCTTCGTTGGTAACGGGAATGTTGCTGATCCCTATGATGATGCCGTCGGTTGGGGCGCGAATCGCCACACTGTCACCGCCGTGGGGGCTGACGATATGGGCGATGATATAACCCTTAGTCACCCGTTGCCCTAGCTTGAGCTTCATATTCACTAAACCGTCGGATTCGCTGCGCACCCAATAGCTGCGAATGGCGCTAACACTCGATCCCTTATTGCTCACCCGTCCCTTGAGCATGCCTAAACTGCGCATCACATTGAGTACGCCCTTAAGGCCGGATTTGATCGACAATTCACTGAAACGTAGTGCCTCGCCCGCCTCGTACAAAATACACGGAATGCCCTGCTGGTTAGCATAACCCCGCATCGAAACACTGCGCGCTTTGGAATGCATGATCAGCGGCGCACCAAAGGCATTCGCCATGGCGAGCATAATCTCATCGCTGGTATCACAGCGAATTTGCGGCAGGTTGTCCCTGTGAATCGCGCCCGTGTGTAAATCGATCACATGGGTTGCATGGACTAATAACTGAGTGGCAAATAGGTTGGCTAACCGACTTGCCAGCGCCCCTTTACCGGAACCAGGGAAGCAACGGTTAAGATCGCGCCTATCGGGTAAATAACGGGATTGTTGAATAAAACCAAACACATTCACAATTGGTACCACAATCAAAGTACCAAAAAGATGCTTAGGATTAACCCGCCCTAATAATCGCCGACAGATCTCGATACCATTGAGTTCATCCCCATGAATGGCGGCGCAAACCAGTAGCGTTGGGCCGGGTTTGGCCCCGTGAAACACTTCCACATGAATATCGAGTTGGGTATCGGTATACAACTTAGCGGCGGGCAGCTTAATCCCCAGTTGGGTCCCTGCTGTGACTCGTTTACCTGCTAATTCAAATGCTTCACGTCTTTTTACCATAGCAACTCCCTTGTACTATCGAATATTGTCACGCACGGTTAACCCATATTTGCCAATAACGCTCCGTATCATCTCTATCCCAAATACCAATGTGGGGGAAATGCGCTATTGCGGCTCAAATTGGTTCAGCCAAGATTTTAAAATCTGCAATAACATAGGCCTATCTTCAACGCTCACGCCCGCTAACAATGCACTCTGACATTGAATATGCTGCGGCAATGCCTTATCAATAAGCGTCTTGCCCTCAATCGTTAACGAGACATGCACGGCGCGGCGATCTTCCTTACTGTGCGCCCGTTCGATCAACCCCTTATTTTCGAGTCTGTCTAAGCGGCTGGTCATAGCGCCAGAACTTAGCATCATGCTCTGATAAAGCTGTGAAGGCGAGAGTGTGAACGGCTCTCCCGAACGCCTGAGGGTGGCGAGCACATCGAACTCCCCCTGACCTAAGCCAAATTCGCCATGGCATTGCAGCAGTACCACTTCAATATACTTAGTTAAACGTGCGATTCGCCCAAGTACTGCCATAGGGATCAAATCCTCAGTCACCCCTTGCTGCCGCCATTGGCCGATAATGCTATCCAAACCATCTTTTCTATCAAGGCCATCTGCTTTGGTGTTCGAAGCCGCTTGGCCTTTATTCGCAGGACTCGCGTTAGTATCCGCAGGGCTCATGTGAGTGGGTGTCGTTTTCGCTGTCATAGACTTATCTCAACATAAAGATTCTTTATATCATTCTTTACATCTTAGTCATTTTCTCGCAGAATTAAAATATCTTTATATCAAGATACATTTGAAAGAGATTCTTTTTGAATTGTAGTGATGCAGCTTCAACTTACTGTTGTTGAAAGGAAATTATCATAAGTGCGCAAAATGCCGCTACAGGTCACTCTTTTTGCAAATCAAACTCAGCTTATTTTTGGAGACAATCCATGCGGTCACCCCTGACAGAGAAAGCGAATTTATTGCTGCTCGGACTCGCGTTCATCTTTATTGGTCTAAATCTACGCCCCATCCTCGCCTCCGTAGGGCCTTTGCTACCCAGCATACAAGAGGATATCAGCTTAAGTTTTACCTTGGCCTCTATGCTGACACTATTGCCCGTACTCGCCATGGGGCTGGGCTGTTTTGTGGGCTTTCATATCGCTAAGCGGTTAGGATTCAATACAGTGATGACGGGATCATTGCTCCTCTTGATCGTCGCCACTGCGATGCGATTCTGGGTGATGGATGCCAACTGGCTTATCTGCTCGGCATTACTGGCTGGGGTTGGTATTGCCCTCATTCAGACCATCATGCCCACTATGATCAAACTCAATTTCGGTGAACGGGTGCCCTTAATGATGGGGCTTTACGTCACCGCCATTATGGGCGGCGCTGCTTTGGCTGCCAGCAGTGCACCTTTTATCGGCATGAATTTAGGTTGGCGCGCGGGCTTAGGCCATTGGACTTGGTTAGGCATAGTGGCACTGGCGCTGTGGCTCATGGTTAAACACAAAGCCGCATTAGTGAATCAAACTACGGAGCAAACTGTGCCGCTTCGCTTTTGGCGCTTTCGTCGCAGTTGGCTATTGGCGATATTTTTTGCGCTAGGCACAAGTTGTTATGTCTGCGTGCTGGCATGGTTAGCCCCCTACGCGGTCGAGCTAGGTTATAGCCAAACTCAAGCGGGGTTAGTGTTAGGTTTCTTAACCAGCATGGAAGTGATCGCGGGCTTAGTGTTTCCTTGGCTTGCCAGCAAGTCGACGGACAGACGCGCCATCATTGCCCTACTGTGCTTACTGCAACTCATCGGCTTTATGGGACTCGCACTCGCCCCTCAAGTGTCACTATTTCTATGGGCGGGACTGGCGGGATTAGGTATAGGCGGGATTTTTCCACTCGGATTAATTGTGACTATGGATCATCAACAAAACCCTATGTTAGCGGGTAAGTTAACCGCTTTTGTACAAGGTGTGGGTTATACCATTGCCGCTATTTCGCCTTGGATCGCTGGATTGATCCGCGATAATTTTAATAGCTTTAACAGTGCTTGGTTGTTGCTCGGTGGCATAAGTCTGATGGCGTGGATACTATCTTGGCAATTTAATCCGCAGGGCTATGCACACCAATATCAAGTCACGCGCTGCGTATCTTAAGCATCTCATTTTGCATAAAAAAACGCCATGTCGATTAACGGACATGGCGTTTTTAGGTGTGCTGCTCGATAAATAAAACTTAAGACTTTTTAACGAAGCACGTCAGGATCACAATACGAGTACCGTTAACACGGCCTTCGATATGCTCTGGATTATTGGTCAATGCAATGTTACGCACAGCAGTGCCGCGCTTAGCCACAAAGCTAGTACCTTTCACGTTTAAGTCTTTGATGATCACTACGGTATCACCAGCGTTAAGCACGGCACCATTGCTGTCTAACGTTGGGGTAACGTCATCACCGGCTGAGGCAACTTCAGCATCGCCCCACGCTTTTAAATCGTCTTCAAGGTAGAGCATATCCAGTAAATCCTGCGCCCAGCTTTCGCCATTTAAGCGCTTAAGCATACGATATGACATCACTTGAACTGCCGGTACAGGGCTCCACATGCTGTCATTCAGACAACGCCAATGGTTCATGTCCATGGTATCTGGTGCGGCAATCTGGCCACTACAGGTTTCACAGATCATGATCTCATTGTCACGACCATCCGATGCGGGTAAATCATAAATAGAGAGTTCAAGCTCGCTGCCACACAATTCACACTTGCCGCCACAGCGACTTAGCAATTCATTTTCAGTCATTTTTCTGTCTATATGCTTATTAAAATGCGGATTATGCCATAAATTGGCTTTTTACGGCAGGGGGCTTAAGCAATATAACCCTATTTTTTATGCGATTTACTTGCCATATCAAAAATGCATTGATTATTTATCTTTAAAATTCATAGACTAACATAATGATAAACTTATGCACTGCTGCGGAGCGGCCACCGAATAAATAGGGATAAACAACAGAAACACACTCAATTCTAGGGTGCAAACCCGCATTAGTCCCACCATGGAATTCCGCCATCCCCTCTAAGGCTAAAGCACACCTATTGAGATCGGCTTAGTTTGATGGATGTAGCCTAATTAGGAACATGTTTAGGGAATGGCATCATGGAAAATCTAAGTGAAGATCTTCCCAGAGCATGGCAGTATGGGGACTATCTTTATCACTCCCTGGGAAAGTGCAAGCGGATCCTCACACTCATTCCTAAGTATCAGTGCGGTTTATGCTTGCTGCAGATGCACGATTAAGGTTCACCCAAATGGCCACAAACACAACTAAAACGCCTGTAATGACTGGCGCCACATTCAGCATAGCCAGTATGCAATTTTTACATCAATTGGCACAAAACAACTCCCGTGAATGGTTTAAAGCCCATCAGGATGAGTACGAAAATACGGTACGTACCCCAGCATTAGCTTTTATTGCCCAAATTCAACCGCATATTATTGAACTGTCGCCAAGGCTCACTGCCGTGCCTAAAAAAGTGGGTGGCAGTTTAATGCGCCCCCAGAGGGATAGCCGCTTTAGCCACGATAAAACCCCTTATAAAACCAATGTTGGTATTCAATTTCGCCACTTTCAAGGAAAGGATGTGCATGCCCCAGGCTTATATCTGCATATTGCCGAAGAAGGTTGTTTTATTGCAGCGGGGATTTGGCATCCAGAATCAAAGGCCTTAAATGCCATACGCACTTGTATCGATGAGAACCCTAACGGCTATAAAAAGGCGCTGCAAACCTTGCAGAGCCATGGATTTAACATGGATGGGGATAGCTTGACTCGACCGCCAAAGGGCTTCGATAAAAACCACCCTATGCTGGCAGAGCTAAAACGCAAAGATTTTATCGCCGTAAAAAATATCGCCTTCGAAGAACTCTGCCGCCCAGATGCCACCCATTTTTGCGCGGAGCAATTTGCACACTGCACTCAATTGATGGCCTATCTGTGTTTCGCCCTCGATCTTGATTTCTAAAAACAACAGGCCTAGGTATTAACCTAGGCCAATCAAACCGCGTTTTTTGCCGCTAAACGGCCCGATGAGTTTTTGTATTTAAACTTCGTAAGTAGCTCTGTAATACCGCGAAAGCATCGTCTAATAGCGCATATTCGCCAGCCTTACCTAATACTCTAATTCCTTGTAATTGCAGTACTAAAAATGCAGCAACCTGATGAGGCTGTATATGGTCTAATAGCTCCCCCCGCGCTTGGCAAGTTTGCAACACTTGGGTAAAGGTGGTCTGTAGTCGGCAAAATAATCGCTGACATTCCTGCAGTACCCCCTCATCGTCTAAGCTCTTTTCAAGCACCGCATTTTGCATAAAACAGCCGTATTTTTGCTCCCGCTGTAGGGCAACAAAGCGCGCTAAGTAAGCCTCTATCTCGGCCAAGCCTGCTTTTTCATGCAGCAGCGAATCTGAAGCGCCAAAGGAGTAGTTGTCGAGGTAGAAACTAAGACATTCGCGGTAAAGATTTTGCTTATCGCCGAAACTGTTATAGAGACTAAATCGATTGATGCCCAAATGGCCGACAAGATCGGAAATCGAAGTCTCGGCAAAACCCTGCTGCCAAAAAAGCTCCATCGCGAGTTTGAGTTTATCCTGCCGATCAAAATTACAACTACGTGCCATAGCCTGCGACCTACCATAAAAAATCACTTACACCCATCATAGTCAGCCCAAATGCAACGGGCAAAACATTCTTGACTGTTCGTTTAGATATGAGTAGATTTTATCCTAACCGATCGTTCCGATAAAGCTGAATATGTGTCTAGGCAGCATATGCAAAAGCTATAAAACTCAAGGATATTAGATGAAACTCTATGAACTAGCCCCCACACCCAGCGCACGCCGCGTCAGTATTTTCCTAGCGGAAAAAGGTATTGATATCCCGAGGGTAAACGTCGATATCCGCGGAGGGGAGAATTTAAGTACCGAATTTAAAGCCAAAAGTTTAAATGGCCGCATTCCATTACTCGAACTCGATGATGGCAGCTACCTGTGTGAATCTGTTGCCATTTGCCGTTATTTAGATGAAATCCATCCAAGTGATCACTCGCTATTTGGCAATAACCCACTCGAACGTGCCAAGATTGAAATGTGGCAGCGGATCATTGAACTACAGGGCTTAATGGTCGCATTTCAAGCCTTTCGTAATTTAAGTGGTGTCTACAAAGACAGGGAAAACTGTGTTGAAGCATGGGGCAAAGAATCCCGCCAAAGGGTGATTGACTTCCTACCAACCTTGGACCAACAATTAGCCAAATCGCCCTTTGTCGCCTGCGATAGATTCAGTATCGCTGACATTTCAGCTTACATTTTTATCAGCTTTATTAAGAACTTAGACATTGAAGTCACTGACAGCTTGCCGCACCTTAAGGCTTGGTTCATCACTATGGCACAGCGCCCTGCCATAGTATCGTTAACCCCTAAAAAGTAGCCTAGTAGCCCCAAACTACCCATATTCAACCTTTATAACAGCATGAGTATGCTAACTCGCAATCTAAGGGAATAACTATGATAGATTTATATACCGCCGCGACCCCTAACGGTTTTAAGATCTCCATCGCACTGGAGGAAATGGGGCTAGAGTATCGCGTCCATAGGTTAGACTTCAGTAACAACGAGCAAAAACAACCCGAGTTTCTTGCCATCAATCCCAATGGCCGGATCCCGGCCATTATCGACCGCGATAATGACGATTTTGTGGTATTCGAATCGGGGGCAATTCTGCTGTATCTTGCCGAAAAGACGGGTAAACTCCTGCCCGCCGATCCTAAAAAACGCTCTCAGGTCATCCAATGGCTGATGTTCCAAATGAGTGGCGTTGGCCCCATGATGGGACAGGCCAACGTATTTTACCGCTACTTCCCCGAAAAAATCCCCGCCGCCATTGATCGCTATCAAAAGGAGGGGCGACGTTTATTCGAAGTGATGAACACTCAACTCGCTACCCATCGCTATCTTGCTGGGGAGGAATACACTATCGCCGATATCGCCACTTGGCCTTGGGTGAGGATCCACGAGTGGAGCGGTATCAATATGGCAGGCTTACCCCATTTGCAACGTTGGTTGGATGAGTTAGCGCTCAGGCCAGCCTGTCAAAAAGGCATAGTCACGCCGCCTCCGGTGGAAATGAGCGATGAAGAACGCGCTAAACAAATCCAAAAAATGGTGACCAAATAATTCTCTACCAAGCGATAATTACGCGAATAGGTGCAGATTGCCGTTAGGTACAAAATAGTGAGTCCCAGTGATTCAACCACTTAAAGCCCCGCAAGCTTAGGCTAAATAGGGGCTTTTTTACTGCCTGTTTTTAGGTAAAACTGCTACACTCTGCGCCACTTATTTTCTTCTCTGTGATGGCAATTATTCCCCCATTTGCCCACAACAGGGACATGATTCAGGCTACATTTATGGGTAATCCAAACAGCTTCTTATCCGGCAATGCATTCAACTCAAACACTTCGCTAGGTTTAAGTGCCCAGGCAAACACGCCCGCACAGAAACGCGCGCTCAGTTATGCCAATACCATTAAACCGTTATTCGATGAGATCCAAAGCAGCAAAATGCCCGCGGACCGAATTCTGGCAAACTACTTTAGAGAACATAAAAAACACGGCTCCAAGGATCGTAAAGTCATCCGTGAGTCCTTGTTTAGTCTGTTTCGCTGGTGGGGTTGGTTTAGACAACTCGGTGAACAAGAGCCATCGGCCGCTTTCTTTGCCAACCTAAGCGCCTGTGCACTACTCGAAGCCCATGCATGGCAGGATATTGCCAGCGCCTGGCATGAGTTATCACAATCAACTGTAGATTATCAACAAGCACAGTTACTTAGTGTTGAAACTCTTAATGATAAGTTAGCGCTGATGCGGCAGCTATTTCCTACTACTGAGTTTAAACCACAGGATTTATTACCCGATTGGTTCTGGCAGATATGCCCTATTGATGCCGTGCAGCAAACACCATTCATCGCTGCGATGTCCAGCCGTCCACCGATTTGGGGACGGGCGCAGGGGATCACGAGTCAAGATGCGGTGACACAACTGCAAGCGCTTGGCATAGAAGCGAGTGATAGTCACTACTTTAGCGATGCCATCAATCTTGGCAACAAGAGCATGAATCTTAATGACATTGATCTATATAAAAACGGCAAGATTGAGATCCAAGATTTAGCTTCCCAGGTCATAGGACAGATTTGCGCCCCTGAAGCCAATGCCCATTGGTGGGACACTTGTAGTGGAGCGGGTGGTAAGACCCTGCAACTGCGATCCTTAATGTTAGCTAGAGCCGCTGCCCCCCACTCAGCCGGAAGCCACACCCGCTCAGCCGGAAGCATAGTCTCATCGGATATTCGCTCCAATGCCCTAGAAGAATTGACCAAACGCGCCCAAAGAGCACAATTTGACGGTATTAGCATCGCCCGTTGGAAGAGCGATGCCCTCCCCGTGCCGGCGGATCATTTCGATGGTGTGTTAGTCGATGCCCCCTGTAGCTGCACAGGCACTTGGCGACGCAATCCCGACATGCGTTGGCTCGATAGCATTGAAGCCGTAACGGATAAAGCCATACTACAGCTCGATATTTTAAGCCGTAGTAGCAAAGCCGTGAAGCAGGGAGGGCTATTAGTGTATGCCACTTGCTCGCTCTCCCCCATCGAAAATGAAGAGGTGGTTAAGGCATTTCTTGAGCAACACAGTGAATTTCAGCTAATGCCAGTCCGCCATCCTTTTACCGGTGAACAAACAGAAATGTTGACCATCTGGCCCTTTGAAGCCAACAGCGATGGCATGTTTGTCGCCAAAATGCAGCGAAGGATATAACACTAACTCATTATTTTTTATCAGATCTTAGTGTCCGTGATTATGGGCACTAATCATCACGTAGAAAAAACATTTGCAGTGAAAAATCAAAATACCAGTGATATATCATATAAATAGACATAAAAAGTCACGATAAAATCCAGAGTAAATCGAATGGTATGGATAAAACACAATCTTGGACAAAACTTTTCACCATCAATGATGAAAAATTTCGCTTTAGCTTCATCTCACCTTTGGGTAAAAAGATCGGGTGCTGAGAATGGCACAGGTATTTTTGGAATTTTGACCATGTCACACTCCTATGAATTTGACGACGATGATGCGCCATGGGGCGATAACGTCAAAGGTAAACAAAAGAATAAACGCGTAAAACAACGTCGCAGGGATACTAAGCGCCGTTACTCTGACGAGACTGAGGTGGATTTTTATCAGCATAAATCGAAGTAGCGTGAATTGTACTGATTTATTGCATTAAATTAGTACCCGATGAAAGCCAGTCAAATCCGAGCAAGTTGGCTCCCCTCCAACTTGCTAGTTATACCAATCTCCTATCCCTTTTCCCCTCTGTAATAAACCAATCGTAAAATCAATAGGCTAAATAGCTTATTTACCCTATGCTTTTTAGGGCTTGTTAATATAACTCAACGATTAACAAACTCAATATATTGATAACTATACTGAAATGACTCGCACCGGGTTTAAAGGATGATCCCATGGAAAAACAACGCCCTGATTTTATCTATCCCCAAGGCAGTATGTTAATGCACTCCCCCTTAGTACTGAATAAAGCCGATATGTACGGTTTTTTTCTTAAGGGGAAACGAGCAAGTCTGCAACGTTCTATCGATAAGACCTTGAATCAAGTTGCTGGTAGTGCAATGTATTTTAAGGTGTTATCCCCCTACGTACTGACAACTTTCACCCAGATTGAGAAGGCTTACTCCGCTTACCCAGAAGACAGATCCAAGGGCTGGATCCAAGAAACCGACATCATCACTTGGATCATGGTCGGGCGGCAAGATAGCAGTAACAGTACAAAGATAAGCCAAGTGTATTTTCAACCGCTGCACATTTGGGTAAACGACGCGATGGCCTTAATCAATGGTCGCGAACTCTTTGGCTATCCCAAATACTCCTGTGAATACACTATGCCGGCGGTCGGTGAGCCCTTGACTCGACTATCACTTGCAAGCAAAAGTTTTTTGCATTTCTCACCAGAAACCGAACTTGCCCTGCATCCACTCATTGAGGTGAACTGCAATGCTAAGCCAGAGGCGCAGCTTTCAACCCTTGAGGCGATTACCCAAACCTGGCAACTCTTTAAAGAACAGACAGATTTTATCCCAGAACTTGACCTGCTCGGCGAAGAGCAGCTCTTTCAGCTGTTGTTTAAACCCGCAATCGATCAAGTCTTCCTCAAGCAGCTCCCAGACTCCTCTGGGCAAAAAGCGGTATATCAGGCCATAGTCGCCGCCCCCGCTCAAGTGAATAAAGTGCACAGTGTTGCCTTACTCGACAATGATTTCATCGCAACCATTTTTGATAATGCCAGCTTTCCACTCAAGGACACACTCGGGGTTGAGATTGGCGAGCAGCATGTCCTACTCCCTTACCATGTGAACTTCGATTTTGAAGTGCCACCCGGTGAAGTGTTAGTCGATAACTCCGAAATCAAAAAACAGAAAATTGCCATTCTCGGTGGTGGTGTCGCGGCAATGACGGCGGCCTGTTATCTGACCGACAAACCCGGTTGGCAGAATCAATATGAGATTGATATCTATCAACTCGGTTGGCGTATTGGTGGTAAGGGGGCAAGTGGCCGCAATGCCGCCATGGGACAGAGGATTGAAGAACACGGCCTACACATTTGGTTTGGTTTTTATCAAAATGCCTGCGCCTTAATGCGTAAAGCCTATGAAGAGTTAGATAGGCCAGCAAACGCACCGCTAGCAAGCTTTTTTGATGCCTTTAAACCCCATAATTTCATTGTTTTACAGGAGGATATCGACGGTCGCTCGGTTAGTTGGCCAATCACTTTCCCGACACTGCCAGGCATCCCTGGTGATGGCACTGAAACCCTCACCTTCTGGAAAGTGGTAAAGGCTGCCTTTGCTTGGATAAAGGAATGGCTCAAGGATATGGATGACCTGCTTGATGCCGATGAAAAAGCCATGGCAACGCCTAAAAACTGGCTAGATACAGATTGGTTCGAACGCTTAAGGGATAAGCTAGAGGATTCGGTTGAAGATGCGAAGGAGTCGCTCGACGCGCTCGGCGACAAGCTAGAATGCCATTTTAATCAAATGATTGGCCGCGAATGCGATGAGCATGTGCACAGTGAAAGTGACGATGGGCTGGTGGAATCGGCCGTCGATGCACTACACCAGAGGTTAGTAAAACGTTTCGTTGACCATTTAGATGATAATGACGAACTGCGCCACTTATATATCGCCACCGATCTCGGACTCACCATCCTTAAGGGTATGTTTGCCGACGATGTGTTTGAAAAGGGCTTTGACGCCATCAATGGCTATGACTACCGTGAATGGCTAACCCTGCACGGCGCGAGCCAAAAATATACCGTCGACAGTGCGCCCGTACGCGGTTTTTACGACTTAGTGTTTGCCTATGAAAAAGGCAACTTCGACAAACCCAATGTCGAGGCAGGTACAATCATCCGCGCCATGCTGCGCATCGCCCTGTGCTATCAAGGTGGCGTAATGTGGAAAATGCAGGCGGGTATGGGCGATGTAGTCTTTACCCCCTTCTATGAAGTGCTTAAACGCCGCGGGGTAAACTTCCACTACTTTAATCGAGTCGATAATCTCGAGTGCCGCGATCAAAGCATTCAAGCGATTGAGATCACTGAGCAGGTTGCCTTAGCACCGACACTCACAAGCTACTCTCCCTTAGTCGATGTTAAAGGTCTTCCTTGTTGGCCAAGTACGCCCAATTATGAGCAACTAGAGCCAGAACAAGCGGCGCTGCTTAAAGCCCATAATATCAATCTGGAACACTTCTGGAGCGATTGGGATAGCGTTTATGAGACTCACTTTGGCAAAGCGCTACCGAAAAAGCGCTTAGTCAAAGGCGTGGATTTCGACAAAGTGATCTTCGGTCTCTCCATCGGTTCTGTGCCCCATGTAGCGAGTGAAGTCATATCACAAAGCCCCGCCCTCAAACTTTGCGTTGAGAAGGTGCAAACCGTTGCGACTCAAGCCTATCAACTGTGGATGAACCAAGATCTTAATGGGATCGGCTGGCCGAATTATTCTGAAGGGGGCGAAGAACCAGTACTATCCGGTTTTACCGAGCCCTTCGACACTTGGGCATCGATGGATCAATTGTTGGATAAGGAAGATTGGCATGGCTTAGCACCTAAAAATGCCAGTTATTTCTGCTCAGCATTACCCGTTGAAGTCTACCCTCCCAACACGGATGTGGGGTTCCAACAACGCAAAACCGCAGAGGCAAAAGCAGGTGCTATCCACCAGCTCAATACCGAAATCCATAAACTTTGGCAAAATGTCGGTGATAATTTCCCCTGGGAATGGTTACACGATGAACAAGGCCGCCAAGGAGAGACTCGTTTCGATAGCCAATATTGGCGCGCCAATGTGGACCCATCCGAACGTTATGTCCTGTCGGTTAAGGGCAGTTCACAGTATCGCATCACCACCGATGGCACTGGGATAGATAACTTGTATATGACGGGGGATTGGATAAAAACCGGCCTCAATGCGGGCTGTGTCGAGGCTGCGACTATGGCGGGAATGCACACAGCTAAAGCCATCTGCGGCCACCCAACAATAATCAAGGGGGAAAAGGATTTCTAGCGAGTACTCAATAAAACGGCGTGGGAATATCCACGCCGTTTTATTTTAATAGGATGACTCAAACCTTTAACTTAAATGTAGGCTCACATCGATACCTTGGGTCTGCGCATACTCTTGACGACGTTTTTCCATCCGGGATTGGTATAAGCTAGTATCCGCTAATCGCAGCCACTCGTGGGGTTCCTCCACCTCAGTATTTAACGAGACCCCAAAACTAAACTGGCAATCCCTAAACCCCTGTTCCGCCACCAATGCAGTTAAATCCCTTAAGGTATTAAGCAAGGCCGAAGTCCCATTGGCTGGGAGAATAATCACAAATTCATCGCCGCTGATGCGATAAATTTTAAGGTGCGCAATATCTGTAGTTTGCAGCAGCTGAACTAAGGTTTGCAGTAAACGGTCGCCTTCTTGATGCCCTAAGGTATCATTAACTGCCTTTAAACTATCCACATTCAGTAGCACTAAGGCTGTAGATTGCACAGCTTTATTGGCAAAACCTAATTGTGAATTCATATATTCATCAAAAGCATATCTATTACCGACACGGGTAAGTCCATCGAGACGCGCCTTTTCCCAAGCAATACCCAATTCTTCTATATGGGCCTTGCGCTCCTCGGCCAATAATTTGAGCTTATTCGCTAATGCGAGGGACAAGAGCAAGGCATCGGCGGTCCCTCCCATTAAGGTTGCAAGTTCAGCATGCTCAATAAAATCAGGGGTTATCCCCATATTGCCAGGCAAAATAATCACGGCAGGAAGCAATAGACAAGTAAACGCCAGAATAAAATAGCGTGCTGGGGCAAAACCTTTCATCAAACACACGTTACCGCAAGTGATCGCTAGGGCAATCCATAACATGATAAGCACTGAGGCGATAATCGCCGTATAGGATATCAACCAAATACTGGTAGGTAATGCCACAATGCAGGCAATCATCAGACCTTGGCTCATTCGCCATAACCGAGGTGAATAGCTAGGTAGCTGGAGAAAATGCTTGTAGAACATGATATTAAATATCGGCAAACCGATAAAAAACAGATGATGTAATTCGAGTAAATGGAAATGAAACAAGTGAGCGGGTAAATGGAAGGTCAGTGCCCATCCGCCAAAATATGCTAACACATAGAGGCCATAGTAGAGAAAGGCTTTATCAAAAATAGAGATGTAAATCAGTAGATTATAGAGCGCAATAAATAACAATCCGCCCAAACATAACAACACAGCCATGGCGAGTCTATCGGACACATGCTGATGCTGATCCACACTCTGCAATGTCAGTTCGGGGGCGGATGAATAATAACGACTACTGAGTTTGACGACTAACCAATAATCCGTGCCCATCTTGAGATTGACCTTACGGCCATAATCGAACAAGAACTCATAGGGCGCGCTATAACCACTGTGGGCATATTGAGCACTGCCATCACTGCCCAGTAACCAATAATCGACAGATTCAACTATCGAATTACTCGCATCGACAACCCACTCACTTTGGCGGCTATTGACTAACACTGGAGTGATCATCCAGTAATCTCCCCCCGTTAAACTGACCGATGTAGCTTCATCGAGTCGTCCCATCCAATGGGGGATCTCATTATAGTTTGTCGGTGGAGTTTGATTCACGTCGGCATGGAACAAATAAGGGGAATCCAGCGCAATTTCAGCGCTTAAAGTAAAAGGACTAAATGTCCATAAAATCAGAAAAAAGCACCAGAACGTGTTTTTTTTAAGTGTCTTCATAAGTAAATCGGTTCGAATACTGGGTTATTTTCACATTGAGAAAAAGCTAGAGTGTTAACTTTATGTTTACATCTAATTTTTTACAATCAGTTAGACTAAATTAGTCGGATATCGAATGTCTTATGATGGTATTTTATCCGTAAAGTCTAAGACGCGGCATAAAATGCCAGCGTACGACCCCATATTGACTTCTTGTTGTGGAAACTATGCCTCCTCTACTGATGATTTTAGCTGCACAATTGTTGATTGCCAGCGGTAACCTTTTAGTCAAACTGCTCGAAACCGACGCACCCGTTTTTCAACTTGTGCTTTATCGTCAGTTGTTTGCCACCCTGCTAGTGCTCCCTTTTGTGTGGCGCCTACAGGGAAACCTTAAACTAAGCCCCTTTTACAAGGTGCACTTAAGCCGGGCGCTATTGATTGGACTTGGCAATGCTATTTTTATGCTCGCTATCATGCATCTCCCCTTAGCCACAGTCACCGCCGTCATTTATACCTCACCACTGTTACTGCTGTTATTGTCTGCATTCTTTTTGAATGAGCGCATAGGCTATCGACGCTCAGTGGCTGGCATCATTGGCTTTACGGGTATTTTGCTGCTCAGCCAACCAACCGAGTTTAACTTGTATATCGGCTTGGCCTTTTTCGGCGCTATGACATCGGCTTTGAATAGTTTGATTTTAAAAGCCTATTCAACCCATGAGCATCCATTCTCAACACTCTTTTGGTCTAATGCCTTTGCAATGATTTTTCTGATCCCTGCAACCCTGTATGAAGGGGCCAGTTTTAGTTTACCCGTAGCTCAGGTAGGGCTGACCTTAGGATTGTTTTATATTGGTATGACCTATCTCATCATCCACGCCTATCGACGCGCCGATGCTAGCCAAATGGCACCAGTGGAATACACAGGACTGCTCTTTGCCGCCTTATTCGGTTGGTGGGTTTTGGATGAGGAACTGAGCTTAGCTATGCTAGTCGGCATTGGATTGGTGATTTTTTCATCCATACTCCCAAGCTACAGTGAACTCAAGGCTAAATGGAAAAGCCGGCGAAACTAATCCTTAGCCGGCTCTTTGCAATCAATAAAAGCGGTCGATGACTTAAAAACGGTATTTACCGCCGATGTAGATACCATCTTCAAAGGTGAAATCACGGGCATTATCGTATTCGAAGGCAATTTTACGGTAACCGACATACAGCGCCATATTTGGCGTGACACGGTATTGTACCTTTGAATCTAACTGGTAATAACCATCGACATTGCCAAAGGACAAGACTTCGGGGGCGTAGTAGGCGGCGGCATGCAAGGAAATATTTGGTCCCATGGTCAGGACATAACGGCCACCAACGGATACGGCACTGCCATTTGGTGCATCATCAGACCAAAGCTGGCTTAACTGTGCCCCCACCTCAAAATGATGCACACCAGCATCATGGGTCATGTGCATTGCACCTTGGGCAATATGTCCGCTCTCATCTGAATAGATATACCCTAATACCGCATTGGTATCTTTATTCATCTGCAGTTCTAATTCGGTAGAAACCACATCGTTGTTTAACCCAAGATTAAATTCTGACGCACTCACTTGCAGCACAGCTGCACTCAATAATAAGACACTTGCTACTCTGAACTTAGCCATAAAAACACCTCGATAATGACTGTGGGTAATGGCGCGGATCATACCGAATAAAAAAGAAAATCTGCATATTTAGGTGATAACAGCTGAGATTTTTTAGGTTTAGCATCAACTAAAACATCTTCAAAACAACTGCAAAACGAACCGATTTCAATTTAAAAACATTTATACCAATCACATTAAATATCTAATTGGTACACACTACTGGCACTCGATTTCCCACTAAAGATTGCATAACAGTTTCAACATCGACATGCTCTTTAAGGGGTAAGTAATACCAACCCACTGTATTTCCTGTGCCACGGATACTTAAATAATCACGCCAAAATTGAAAGCCTGCTTTCAATAAATTGGCTCGGCTCGAAGTGTTCTCTGCACGAATGGTCGCAAATAAAATGGCAATACCGAGGGATTTGGCGACTTCAATACGCTTGAGCGTTAATCCTTGCGCAATTCCTTGGCGACGATAACAAGGGGAAACAACAAGATAACCAAGTTCACCAACGATACCAGATCCAGCCTTAATCGCTGCACACCCTACAATATCCCCCTCACTCGTCTTCGCGAGGATCACCGCTCTTGAGTGGAAAAAGTACTCATGGTCTAACGGATGGGCATTATCATCACGACTATCGACTAGAGTGGCGGCCAGTGCTAAATCTTCTTGCTTATCACAAAGTACAAACTGAATACCATTCATGATTAGGTTAACTCATTGATATCAAAACGATGTATATACCAAAACCACCTGAAGATACGAGTTTCAGGGCGGCTGATGTTAACCACGGGGTAACACACTTTATGCTGTGTTGGTTATTTTTAACTTAGCCCGCTAGGTCTGCAAATAACCGCCATCGCCATTTATGCAGGAGCAATAAATGGCCTTGCCCAAAGTGCGTTAAACTCCCGCTGAATCCTGCATCTGCAGCTTGTTTGGGTATATAACTATTCTATAAAACTCAAAGGTATAGCAAGGTCGCCATACCTAAAAAAGTGAAAAATCCGACCACATCCGTCACAGTCGTTAAAATCACCGACCCCGATAGTGCCGCATCTTGGTTAAATTTCTGTAATACCATGGGCACAAATACACCGGCTAAGGCAGCTACCGCCATATTGATCAGAATGGCGCAACCAATCACTATACCTATCGTACTGTCACCAAACCACCAACCCGAGACTAGGCCGATGACAATGGCCCATAAAGTACCATTAACTATGCCAATACCCAGTTCGTTCTTCATCAGGGAAAACACGTTCCCCACGGAGATCTGCCCCATGGCCATACCGCGGATCATCAGCGTCAACGACTGACTCCCCGCAATGCCGCCCATAGAAGCAACTATCGGCATCAACACGGCTAGCGCGACCACTTGGGATAACACATTTTCAAATAAGCCAATCGTCGCCGAGGCTAAAAATGCCGTGAGCAAATTAATCCCAAGCCATACTGCACGGCGCTGGGCCCCCTTCATAATAGGTGCGAACAAGTCGTCGGATTCATCCATACCCGCCGTTGCCATCAATTGCGCTTCATAATGTTCGCGCACTAATGCCGTTGCTGTTCGCAGCGTAACACGGCCAATTAACTCACCTGACTCATCAATGACGGGTAACTCAATTTCGCGGCTGTGTTCGATAGCTTCGGCGGCCTCAAGCAATGTCGCATCCGCCGTCAAGGCGCGGCTATCTTCAGATAAAATCGATACTAACGGCTCATCGGGATCATGCTTAAAGATATCGTAGCGTCTAACCGTACCAAGATACTTATCTTGATCGTCAACAATAAACAAATTGTCGTTACAATCGAGTTCAATTCGCCGGAAAAAGCGCTGAGCCTGAGCCACGGTCGCCCTATCACTGAGCACTAACATCTGGTGATCGGTATAACGACCGATTTCATTTTCAGAATATTGATCGTAAAGCTCAAATCGTTGCCGCTGGCGCTCCCCCATTAGTGCCAAAGCACGATCGGTAAAGCTCTCGGGGAGGTAATCACTCCACTCAATCAAATCTTCAGGACTTAATTGGGCAAATAACAGATCCACTTCGTTTTCAGGCATCTGCTTGAGGATCCCCATACGGGGATCTGCGCGCATCAAACTCAGTACTGTGACTCGTTCACTAAATTCAACTTGCTGCCAACGCTCATAACGTTCATCTAAGGGCAGTGACTCGAGTGCAAGTGCAATAGTGCCTGGCTCGACTTCATTTAAAATTTCGCTAAAGACTTCAGCTTGTTCTTCGCCTTCAACTTCAGTGAGTTGTTGAACAACCTGCCCGACATCAGCCTGAGTGTTTGTTTCATATTCGGCCTCATGTTCAGTCACATAAATGCCCTTCTTTCACAGTAAAATTAACGTAACTATATTGATACTTAAGAAAATTAGCAAACACCCATAATAAGTTGCACACAAGTATATTGTTAGAAATCTATATATTGTTTATGCTAGTGGATAACACTAAAGGAGATGAACATGAAATCCACCATTTATAGCTATACGGCAACCGATATAAAGGGTAATCCTATCCCACTTGCCCAATACCAAGGTAAGGTCTTGTTGATAGTCAACACCGCCAGCGAATGTGGATTTACACCTCAATACAAAGGGTTAGAAGCGTTGTATCGGCAGTATCAGGACCAAGGATTAGTCGTGTTAGGTTTTCCCTGTAATCAATTTGGCGCCCAAGAGAAAGCCAATGATCAAGGAATACAACATTTTTGTGAGTTGAATTTCGGAGTCACTTTTCCGCTGTTTTCTAAAATTGACGTGAATGGTGAACATGCCCATCCACTGTATCAATACCTTAAAAAACAAGCACCCGGGGTTTTAGGCACTGAAGGCATAAAATGGAATTTCACTAAATTTTTAATTAATCGTCAGGGCGAAGTGGTTGAACGTTTCGCGCCAACGACAAAACCCGAAGCCATCGCTGGTAAAATTGCAGCCTTATTAAAATAGTTTCGAGCTATCTATTTGAAAATTTGTGTTTTATAAAAAATTTGATTTATTTTTAACTTTTTATGGAACTTAAACCGCACAAGCCCCCTCAAATGTATTGAACAGCGAATGTCTTTTTCATGTTCATCATTCTCCCTGGGGCTTCTAGCGCGGCCCCCTTGACCTAGGAATAGGTCACTAGGCAACCATTGGGTTGCCTTTTTTTATGTCAGTGATTTTAATGTGAAATGAATATGACTGCAGCCGTTCACTTAACCACTAAACCCCATTGTCATCCACTATCGAAAAATATTTTTAATTTTTTATGGCATAGGTGAACTTTATTCGACACTGTGACTCTGACTATAGGTAAGGATTAACGAATAAGATTCAATGCAAGTTGGATGATGAAGCTTGTTGGATAAGCAGTTTCATCTTCTCAAATGACACAGTTTCTGTTTTAGCGCATTAAGTCGAATTGGTTGGTCGTTCATCATCATCTCCCTTTGGGGACACAATTGAGTACACGCTAGCGCATTGCATTCTTTGTATCCCATTCTGATTTGTTTGTGGCAACCATTGGTTGCCATTTTTTTATCCTAAATAGTTTAAAATCCTAATGATTTATCTAGTTGAACTTGAATAGAAGGGTGATAACCGGGGCGAGCCTTAGCATAGATATCTTTTAATTCAGTGTGATATCCCGCAATTTGCAACTCTGCATAGAGAGGTCGCACAAACTTACCTCGGCCAATATGCACCAAATATGCACTTAGCGCGGGTAAAACTGGATCATAATGATTACGGATCGCTACCCTAAACCAATCACAGGCAATTTCCGCATTCGTCGATTGGGTAAATAGGAAGGTTTCATCGAGATCCATCAGCTGTTCTTGGCTTAAGACTTCAGGCAATTGGGTTAAAAAATACTGCCAATGGTGAACTCGCCAACCCTTAACCGTTAATCGGCTCGCCACCTTACCCTGTAGGAAACATACCAGTTCATCATCGACTTTATCTAAGCTCGAGGAAGTCGGGCCACAATACCCTGCGGGTAAACCTTCACCATAAATCCACTCTAAAAGCTCGGTCTCACTTATTCTATCGGCATGCTCTTTGAGTAAAGTCTCCCTTGCATACTCGACAAAAACTTCGGTTGTGATCGCTTTAAAAGCAAAATGCGCCACATAACGATACAGAAATTGGTCAAAATTACTGCGTCCAAGCCTATGCTCTAAATCATGCACAAACATCGATGCCTTATCATAGGTAAAACGATTAAAGGCCAGATTAGGATCCCCCTCCTGCACATTCGCGGGCAAGGTTTGTCTGTGCTTAGGTAAGGAAGTCATTTCCTCTTTTAAACGGCCAAATTCGATTACCCACTCCAACTCGGCCTGTTCCTTACCGTAAACCGCTTCCACAATTCGATTGGTAAAATAGGTCGTAAAGCCCTCGTTTAACCAGAGATCTCGCCAAGTCGCATTGCTGACTAAATTCCCCGTCCACGAATGGGCCAACTCATGGGCCACGGTCGACACTAGACTCTTATCCCCTGCGATTAGGGTCGGTGTTAAAAAAGCGAGCCGCGGATTCTCCATTCCACCGAAGGGAAAGCTCGGTGGCAAGATAATCATGTCATAACGATCCCACACATAGGGACCGAGTAAAGACTCGGCAACGTCGAGCATGTGTTCGGTATCATCGAACTCACAAGCCGCGGCGGCGAGCATACTCGGCTCAGTATAAATCCCACTGCGAGGACCTATCGCTTGGAATGCGAGATCACCTACGGCGAGCGCCATAAGATGCGTAGGGATGGGCTTTTCCATCTGAAAACTAAATATACTATCGAGTGGCATTTCCGGATGGTTCATAGCACTCATCACGGCACGCATCCCTTTGGGGACTTGCACCTTAGCATCGAAGGTTATCCGCGCCTTAGGTGTATCCTGTAAAGGGATCCAGCTACGGGCGTTAATCGGCTGTGATTGGCTAAAAAGATAGGGGAGCTGCTTACCTGCGGTTTGCTCAGGCGTTAACCACTGCAACCCTTGAGCTTCTGGCGATGTTTTATAGTGAATACAGATGTGGTCACACTGGGAATTGGGTAAACTGATGACTAATTTTTGCCCCAGTATGGCGCTCGTTTCTTGAAGCGAATAGGCAAGGGACTCCCCCGTCAAAGTCGCCACTGATAATAGGATTAACTCCCGAGTGTCTAGCCATAATTCAGTGACTTGTTCCTGAAGGTAATGCAAAGAAAGTGTCGCTTTACCGACCAGACGCTGTTCGTCAAAATCAACAATCAGAGCCAATGACAGGTGGGTCACTTGCACCTCGTCACTATTGGCAAAAGAATGATAATCCCGAGTTAAATCCCAAGTTGTTGGAGTAGTTTCTTTTTGTAGTATTGGATCTAACGACATCGCCTCGATAACCTATATTTGATTAAGCTTCCTAGGCCATATTATCAACTGCGGATTTACAAACAATCAAATATCTTCTGGATATGTGACCAAATTTAGTTGACCACTACAGGCACAACTCACTGATACTTTTATTGAATAAAAATAAATAACAGAAAATAAGAAATTTTTTGCATTCTGTCTGAACTAATTTGAATACACCTAGTCAGATATTATGAACCGAATCTTTGCAATGAGCTTCTTCGTTCATCATCATTCTCCTTTAGATGGTTTCTAGCGCGACCGTCCCAAGATTCCGAATTGGAATTTACAGCAACCTACTTAGGTTGCTTTTTTTATGGGCAGTTTTATGACGCATTTCACCCTATCCCGGAGTATTTTTATATCAACCCCAAAAACAAAAAGGACCTCTAGGAGGTCCTTCGCTGTTTAGCTGGTTAGACTAGAGACGAATACCTACTTGCTCTAAATCTTTAGCAACTACGCTCTTAGGCAGAGTCACATAACCGTCTTTTTCTACCACTTGCTGACCTTGCTTAGACAGCACGTAACGGATGAATTCTTTTTCCATTGGTGCTAAGTCTTTGTTTGGTTGCTTGTTCACGTATACATATAAGTAACGTGATAATGGGTAAGTACCGTTAGCTGCGTTCTCTGCAGTTGCTTCGATAAAGTCGTTACCTTTCTTAGCAATGGCAACCGCTTTCACGCCAGCAGTTTTGTAACCGATACCAGAGTAACCTACTGCGTTAAGTGATTGAGAAACTGACTGAACCACAGAAGCTGAACCTGGTTGCTCGTTCACGTTAGCCTTAAAGTCACCTTTACACAGCGCGTGCTCTTTGAAGTAACCGTAAGTACCCGATACTGAGTTACGACCGTACAGTTGAACGTCTTTTGCTGACCAGTTACCGTCAAGACCTAATTCGCCCCAACGTTGGATGTCGCTGCTACCACATTTGTGAGTAGAAGAGAAAATACCGTCGACTTGTTCAACTGTTAACCCTTTGATTGGGTTGTCTTTATGTACGAATACCGCTAAGGCATCAATCGCTACACGAATTTGGGTTGGCTTATAACCATAATGCTTTTCAAACGCTTCAACTTCATTAGGCTTCATCTTACGGCTCATTGGGCCGAATTGTGAAGTGCCTTCGGTTAACGCTGGTGGCGCAGTAGAAGATCCAGCAGCTTGAATTTGGATATTAACGTTAGGATACATCTGTTTAAATTCTTCAGCCCACAGTGTCATCATATTGGCCAAAGTATCTGAACCTACAGATGAGAGGTTACCTGATACACCACTTGCTTTCTCGTACGTTGGCAGAGATGGGTCAATAGATGCCATGGCAGTGGCAGAGAATACACCAGCGGCTGTGAGAGTCATCGCGCCGACAAGCTTTTTCAGTTTCATTATGTGCTCCAGTAGTAAGCTAACTAATTTCTAACTTAAGTTTCTTCAGACGCAGCCAGTATCAATCGCTACAGTGACAATTCTATGTCGGTGATATGACACTTAGATGACAGTGTCACAATTTTATATTTTTTCAGTTCATATGCCTTCAGAGGTGAGATGCAAAAAATAAAACAGGCCATAATGACCTGTTTTAAAAAGAGTATTCACATGTACATTATGCGTTTATTTTTTGCGTTCGATTAAATGAAGTGGGATCACAAAGCTAAAAGTGCTGCCTTTACCCAATTCGCTACTAATATTTAACTCACTGTGATGGTGATTAAGTGCATGTTTCACGATCGCAAGCCCTAAACCACTACCACCGGTTTGCCTTGAGCGGGCACTGTCGACACGATAAAAGCGCTCAGTTAAGCGGTTAATATGTTGCGGGGCAATCCCTTCACCCGTATCTGTCACGCTAAAGAGTCCCCCCGTCGCCACGCTACGCCACTGTACAGTGATTTTTCCGCCCGGTTCTGTGTAACGAATGGCATTAGAAATCAAATTAGAACAGGCACTTCGAAGCTGCAATTCATTGCCATGGGAATCAAGTCCCGTCTCGCAGTAGAAACTCAGCTCGTATTTATCTTGGGCCAGAGCCTTCGCCTCCTCCTTCAACACTTCCATTAACTGCGCCATATTGACCGTATTTTCGAGGTTAATATCCGCCGCGTCCTCAATTCGCGATAACACTAATAACTGCTCGACCATGGACTGCATGCGCCGGGTTTGCTGCTGCATCAATGCCAGCGGCTTAGCGTTCATCGAATCGGGCTCTGCCATGCTTTGCATCATTTCCAGATACCCCTGCAGCACGGTCAACGGGGTTTTAAGTTCGTGTGACACATTGGCGACAAACTCTTTACGCATGCCTTCGAGTTGTCTTATCCGCGTAATATCCCGCGCAATTAACAGTAATTGCCTGTCACCATAGGCCATAATACGAATTTCGAGCAAACGCCTATCCGATACGGGCGAAGGTAACTCCAACGGCTCTTTGTATTGTGCGGATTTAATATAAGCGGAAAAATCGGGATGACGGATCAGGTTATCGATACGCTGACCATTATCCTGTGGCCAAACAAAACCTAGGATAAGTTGTGCTAACTTATTACACCATAAAATATTATGCTCTGAGTCGAGCACTACAGCGGCATCGGGTAGGGCCTCAGCCCCCTGGCGAAATCGGGCTAACAGTGCGGCCAATTGACCGACACGGCGACGATTCTTCCCTTGAAGGCGATAAATACCGTTAAACACCCCTTCCCAGCTACCACTACCCTGCGGCGGGGTGAGTTTTCTATCTCGCCATAACCAAAAGTTAAGGCGTGCTAATTGGCGATAATGCCACAACACTAGACCTAGCAGGCCGATAGTGAGTATCCAGAGGGGTTTCCCAACCAGTAAACCAAGTAGCAAACAAAGCAGTAGAAAAACGGCTAAGCGCGTAAATAACCGATACCCTGAATAAGAGTGAGACATAGATAAACCCAGACATCAGGCTAAATAGGAGGAGCACAAGATAGCCTAAAAGCCCACTTGTGCCTATCTCTTATTAGGCACTATATGCGTGTTGAAAAACGATAACCAGCACCACGAACCGTCTGGATCAAACGATCATGTCCAGATTCTTCAACGGCTTTACGAAGACGCCTAATATGCACGTCTACGGTCCTGTCTTCTACATACACGTTGGTTCCCCACACGTTATCGAGCAACTGTTCACGACTGTAGACACGTTCTGGATGCGTCATAAAAAAGTGCAACAAACGAAATTCGGTGGGCCCCATATCTAATACAGTCTCGCCCACACTCACCCTGTGACTCACAGGGTCGAGCAGCAAGCCTTGCACATCAATGGTTTCTTCTAAACGGGTAGGAGCACTACGACGCAATACGGCCTTAATTCGGGCGACTAGCTCTTTAGGGGAAAAGGGTTTAGTGATGTAATCATCGGCACCGACTTCAAGGCCTTTGACTTTATCTTCCTCTTCACCACGGGCGGTTAACATAATGATCGGAATTTGGCGGGTAAACTCATCCTGTTTCAAGCGTTTCGCCAATTGAATACCACTTCCGCCAGGAAACATCCAATCCAATAAAATCAGATCGGGGTAAGGCTCCTTTAGCAGCGCAATGGCCGAATCAAAATCCTCCGCCGCAGAGGTCGTAAACCCATGCTGTTCCATTACAAAAGTCAGCATCTCACGGATGGCTAACTCATCTTCTACTATCAATATCCTTGCAGTCATAAGTGATTTTCTGTCAGTGAATGTCAACACGGCTATTATTAGTCATTTTTATTACAGATTTATGAATAAGCGTGCCGCACAGGCCATATAGTAGCGATATTTGTCATAATAAGTTTATATAACTGTTTGTTTAGCGCAATAAAAAAGGAGGCTATATGCCTCCTTAATTGAACCTTAATGCCGGATTTAGAATTTGTGTTCTAAACCAACACCAATGTATTTGTCATCATCGGCAGCGGCTTCTAATGAACGATTAGTGTAAAAAGCAAATAATTTCGTTGGTTTACCTAAGCTGTAATCCGCACCCACAGACCATGAATCACCTTTGTCTTCCATGTCTTGGTATTGTGCTTTCAAAGTGACAGCATTGATATCATAAGCCGCACTGAGCAGGTAACCATTAATGCTATCGGTCGTTACTGGCAATGCGTTTTTATAGGTCTCTTCCTGCTGCTGATACATACCACCTAAAGTGAAATCAGCGATTTTACCTTGTACCGTAGCACGAACAATTTCATAACCTTTCACATCTGAATCGTAAGCGATTGCAGCATAGAAAGGTGATTTTTTCAGTTTAGCGTCACCGTACATGGCCGCTAAGCTGAAACCGTCTTGACTTTGTTGGTCAGCATCGCCTTCAGCAGCATAGGTAGCACCAAATACGAAACCACCAAATGAAGGAGTTAGGTAAGTAGCAGTTTGGCCTAAACGGTTTTCACCTTTAAACAGGCTTTTTATGTCGCCAGAAAGGTCATTGAATTGGTCAACATTACCTTGAGAGATTTTCAGCAGTGTGTCGTTACGACCCACAGAGAACGAACCAAAGGAGCCTTTCAAGCCAACGAATTGATTACGGGCTTTAAAGTTGTCGCTCGTCGCAGCACCAGTATCAACTTCATATTCAACTGTATAGAAAGCTTGTAACGAGCTAGACAGTTCGAAATCACCCTTCACACCAAAACGAGAAGCATTACTTTGAATAGTTGTTGTAGCATCACCTTTCTCATCATTTGATTGAGCGGTGACATTCAACTTACCATAAACAGTCAGTGGCTCAGCGGCATAAGCTGAAGCCAGAGTTGCAGAAGCTAGCGCAGAAGCAAGTAGAGTTTTACAAAAAACGTTCATCATTTAATCCTTTCGACGTTATGTTCGTCTTGGTTATTGGTTTGGAACGACCGAAAGTGTGCAATGAATGTGTTTCAGTTTTATTTCAAATGTGACAACTTGGGTTTAATCATTGGGATTCACCTGACATCTCGAAATAAAAAGCCAATAACCACAAGGGTTACAGCGGGATTTTTTTCAATGTTACAATTTGATGAATTCTGTATCTGGGTAAAGATTTGACTGTTTCGCACAGGTTTACCCAGCTCCAACTATGCCGTAAACTGCCACTTTATTTTCCAATGAGCGCTTCTTATGTGGTTTAAAAATCTTACTCTTTATCGTTTCAATAAACCTTTTGCCGTCGAAACTGAAACTCTTGAAACTGCGCTGGCCGATTTCACTTTTTCTCCGTGCTCAAGCCAAGATGTCAGTAAATTTGGCTTCTCCAACGCACTGGGCAAACAAGGCAGTTCATTGGTACACAGCGCCAATAATCGCCATCTGATCTGTGTGACCAAAGAAGAAAAAATTCTCCCCGGCCAAGTCATCAAAGAAGCCTTGGAAGAAAAAGTCACCCTCATCGAAGATGAAGAAAATCGAAAACTCGCGAAAAAAGAAAAAGATGCGCTCAAAGATGAAATCATCACTAGCTTACTACCACGGGCTTTTTCACGCCGTAGCCAGACTCACGCACTGATTTTACCAGAGCTTGAAATGATCCTCGTCGATAGCTCAAGCGCCACTAAGGCCGAAGAATTATTAGCCTTATTACGTAAAGCCTTAGGCAGTTTACCCGTGATCCCTTTGAGCTTTAAAGCGCCTGTTGAATCCCATTTAACCGAATGGTTAAAGAATGGCAGCGCGCCATTACCCTTTGAGATGCAAGATGAAGCTGAACTTAAATCCGCCGCCGACGAAGGCGGAATCGTTCGCTTTAAGCAGCAGGATCTTAAGGAAGATGAAGTATTAGCCCACCTCGCCACGGGCAAAGAAGTCCATAAGATAGCCCTGCACTTTGGACAATCAATCGCCCTACTGTTGCAATCGGACGCCAGTGTTAAGCGCCTTAAGTTTTCTGAAGAATTTAGAGCGGGTAACGACGAAGTGGGCACCGATGACCCAATGGCCCGTTTAGATGCCGACTTTGCCTTGATGGGCAGTGAGTTAGTCGCCTTGATGCATGCACTCGTTGCAGCACTCGGTGGACTCGAAGAAGCGCAAGTTTAAGCCTCAGCGAGTGAGTTAAGCTAAATTTGCGACTCGCTCGTATGAGTGAGTTGAAAGACAGAATAACAAAAGGCGCACCTTCCAAATGAGGGCGCGCCTTTTTTATGACAGTTAAACGCCTAAAGTTAAGGCATTTAGCTTAATCGCATTAAGCCGAATCACTTGATTTAGTTACTAACTTTAGGCACTAGCATTAGGCACTAACTTTAATCACTAGTGTCAGTCATTGGCTTTAGACTCTAACTCGCCTTTATTATCGAACGGCCAATCAATGCCCAACCAAGCCTTGAAGAAGGCTTTTTGTTGCTTAGTCGCTTTCGCATTGCCCTTGAGCACTAGCTTGCCGCTTTGCTGTTCACCCAGAATGAGCTTAACCTGCTTGATCTTATCGTTACTGAATAATGTCACTTCAATGCTATCGCCAGTCTTAAAGTCTTTGATGCGCTTATCAAAACCCGCAGCAGTCACCTTAAGACCATTAATCGCTAATACTTCATCCCCCGCGACAATCCCCGCCTTCCACGCTGGGCCATTACGCAGCACTTGGTCTAACACTAAAGAGCCATGGGTGCTGCTTAACGTCATGCCGGCAAATGCCTCGGCTTTTGAATCTTTGCCATAGGACATCACTAACCCAGCCTGCGATAACAGCTCAGGGAAATCTAAACTCATCGGGCTATTCACATTTCCCTGCCACCAAGGCGCATAATCTTTGCCGGATAAATCCTGCAATATGTGCTGCACATCGTCAACACTATAGCCCTTTGGCACACGGTGATCTTGATATAAACGGCGATGCACATCGCGGTATGAATGCTTCAGTTTAGTATCTTGCAGCAGCGAAAAATCTAACGCTAAGGAAGTTAAGTAACCCTCAGAGTAGATATTCACACTGTGATTAATCGCATAATCGCCGCCCGTGCTGCTCCACTCCCCGGCACTCGCCTCGGCAACAGATTGAGTTTCGCGCCCAGGATTGAGCTGGTTTTTCTCAACGCGTTTCGCTAAGTCTTCGAGGAACTCTTTAGGCGTCATCACCCCAGCACGCAGCAGTAACTGGCCTTGGAAATAACTGGTAGAGCCTTCGGCCATCCACAGTAATTCCGTCATGTTTTCATGCTGATAATCGTAGGGCACAAGTCCCGCAGGACGATAGGCTTTTACGTTCCAAGTATGGATAAACTCATGGGATGCAGTGCTGATAAAGCGTAGGTAATCCTTGCGCTCACGGAAACTAAAACGCGGCAACTGGATAACGGTAGAGTTTAAATGTTCTGTCGCACCACTGGCGCCGCTGGTGGCATGCACCATATATACATAACGATCAAAAGGATAATCGTCCCAAATCGCCTTAGCCTGATCACTTAATGCCGTTAAATCCTTAACGACTTTATCGGCGTCATAATTGCCTTCCCCCCAAAATACCAACTCATAGTTTTTGCCATTAGCACTGAATTGCTTATGGGTGCTCACACCCGTTTCGATAGGGGAATCAATTAACACATCATAATTGGGAGCAACGAAAGAATGTGAGGCATTGCCCGAAGCCATACCAGAGTAACTTTGCCACGTTTGAGGGACGTTCAATTGAACCGATACAGGCTCAGAGCGAAATTGCGGGCTATACATGAATACACCGCTGGCATCTAAGTACGCGTGGCTCGCATCGATATGCCGCACTCTTTGGCCAAGCTCATTAGCATACAATTGATAACTGACGGTGACACTCGTTGGTTGGCTGAGTAAAACTTGCCATTCACCGCTGGCGGTGCGCTTCCATGGGAGAGCCTGGCCTTGGCTATCTTGAGCTTTGAATAAACGGACACCGTCGGATAGGGGCAATACTTGATATTTCCCCGTTCGCCACACAGGCAAATTAACGGTTAAATCACTCACGTTCACATGCGGAAAAGTCACACTCACCTGAGCCAAATGCTGCTCTGGCTGACTCAGCTCAATTTGATAATCTACATCAGCCCACACATTGGCCGAAAATAATGCACTTAATACCAAGATTGATAATCTGTTGGGTTTCACTCTTGCTTCCTTCTGTTATTATGTTTCTTATGATTTTCCCAAGTATAACAAGTCGATGTAGCATCCTCATTAGGCGCTAACAAACGCTAACAAAATAAATGCCTTGATTTAGGAAATATGGGATCCCCCTTCAAATGCATAAACTCATCATTATTCTCGTAGCCTTGTTGATGTCAGCATCCTTTAGCACCCTAGGACGCGATCTCGAATCGGAAGAGATAGAACTGCGTGAAACCCCGCAGAAAATGTACGACACCTTAAATAAATCGATCTCTTTTCCTATCGTCTTTAAAAACCGTGAACAGTTCGAACGCGCCGCCAAGGAACAAGGCTATAACCCCGATGAGTTTCAACATATTTTGCAACTGCTCGCAAGACTCAATATGGAGCCAAATGTTAAATCTAAGGTTGGATTTCAAGATGCCAAGACGTTAATCGAACTCCTCGCTAACATTGCCCAATCCCCCCTTGAGCAAGCAACAGTTTCCATGCTGCGAGGGCGTTACCTTGGGCGAACAGAGCAAAAATATCAAGAAGCGATTACCTTCTATAATGAAGCCTTGACTCGCATTAATGACAGCTTCGATATTGAAGCCATGTTGCTCAAACATACGATTCAGGAACATTTAGGTGGCTTACATTTAGTGCTCCGCCAAGACGTGCCAGCGTTAATGCACTTTCATACCTACAGGGACATTGCCTACAAGCTCAGAAATGATTATTTAATTGCGGCAGCAGAATCAAAACTTGGTCATTATTACAATAAAAATCAACAACTCACTAAATCATTACAACATTATAGCGAAGCCATTCGGATTTCAAATCGCTCCAACTATCCCTCGATGAAAACCCATCTTCAGCTACAACTTGCCAAGGTATATCGAGACTTAAAACAATGGGATGAGGCACTAAATAATGCCCATGAGGCCGCGGCTGGCTTTAAAAAACTCGGCAATGACACCTATCTATCAAGCTGTATGACAGTAATAGCTATGGTATACGGCGAGCAAGGGGATTGGAATAAAGCAATCGATTACTACCTCAACGCCCAACAATTAGATGCTAAACGAGGCAACTATATCGCCCAAGGTCTCAACTTTCATAACCTTGGCCAAGCGTATTCAAACATTGATGACAATAGTAGTGCCCTAAAGTATTTATTGATGGCAAACCAAATATTTAAGGAAAAAATAGCCATCACTATCTCGTCTACAATGAACTCTTAATTGGGGAAATAGCCCAAGCCAAGGAAGATTGGCCACTGATGATGGCCCATGCCGACAACGCCTTGGCCCTCGCCAACGAGTTAAAGCTCGCGGATGAACAAAAATCCGCATTGACACAAATCGCCCTCTCCGCCGAAAAATTAGGGGATCAAGGTAAGACAATTGCCACCCAAAAACGCATTATCGAACTGAGCCAACAGACGCAAACACCCGAAAAAGACTCTGCAGTATCGGCCTCTGCCCTCGCGGAGCAGCAACTTAAGCTCGAACTCGGTATGCTGCGGGGTAAGCTTGACGATACTATTCAAGCATCAAAAAACGCCAATATACTCCTAGCTATCTGTGGAGTGATTGCAGTTATCCTCATGATAACAATCATTATACTATTCAATCGTCACCGAAAAATGCACGCCCAAAACGAGGTTCTAATACAATTAAGCCAAGAAGAACAGTTTACCCATCACTTAGGCTATGCCGCCCTGCTTGCCCATTTAGGTGATAGACGTTCAAATCAACGTCCCACAATGGCCCTCGGTTTAATTGAATTCCAAGGATATCTAGCCTCAGATATCAATCATGGCCAATACTTTGCTAATGCCGTAATGACACAGCTCGCTGATCTCATATCAGAAACCTTATCCATGCCTGTTTATGTGATTAGGCAAGGGGTTTTGGCCGTACGATTTACCGAGAGTATTGAGCCGCAGCACGTTATCACACGCATGCGACAACAACTGGATGAGCGGCAACTAACGCAGACCTTTAATCTTGGATTTATCCACTTGCCCTTGCTCGCCAAATCAGAAATGAAAGTAGCCCCTAAATTGCAATTTGAAACCGTACAAATGGCACTAGCCTGTGCCCGCAGTTTACCTACAAATAGGGATCATTTTGTCACCCTTAGGGCACTGAATTTTGTGCCCCCTAGCCTTTTTGCTAACCCACTATTCCTACACCTTGAGAAAGGGATCGAACGCGGGCTTATCCGAGTCGAAACCAACGGCAATAAAGAGGAAATTCACTGGCCTTGCTGGGAAAATAATCAAGATAGGCATTTATTGGAAAATATTTGATCAATATCAGCAATTAATCACAGACACACGGGCAAACAGATTTGCACTCTACAGCCGTTGTTATAACATTAGTAGCATGAGAGTTAATAGCTAATCTGGACAGAGGATCATCATGCTTTTTAGCCTTGCAGAGCTAGGAAAACACTCCGGATGAAGGATTCCAACGCGACAGTTTCACAACTTGCATTACTTCAACAAAAACTTCACTCGGCTAAACTCGCCCTAGATGAAGTCAATGAGGATAGAAATGCCAAGTTACAAACGTTACTCCAATTTATTGGCCATTTAAGTCTCGCCTGCAAAGGGCAAAATCTTGAACTGGATAATAAGCTCGCCAAACTACGCCATAACTTAAACACGTTTGAGCGTGTCGATGAAGCATTGCCAGAATTAGTCGATGTCGAACGCTTACTAAAAGGCCAGTACCACCATGTGATGGTACAGCTCGAAGAGAGTCGAACAGGCCTTGCACAGGTGGTCCGTCAGATCCAAAGGGTCAACTCTGCCCCTGAAAAGCTAAAAAAAGAAGTTAACTATTTCAAACAGGATCTCGCCAAACCGTTTCACACGGTTTGGGAGTATATTCCTAAAGTAAAACAAATCATTGGCTTCTACGAAACCATCTTACAGCAGCAGTTTAACGAATCTGAAAAACTCGATGTTCTCCCCAAGCACCGACAACTCGCCCATGAGTTGGCGCAAATGATTTCGGAAATCGAATTTCGTAAAGATCAGCGGGACCAAGTCTTAGTCATTAAAGAAGTGCTGGCATCGGATATCGAAGTCGACAGTTTGCTCGAGGCCTACCAGACGATTTTAGCCTTACTGCTCGACAATATCGCCCGTGAAAAATCGGCATCGCAGGAATTTTTATACGCCCTGAACGATGCCTTAACTGCGGTGCGAGAAGTCGTCACAGAGTCTTATAACCACAATCAGCGCAGTTTCCAACTTAAGACCCAGCTCAATCGTGAGATCAACACCCGCGTCGATAACGCCGGTGAGATTATCATCGATGTGGAAGACATCGTCGATCTCAAGGCGCAACTTACCGAGCAGCTCAATTCGATTCGTTCAGCCCTTGCCCGCAAAGAAGCCCTCGAACAAAGGGAGCAGGCTTTACTACGTAAGTCGATGGAGACCATGCGTAAAGAGCTCAATGAACTGAGCTCTGAGGCTAACACCTATAAAGAGCGTTTGTTCGAGCAGCAAAAACTCAATTTACTCGATAGCCTAACGCAGCTGCCTAACCGTGCCGCCTTAGAAGAGCGCATGGAGCTAGAATACCGCAACTATCAACGCCATAAGGGCCCTCTCTGGGTGGCGGTTGCCGATATTGATCACTTTAAAACGATCAATGACAGTTTTGGCCACAGCACAGGTGATAAAACGCTGCAGGTTATCGCCATGGCACTCAAAAATTCACTCAGAGACACTGAGTTTGTCGCCCGTTATGGCGGCGAAGAATTTGTACTTTTACTCCCAGATGTTGGCAATGGCGATATTGTTCAACTTTTAAACAGGGTGAGGGAGAAAGTAAAAAATATTCCATTTAAATTTAAAAATCAGAGAATTACAGTTACAGTATCTATAGGGGCAGCGCAGGTTATGGGGAATGAACTCATACATGAAACTTTTGAGCGCGCCGACGCAGCACTCTACAAAGCAAAACATGAAAGCAGAGACAGGGTTGTGATAGACGTATAATTAGATTCAACTATACGTCTCCTCTTATCACTCCTGTCGAAACGAAGGAGTGGTAAATGATAGTAAGAATAAGCCCAAAAGGTAGCATGGATCAGCTTTCACAACTCGAAGTTGATCGCCTTAAAAAAAGCGCCAAAAGCGCACTATATCAACTATATCGTAACTGCTCATTAGCCGTGCTTGCTGCGGGTTCAAAAACCGATAACTCGAAAGCCTTATTCGAGCAATATCATAATTTCGATATAAACGTCCTGCAGCGAGAACGCGGCGTAAAATTAGAACTCATTAATCCCCCAGAACAAGCCTTTGTCGATGGCCAAATCATCATAGGTATTCAAGAGCATCTGTTCGCTGTACTCAGGGACATTCTCTATATCAGCGATAAATACGATACGCTGAAGCACATCAATTTGACCAATGCGAATCATATTACCAACGTTGTATTTGATATTCTGCGCAATGCTAGGGCAATTGCACCGATGAAGGATCCCAACGTGGTTGTGTGCTGGGGCGGCCACAGTATCAACGCCGTCGAATATCAATACACCCGCGAGGTGGGTTACCAACTCGGGCTAAGGGAGCTGGATATCTGTACTGGTTGCGGGCCAGGGGCGATGGAAGGACCGATGAAAGGTGCGGCCATCGGCCATGCAAAACAAAGAGTTAAAAACGCGCGTTATATAGGATTGACTGAACCCAGTATTATCGCCGCCGAGCCGCCCAACCAAATCGTCAATGAACTTGTTATCCTACCCGATATCGAAAAACGTCTGGAAGCCTTCGTACGTTTGGGTCACGGCATTATTATTTTCCCCGGCGGTGCGGGCACGACTGAAGAACTACTCTATATTCTAGGTATTTTGCTAAATAAAGAAAACCAAGAAACCCCCTTCCCGCTCGTGCTCACTGGGCCCACGGAAAGTACGGATTACTTTAGTAAAATAGATGAATTTATTGGGGCAACATTAGGAACTGAAGCACAGAAAAAATACCAAATTATCATAGACAATCCCGCTGAGGTGGCAAGGGTGATGAAACAAGGTATGGAGCAAGTCAAAACCTACCGCCGCGCCACGGGCGATGCCTACCAATACCAATGGGCACTGAAAATTGAGCCTGAATTCCAATTACCTTTTATACCAACCCACGAAGTCATGGCAAATTTGGATTTACACTTCCAAACCAATAAAGCCGACCTCGCCGCCAATCTTCGCAAAGCATTCTCGGGTATAGTAGCGGGTAATGTAAAAGCGGATACGATCAAACATGTTGAGCGTTTTGGCCCCTTCCTATTAAAAGGTGATCCCCGTTTAATGGCGCTGATGGACAATCTACTGAACGCATTCGTCACCCAACACAGGATGAAACTGCCGGGAAGCACCTATGTTCCCTGCTATAAGATAGTCAAATAGCGTCAGTTAACTCATGCAAATTTGCCAATGAATAAATTTTTAATCATCGATGGTCTCAATTTGGTTCGCCGTATTTATGCGGCGATCCCCGATGAGAACGATATGGCTAGCCTTAAGGAGCGTGTCAGTGCTGCATGCTCAAAACTGCTGCGCGTGCACCAGCCAACCCATGTCGCTATCGTCTGGGATGGCGATGAGATTTCCTGGCGAAAACAGCTTTACCCCGATTATAAAAAGGGCCGTAAACCTATGCCAGAACCGCTGGCAGAGGGGCTTACTGCGCTGCAGGAGCATTTAACATCAATAGGCATAGGCTCCATTTATGCCGCCGCCGAGGCCGATGATGTTATCGCCACCTTAGCGATGAAAACCGCCAAGGCACAGGGAGAAGCTATTATCGTTTCAACCGATAAGGGTTTTAGTCAGTTAAATCATGTCCGTATAAACCAGTGGGATCATTTTAATCAACAATACCTCGATATCGCCGCACTAGAGCAAAAGCTTGGGGTCGAACGGAGCCAGTTTCTCGATTTAATGGCGCTAGCCGGTGATAGCGGCAATAAAATTCCCGGCATCCCAGGGATTGGCCCCAAATCGGCGGCTGAGCTATTAAAAACCTTTAGAACCTTAAGCACACTCTTTTCATCTTTGCCTAACTTAGGCGCTAAGCAAGCGAAGAAACTGGCCGAAGGCAAAGAAATGGCACGCCTCAGTTACAAACTGGCGCAATTGCAAACAGATTTGCCCCTCAATATCAATTTAAAAGACTTCCGAGTAAGCGGCGCACATCGAGCCCCTAACATAGAGTAATAAGAATCTTGTTAACACTAAGTTGCAATAAACGCATTTACCTTAAGGCTACAAAAGCGTATTTTATTGGCGAGCTAGGAAGACTCACTTGATGAGGAAAGGATAAGGTTAAATGAAATCAAAAACTTCGGTAATTATTGGCAGTATATTCGCCGCCTATGTGGCCTTTGTCGCAGTGGTAGTACTCGTCTATGAACCCACCCCGGATGAAATGGATTGGGAAGACAGGCAAGTCTATAACAGCCAAAAAATGACTGATTTAAGCCTAGGGCAGGATATTACCGAGGTGAAGTCGCTATTGGGAAAAGCGGATTTTTCAGAGGCCAAGGCAGTTCAAGAAACACAATTACAAGTGCTCTTTTATCGCACTCACCATGAGAAATCCGATGGTATCACCACTAAAGAAGAATGCACTCCTCTCATTTTTAAGAATAATAAGCTCATGGCCTGGGGTGAGGATACCTATAAACAGTATCTCGATGCCGGAACGGATGTTGTCAGTCCCACAGCCAAAGAGACTGAGACTAGCAGCAAAAACTAACTTTGCTCTGGCACTGTTATCGCAATAAGTTAAGTGCCATAAGCATGTTAAGCAGTTTTGAAAATGGCAGTGCGATATCAATTCATTGCCATCTATAACTACAAATGCCTCAACACAAGACAGTTGAGTTACGCGCATTACGTATTAATTGTCATTGCTTCCCCAGTGACACGCCGCCCCTTTATTTAACAAGAAGTGTCCCTGAGGGCTCTACTAAAACATATATGGACCCATCCGGTTTGCAAGACATTCGATA
>NZ_AFOZ01000018.1 GCF_000217915.1 Shewanella sp. HN-41 | reverse complement strand
GTTTTTTATGGCTGAAGCTTATCTTGATTGCAGAATATCGTTAATCAGCTTATTTCTTACGCCAAGTAGTGCCACTTGGGCCATCTTCCAAAACTACGCCGAGTTCATTCAAACGATTGCGCGCCACATCGGCGGCGGCCCAATCTTTTTCGGTACGGGCACGGTTACGTTCAACGATTAAAGCTTCAATTTCTGCCACTTCATCATCACTGCCCTCACCCTTAAAGAAGGCACTCGGATCTTGGCTTAACAGCCCTAGTACATCGGCTAATTGCTTCATCGCCACCGCAAGGGCCGATGCCTTAGCAATATCCGTCGTTTTTAGGCGATTAATTTCACGCACCATATCAAAAAGCACTGAGTAAGCTTCTGGGGTGTTAAAATCATCGTCCATTGCCGCTTTAAACTTAGCGACAAATTCCTCCGCTGGGTCGGCAGCAACGGTCAAGTCAACATCTTTAATCGCCGTATACAAACGTTCTAGCGCAGCACGAGCTTGTTTTAAATTCTCTTCAGAGTAATTCAATTGGCTGCGATAGTGGCCCGATAACAGGAAGTAACGCACTGTTTCGGCATCGTAATGTCCGAGTACATCGCGAATGGTGAAGAAGTTGCCTAAGGATTTTGACATCTTTTCACGGTCAACCATCACCATGCCCGTGTGCATCCAATAGTTCACATATGGCGTGTCATGGGCACAGCAAGACTGAGCGATTTCGTTTTCATGGTGTGGGAACTGTAAGTCAGAGCCGCCGCCATGAATATCAAAATGCAGCCCCAAATGTTTGCTGTTCATGGCAGAGCATTCAATGTGCCAGCCAGGACGACCCGGCCCCCAAGGTGATTCCCACGTTGGCTCGCCGGGTTTAGACATTTTCCACAGCACGAAATCCATTGGATTTTGCTTGTTTTCGTCCACTTCAACCCGAGCACCAGCTTGCAGTTGATCTAAATTTTGCCCAGATAAACGGCCATAATCAGGGTAAGATGCCACACTGAATAGCACATCACCATCGGCGGCAACATAGGCGTGACCACGTTCAAGTAAACGCTCAACCATATCGATGATTTCTTCAATATGTAGGGTTGCCCGCGGCTCAAAGTCAGGACGCAACATATTTAATGCATCAAAATCCCGATGCATCTCGCCAATCAAACGCTCGGTTAAGGCTTCACAGCTTTCATTATTTTCGTTAGCACGTTTAATAATTTTGTCATCGACATCGGTAATATTGCGCTGAAAATTCACCTCATAGCCCACATAACGCAGGTAACGCACGATCATGTCAAAGGAAACAAAAGTACGCCCGTGACCAATATGACAGAGATCGTATATGGTCACACCACACACGTACATTCCAATTTTTCCGGGGTTGATTGGCTTAAATTCCTGTTTTTGGCGGGTAATACTGTTGTAAATCTTCAACATCGGCATTCTCTTCAATAATACATTCAGGAGTAAAATCAAGGAGTCAGTTTATCATGGCCGGACGGCTTTTGAATACTGCACTTTGCGCGCAATCCGAGATAAGTTAGAATCGCGCCACTATTTACTGAGAGTATGAAAACATGATCACATTACACACCAATTTGGGCGACATTAAACTGCAACTGAATGCTGAAAAAGCACCATTAACCGTAGCAAATTTCATGAAATATGTTGACGATGGTTTCTTCGACGGTACGATTTTCCACCGTGTAATTGACGGTTTTATGATCCAAGGTGGTGGTTTTACTGCGGATATGAACCAAAAACGCTGCAGTGAGCCAGTAAAGAATGAAGCCAACAACGGCTTATCAAATCGCACTGGCACTATCGCCATGGCACGCACCTCTGATCCCCATTCGGCTACAGCGCAGTTTTTCATTAACGTAAACGATAATACTTTCCTCGATTTCAAATCAGAAACCTCTCAAGGTTGGGGTTACTGCGTATTCGGTGAAGTGGTTGAAGGTATGGACGTTATCGAAAAAATTAAAGCGGTTAGCACTGGCAATCGCGGCATGCATCAGGATGTGCCATTAGAGGCCGTTGTGATTGAAAAAGTCAGCGTTGCGGCATAATCCCTGCGAATGCGAACTCTATTTATAGGCGATCTGCACCTGAGTGCAGATCGTCTTGATATCACCCAAGCGTTCACTCGCTTCCTCGACACAGAGCTCGATGATGCCGAGGCACTCTATATTCTTGGTGATTTGTTTGAAGTCTGGGTTGGTGATGATATCGCCGCACCTTTTGCCCTCGACCTCGCCGAAAAGCTTAGGCAAGTGTCACATAAGCTGCCAGTGTATTTTATCCACGGCAATCGGGACTTTATGCTAGGTAAACATTTTGCACGCGCTGCTGGCATGCAAATATTACCCGAAATCACCTGTCTAAAGTTATACGGTGTCGACACTGTCATTTTGCACGGCGATAGCCTATGCACTTTAGATAAAGCCTATCAACGCTTTAGAAAATTACGTAGTTTTGCCCTCGCCCGTTGGCTTTACGGCTGTCTGTCTAAAAAAAGGCGCCAAGGTATTGCCGATAAAATCCGTCGCAAAAGTAAGAGCAGTAATAAGCAAAAAAGCGACACCATCATGGATGTTGAGCCTAATGCTGTCGATGCGCTATTTGCCAAGACACACACTCAACATATGATCCACGGTCATACCCATAGGCCTGCAATTCATCAACTTGAGAATGGCAATAAGCGTATTGTGGTCGGTGATTGGTATGAACAAGGCAGTGTACTCAGTGTGAGCACTGAAGGGCTGAGTTTACTTCGTTTACCCTTCGATTCAGCATCATAGGTGAACTGTTAAGCATATTAACGGTTCTACGGGGCCGTTAATCGTTATAGAAGCGGCTTGCTTCACACTATTTCACCCAATAAAACTGGACCAGGTTATAGTGGTTGCCCGCTATGGAACCGAAATTCATCATCCGCAGCCATAATCAGTTCAGCTTCCCGCTCACCAAAATAGGCGACCCGTTCACTGATATCCTCAGGTGAAACCAACTGAGCCAAGCTTAAATAGTCTTCATAATGCCTCGCCTCTGAGCGCAGTAAAGACACATAAAACTTACCTAATTGCGCATCTAAATACGGGGCTAGCTTAGCAAAGCGCTCACAGGAGCGTGCTTCGATATACGCCCCGACTATTAATTTATCTCTTAGGATATCTTTCTCATGGGTAGTCACATGGCTCATCATACCCTTGGCGTAACGGCCAGCGCGGATATTTCGGTAAGGAATGTGTCTGGCGCGCATCAATTCTAATACCTGCTCGAAGTGATGGAACTCTTCCTTAATCAATCGGATCAGTGGTGGAATAAGGTCCTGCGCGAATTTAAAGTGTTCATTAGGCTGCAAAGATGCGATCAACTCATTCTTTTTTACATCCCGGGCAAGAAACTGTTCAATATTGCGATCCTTAAGATAAACAAACTCCTCATAGGGTTTAGCCCAAGTTAGTAACGAGCGGCCACTGTCTTGACTCAAGGCATAACGTCTTAACAAGAACATCGCGGTCTGAGCGGCCTTTAGCTCGCAATTACAATGGTCTATCAGTAACTCCTCTAAAGAAGACTCCGCACGTGCGATATCAATCCAAGTTTGGGGAGTTTCACAACGAAGAAAACCATGAATAGGGGCCAATAATTGCTGCATAACTCACTCAACCTCATTAAAAAAATCACGCTATTTTACGCATATTTAGCCATAAGCTGTAGCATTAGCTTTCAGTAAACTTGACGACCTGAACTTTTTGTTCAATAAATAATCTACACTCTAAGGAACTGAGATCCAGATCACTAAGGCGCTCAGGATCCAAAGGGTGAAATCAATGGTGATTAAAAGGATAGGGGACATTTTAATCACCATTGCGGAGCTGTTATCAGCTCGTCTGACGTTTGGCGAGCCATTCATCAATGCTGAACAAGGATAATTATAATGATACTAAATCACTTAATGGGGCTATACACTCATCCAAAACAAGAGTGGCAGACGATTGAAAAAAACCATGAAGCACTAAAGAGTAGCTTAAGTCATGTATTACTTATTGCTTTAATTCCTGCGATTTGCAGTTATATTGCCACGGCATATATAGGCTGGAATCCTGGGGCTGGCGAACCTATTTACCTTACACCTCAAAGCGCAATGTTTATGTCAGCGGGCATGTATCTAGGCCTGATTGCAGGCGTATTCGCCCTCGCCTATTTAGCCTACTGGATGGCAAAAACCTTTGATGCACAGCCAACTTACACTCAAGCATTAGAGCTTGCTTCCTACACTGCAACCCCCTTGTTTATGGTGGGGATCGCAGCACTTTATCCCGTACTCTGGTTTATTATGATTGTTGGGCTGATAGGTTTAGCCTACTCGGTCTATTTACTCTACGCTGGCGTGCCGATCATTATGAATATTCCAGAGGAGAAAGGCTTTATCTACGCCAGCTCCATGGTTACTGCGGGTCTTGTACTCCTCGTGGGATTAATGGCTGCGAGTGTCATCCTTTGGAGTTTAGGATTTGGACCTATGTATCAATAACGGCTAAAGCCTATTGGCCTAGGTTGTCTTATTCAGTAAACATAAAAAAGGCCCTAGATAAAATCTATGGGCCTTCTTTAATATATGTTAGCCATCGAGTGTAATTTAACGCTCAATCGACATATTAGCGCAACACTTATTCAACACTTATTCAAAAGAGTCACGCAGTACAACCGTGAGATTAAAGACTAAATGTTCCGGCGCTGAGTCTTTATTATCGGCACAGAAATAGCCTTCACGCTCAAACTGATAAGCCTTCTCGGCTGGTGCATTCACTAGACTAGCCTCAACCATCCCATTTACAACGACTAAAGATTCAGGATTTAATACCTCATCCACGGTCTCAGCAGCCGCAGGATTAGGATCGGTGAATAAGCGCTGATATAAACGAAATTCTGCAGGTTTCGCGCTAGAAGCCTCAACCCAGTGGATCACACCTTTGACTTTACGGCCATCTGCAGGATTTTTACCAAGAGTTTCAGGATCATAAGTACAGTACACCACAGTGATATTACCTTCGCTGTCTTTATCACAGCGCTCGGCCTTGATCACATAGGCATTACGCAAACGTACTTCTTTACCTGTGACTAAACGTTTGTATTGCTTGTTGGCTTCTTCTTTAAAATCGGCCACATCAATCAATATTTCACGACCAAAGGCTAATTCACGCGTCCCCATGCTCTCATCATTTGGATGAGCGGCCGCTTGAATGGTCTCAATTTGCCCCTCAGGATAATTCTCAATCACCACTTTTAATGGACGTAGTACTGCCATTGCGCGCGGTGCGTGTTCGTTAAGCTCTTCACGAATACAAGCATCGAGCATGGCCGCTTCGATCATATTTTCTTGTTTAGTGATACCAATGCGCTGACAAAACTCACGAATTGATGCGGGTGTATAACCCCGACGACGTAGGCCTGCAATGGTCGGCATGCGAGGGTCATCCCAGCCAGAGACGAGCTTACGGGTCACAAGATCGTTAAGTTTACGCTTAGACATTAAGGTATATTCGAGATTCAAGCGTGAAAACTCGTACTGACGGGTACGGTTTGGTGCTTGAAAATCATCTAAATTATCCAATACCCAGTCATAAAGGCGGCGGTTGTCTTGGAACTCTAACGTACATAATGAATGGGTAATATGCTCCAAAGCATCGGAAATACAGTGGGTAAAATCGTACATAGGATATATGCACCACTTGTCACCGGTTTGGTGATGATGTGCAAAGCGGATGCGGTAAATAACCGGATCACGCATACACATAAAGGGTGATGCCATATCGATTTTGGCACGCAGCGCACACTCACCTTCTTTGAATTCACCTAAACGCATTTTTTCAAATAAATGCTGATTTTCTTCCACGGAAGTATCACGATATGGGCTATTTTTGCCCGGCTCTTTTAGGGTGCCACGGTATTCACGGGTTTCATCGGCATTCAAGAAACACACATAGGCCAAACCTTTATTGATCAGCTCCAGCGCATATTGATGTAACTGGTCAAAATAATTGGATGAATAACGAACATCACCATCCCATTGGAATCCAAGCCAACGCACATCCGCCTGAATAGAATTAACATAATCTATGTCTTCTTTTTCAGGATTGGTATCGTCAAAACGTAAATTGCATAGACCTTTATAGTCACGCGCTATGCCAAAATTTAGGCAGATAGATTTGGCATGGCCTATATGTAAGTAGCCATTCGGCTCTGGCGGGAAACGGGTCTGCACACTCGTGTGCTTACCACTCTGCAGATCCTCATCTATGATATTACGAATAAAGTTACTCGGACGTACTTCAGTGTCCACATGACTCATGGAATTCCTCTTTGCGAACAATGGCAATTTTAAGAAAACCAGCATGATCCTACAGATCACTACTAGTTACAATGCCTAGTGCTAAAAACTCTGATTTTTAGACAGTCTGGGGTTATTACCGTGATAGTAAAACAATAAAAGCAGCCATGAAAGCTGCTTTTATCTTTGTCTTCACTGGGCTGACATTTCTTATTCAGTAATGATGCGGATCCCAGGAATGATCTGCTGAGTTCTTTTTCCCTTATGTTTAAGCCAAAGGTAGAACCCCGCCAAAGCCAATAGGAAGAAACCGATCCACAGACTCGATTGTACAGGATGCTGCGTAAAGGTTGCCGCTTGATAGACCACAGTCGCAGAGCCATAGGCCAGTGAGAAAGTCCACGTAGCCGCAAATGTCGCCCAACGGGAGCCAAACTCATGCACTAAGGCGCCCATCGCCGCGACACAAGGGGTATACAACAAGATAAACAGCAAGTAAGAGAATGCCGCAATTTTGCCACTGAAACCAGCTTGCAGGGCACCGAAGGTCGATGTCGCCACACCTTGCTCTTCTGCTATCGCTTCTTTATTGGTCAAATCACCAACCGACAACTTCAACGGATCTTCCAGATCAATTCCAAACAAGTTTGCAGGAATCGTCGCCAGAGCCGCATTAAAACTTTCACTCAATGGCGTAAGCTCTTCATCAGCGGGCGCAGCAGTGCTGTACAAACTGTTTAAGGTACCAACAACCGCTTCTTTGGCAAAAATACCCGTGATAATACCCACCGTTGCTGGCCAGTTATCCTGCTCTATTCCCATAGGTGAGAAGATTGGCGTGATTTTTTGGCTCGCAACACTCAACAAAGATGCTTGGCTATCTTCATGGCCGAAGGTGCCATCAACACCTATGGCATTGATAAAGTTCAATAAGGTTACCACCAGCACAATCGTTTTCCCCGCACCAAGAATAAAGCTCTTAGTGCGTTTGCCTGTACGGACCATAACGGCTTTAAATTTTGGCATCTCATAGCTTGGCAGTTCCATCACCACAGCACTGCTGGTGCCGGGCAACAGGGTGCTTCTGAGTAATAAACCCGTACCGATAGCGGCAAAGATACCAATAACGTAAAGCAAGAAGACTAAATTCTGCCCAGAATCGGGGAAAAAAGCCGCAGCAAAGAGTGCATAAACGGGTAAACGAGCACCACAGGACATAAAATGGCGCCATCATACCCGTGACAATACGTTCACGCTCGCTGCCTAAGGTTCGTGTCGCCATAATCGCAGGCACCGAACAACCAAAGCCAACAATCATAGGCACAAAGGCTTTACCAGGCAGACCGATACGGCGCATCAAGCCATCGACCACAAATGCGGCACGTGCCATATAGCCAGAACCTTCAAGCACCGACAAACCAAGGAACAGAGCAGCGATCACAGGGATAAAGGTCGATACCGTTTGAATGCCTTGACCAACACCACCCGCAAGTAGAGTCACTAACCACTCCGGCGCCCCAATATTGGTTAACATGGCACCAAAATGATCGACAAAAAGCGCGCCAGCAAACACGTCGAAGAAATCGATAAAGGCACTGCCGATATTAATGCTGAACATAAACATTAGGTACATCACAAGTAAAAATACCGGAATACCAAGCACTGGATGCAACACCAGCTTATCTAATTTGTCGGTCAGTGTCAGAAAGTCATCTGCTTTCACTGAGCTTTTGAAAACACGCTCAACAAAATTGAACCTTGTGGTGGCAACCATCACTTCAATATCATGGCCTTGCGAAGATATTTGTGCAGTGCAAGTATTCACTTCATCCTGCAGTTCGGCATTCTTGCAGCTACCGCAGCCCGAACCATTTCCGAGCATTGCCAAGGCGCGGCCACGGCTTAATTGGGGATCTTTACTGCAAAGTAAGCTCACACCCGCTTCAATTTGTGCATCATAATTGAGCATTAATGGTGCTTCAGAAACTTTGCCTTGGAGCAAATCCAGCACTTGAGCTTGTACTTTAGTGACATCGGCGCTATCCCGTGAGCAAACTCCGATAACTGGACATCCCAGTTCTTGGCTCATCTTGTGCACATCGACTTTGATGCCGCGTTTGATGGCCGCATCAATCTTATTGAGCACGACCACCATAGGAATGGCGAGTTCTCGCAGTTGGGCCGTAAGGTATAAATGCCGCTCTATGTTAGTGGCATCGACTAAATTGATAATGCCATCAACCCTTTGTTCGGCTATATATTGTTGGGCAATTTGCTCATCGAGGGAACAATCACAACTACTACCCGCGGGCAGCAAATCATAAATGCCAGGCAAGTCAGTTAAATACACATCGGCACCATTTAAGGTGAAATGACCCGTTTTCTTCTCAACGGTCACACCTGACCAGTTACCGACCTGTTGATTCGCGCCAGTCAGCGCGTTAAAGAGTGTCGATTTACCCGCATTAGGGTTACCAACTGTGACGCAATGAAACTGCTTAGTCATTCGCCTTTTCCACCTCAATGATGTCTGCCAAGTCTCTGCGCATACAAAGTTTACTACCACGAATATCCAATTCTAAACCTGAGCCCATAGGCGCACGTCGGATCAAAGCAAATCGAGTATTTGGCGTGATCCCCATAGATAATAATTTGCGCTTCACTGTTTGCGGCAGATCTAATCGCCCGATTTCAGAAATAATGCCACGATCACCGGGACTGAGTTCGCTTAACTTCATTACGTATTCCACCTTGCAACCGCTTCAGCTTGAAAAACTGTACTCATTGTAACTGAGCCATAAACCGAATAATTTTACCTAGATCAATATTTTTGACTGGTAACGATAATAGTTTTCAATTGTGTTGAGTATTATGTGACAAAAATCCCAATGAATAAACGGCCTGCCGAAAATAAAAATCCATTTTTAAATTCATCAGCTTCAAAAGTAAAAAAAGTAAACGAACGCCCAGTGGACACAAATGAGATTAAGATCACATTTTTTCATTATAACCAGCTAAATCATCCCTCTTTACCATCAAAACACCAGCAAAACACCGTCAAAATGTTAAGCAGTTGTCACGTGTCTGTTCTAATATTAATCAGCTTGATTAAACTAAATTAGCAATGTCGAAAGCTTCAAAAATAACAAATAAAACGCACTCGGGAAAAGATGAACATGGATATAAGGTTAAAGTTCAATAGCATAGTGAAAGCTATGTTTGCTGTTATGTTATCAATAGCGAGCCTTTCGGCCCCAGCGACCCCCTGGGATGATAAAAGCCCAGAGGAAGTCGTAGCAACATTAGACAAAAAATTTGCCGAAGGTCAGTACTCTGCGAAGGGGGCCGATACTTGTCTGATGTGTCATAAAAAAAGTGCCGTGGTGATGGCTGTATTTGATGGAGTGCATGGTAACCCTAATATAAAAGACTCCCCGATGGCAGATTTACAGTGCGAAGCCTGCCACGGTCCTCTCGGCATCCATAATAAAGGTGGCAAAGAGCCAATGATCACCTTTGGCCCGAATTCTCCCGTACCCGCACAAAAACAAAATAGTGTCTGCATGAGCTGCCATAACGACGACCAACGCATCGCGTGGAAAGGCAACCACCACGATAACGCCGATATTGCCTGTAGCAGTTGCCATCAAGTTCACACGGCCAAGGATCCTATCGGCGATAAAGCCAATGAAGTTGCCATCTGTAGCCAGTGCCATACTCAGCAAAAAGCCGACATGCATAAACGTTCATCGCATCCATTGCAATGGCAACAAATGGTTTGCAGTGATTGCCACAATCCCCATGGCAGTCTAAACGATTCAAGCTTGAAACAAATGAGCGTGAATGAAAACTGCTATAGCTGCCACGCCGAAAAACGTGGTCCAAAACTGTGGGAACACGCCCCGGTTACGGACAACTGTGCTAATTGCCATAACCCCCACGGTAGCGTGAATGAGTCCATGCTGATAAGCAAACCACCACAATTATGCCAGCAATGCCACGCATCCGATGGCCACAGTAGCAATGCTTACTTCGGTAATCAAACCAATGCCTTTACCTCGGGTAATTCCTGTATGAATTGCCATGGACAGGTACATGGTTCAAATCATCCATCTGGCAAGTTACTGCAGAGATAACAAGGGAATGATCATGCGAATAGCGAAAACATCGACTCCTAGTGCTTGTTTCTCAGTCACTTTGCTAGCTTGGGCAATTAGTGGCGTGTTGAGTCAAGCCCATGCGGAAGGCTATGAAGTCCAAAAAGCCAATCGTAACAGTATCAAAACAGAGGCTTGGAGCTGTAAACAATGTCAGCCTAAAACAGGACATATTGGCAGTGTCAGCGCTACTCTGGCTTATAATGATGGCGAAGATAGCCGCTTTGGAAATATGACAGGTACGGATAAGGATGGTCTTGTTGGCGCCGTCGGTGCCGATATGCAGTACAAAACACCGACGGGTTATCAAACCCAACTCGTTATCGATAACTTAGGTTATGATGCGAGCTCGGCCAAACTCACCACGGGAAGACCGGGTAACTATCAAATCAACTTAGCTTACCGCGGCTTAGCGACCTATAACTACAATCAGTTAAAGAGCCCCTATGTTGCAGAACAAGATAAGATGCTGTTACCCGATAACTGGGTTTCGGGCAGCACGACGCAAACCATGCCGATGCTACAGAGCAGCCTTGTCAATCAAGATTTGAGCCTTCAGCGGGATCGCTTCACACTCGGTGGTTACTATGCAGGCAAAATGTCATCGAACAGCCAGTATAAAGCTTCACTCAGTTACCAACATGAAGACCGAAGCGGGGCAAAAAAAACCAGTGCTAATATACTCACCAATAGCGTGATGCTCGCGCAATCTATTGATGACAGTAGCGATCAAGTCGATGCAAGCGTTTATTTTAGTGGTATGGGTTGGCAGGCAGGCATCAATAGCCAGGTGAACCAATATAAAAATGATCACCAAGCACTTCAGTGGCAATCGGCTTACACGCCCACCTTTGGTGCCGCATATATAGGGCAGAATGCGGTCGACCCTGACAATAAGGCCTATCGAGTGGCAGCAGAAGCCGCCGGTGGAGCCAATGGTCATAATGTGCTCATGCACGCAGGTTTTAGCCGAATGTCCCAAGATGAAACATTTATCCCAGCAACCATTAATGGTCCGTCCCCTGTCTTGCCAGTGGATAATCTCGACGGTCAAGTGGATATCCTCGAGATGATCCTGAAATATTCGGGCCGGATCACCCAAAATTTCAGCGTGCAGGCAAGCTATAACTACCAAGATAGGGACAATAAAACGGATAAGTTAGACTTTCCACAGGTTGTCACCGACAGTTTTCACCAGGGCACGGCGCAAAACAGCCTTTATGATAAACAAACCAACAAGTTCGAACTTAAGGGTAAATACCGTTTTACATCATCGGCCTATGCCGAAGCGGGTTACATTCGTGATGAAAATGATTACACCGAGCTTGATCGGCAATCCGTCGATGAGTACGGCGTATTTGCTAAACTAAGTTATCGTTATTCGCCCACTTGGTCGGTCTGGTTAAAAGGAGAAGCACTGGAGCGTGATGGTAGTGAATACGATCCGGTGGCAACGACCCAGAGTCCCAGTAATCCTTGGTTACGAAAATCCTACCTTGCGGACAGGAAAAGACAAAAAGTCACCTTACACACTGATTACCAAAGTGATATTGGTCTCTCACTCGGCGCAAGTTTGCACAGTGTCGATGATGATTATCACCACACATCAGTGGGTTTAACCCAAGTATCCTACATAGGTTACGACATGTCGGCGCAATATGCCCTCAGTAATGATCTCAGTTTAAATGCCTACCTCAATCAAGACTGGCGCGATTCCGATCAGGCGGGAAGCAATCGTTTCTCAACCCCCGATTGGTACAGTACATCCGAAGAGAAATCCACCCTCATTGGCGCAGGCATAGTCTATCAAAATCTATTCGATAACCATCTCGATATAGGCTTGGATTATAGCTATTCGGATGGTCAGAGTGACACAGACGTCACCTATGGTATCACCAGCCCCTACGGTGACTACTATGCCCGCAAACATAATGTTAATGCCTACGCCAAATATAAGTTTGCCCAGAGCATGTCGCTGCGCGTCGATTGGTTATTCGAGAAATATCAAGATGCAAACTGGCAAAACCAAAACACCACTTGGGACACAGTCCCCAATGTGCTCAGTTTTGGCGATATGAGCCATGACTATAACGCCCATTACCTAGGCTTGACCTTAAGCTACCAAATGTAACTTAGGCATTTACAGCGTATTCCAAGGATAGAAATATGAACAAGTTTGCAAAATTTAGCACACAATTGAGCCTGTTGCTGGCCTTAACCACACTACTCACCGCCTGTGGTGGCAGCGATGGTAATGATGGTGATCCCGGCGAGCCCGGTAAACCACCGGCAATGACGATCAGTAGCCTAAACATCATGGTCGATAACGTCACCGTCTCCGATGGCATTGCCCAAGTCGATTACCAGGTGAGCAACCAAGACGATGAAGCTGTGGTCGGCATTCCTTCGGCAACCTTCATTGCCGCGCAATTACTTCCCCAAGGCGCCACAGGTGCAGGTAATAGCAGCGAGTGGCAGCATTTTACCTCTGAAACCTGCGCAGCTTCATGCCCCGGCACTTTTGTCGACCATAAAAACGGCCATTACAGCTATCGTTTTAGTGCCACATTTAACGGCATGAATGGCGTAGCTTTCCTTAACGATGCCACCCAACGCTTAGTCATCAAACTTGGTGGAGATGCATTAGCCGATGGCACTGCACTCCCCATCACTAATCAACACTATGATTGGCAAACTTCGGGCAATACTTTGGCCTACACCCGCAACTTAATCACGATTGAAACCTGTAATAGTTGCCACAGCAATTTGGCTTTCCATGGTGGACGCTATAATCAAGTTGAAACCTGTGTAACCTGCCATAACAGTAAAAAAGTCAGCAACCCTGCGGATATTTTCCCACAGATGATCCACAGTAAACACTTAACGGGTTTCCCTCAAGCCATCAACAATTGCCAAACTTGCCATGCAGATAACCCAGATTTAGCCGAACGTCAGAATTGGCATAGAGTGCCGACTATGGAAGCCTGCGGCGCCTGCCATACTCAAATCAACTTCCCCACGGGTCAAGGCCATCCCACACAAGCGGATAATAGCAATTGTGTCGCCTGTCATAATGCCGATTGGACGGCTAGCGTGCACAGTAATGAAACTCAAACAGCCGCTTTGGCTCAGTTTAGCCCTAGCATCAGCAGTGCGAGCATGGATGCCAATGGCACTGTGACTATCGCCGTCACCCTGACCAACCCCAGCACAGGCACTGCTTACGCTGATAGTGCTGACAAATTGAAATTTATCAGCGATTTAAGGGTTTATGCCAACTGGGGAACCAGTTTCGACTATAGCACCCGCTCAGCGCGCTCAATCAGACTCCCCGAGTCCACTCCAATCTCTGGCAGTAATGGTACTTACACCTACACCATTTCGGGTCTAACGGTCCCTGCGGGAACAGAGGCCGACCACGGCGGCTTGGCCATTCAAGGCCGGGTATGCGCCAAGGACAAAGTTTTAGTGGATTGCAGCACTGAACTTGCCGAAGTCCTAGTGATTAAGGCGAGCCATAGTTACTTCGATATGTCAGCCTTAAGTGCCACAGGCAGACGCGACGTCATCAGCAATGCCAACTGTGCTAACTGCCATGGCGATCAACAACTGAATATCCATGGCGCGCGCAACGATTTAGCGGGCCAATGCCAGCTCTGCCACAACCCAAATATGCAGGCCGATGCCACAGCAGCCAATCCATCTATTACCTCTTTTGACTTTAAGCAGTTGATCCATGGTATTCATACCAGCCAATTTGCCGGTTTTGAAGATCTAAACTACCCAGGCAAAATCGGTAATTGTGCTCAATGCCATATTAACGATTCGGCGGGTATATCTACGGTTGCCCTCCCCTTAAATGCGGCTGTTCAACCGCTTGCGCTGAACAACGGCACCTTTACCAGCCCGATTGCTGCGGTGTGCAGTAATTGTCACACCAGCGATGCAACCCATAGCCATATGATGCAACAAGGTGCAGTGTTTGCGGGTACTAAAGCAGATGCAACCGCAGGCACCGAAACCTGTGCTTTCTGTCACGGACAAGGCGCTGTAGCCGACGTATTAAAAGTTCACCCAATTAACTAACCCTATGATGCTGGCCTAAAAGGCCAGCAACTGCAGATATAAAAGGAACTCATACTATGCAGTCTTCTACCCCTAAAGAAATAGTCAGATCTCAGTCACATTACCCACTTAAAGTGACTGATAAATACCAGTGACTTAGTTAGCCTTACAGATGGAAAACTAATTCCACACATCCTATACGGGTAATGAGATTTATTCTTATCTACCAAAGTGTTTGATGATGATTACAACTATTGCAGGGAAATATCATGATGAAACGGTTCAATTTCAATACCGCAACAAAAGCGATGTTGGGTGCCGGTTTACTTTCACTCCTACTCGCTGGTTGCGGTGGTGATGATGGTAAAGATGGTGAAGACGGAAAACCAGGCGTTGTTGGTGTTAATATCGACTCAACTTCAACATTAAAAGCGAAATTCACAAATGCCACAGTAGATGCGGGCAAAGTCACCGTTGATTTTACATTGGAAAATGCCAATGGTGTGGCCGTGTTAGGCTTAACGAAAGATCACGATTTACGGTTCGGTATTGCCCAGCTCACCCATGTGACTGAAGCAACTGATGATCCAGCCAAACCAGCGGATCGCGGCTATCAATGGCAAGCCTATATCAATGCGAAAAAAGAGCCTGGGACAGCGCCTTCAGGTGTGGATAATCTCAATCCATCAGCTCAATATCAGGCCAACGTTGAAGCCGCGGCTAAATGTGATACATGTTTAGTTGACCACGGTGACGGTAGCTACAGCTACACCTACCAAGCCAACATTACCAATGTGACAGAGCCATTAACCGTCACTTATAGTGCCGACGCGACCCAACGCGCCACAATGGAGCTTGAGTTACCCCAACTTGCAGCTAACGCCCATTTCGATTGGCAACCTTCTACAGGTAAGACTGAAGGCATTCAAACCCGTAATGTGGTTTCTATTCAAGCCTGTTACACCTGTCACCAACCAGAAAGCTTAGAGCTGCATGGTGGTCGTCGTGTCGATATTGAAAACTGTGCATCGTGCCATACTGCAACCTCAGGCGATCCAGAATCAGGCAATAGCATTGAATTCACCTATATGATCCATGCTATCCACAAAGGTGGCGAGCGTCATACCTTCGACGAGACAGGCGCAGAAGTACCTGCACCTTACAAGATTGTCGGTTACGGCGGCAAAGTCATCGACTATGGAAAAGTTACTTTCCCACAAAAACCAGCTGCTGACTGTAGTTCTTGCCATGTTGAGGGAGCAAATGCACCTGCCAACGCGGATCTATTCAAGACCGATTTAAGCAACACTGCCTGTATCGGTTGTCATACCGAAAAACCATCTTCTCACCACAGCAGTACAGATTGTACGTCTTGCCACAATGCTACCGAGCCTTACGGTGGTACTGGCAGCGCGGCTAAACGCCATGGCGATGTGCTGAAAGCCTATTCTGAAACTAAAGCAATGGGCATCAAGTTCAGCAATGTAGGTGTGAATGACACTGGCAAAATCACCTTTGATGTTCAAGTTGTTGATAAAGATGGCAATGCTATCGATAAAGCCTTTGTAAACCAAGATTCACGTGTCGTAGTTGCATGGGATTCTGATAAGGATTACCCAAGCTATGCTGATGCATCTTATAGTGCTCGCCGTATTCAGTTGAAAACGGGCGTCTACAATGAGGCAACGAAAGTTTACTCTATTGTAGGAAGTAGTTTTAATTTACCTGCCGATGCAAACGGTAAAACGTTCGAACTCTGGTCAGCATTAGAAGTATGCTTCAACAATGGTGGTTACGGTGTTGCAGATGTTGTGATGACTGATTGTGCTACAGCTGACGTACGTAAGGTCCCTGTCAAAGAAGCACCATACCATTTTGTCTGGAAAGATAGTGGTGTAGATAGCTCAGCGACACCAGCTACACGTCGCCCTATTGTTGACACATCAAATTGTCAAGGCTGTCATAATCAGCAGGTTCTGCATTATGATAATGGGGTAAACTGCCAAACTTGTCATACTCCAGACAAAACACTTAAAGAGACAGTGCGAAATTCAGGTAAGTTTGACCAAGCAACCAGCTTTGCTTGGAAAGCCCATGAAGCTGAAGGACACTATCTGAAATATGCGGGAGTTCAATCAGGCACTGTTCTTAAGAGTGATTGTGCGACTTGCCACGTCGAAAAGAGTGGTGTCGTCACAGGTATTGAACTTGGCCGCGCTCCCGAGCGTACATGGATTTATCCAAACTCAACAACCTACGACAAAGCGGGTGTTTGGGTATCTTCTGATGCTGGAGCATGTTTAAGCTGTCACCAAAAATACCTGTCAGATGCGGCTAAGTCTCACATTGAAGCTAACGGCGGTATCTTAGATGGTACCAGTACAGTCGATGTTCAAACCCGTGCGTCTGAAAGCTGTGCAACTTGTCATACTCCTGCGCAGTTAATGAAAGTCCACGGTAATTAAGTAAAGCGCTCTAATTTAGACAACGGCTTTACCGCTTAAAAGAGAGAGGTCCCCCCTCTCTCTTTTTATTTTCACATCACAATCCGTCGTTTTTTTGATCTAAATTTGTTTTTCACCTGTGGTTTAACTACCTCTTTAGAAATAGAAAGATCCAAGTCACACATTAGCAAAGGCCTTGAAGATTTTCAGGGCATGTTAGGTTAGCCTTTCCTTGGGGAATTCTATTTCCAGCATCCACTTAAGTTGCTTCTAGTGACCAAAAAACACAGACATAGAATCTGTCGGATCTAGAACATAAAAACTTAAGCAATGCCAAACCTATGCAGGGAAAAAAATGATGAACGCACAAAAATCTAAAATCGCACTGCTGCTGGCAGCAAGTGCCGTCACTATGGCCTTAACTGGTTGTGGTGGCAGCGATGGTAAAGATGGCAATCCTGGCGAACCTGGTGGCGAACCCGCACCAGCGATTCAAACCCTTAATTTTACCTTTAACAAATCAGTTGTGGCTAACGGTGTGCCTAGTGTTGAATTCACCGTCACTAACGAAGACGATTTACCAGTAGTAGGTCTGCAAAAAATGCGCTTCGCCGCAGCACAGTTGATCCCGCAAGGTGCAACAGGTGCAGGTAACGCCTCTCAGTGGCAATACTTTGGTGATGAGACCTGTGATGTGGCTTCAACCTGTCCAGGTACATTTGTGGACATGAAGAATGGTCACTACAGCTATACCTTCAATATGAACCTGACCGCAAACACTAAGGTCACGTACAATGCACAATTAGCCCAACGAGTGTTAATTCGTGCCTATAACACACCGTTACTCGATGGTACTCAAGTCCCTAATAGTAATGCCTTTGTCGACTTTACTGCCGATACGGGTGCCGCCCCCACATACAGCCGCAAAATTGTTGCCACTGAAAGCTGTAACACTTGCCACCAAGACTTAGCCAATGTAAAGCATAGCGGTGCTTATTCCGATGTGAACTACTGTGCGACTTGCCATACGGCTGGCAAAGTGGGCGTAGGTAAAGAGTTCAATGTTCTCGTTCACGCTAAACACAAAGACTTAACCTTAGGTTCATTAGAAAGCTGCCAAAGCTGTCATACGCAACATGATGCTACGCCAGATTGGAGCAATTGGTCTCGAATCCCCACAGCCGCAACTTGTGGTAGCTGCCATACCGCCGTTGATTTTGCTGCGGGTAACGGCCACTCACAACAACTTGACAACTCCAACTGTATTGCCTGTCATAACAGCGATTGGACAGCCGAGTTACACACGGGCAAAACCGCCGAGAAGAAAGCGGTTATCGCTCAGCTAGGTATGTCAGCAACGCTGGCAGGTCAAGACGACAATACTGCGGTATTAACCGTGTCTATCTTAGATAAAGACGGCAATGCCATCGATGCAGCAAGCGTTACAAGATAAGATCAAACGTTTAGAAACTATCACTAACGTGGGTCCTAACTTCCCGATCATGGGCTACAACAAGAGCCCTGGTAGCGGTGCCGCTAAAGTAGCCAAAGATCTGGTCAAAGATGGTGCACTACAAGAAGGTGTGACCTTAGCTGACGGTAAACTGGTATTCACAACACCTGCACTCCCCTTTGGTGCTGGCGACACAGATACCGCCTTTACCTTTATCGGTCTGGAAATGTGTAACACTGGTACCACACTGACGGCTTGTACTACTGACAGCGCAACCACTAGTATGAAAGCCGAGTTAGTGTTTGGCACTAAATCCGGTAATGCACCTAGCATGCGTCATGTAAACTCAGTGAACTTCAGCACTTGTCAAGGTTGCCACAGTGGTACTTTCGAGCTTCACAAAGGTCACCACTCAGGCTTTGTGATGACAGAACAAGTGTCACATGCCAAAGACGCAAACAATAACCCAATTGTGGGTGTGGATGCCTGTGTGGCCTGCCATACACCTGACGGCACCTATGCAAGTGGTGCAAACAAAGGTGGTTTCGAGATGAAACTGCACGTTGTCCACGGTGAGCAAGGTGTGATCAAAGAATGTACTCAGTGCCATAACGACTTCAACCTAGATGCATTCAAGGTTAAAGGTGCACTGGCGACTTCAGCAGGTAAATACACCACTCCAATCACGGCGACTTGTACTTCATGCCACGCGCCAGAATCCATCGGCCACGGCTTAGAAAACATGGGCGCGATTGTGAACGGTGATTATGTTCAAGCCAACCAAGCGGCACAGTCAGAAACCTGTTTCTACTGCCATACCCCAACAGTTGCAGATCACACTCAAGTGAAAATGTAATTTGCCCAAGCAGGGGGAGTTGAACTCCCCCTTTCTTGAATTTTGTTGGGACAAATTGGGAAGCCTACTATGAAGAACAGTCACAAAATGAAAAACCTACTGCCGGCATTAATGATGTCAGCGGTCATGGCATTTGCCATCGCACCGAGCGCTCACGCCTCCAAGTGGGATGAAAAAATGACCCCTGAGCAAGTCGAAGCGACCCTAGATAAGAAGTTTGCCGAAGGCAACTACTCACCTAAAGGCGCCGATTCTTGCTTGATGTGCCATAAAAAATCCGAAAAAGTCATGGACCTTTTCAAAGGTGTCCACGGCACCATTGACTCCTCCAAGAGCCCAATGGCAGGCCTACAATGTGAGGCTTGCCACGGCCCTATGGGTCAGCATAACAAGGGCGGCAACGAGCCGATGATCACTTTTGGTAAGCAGTCAACCTTAAGTGCCGACAAGCAAAACAGCGTATGTATGAGCTGTCACCAAGACGATAAACGCATGTCTTGGAATGGCGGTCACCATGACAACGCAGATGTTGCTTGTGCCTCTTGCCATCAAGTACACGTAGCCAAAGATCCAGTGCTTGCCAAAAACACTGAAATGGAAGTGTGTACCAGCTGCCATACCAAGCAAAAAGCGGATATGAACAAACGCTCAAGTCATCCATTAAAATGGGCCCAAATGACCTGTAGCGATTGCCATAATCCCCATGGGAGCATGACAGATTCCGATCTTAACAAACCTAGTATTAATGATACTTGTTACTCCTGCCACGCCGAAAAACGCGGCCCAAAATTGTGGGAGCATGCACCCGTCACTGAGAATTGTGTCACCTGCCATAATCCTCACGGTAGTGTGAATGATGCCATGCTGAAAACCCGCGCACCGCAGCTGTGTCAGCAATGTCACGCCAGTGATGGCCATGCCAGCAATGCCTACTTAGGTAACACTGGTTTAGGTTCTAACGTCGGTGACAATGCCTTTACAGGTGGAAGAAGCTGCTTAAATTGCCATAGTCAGGTCCATGGTTCTAACCATCCATCTGGCAAGCTATTACAGCGCTAAGGAGACGAGAAAATGAAATTTAAACTCAATTTGATCACTCTGGCGTTATTGGCAAACACAGGTTTTGCAGTGGCAGCCGATGGTTATGGCATCAATAATGCCAATACTGACAAAGTCAAATTCTCCGCTTGGAGTTGTAAAGGCTGCGTCGTTGAAACGGGCACATCCGGCACCGTCGGTGTAGGTGTTGGCTATAACAGTGAAGACGATATTCGCTCCGCCAATGCCTTTGGGTCCTCCAATGAAGTGGCGGGTAAGCTCGACGCCGATTTAAGCTTCAAAGGGGAGAAAGGTTACCGTGCCAGTATTGAAGCCTATCAATTGGGCATGGATGGTGGCCGCTTAGATGTGAATGCGGGCAAACAAGGGCAATACAATGTCAATGTTAACTACCGCCAAATTGCCACCTATGACACCAACAGCGCCCTAACACCCTATTCAGGTGTCGGTAGCGACCATTTGACCCTGCCTGATAACTGGATTACCGCCGGTTCAAGCAGCCAAATGCCGCTATTGATGGATAGCCTGAACTCACTGGAGCTATCACTTAAACGTGAACGCACAGGTTTAGGTTTTGAATACCAAGGCGAATCCCTGTGGAGCACCTATGTAAATTATATGCGTGAAGAAAAAACCGGTTTAAAACAAACCTCAGGTAGTTTCTTCAACCAATCGATGATGCTCGCCGAGCCTGTGGATTACACTACAGATACCATAGAAGCTGGCGTTAAGCTTAAAGGTGATCGTTGGTTCACGGCACTTAACTACAATGGTTCTATTTTCAAAAACGAATACAACCAGCTAAATTTTGACAGTGCATTCAATCCCACCTTTGGTGCCCAAACCTCCGGTGCTATCGCCCTTGACCCAGATAATCAGTCGCACACAGTGACACTAATGGGTCAATATAACGACAGCACTAATGTGTTATCGGGTCGCATACTGGCAGGGCAAATGAGCCAAGATCAGGCCTTAGTCACTTCAGGCTATGGCTATCAAGTGCCCACAGAAGCCGTGGATGCCAAAGTTGATCTGCTCGGGATGAACCTCAAAGTCGTCAGCAAAGTGAGTAATTCTGTGCGCTTAACGGGTAGTTATGACTACCACGACCGTGATAACAACACCCAAATCGAAGAATGGACCCAGATCAGCATCAATAATGTCAACGGTAAGGTGGCCTATAACACCCCTTACGATAATCGCAGTCAACGCTTCAAAGTGGCTGCAGATTACCGTATTACCCATGGGATGAAGCTGGACGGTGGTTATGATTTCAAGCGTGACCAACGTGATTATCAAGACCGTGAAACCACGGATGAAAACACCGTTTGGGCACGTTTTAGAGTCAATAGCTTCGATATGTGGGACATGTGGGTAAAAGGCAGTTACGCTAATCGTGATGGCTCACAATATCAAGCCTCTGAATGGACTTCTTCTGAAACCAACAGTTTGTTACGTAAGTATAACCTAGCGGATCGTGACAGAACCCAAGTGGAAGCCCGCGTCACTCATACGCCGATGGAGAGCCTGACTATCGACTTCGGCGCCCGTTATGCGTTAGATGATTATACCGATACTGTGATTGGTTTAACTGAGTCAAAAGACACCAGTTACGATGCCAATCTCAGCTATATGATCACCGCCGACTTACTGGCAACGGCCTTCTACAACCACCAAACCATTGAATCTGAACAGGCGGGAAGCAGCAATTACAGCACACCTACTTGGCAAGGTTTCATTGAGGACAAAGTGGATGTAATTGGTGCAGGTGTCAGCTATAACAACCTGCTCGAGAACAAGTTACGTTTAGGACTGGATTACACCTACTCAGACTCCGACAGTAACACTCAAGTCAGACAAGGTATCACGGGCGACTATGGCGATTATTTTGCCAAAGTACATAACATTAACTTATATGCTCAATATCAAGCCACCGACAAAATGGCGCTGCGCTTCGATTACAAAGTTGAGAACTATAAGGACAATGACGCCGCCAATGATATCGCCGTCGATGGGATCTGGAACGTCGTAGGCTTTGGTAGCAATAGCCATGACTACACGGCACAGATGATCATGCTCAGTCTGAGTTACAAACTCTAGTACGCGGTTCACTGCGATCCAAAAGCCCGCTTCCTGCGGGCTTTTGTTTATTTGTAGTTTAACGATTGTGGCAGTATAAAAGTCAAATTCTTGAATAAGATCAGACTCTGGCGCGAAAATCCGCCCATAAAAAGCTTATTCCTTGAGTTTTAAGTCACTTTAGCGGATCTTAATTCAATCTTTTCGTTAATCATCTAAAACCATGTTGAATCATTTGTCGCCCCCCCAACCCCAACGCTTGGCATCTATACCCGCATTACTCGGGCTAAGTTTACTCCCAGTGCCCGCCATTGCCTTCGATCCCTCGGGTGGCACGGCCAGCCTATTCATCATTTTAGGCCTAGGTGGCTTTACCTTAATCAATCTCCTTTTACAGGGATTATTTTTCTTTGCTGGTTGCTATCACAGCCGTACTTTTGCCAAGCGTCATGTGATCTGCGCCTTACTTATACCGCTGATTGCCGTCGCCCTGGCCATTTATGACCACAGGGGCTGGAGCGATTTCGCCCTCAATGTCGGCATTATCTGCATAGGCACAGGGCTGATCTTACTGCCACTGCAACTCCATCAAATCGATAAAACCGTCCATGCAAAAGCCGACTGGATCCTCAGCCTTGGGGCATTAACGATTTTAGGCTTAAGCTATATCATTGCCCCGCTAGCGCTTTTTGCCATTATCGTTGCCCATATTGGCTTAGCCTCTACACCGAAACAAATACCTAAACTATTAAATTATTTAGCTTTAGTGGGTGGCTATGGCCTATTTGGTTACTGGCTATACCAAACGCTAGTCATGTTCCAATCCTCACTGGCTTAAATACTCGGCTTAGATACTCAATATGGTGAAACAAGCACAAGGGCAAGCGCCGGAACCAATAGGCTTAACTGCCATGGACGCGCTATTAATAAAAATCAGGGCCTGCACACTCTGCCAAGCCCATTTGCCGCTACCAGCTCAACCTATTTTACAAGCCAGTCACCAGGCACGGATCTTAATTGCCGGCCAAGCGCCGGGGATTAAAACTCACCATAAAGGCATTCCTTTTGATGATGCCAGCGGTGAGAGGCTACGCGCTTGGTTAAATGTCACCCGTGAGCAATTTTACGATCCTACCCTATTTGCCATAGTGCCAATGGGATTTTGTTTTCCAGGAAGCATAGAGAAAAACGGTAAAAAATTGGGCGATAAGGCGCCTCGGCCCGAATGCGCCGCCACTTGGCATAGGCAACTACTGGCGCTGATGCCACAAATAGAGTTAATCGTGATCCTCGGCCAATATGCCATCGATTACCACTTAGCCTCTAATGGGATTGATACAACCGCTATAGATACCCCGACAAATACAAGCTCAGCTCCCACTCCCAATACGCAAGCAAGAGCGAAGGCAAAGGGCATCACAGTGACTCAGGCAACGGCACAGTGGCAGCAATATTGGCCCAAGTTTATCGTTTTGCCACACCCTAGCCCACGCAATAATCTCTGGCTTAAGCAACACCCTGAGTTTGAACGCGATATGCTGCCAAGACTGAGGCAAAGGATTGCAACATTACTCGAGGTTTCACTGCCCCCATCAAACTAAAGAGCCTCGAGTTAATTGCTCGAGGCTCTAGTCTTAGTATCACTAAAATCAATATGTTACTGGCAAGTAACACCTACAGATGAAAATGCGGAAGTCACATCGGCAACGGAGTAACCATAGTCATTTGCCGCAGTTTGCACTCCGCAGGCAGCTTGATTGAAACCTGATGTTGGATTCCAATACAACTGATTTGCTAATACAAATACATCAAATGCCTTACGGGTATTCCAACCACTTTTACTCGCTAACAAGTAGAATGCTTTGTTATACACACCGGAAGAGTAATGCACATCCATACTGCTGGTATAATCGGCAGCATCACCGATAGAGCGCCCATCCAGGGTGGGATCATTCATATAACGTAGCGCCCCCGAGCTTTTGACTATGTCATAACCCACCTTCCAATCGTTGCTGCCACGCATATAATACTCGGCCGCTTCACCTGCAATATCAGAGAAAGCCTCATTGATACCACCCGATTGACCACTGTAATTTAACCCTGAGTTTTGCTCGGTAAAGCCATGGCTCACCTCATGGGCCGACACATCTAAGCTTACCAAGGGATAGAAGTAACTTGCTCCATCCCCAAAGGACATGGCCGAGCCATCCCAGAAAGCGTTTTCATAGTTGCGACCATAATGCACCCGCATTTCTAACTGGAAAGTCAATGGTGCGGTGTTATACCAATCTTTATACATGTTGAAAATGACCCCACCAAAGTAGTGGGCATCGTTGAGCGGTGAATAGGCACCATTAGTCAACTTGTAGGTATTCTCAGGGCAGGTAAAAGAGTAAGTCGTGCCACGGCGCGTAGCATTCGCCATATTGACAGTCTTCACATTGGTATTTTGCATAGTGCAAACACTATTAGACTCACTCACCTTAAGATAGCCATAATCGCTACCATAATAGTACTGACCGATTTTGGCATTTCCACCCGGACCCGAGGCATCAAAAGATATGCTTGTGCCCCCACCTGAGCCACCACCGCCAGGTTTGCCTCCTTTCGCGGTCATGATCTCGTTCCAGTGCCTGATCACATCACCGGTTTGTGCATCGACAAAGCCCGTTGGTCGAGAAAGCTCATCGGTTTGATCGCTTAAGTAAGAAACGCGATACACCAATCTAGGCACCCCCCCCTCCATTAAAATGACCAGTTCAATCTCTTTTTTACCCGATGCCGCCGATCCCGGATATAGCTTATTCAGCGCCGCAATTGCCTGACCTTGAGTGATCCCCGCTTCCACGGAAAAATCATCCTCGATTTGCGCAACGTCGCCCATGGCGGTTTGCGCTAAACCATCGTGGCTCACAACCAAATGATGCCCGTAGACCAATACACCATTGTAATATTGCTGTTCTTTGGTTTTTTTCTGCCCACGGGCAGTGGTAATCGCCTTCGTTTCTTTGAAACTATGTCCTTGGCTTAATCCCGCCGCAGATTGAAGCGATTGACCATGATTAACTTTTATTTCAACTGCTTGTGCTTGCAAGCTGCTCGCTATGCAAATAGCCAGAGCCGAAGGTAAGGTATAGATCTTCATTATCATGTCCTTTGTCATTTTCCGATGCTGGATAGACGGCACTCAGCGGATACAAAGTGTCACAAATAAAACAGGCTTACAAATTAATTTGTTGCATTACGGTTAATAATTTAACAAACCAAATACAAAATAAGTATAGAAGATTATAAAAACACCTGCTTTTTTAAGGCGCTTGCTATTGGCTTGGTTATCAGTAAATCTAGCCATGCAATGTTTATTAATAGACTGAAATCTAAGGTTAGTTATGTATGTTTTAGATCAGCAAATTGCCAAACAAATTGTGAGTCGTACGATGAAAATTATCGGCCACAATATTAATGTGATGAACGGCCAAGGGGTGATCCTAGGTTCAGGAGATCCTAAACGTATTGGTTCTACTCATGAAGGCGCGCTACTGGCGATTGCACAAAATCGCAATGTGGAAATAAGTCAGGAAGTAGCCTCAGGGCTCCATGGCGTTAAGCCCGGTATCAATTTACCCTTGCATTATCAAGGACAAATCATAGGTGTTGTCGGCATTACAGGTGATCCCAGTGAGTTCGCCCATTACGGCGAGTTACTCAAAATGACCGCCGAAATGATAGTCGAACAAGCTAATTTGCAGGATAAATTGCAGTGGGAGAACCGCCAGCGGGAAGAATTTATTCTACAACTGATCAAGGCACAAACCGTTGATGATGAGCAACTACACCGCTGGGCCAAACAACTCGACATTGATATCAGCCAACCACGGGTCGCGGCCATTATTGAGGTCAGTGAAAAGCACCGACACCCCCTTGTAGAGGACAAGCCCCCTTTTAATGGGTTAAGCAAGGCTGAGCAAAGCAATGATAGGCAAAATCCCCGAGTGAGCGAAACCCTAAAACAAGTGTTACATCTACTGCAAAATCCTGATCGCGGCAATTTAATCGCCATGACTTCCATGTCACAGCTAGTGATCTTAAAACCGGCTTTTTTGGACGGAAAACAATGGGATCCTGAACTTGAAAACCAACGTATTGATAAATTGCTGCAACGTTTACCCGCCCAGATGGATTTAAACTTTAAAATTGCCCTAGGCCATTTTTTCCCCGAAAAAGGCGGTATAGCGCGCTCTTACCAAACGGCGCAGGAAACCTTGAACATAGGTAAACAGCTCAATCCTGAAGGCACTAAATACCTGTTTGAAGATTATTCTCTGCAAGTGCTACTCGCAGGGCTTAAACATGATTGGCGTGGTCAGGCACTGGCAATGCCCTATCAACAACTCGCCAAGGCCGATAAAAACGGTCAATTACGCAAAACCTTAGCCGCCTATATCACCCACTTTGGTGATGCGCAGCAATGTGCTAATGCCCTGTTTATTCACCGTAATACCTTAAGATATCGACTAGATAAAATTCAGCAGCTCACTAAAACAGATATTCAATCCCTGCATGGGCTATTAAGCCTGTATCTTGGGCAATTGATTGATACTTCGACTGGCTCAACTTAACAGCCTCTATGTTTAACCGCACATAGGTTTAGCAACTATGCCTAGCGGTGTGACGGATTGAGTCGCTGATGGGTTTAAGGAGCCAACGAGAAACAGGCAAACAGATAGAGATCATAAAAAGTACTGACGTTATTTCCGTGTCATTGAATAAAACTTGGCATTTATTGGAAGCCTGATTGAAAGATTTATACCGTATCCCCTTTCCTATAGTCTCTGATAACCGTCTCGCGTCGACATTTCGAACGCTCGACCCAGTCCATTAAAAGGAATTGCTATGAACCTCATCAAACTGACTTTACTCGCCAAGGCTTGTCTAATTAGTGGTATTGCACTGACTTCACCGACATTAATCGCTGCCGAAAAAACCATTCCCGAGCTGGTCGATGCCGTTAATGGCACACCCGATGCGGCAAGTCGCGAGGCGGGTAAAAAAGTCAAACTGCGCAATCACACTAAAGGATTTTGTACCTCAGGCAGTTTTAAACCGGATCCGCAACTACAACAAACATTGGCGATCCCATTTTTTAATCAAGATTCGATTAAGATCACTGCCCGTTTTTCCCTTGGCGGCACAAATCCGCAGATCTCCGATAAAACCGCAGGGCGCTTTATGTCACTCAAAATTGATGGCGATAAAGAAAACCTTAACTTTGTCACAACTAATATTCCCGTTTTCTTTGCCAGTAATCTTGAAGAGTTTTTTAACTTTCAAACCAAAGTGAAACAGGGCGCTGAAGGTAAACAGTGGCTTATCGACAATCAACCCAGCGCTAAAACCTTTTTCGACTATGTAAAACAACTGCCTCCCAGCCCAAGTTTCGCCAACAGCCGCTACTATGGCGTAAATAGTTTCCTGTTTAGTACGCAAAAAGACAGCGCCCAGCAAGGTGAAACGGTCGCGGGTAAGTGGATTTTTGAACCCGTCGCAGGCACGGCGGCGTTGTCAGCCAGCGAACTGGCTGAGCTTGGCGATGATTTTTTAAAGGCTGAACTACTCCAGCGCATTAAAACCCAGCCTGCACAATGGAACCTCTATATTCAACTGGCTGAAGCGGGCGATGAGATTAATGATCCAACCGTGATTTGGCCTGAGACTCGCCAGCGTTTGCTCGTCGGCCAAGTGGTGATTAACGGTGAACGAGATAACGATCCCCAAGTTCAACAGTGTGATAAAGGCATTTTCAACCCGCTGTTATTACCTAAGGGCATTGCCGCATCGGCCGATCCTATACTCAATGCCCGAACCGCCGCCTATGTAGAATCCTTTATTCGTCGTCAATAAGTGCGCCGAGTTAAGCCCAGTCTCTCCTGTTAAGGTTGGCAAATAGCCATATTTGCCAACTCTATAGACAAAATTAACCCTCTTACATTCGAATTCACTTAAGTCTTTTTGTGCATGCGCACAAAAATAGCCTGTCATATGGCGGTAAGTCCGTCGGTTTAGCCAAAGCTATTCAAATATGCCTGCACAATAATAGGATGACCTTAAGGCAGCCTTCATTTGGACTCAGGCCTAAATGAACACTGCGCCCTACAATATCCGTCAAAACTCACTTAAGAAACTTACTCAAAAACTTCAGCCAAGAACTGAACGGGACAAACTATGAACTTAGTGCTTATTCTTATCGGCGTGATTGCATTTATTGTTTTCGCGACCTCAAAATTTAAACTCCACCCCTTTCTAACCTTAATTTTAGCCGCCTTTATCGCAGCCTTCGCCTATGGCTTACCGAGCGGAGAAATCGCTAAAACCATTACCACAGGGTTTGGCAATATTTTAGGTTATATCGGCCTAGTGATCGTATTGGGGACGATTATCGGGATTATTCTCGAAAAGAGCGGCGCAGCCATTACCATGGCCGACGTGGTGATCAAGCTATTGGGTAAACGCTTCCCGACGCTCACTATGTCCATCATAGGTTATCTCGTGTCTATCCCCGTATTCTGTGACTCGGGCTTTGTGATCTTAAACTCGTTAAAACAATCCATGGCTAACCGCATGAAGGTCTCTAGTGTCTCCATGAGCGTTGCCTTAGCCACGGGGTTGTATGCCACTCACACCTTTGTACCGCCAACGCCTGGCCCTATCGCCGCCGCAGGTAACTTAGGCTTAGAGTCTAATTTAGGTTTAGTGATCGGCGTGGGTCTATTTGTCGCCGCCGTTGCCGCGCTTGCGGGTATGTTATGGGCAAACCGTTTTGCCGATGTTGAGCCCGATGGTGAAGGTGCAGAAGAGCTGAAGGCACAGCTAGATGATTATGAATCACTGAAAAAAAGCTATGGCACTCTGCCCAATCCACTAAAAGCCTTCGCGCCAATTTTTGTGCCGATCATATTAATTTGTCTAGGTTCCATCGCTAATTTCCCCTCGGCTCCCTTAGGTAAAGAAGGTTTATTTACCGCACTCGTATTCCTCGGCCAGCCCGTTAATGCCCTGATGATTGGCCTGTTTTTATCCCTGTTGTTATTAAAAGGTGAGAATAAGATCAGTGAATTTAGTGAGCGCATTAGCCAAGGACTCGTCACAGCCGCGCCGATTATCTTGATCACAGGTGCGGGTGGCGCCTTTGGTGCAGTCTTAAAAGCCACGCCTATAGGCGACTTTTTAGGTAGCTCACTGTCGGCGCTAGGTATCGGTATCTTTATGCCCTTTATCGTCGCCGCGGCGCTTAAATCGGCGCAGGGTTCATCCACTGTGGCGTTAGTTGCGACCTCGGCACTGGTTGCGCCTATGCTAGGTGATATAGGTCTTGGCAGCGATATGGGCCGCGTATTAACGGTAATGGCAATTGGTGCGGGCGCGATGACGGTTTCCCACGCCAATGACAGTTTTTTCTGGGTCGTGACCCAATTTAGCCGCATGAGTGTGAAACAAGCCTATAAGGCACAAACCATGGCAACCCTAATCCAAGGTGTCACCGCCATGGTGACTGTGTATGTGCTGAGCTTAGTCTTGCTCTAATATTGATTTGACCTTGGTTTGACCTTGATTCGATATTGTGTCCTTGGGCGCATACTGCGCCCATTTAGTTGTAGGATTTTTAATGAAAATAGTTATCGCCCCCGACTCCTTTAAAGAAAGCTTAAGCGCACTCGAAGTCGCCAACGCGATTGAACAGGGCTTAAAACAAGTGCTCCCCGACTGCGATATAGTCAAAATCCCCGTTGCCGATGGCGGCGAAGGTACAGTGCAGTCTATGGTCGATGCCACAGGTGGCAGTATTGTCAATTTAGAGGTCATGGGCCCACTCGGAAATAGAGTACAGGCGCACTATGGCATCCTCGGCAATGGTTCAAATGGTAGTGCTGCAACTCATTCAGATACTGGTGCTATTGCCGTAATTGAAATGGCCTCAGCCTCTGGGCTACACCATGTACCAAGGGAGCAACGAAATCCGCTGCTCACCACAAGTTATGGTACGGGCGAGTTGATTTGTGATGCGCTTAATCGGGGGATAAAGCACATCATTTTAGGCTTAGGCGGCAGTGCCACCAACGATGGTGGTGCGGGTATGGCCCAAGCGTTGGATATTTTATTGCTCGACAGCCAAGGTAAAACCTTGCCCGCTGGCGGCGCTGCGCTAGCCAATCTTGCCCGTATTGATATGACAAACGCCCATCCACTACTGAGCCAATGTAGCTTCGAAGTCGCCTGTGATGTTGACAACCCTCTGTGTGGTGAGCGTGGTGCATCGGCGATTTTTGGTCCGCAAAAAGGCGCTACCCCCGAGATGGTTAAGCAGCTAGATACGGCCCTTGCCCACTACGCCGATATGATAGTCCAAAGTGGCGTTGCCGATCACCGTGGGCAAGCTGGCGCGGGTGCGGCGGGCGGTATGGGCCTTGGTGTGATGGCTTTTTTAAATGCCGAACTCAAACCCGGTGTCGAGATTGTAATGCAAACCGTTGGCCTCGCTGACAAAATTCGCGGTGCCGATTTAGTGATCACAGGTGAAGGCCGCATCGATGGTCAAACTGTATTTGGTAAAACCCCGATGGGCGTGTTAAAGCAAGCCAGACTGCAGGGGATTCCCACTATTGGTATTGCCGGCTGCCTAGGTGAAAACGCCAATGCCATTCTGGATCAAGGTATGTCGGCAATTTTCCCTATTATTCCGGCCCTAAGTTCGCTTGAGAATGTGTTGGCCAATGCCAAGCTAAACCTTTGTAACACCGCCCGTAATATTGGTGCTGTGCTGATGTTAGGCAAACCCTAGACCATAAGGCCAAGGGAAAATCGAGCAAAGGCGCCCACATGGCGCCTTGTTTTTTACCTCGCCGCCGAGCCTGCACTAGATTTTAATGCTTGATGACTAAAAGGCCTTGCAGTAAAGTGAGCTCCCTTTTTGGTAATCCGCCTTGATTGCTTTCGAGAGTCACTGATTTGGTTATACTCTTTGAACAAATTTGCGGTTTCACTATAAGAATTAATAGACGGCAAGCCCCATGACTCAAAAACTCCCTCGCCAAGCCACGGCATCCGAAGCCAGTCTGATGCGCATATTTACTGTGCCGGAAGATGCAGAATCGACCTTAAGTATTATCGAGCAGAAGCTTTCCGAGGATTTAGCAGGTTTTTTGGGTGACAGCATTGCCGCGCTCGAAAAGCCCTTATCGGAAATTGAAACCGATTTTCAGGCCTTTGAGATCCCAACTCAGCCGCGTTTTGTCTCCGATTACACCGACGAGATCATGCAAAATCTGGTGGCCCATTCGGTCCATACGGCGGCGCCCAGTTTTATCGGCCACATGACTTCGGCACTGCCCTACTTTGTGTTACCGCTGTCGAAGATGATGGTGGGGCTCAATCAAAACTTGGTAAAAATCGAGACATCCAAGGCATTTACGCCCCTTGAGCGCCAAGTGCTCGGCATGATGCACCATTTGATTTACGCCCAAGATACGGATTTTTATCAAAGCTGGATGCACAGCGCCAATCATTCCCTCGGGGCATTTTGCTCCGGCGGCACAGTTGCCAACATTACCGCCCTGTGGATTGCCCGCAATCAATTATTAAGGGCCGATGGCGACTTTAAAGGCGTGACCCGCGAAGGGTTACTCAAGGCGCTGCGCCACTATGGCTATGATGATTTAGCGATTTTAGTCTCGGAGCGCGGTCACTATTCGCTGGGCAAAGCCGTCGATCTGCTTGGCATTGGCCGCGACAATATCATCAGCATTCCCACGGGTAGTGATAACAAGGTCGATGTGGCTAAAATGCGCCAAGCGGCCCTTGAACTTGCCAGTAAAAATATCAAGGTATTGGCGATTGTTGGCGTGGCTGGCACCACTGAGACAGGTAATGTTGACCCGCTGATTGAGTTAGCGACGCTCGCAAAAGAGTTAAATTGTCATTTCCATGTGGATGCAGCCTGGGGCGGCGCGAGTTTATTATCCCATAAATACCGCCACTTACTCGCAGGTATCGAACTTGCTGATTCGGTGACTATCGATGCCCACAAACAAATGTATGTGCCCATGGGCGCGGGCATGGTGTTATTTAAGGACCCAGAGTTTGCCCACGCCATTGCCCATCACGCCGAATATATTCTGCGCCGCGGTTCTAAGGATCTCGGTAGCCAAACCCTGGAAGGCTCACGCCCCGGCATGGCAATGTTAGTGCACGCTTGCTTGCAAATTATCGGCCGCGATGGGTATGAAATCTTAATCAATAACAGCCTTGAAAAAGCGGGCTATTTTGCCGAGCAAATCAAAGCCCATGAGGATTTTGAGCTGGTCACTGAACCAGAGCTGTGCCTGCTCACCTATCGTTATGTCCCCGCTAAAGTGCAAGCCGTCATGCAGCTTGCCTGTGAGCAAGCAGACACAGTAAAACTTGCGCGCTTTAACGAGCTGCTCGATGGCCTGACCCAGTTTATTCAAAAGCACCAACGCGAACAGGGTAAATCCTTCGTCTCCCGCACCCGCATTCAGCCAGCCCGCTATTTTAGGCAAGCGACCGTGGTGTTTCGCGTAGTACTCGCCAACCCTTTGACTAGCCATGAGATCCTCAATCAAGTGCTGGTCGAACAAGGCGAAATCGCAGCACTAGATAACGAGTTTTTGCCCGCGCTAATGGCGATGGTGGCTGAATAGCGAGTTGTTTAGCGAAAGTTACAAATCGCAACTCAAATAAAGCACTTCAATAGCAAAACAGCCGTAAATTATTTGCGGCTGTTTGCTTAGTGATACAAAGTTAGTGCAACGTTGGCCAAGCGAGAAGCTTTAGCAACCCTTCTAAGATTAAAAGTAGGGTAGAGTTCAAAGCATTTATCCATCACTCTGTTGTACGCCGAATTCAACTGCTTCCGTGACACGCCGTGAAGCCATCCATGGCGGCTCTACGATGACATCCATGTCATCGAAGGTCACGTCCGCAATCGAATTCGCCTTAGCAAATCTCGGTGTAATTTGCTGGCAAAAATACCGTGAAAACAGCGTTGAAAAGTCAACCTCTGCCCATAGGGGTTATGTTTTCAAAAGTAATTATGATGGTGTGGGTATCCTTACTCTTTTTTGCTAGCCTTTCCGTTATTACTTGATTAAAGTGTGATTTCTTTAATGAGACTTAAGGGAATACAAGAGTGTCGCAAAGGGAATTAAGTTTCTTTGAAGAATACAGGCATACTGTAAAGTTTAGTCTTGATTGTGAAGAATACACTGGTGTTCTATCGATAAATGCAAGCCAAATCCTAAATCTTGTAATTCACACCGATAAGCACGACTTGCTGTTTGCAGATGAAGATAGAGTAATCAATTTACCAATCATTTGTTATGAGATTGGTTCGCGAAAAACATTTACTCTACATCAATCAGAGCTTCAAAGAGGTGGGCAGATAACTTGTAGATATATCACTACAGGCTCTTTGCTCTCGAATGACATTGACCAGTTTGAAGTACACCTTACAGGTATTTCAACTTGGTTTGAAAGATTACGAACCACTGAAATAACAGACACGGAGTTAAAGCGAAATACAGCCATAGACAAGTTTTTAGTTGACTTTACCTATCAAAAAAATGACTACTCGATAGAAAACCACCGTTATGTATCATCACCAACAACCACACCAACTGAGCATCTAATCCAAATTGAAGACTGCTTTATCATCAAAAAGAAAAATGACAAATTTACGTTACGTGAAGTAGAAAAGCTTACATTAGAGATACGAAATCTTTTTTCTCTCCTTCTGGGATATTCGTTATCAATCAAAAATTTATACGTTTTCTCATCCAGTAAGAGGCATGATTATAAATCCATCATTTTCTCAAGCATAATCTTCGAAAAAATACCATTTAAGAATCATCACGACACACTCTGTCACTATAATAATGTGTCTGGCTGGGAGCTTTGGGAAACGATCATAACCAACTACTTCAAAGTTAAATCGTTCCGAACAATATGGAACCGCCTAGTAGTATCTTTTTCAAACTCACGTACAGAGATTTGGCAATATCGAATTTTATCTGTCGTTGTAACGCTTGAAATGTACTGCGAGCAGGAGTCTAAGGGAAAAGGGCATAAACTAAACAGAGCGAAGTTTAACGAGCTAAGGTCACAGCTCAATGATACGTTGCAAACTTTTATTGAATCGAATGAATTCTCCGAGGATGAAAAATTAGTCATAGATGGTATTGAGAGTGTTATTACCAACCTTAAAAATACTTCCCACCCCACGCTACAGCACAAATATGATTTCTTAATGAGCAAGACGAGTAATGATATTAAAGAAGCTATTTCATTCAGCAATTCTGATTTTGATGTGTTGAAAAGGCTCAGGAACTCTGTTGCACATGGCCTAGATTACAAGACTGTGATAGACGGTGAAATCACAAAAGAAGTTCAACTAAAGGATCGTCTTTTAGTGCTTTTAATGTATTTTGTGTTTCGCGAACTTGGTTTTAGTGACACTCAAATAGCTCAAAATATGAGCAAAACATTTAACCCATTTATACATAACGCCGACCTCAATAAAAGGGCGAGAGATAAGCTAGCTGGTACTGCTAGTTTCATAACATTACATGAAGAAATTGATCTTAATCGATTTAGTTTTGTTGATTGTCTTGTTATTGATCATGATGCTAAATCTGGCCAGTTTACATTAAATGAACACCTATCCTATGAAATAAAGCATAACAAGCGTAATAGCGGTATAGCCGATGTTAGAGATTTTATTAGGAGCAAACTTCTCCAAAATATCGATTTTGAAATTGAATATGTAAATACTTTATATCTTTCCAGTGGTGCAGATGAAAAATGCTACTATGGCGCAATTGTGTTAACTCATAAATGAAGTTTCAATGAACTTCCCCCGAGCACATTTAACATAGCATTTTAATTTAACGAGACACTTATTGTTAAATTATTAAAATGCCCTAATTGTAAATAACAGACGATCAGGCATACCAAATAAAAGACAGGACACCCACATGTTTCTGAGATGAAAAAGTGTGCATCTAAAGCATCTACTTGAAAATAAAAGATGATAGTGTGAAAACTACCGCTAAAGATGCACAGGAATTAACGAGATTAAGCACTCTCATGGAAGTGACCGTTGGCGGCATGGATGCCGCCGTCGAGCCCTCAGGGATGAGTTCATGGCGTGTCACTGGAATGAGAGTGCTTAATTGTAAAGACGGACTTATAGCCTCAAAAAAGAGTAAAAAGAGTAAGGACATCCACATATTTTTAAGGTTAAAAGTGAATATATGTCCTGATGAGAGAAAGACAGGACAGGCTTGAATCTCTCGGGATTAACAGTTAACTCCGAAGTAACAGAATACACCTCCCCTCGGAGTTACCGCAGGGCGAATAGACAAATTGCGTGAGTCTCGGCATGGATGCCGAGCTAGCTTTCGCAGGTGCAGGGGCGAATGAAAATCGGTGATTTTCGCGCTTATGAGCGAGAGGCAGGGACTGCCGAACTGGGGGCTTTACATGGATGTAAAGCGCATCCTTCGGATGCGATAGCAAATTTGCCAATGAGCACAAGGGGCTTTCAACTCCGTTAGGGGCGTCTTGGCTGATGTGAAAACAATAGGCAAGGAGGATAGGACGAGGAAAAAGACAGGACACCCACATGTTTCTGAGATGAAAAAGTGTGCATCTAAAGCATCTACTTGAAAATAAAAGATGATAGTGTGAAAACTGCCGCTAAAAGATGCACAGGAATTAACGAGATTAAGCACTCTCATGGAAGTGACCGTTGGCGGCATGGATGCCGCCGTCGAGCCCTCAGGGATGAGTTCATGGCGTGTCACTGGAATGAGAGTGCTTAATTGTAAAGACGGACTTATAGCCTCAAAAAAGAGTAAAAAGAGTAAGGACATCCACATATTTTTAAGGTTAAAAGTGAATATATGTCCTGATGTGCCGACTTGAAAATGGAAATTGATAGTGTGAAAACTGACTAAAAAGGTACACAGGAATTAACGAAATTAAGAGAAAGACAGGACAGGCTTGAATCTCTCGGGATTAACAGTTAACTCCGAAGTAACAGAATACACCTCCCCTCGGTGTTACCGCAGGGCGAATAGATAAATTGCGTGAGTCTCGACATGGATGCCGAGCTAGCTTTCGCAGGTGCAAGGACGAGCAGTCCTCCTTGGTCGGGTGTGGGGGGAAACCCCACGACCTTGTTTTGTTTTTTACGCCACGACAGAGTAATCTAGCCAAAATCGACAATGGGGTGTTCTATGGACAGAAAATCATTATTGCTACTTACACTTATCCAGCCTTTTTCGGCCAATGCCGCCGTATATCACTGTGCCGACGGGAAATATCAGGCCGAACCCTGTGATGAAAATAGTCAACCCGTCGACCTTAGTGGTATAGGTAGCGTCGTTAAAGGTCCTGATACTGCCCATGCAAACACTATTACTCACACAGATAAAAAACAAGAAATCACCGATTTTATTGATAAACAACGCATTAGCCGCGAAATCACTAAACTAGAGAACGACCGAAAACTCATTATCGACCAAAGGGATAAACGTATTGTAGCGCTGAGAAACGATAGAAGTTACGCCAATAACAATCTTGCTGGAGCGACTTGGGAGCAAAGCTTGGCGCAAGAAATGTCGGCAGTGGCGCAGCAAGCAGATACACAGGTTGCGTCTATCGATAAGCAGATAGAACAATTGCGATTCAAGTTAAAGTAGAACAAGCGACAACAACTAACGCTTTCTTATTCATAAATACCAAAAAAGACCAAGAAGACAGGACACCCACATGTTTCTGAGATGAAAAAGTGTGCATCTAAAGCATCTACTTGAAAATAAAAGATGATAGTGTGAAAACTGCCGCTAAAAGATGCACAAGAATTAACGAGATTAAGCACTCTCATGGAAGTGACCGTTGACGGCATGGCCGCTCTTTCACATCCACCCTGCGGTCGATATCTCCCTTGGAGAGCTGGCAACACTTGCGGGATTAAGCCCCTATTATTTACTCAAGCAATTTCAACATTATTACGGCTTACCGCCCCACGCTTACCAAATTCAGGCCAGAGTGAGACTCGCCAAGGGTAAATTAAACAAGGCACACAGGCTACTCGATGTCGCCCTCGATTGTGGTTTTCACGATCAAAGTCATTTGAATCGGCATTTTAAAAGACCGTCGGCGTAACCCCAGGGCAATTTGCTAAAGAAATAGGCCGCAATATTATCCAAGCCTAAACAACCACTTTAGGTTAATCTGCCATGCTCATGCTTGCTTACATCCTGTCATCACTGAGTGGTCTTAACAGAGTAAGCAAACCTTATGTAAGCATTCTTTGTTTAACCGCGGCCCTAGCGTCGCCACTATTTTTAGGAGCCTAAGTGACCACCGACAAACTTATAGAACCTGAGGTTGCTCCCGCGCATCCCACCAAAACCAAGGCTTTTTTAAAAGGCACCTTAGCCATGATGCCGCTGACGATAGCGGTTGTACCTTGGGGCATTTTAGCGGGCTCATTCGCCATTGAAGTCGGGCTCACGCCCATAGAAAGTCAGGCCATGTCGGCGATTATCTATGCGGGTGCCGCTCAGTTAGTGGCACTGGGGATGGTCAAAGCCGGTATTGGCCTGTGGAGTATCTTAATCACCACTTTACTTATCACTTCGCGCCACTTGTTATACGCCATGGCGATGCGCAGTCAGATCAGTCCCTTGCCGTTAAAGTGGCGCCTAACGTTGGGCTTTTTGCTCACGGATGAACTCTTTGCCATCGCCAATCAAGGCAAGTTACATAGGTTCGATCCTTGGTACGCCCTTGGCGGCGGCTTGAGTTTTTATATCGGTTGGAACCTCGCCACCCTGCTCGGCATTATCGCCGGCAATGCCATCGACAACTTAGGCGAATTAGGACTCGACTTCGCCATTGCTGCGACCTTTATAGCACTCGTGGTCCCCACGGTGAAAAAGCCGTCCATCTTAGTCTGTGTGCTGGTTTCGCTCACCTTAGCGGTAGTATGCGCCGTGCTTAATATTCAGGCGGGGCTCTTAATTGCCGCCCTGTCGGGGATGACCGCAGGTGTGCTCTATGCCAAAGTCACCGGGGAAGATAAACAAGCCGTAAAAGCCGAAACCACAGCCACACAAACTGAGGAAACCCTATGATCTGGTTAATGATTTTCTCGATGGCGGCGATCGTGTTTATCAGTCGTCATTTACTACTCGAACCTAAATTACCGCTGCGATTAAGTAAGGGCACCCAAACTTTTTTAAGTTACTCAGCCCCTGCAGTCCTCACCGCTATCTTCGCGCCCATAGTCTTTGTGCAAGAAGGCCAGCTCGATCTCAGCTTGGACAACAGCTACCTCATCTGCGCCGTGGTCGCGACGGTACTCGCTCTCGTCACCCGTAATACCTTGCTGACCACAGTGTTGAGTATGGGGCTATTTTTCGTTATTCATTAGTCAGGCGGTTGGCTAGAAGAGTGAGGACATCCATATATCTCTATGGTTAAAAGGGAATATACACTGATGTATCTACTCGAAAATGGAAGATATAGTGTAAAAACTGGAGGTAAAGTTACGCAGGAATTAACAACAATTAAGCACTCCCATGGAAGTGACCGTTGGCGACAGGGGCGTGTCACTGGAATGAGAGTGCTAAATTTTACCGCTGGATTTATAGTTCCAACATCAAGGGATCACTATGTACTTTATTGCGTTTGCTGGTCTGTTGATGCTGTTATTAAACCTAGTGATGGTAGTAAAACCTGAGTCTTTCTCTAAGGGCATTATTTCATTTAGCGAGCAGCCCTACTTCCATATTGTTGAAGTGAGTAGCCGAATTATTGCGGGTCTTATTTTTATCCATTATTCAGCCGATACCCTGTTTCCGCAGGCTATTTTTGCGATAGGTATTGTATTAGTTTGCGTCGGGGTGGGCTTAGCGTTCACACCTGCGAGATTGCATAGAAAGTTTGCCCTATGGTCGGCGCACTACTTCAAAAATAAATTCCGTTTTATCGGTCTATTTTCCGTCCCACTACCTTTATTGTTGATTTATTCAGCTAGTTACAGTTAATAGACAGTTATCCAACCTGCTTACCTATTAATTGGCCAATTAAATCAATGAAGCCATGGTAACGCCTTGGCAGTGGTCTATGTGACTTATGAACAAGATAATGTGCTTCTCGCACCGATTGCGCCAACCTTACAGACCATAAACTTTCCTGTGCAATAAAGGCATCCACTGTACTTTGTGGCAGAACAGTAAAGCCTAAGCCTTTCGATACAGGTAATAAAATTTGGCTAAGTTGATTTACATAACCAGTCCGGCGAATAGATGCCACTTTTGAGGATTGTATGGAAAAATCTTGAGCAGCCACTGTCGTTGAGACTGCGCCCTTAGGCAAGGTTTGAAAATTAGTTTGTAACACTTGCTGCAAGTAATATTCCCCGTCGGGGTGATTGATAAAACCAATGCGATTTAACAACTCAATATCCAGCACTTGGTCCCGATACTGGCTGGGTAATACCAAGGATAAAGGCGCATGGCCTATCGCCTCATAACTCAGTTCAACCTCATCACCTACCCGAGTCACAATGCCAATATCCAACTGGTTATCTAGAATGGCCGTGACTATACGTTTATTCGGCGCAGCCTCCATAGTGACTGTCAGCCCAGAATGTTGCCTCTGATACTCAAGAAAATGTGGGTAAAGCAGACTCGCAATCGCACCTGAGCAACCAAAGCGACAATCGCCCACATACTCATGATCGGTTTGTAGCTGACTCAGTAGCTGAGTTTCGTCAATCGCTCGCTGACGAGCGTAACGATAGAGGATCTCACCCGCGGCGGTTAATTCAAAACGCTTACCTATCCGTTGCAATAAAGGCGCACCGACCTGCTGCTCGAGCTTTTTAATGTGCTGACTGACGCCAGGCTGAGTCATAAATAGTTTATGGGCTGTGTGGGTAAAATGTCCCACCTCAACCAAGGTCATAAAAGTCATTAGCCATTGCTGATTTAGCATTATCGTTCCAGACAGCCATTGTTAAATCATGAGTGTAGCTAAAAAAACGCATTTTAATAATTTTAAATTATCAAAATAAGAACTATTGATAATTTTTAATAGCGTTTTGTCCGCAGTAAACTGAGTTCATTCAATCAGAAGTACCACAAACCCAGCACAGGTTTTAGCTGACAATCGCTGTTTACTCATTAGGAGTCACCATGAATCAACCTTATCCACGTACCTTTTCCCATATTGGTATTTCAGTACCCGATTTAGATGCCGCGGTAAAATTCTACACCGAAATCCTCGGTTGGTATCTCATTATGGAACCGACTGAAATCGTCGAAGACGACTCAGCTATCGGACAAATGTGTACCGATGTCTTTGGGCCAAATTGGGGCTCGTTCAAAATTGCCCACTTATCAACGGGTGATAGGATTGGAGTCGAGCTGTTTCAATTTGCTAATCAAGTCAACCCAGAGAACAATTTTGAATACTGGAAAACGGGTATCTTCCATTTCTGCGTACAAGATCCAAATGTGGAAGAATTAGCCGAAAAAATTGTAGCCGCTGGCGGCAAAAAACGCATGAAGGCTCCCCGTTATTACTATCCGGGTGAAAAACCTTACCGCATGATTTACATGGAAGATCCCTTCGGAAATATTTTAGAAATATACAGTCACAGCTATGAATTACATTACGCCAGTGGCGCATACAACGAGTTGAAAAGATAACCCGTAATACCTTGCTGGCCAGGGTGTTGAGTATGTGACTATTTTTCTTTATCCACTAGGATATGTCGCTGTACAACGTTATCGTTCATTTATGGCCCCAAAGTCACTTGGTCATGCACGATACTTTTGTAAATGCGTTTTTCTAGTTACGTTAAAAATATGCTGTAAAAACAAGCCACTCATTCGAGTGGCTTATATTTAAGTTCTGATCGTATAGTGCATCTACTTTACCAGCCAAAATGTATGCAAACATAACTAAAATGTTTAATCTAATTGGTTAAAAAAAATGCAACCCATGAGGATTGCATCTTAAAAAACCTATAATCGCTTAAATTACATGTTCACTTTTATGCCTAGGAAAGCTCTACGGCCGACTAAGTCATACAAAGCATCATTAGTATAACCAGGTGGTAAAGAGTCAAATAGGTTACGAATACCACCATTGATCATGACGTTATCACTTAAATAATATGTTGCAGATAAATCATGTGTAGTCATAGAACCAATGTATCCAGGAGCTAAATCCTCAGGTGAACCACCATTTTTAGATATATCATAAGTAACAACACGATCAATGTAACGGGTTGACCAACTTACAGTTAAATCATCTAAACGGTAATCAGCACTTAAACGGAATTGTAATTCTGGATCTCCCACTTCGCCTTTTTCATCATTCACTTCATCAGGACGATTCTGGAACTCGAGCTGTTCAAGCTCAAGCAATTGGTTTGCAAGTAAATTAAACTTCAACTCACCAGGTGCGTTAAAGCTAGCTAAATCCAAACCGTAGCTTGCTTGAAACTCAATACCTCTAGTATAAAGTGCTGAAGTATTTAAATATCCAGAACGAACCAAAGTAATATCATGAGTAGTAGGATCTCGGTCAACTTGAGAACAGAATGTACTATCAGGAGAACCTGTTGCATCAACACAGTTATCAGCAACTACCTGTGCTTCAATTGATGTAATAGCATCTTTGATTTCAATATCATAATAATCAATTGTGAACGCTAATTTATCAACAAAAGTAGGTTCCCAAACAATACCACCAGTAAAGGAAGTTGATGTTTCTGGATCTAATTCAGAGTTACCTCCAGAGATAATATCAACAGAAACGTTATCGTTAGCTTGGAAGCCTACAGGAACGCCAAGAGCTGCACAGTTTGCAACGCGATCGGGATCATCATTAATATTATCGGCATCACATGGATCAGAGACACGAGCAAATCCTGGTGAACGAGGGCTAAATGCCTCGGCTATATTAGGAGCACGTACAGCCTCACCATAAGTACCACGTAAACTCAGTTGTTCGAATGGAGCATAAAACAACCCAACTTTCCAAGCTTCAGTTTTCCCTGAATGTGAGTAATCAGCATCGCGATAAGCACCATCAACACTTAACTCGTGAGCAAATGCTAAATCTTTGATTAATGGAATGTTTACTTCAATGAAGTATTCCATTACATCGTATTCACCATAAGAGTCAGGTGTTGCAGCATTCGTTAAAAATCCAGCCTTAGTAAATTCATCGGTAACGGAAGCAGAAGTTTCTTCGCGATATTCGAAACCAACAACCATAGCAACTGGGCCACCTTGAAGTTCAAATAGCTCGGCTGAATCGGTTGCTAATGTTCCACCAATTACTTGCTGAGTAATTTTATCTTCACGTGTAACGTCAGCAGATATCCAATCACGTGCTTCAGCGGATGCTTGGCCTAAACCAAAAGGATTATAAGCAACACAATCACCACCGTTGACAGATGCTGGATCTTTATACCCAGGCCCCTGTGCACTAGGCACTTGGCTTCGACACGCAGCTAAACCTGTTGCAGGATCGATCACCGAATCTAATGCAGCAACAAAATTATCTGGTATTAAATCATTCAATGTTTTACGTTGATTTCGAGTTTCACCATATACAAAGTAAGTATCATAATTAAAAATTGTTTCACTTAAAGTAAAGCCACCTTTAAATCCACCTACATAACGGAACAACTCACGGGTATTATCGGCACTGCGGTTGCCTAACTCATCAAAAAACTTTGCAAAAACAACTTCTGTTTGACCAGCATCTAAGAGCGTTTTACGTAAACCTTCATCTAAAAAGGCATTATCTACAACATTAATTGTGTCATCACCAAAACGGAATGATGGCTGGAACTGTTGACGAATATCCGCCTTAACATATTTAAAGTCGCTATATAGTTGAATATTATCATTTAAATCAAAATTGAATGATGATCCAACAGTAATACGCTCAACTCCTGGGATGTAGTTTTCATAGGACTCGGAATCAAAACAGGTATCACAACCATTAGGGAAAGAACCAAATGCGAAACTATTATCACCGTCACGTTCAACTTGCACTAGAGGGTTACCAGCCTGATCAAATGTCCAACGACCACCTGCACCACCAAAGGCATTGATAACGCCCGTAGCGCTAATCATTTCTGAATAGACCTTCGGCACGCGTAATCTATCTGGAATTCCATCGTCTTCCCCTTTACTATCAGGGTTGATAATTGTTCCCCATGAATCAAACTGGCGAATATCACGTGACATCACTTCTTTAGTGCGGTCATAACCAGCGAAGAAAGTCACATTACCGCGTCCATCGACAATATCAGCACCTGTTAGCATGTCAAAAGAATGCTCTTGCGTACCGACACCTTCTAATGAGCCTGAGGTCCGAGCATTAAACTCAAAACCTTGATAGTTTTCTTTTAAGATAATGTTAATAACACCAGATACTGCATCGGAGCCATAAATAGCTGAGGCGCCACCAGTCACGATTTCAACTCTTGAAATCATGCTTGCTGGAATGGTCGATAAATCAACCTGAGCAGAACCAGGTTCGCCTGCTACATGTCGCTTGCCGTTAACGAGTACAAGAGTACGGTTTGCACCTAAACGTCGCAAGTCAGCAGAGCTCACACCTGCGCTCTCATTACTATTATTATTACCAATAATAGTATTCGTCGCGCCAATAGAAGGTAACTCAGAAAGTATGCTGGCAAGGTCAGAGTTACCAAACTTAGCCAATTCTTCAGCTCCAATACTAACGATTGGGGATGGTTGAGTTAATTCTGGTTTAGCAATACGAGAGCCAGTTACAGCAACTTTTTCTATTTGATCATTTGCTTGTGCTTCCTCTGCAATTACAGGAAAAGTGCAAGATGCAACAACTCCGAATGCACAGGCTAGCTTAATTGAGCAGGCTAATTTAGAATCCTTAAACATGTTATATATCCCTTTAACATTAAAATATTTTTATATGTTCCTTCAAAGTAAAAACCCAGTTATCAGCTAGAGAGTAAGACAACTAACATTTCCACTTAAATATATAATGCAACAATAACGAAGAAGTTAAAACATTTTATAAACATAAGTTTTAAATTGGTTAACAATTGTTTTTTTACCAAGCAAAACAATATAAGATTAAAGCATTAAATATCAAACACATACAAATAAGCAAAAGATGGGAATTGATGATTAAAATAAATGAAATAACAAAAAATCAAACTAAAGACTTATAATATTATTAACATTACCACACAGAATTGTTAATAAAAAGTGAAATTTATTGGAGACATTAAACATCTTCAAAATCTTAAAAATAAGCACAATTAAAATAAGTTATGAGCAGGAAATAAACTGAAAAAAATTAAATATAAATTCTTACAATTTTTTACAGTTAACACTTAATGGCAGCAAGAACGGTAAACTAATCAATATTTAGTCATTACAATAAAATCATCTAATTCTTGCCCTGAAGTTATCGGAAAATAACGGTTCAACCGCACAAGACCAGTGATGCGATCGACCCTGAAATTACGAAAAGCCGAACGTAGCTCACACCAAGTCAGCAAGGTCCAAGTGCCACGCCAAAAATAGATGGCAAGCGGTCTAACTTCCCGCTCGGTGACATCGAGTTTGACGTCTTGATAGAAGAGTTTGACATATTCGCGGCGCTGTGCGGCATTACGCAAAGGATCAAGGAATTGAAACTCATTGGAATCTAAATAAAAATCGGGCGAAAACATCAAGGATTGATAGGCTTGTAATCGCTTAGGCAGCACGGCTTCGACTTTGATCATCGCTTGGCGCGCCGCGCTACCGAGTTCTTTTCCCCCCCAGGTTTGCACCATACGCATGCCCACTTGAATCGCTTCGAGTTCGGCTTCGTTGAACATTAACGGCGGCACATTGACTTCATGGCGCAATAAATAGCCTACCCCCGCCTCCCCTTCGATGGGAATGCCGCTTAAACACAAATCCTGCACATCACGGTAAATCGTGCGCGTGGAAACCTCTAACCGTTCGGCTAGCTCCAAGGCTGTAGTCAGGCGTTTATGTTTAAGAATTTGCACTATTTGAAATAGGCGATCGGCGCGGCGCATGGACTCTGATTTAATCCTTTATTTGTCAATAAGTTGATTAAGCAGTGTTAGTTTACATAAATCACTGGCATATCCTTATACTCGCTTGAGTGATAGTTTACGATTTAAATCATAAAATCCCGATATAAATCTCAACCTCAGTGGTGCTAAGGTAAACTTCAAAATCAGTTTGATAGCGCCGCTGATGTGGACAATCGTTAGTACCAAAATAGCCCCACACTTGTCCCCAAAGATCGATAACACACTGGGGCATTTCCCCCTGGGCCGTAAATTTAAGGTACTTACCAGCTTCAAGCTCCAGCGACGTGAAGTGGTTTGCTTCGACAGGGGCATCAATTGCCTTGCCCACCAGCACAGCAAACTCGCCATTCATGTCTGACTCATAGTCATAATACACGCCGTACATGGGCGAATTGAGCATAGCCGTGAGCTGGGATGATTCAAAAAAATCTTGCCACAGGCCGCCAATTTTAGCGCTATCGACGGACATCTCGGCCCGATTGTTCGTGCGGCTGCTAAGCCCTAGTAGCGGTCGAGCATCAATATAAACCAGGTCCATCATTGTTTTTCCATATATAGCCAAACCAATAAGTTAATCAGAGTCGTGCCCTGAGTGCACGACTCTGGTAGGTTAAAAAATCGCCTACTTATCCTTAGACCACAGACCCACTTTATTGCCTTCACTGTCGACAAAGAGGGCAATATAACCACATTCCCCTTCTTTGATCGGGGTTACTGGCAGCAGAATATTGACATTAGCCGCGGTGAGTTTATCCACTAAGGGCTGCAATTGGGTGCTGAAATGCAAATACACAGTGCTGCCCTGCATCGACGGTTGGCTCATGCTGCATTTGACTAGCCCAATACTAGCGGCGCTAACGTCTTCGGTCACTATGGTGGCGTATTCCATGTCTTCCATATCGTCACGCTTAAACTCAACGCCAAAATGCTGCTGATAAAAAGCAACGGCACGATTCATATCACTGACAGGAATTTCACCCCAAACTAACGGTGCAATAGATAACATTTTCACTTTCTCCTTGTTGAAAAATACCAATGATCCATAAGGTTATTAATCTGGACCACCAGCGGGCAACAACAAGAATAAAACAAGGCTACTGACAACATGATGTCAGTAGCCTTTTAATAAAAGTGAATGTTGAGTTTTTGGCCTAGGGCGTTATTTTGGCAAACTGGCTTGGTGGGCCGCGATAAATACCTCCATTGCCTGAGTTGCTCGGCTTTGGGCGCTAGCGAGGGTGTCATCCGCCATCATAGGCTCGACCACTTCGTAATAACATTTGATTTTGGGCTCTGTACCCGAAGGTCTGACGATCACCCGAGCGCCACCCGCTAGGCAATAGGTCAAAACATCACTCGATGGCAAATCAATTTTCTCGACGCGTCCATCGGCAAAACGGCGCTCAAGCGCCTTTAAATCATCGGTTGAGAGTACGTCTAGCTCACCAATCTTCAGCGGTGGGTGCTCGCGCAAATAGGCGCCAATCTTGGGCGTGTCAGGTTTTAGCGCAATACTCACCTGCGCGTTGAGATGGAAGCCATGCTCACGGTAAATTTGCTCGAGTCTGTCCCAAATGGTTTGTCCATTGACGACAAGCTCGGCGGTTAATTGGGCAAAGGCCACCAGCGCCGACAGGCCGTCTTTATCCCACACCATGCTACCGACGGTGTAGCCTAGGGCTTCTTCGTAGGCAAATAGGAATGGATTATCGGGCTGGCTCTTAACAATTCCCACATTCATCAGCCATTTAAAGCCAGTGAGCGTGGTATAACTTTGGCGACTAAAGCTCTTAGCAATCTTAGATAACAGGCTCGATGAGACTATAGTCGTCCCAGTTAAACCTCGATGCTCAGGGGCATGGCTTAACAGATAATGACCAAGGAGGATGCCCACTTGATCCCCCGTCAACATTTGATATTCCCCCTCTCCCTTACGCACCGCCACCGCAAAACGGTCGGCATCGGGATCGTTGGCACAGGCGAGCATAGTGCCGTATTTTTTCGCCTCGGCGATGACTAAATCCATCGCGCCCTTTTCTTCCGGATTGGGGAAGTTCACCGTCGGGAAATCCCCATCGGGCTCGCGCTGCGCCGCCACGGAATACACTTGGGTAAACCCTGCATCTTTCAGCACAGTTTCAGCCATTTCAGCCCCCACACCGTGCATCGCAGTATAGGCTAAAGTGACTTTTTCAGGGGCGGTATGATTTTGTAGTACAGAGGATTGCTTTACGCCGTTCCGATAGGTTTCGTAGTAACCCTCATTAAGCCAAATCAACTTACCCTGTGCAACCGCCTCATCTTGCGCTAAAAATGGGATGGCCTTGGTGGCCGCCAGTTCAATTTGCGCGGCGATACCCGAATCGTGTGGTGGAATGATCTGGGCGCCATTCTCCCAATACACCTTATAACCATTGTATTGTGGTGGATTATGGCTGGCGGTCACGACAATGCCCGCCGCCGCGTTAAAATGCTTCACCCCAAAGGCGACCAAGGGAGTCGGTGCCACTTTGCTAGTGAGTCGCACCTTGAATCCCATGGCGGTCAACACGCTGGCCGTATCATGGGCAAAGGTACGTGAATCGTGGCGGCCATCATAACCTATCACCACGCCACGCTCGGCGGCATCTTTAATCTGATCAAGCAGATAAGCACCAAGGCCAGCCGAGGTTTGACGGATCACCAGACGGTTCATCCCCATAGGCCCCGCGCCGACAACACCGCGTAACCCCGCGGTGCCAAACTCCAAGCGACCGGCAAAGCGCGCCGCGAGTTCGGCTTCATTGCCGTTATCAATTAGGGTTTGTAATTGGGTTTGAGTGCGGGGGTCAGGATCATTTTCAAGCCAATGTTTAACCTGTAATTGCAGTGGAGTATTCATAACACGCCTCATTGAAAATCATTTGCAATTACCTTAGGAAAAACAGCGGCGAAGAACAAGCTAATTTGCATTAATTTCAAAATCAGCTGAGGCTTAATTTCGGCATCAACTAAGGATGAGCATAAAAAACGCACTATCTAGCCATTCATGCCGGATAGTGCGTAGGTGTTAACCTGACACAAACTTCAACATTAACGGGATGGTAGCGTGCCATCGAATACGCGAACCTTAATATTTTTCTTCAGATTTTCCTGATCCTGTTGCCACTCTTGCCATTGAGTAAGACTGATGCTGAGTTGCAAGGAGAAATCCGTAGAGATCCACTGTGTCTGCCCTTGAGCATATTGAGGTATCGGCACAATATTTTTAGGGCCGCTGAAGGATTCAGAACACTGGAAGGACTTAAAGTACACTTGGTCAATCGCGAGATCGAGTTTGCTAGGTGAAGTTAAGCATTGCCCACTGCCCTGCTCCTGATACGAAGCAAACTGGTACATAATCGCCGGGGTATTGTTAGTGCTATCGGGCACTGACGCAGTTTGATGGCAGGATAAACAGCTGCTTAAGGCATTGTCCGCAGGGCCGTTTAAACGTCCATTGCAGCCTAAATGCCCCGCATTGGTTTTTTCATTTAAACGTCCAACAACCTCTTGAAATACCGCGCTATCCTTAAGTTCTGTCACCGGATTTTGCGGAAATGCTGCCGCGCCCACGGTCGCAGGCGGTGTATCATTACCCCACATCAGCCCAAGTGGTGAAATACGATCCCAAGGATTTTTCTCCTGAGCCTTAAACTGACCATCGGCCACAAAGGTGCCATAGGCCCAGCCTACGGGAGAGCGGCTGTCACGCACCGCTATGTCAAACTGCAATAGGTAAACATCGGCAACTGTGCGTGGGCATTGCTCTGTTTCCTGTTGGAAGCTGCAAGCGCTGCCATCGGCATTCTTACATTCACAAAAATCACTGGCGCTGATATTGGCTTGCCATACGGGCACATTTTCTAAGAAGGGATAATTACTGGGAGTCGCCGTGGTGAATAGCAACTTGCCAATGACGCTACCCTCATTAAATACAAAATTGGTTTGTGGCATCACCGGCGATGGAGCTCCCGTCCATACCTTGCCAATGCTATTTGCCGCCTGAGGATTATAAAACCCCACCGCCCACATAGTGGTTTTAATGTCCCCCTGGCCTTTAATCGCCATTGTGACGGGGGCTTCACGGGTCAATCCATGCACAAACTCCCGACCGCTCATGGGATCGTAGGTTTGGTAGGGAATGTGATACCAAGAACGAACTTTGTTATTGCACAGATCCCAGTCTCTATTCACATCCCCACTATCAACATTCCCTGCTTGGATATATTTCATGACCGCCCAAAGGTAGTTCCATGCTTGGGTATTTTTATCTTTTTCACTCAGGCTTTTATCGAAGGGATTAAATTTAAGCCAAGGGGTTTCATCATCGGGTTTAGCGCTAGTGTACGCATCGCTTAGACGAAAAATGGGACCTTTCCATCCAGGGTAAGCCTGATTAATGATCACTTGGTTGTCCCACATCCCCGTTTTAGTAAAGGCGGGATCTTGGAAGTAACTCGGGTAGGCACCTGTACAAGTGGAAGTTGGATTAGAGTTAGCCATATTAGATTGGCTGTCTGCGGCTTCTGCACCGACAGCGGTCAATGTACAAGCTGAGAATATGAGTATGACGGCAATGTTGAGTTTCATAGTATCGTCCTTGATGAAGGTTAATCTCAAAAATCCCCTGAGTTTGATATAAATGGCGGTAGTATTTATATCAAACGTATTTAAGCATAGTCTAATTTTTAACTTTTTATTTAAACATGATTTTTATTTAGGCGTATTATTTAGGCGTAATAGTTAAGCCGCTTAACTCAGGTTAAACGGCTTAATATCACCAGGGGGTAAACAAGCAATTTTACTTCTCGGCTGCTTGTCCGCGGGTTTTCCAAAGTGAGTAGAGTACTCCTGCGACTAACAGGCCAAAGGTGACTCCTAAAGAAAGTGCCGTTGGGATGGTAAAGCCCACTAATCCTATATGATAGAAATACACTAAGCCGACCTTGGCACCGATAAAAATCAACACCACAGACAGGGCATACTTAAGGTACTCGAAACGATGCACCATGGCTGCTAAAGCAAAGTACAGCGCCCGCAGTCCCAGAATAGCGAAGATATTAGAGGTATAGATAATAAAAGGATCTTGAGTGATGGCAAATATTGCAGGGATACTGTCAACCGCAAAGACTAAATCCGCGGTTTCAATCAGAATTAGCGCCAAAAATAACGGTGTCGCCCACCAGCCTTTACTTAACTGGTGATCCTCGCCACGTACCCCAAATTTTTCCCCATGCAGGGTTGGCGTAAAACGCATTTTAGTACGTAACCACTTGTACAGCTTATTGTCTTGAATATCCCTATGTTCCTCCTGCGAGAACAACATCTTCACACCGGTGAAAATCAAGAACAGGCCAAACAACACCAAAACACCCTGATACTTTGCCACAAGTACGGCCCCGAGACCGATCATGATGGCGCGTAACATAATCACGCCAATAATCCCCCAGAACAGCACGCGATGTTGATATAGACGTGGAATACCTAAACTACTGAAAATAAGCGCGATAACAAATATGTTATCCATAGACAGTGACTTTTCAATCAGATAACCCGTCAGGTATTCCATCCCTGCCGTTGGTCCCCTATACCACCAAAGCCAAACACCAAATAACATCGCCATACAAATATAAAACGCAGAGAGTTTTAAGCTTTCAGAGACGGTGATTTCATGTTGGTCCTTATGCAACACACCTAAATCAAAGGCCAGCAGGGCTAATACAAAGCCAAAGAACATCAACCAAACCCAAATCGGGTAGCCCGCAAATAAGGTGGTAAAAAGCACCATGCCTCTCCTTAAAAATCTAAAATTTTGACATATTCGGCCTAGTCACAATGGGAGAACTGACTGCTTACTTAAACAGTGAACAATATAAAGTATCCAGAATATCAGACTTAATTTGTTTAAATTCACGCACTCAGGCATTCCTCTTCAGCACAAATAGTCTACTGTTTAGTCGAGTCGTTGCCACACTTCAGTCTCTTTAAGCTCCCCTTCTTCAAACCTTTGGGTATGCCATTGATGGCCTTCTATTCGATAGCTAAAAACAAATTCTGCCCTATCGCTTACCCCAAACGAATTTAGCTCAGGTCGCTCACGGTACTCGGTGGCTGTCGCTTGATAAGTTCCCGCACCTGCAGCCCAAAACTGACGTTTACCCTCCACCACTTTCATGGTGGTAAAACTGAAATGGCCTTCGGAGATCACTTTGATAGCAGTTAGATTAAGTGTTTGATAATCCACCCACTGCGCCTTGTCATCTAAGTACTGCCCCGATACTAACTGCCAGCTACCAAGCAAAGCTTGATTCGGTTGAACTGGTTTTAAGCCATCGATTCTAGGGAGAAGATCCTCTGCCGCAGAGAGGTCGCTTACCGCGCCCACCACTAAACAGAATGCAATGAGTACAGTGTTGAAAACGCGCTTTCCTGAAAACGGCTTTAACTGACCTAGCCTTAACAAGTTTAACGCCATCAAATTCTTTGCCTTGATATTGTCCACTACCGAAATTCCTTGTTAATCATGTGAATGATCATTTTCCCTTTAAGCTACCCCGATAAGGGGGCAAGTACAATCAAGGTATTCCCGTATGGAAAATTCACCGTACTAAAATCGCATAAAATACCAAACAGAAATGTGATCAATGGCAACCACTCGCCACCATCAAGGATAGGGAAAAACATGAGCAGGCTCACTCAAACGGACAACATGTTGAGGAAGGTACTTATTTGCGTCCGAGGATCCAACGCACAGCTAACACAACAAGATGCAGTAACAACAAGCCGGTAAAGGCTGAGCAGAAAAACAATAATGCGATGGAGTTGACCTCCCGCGGAGTTTCCCAATAGAGAAACCACCACAGCGGCCAACCGATAGCGGATAAGCCTGTAAGTTGCCACATACAAGACTGGCAACGGCCAATTTTTTGTTTAAAAATCGAAGTGTTGCAATCATTACACCCCATCATTCCACCTAATTTGCCGACAATCCATTTAGCGCGATGCTTTAAGACGTTTCATCCCTTCATCGATAGAGATCAGCGGACGATAGCCTAAATCCCGTTTAGCGGCGCTAATATCAAAATAATGGCTGCAGGATAGCTGACGAGCCACAAAGCGGGTCATTAACGGTTCCTGTTGTTTTTTTAAGAGAAGATACATCCCCTCGAGGACCGCCCCCGCGATATAGGCCACAGTTCGAGAAACCCGCTTGGTCACTGGCGGCAAGCCATCACAGGCCAAAATCAAGTTAAGCATTTTAGCCATAGTGACAGGCTCGTCATTACTGAGAAAATAGGCTTTTCCCTGACACTTAGGCTGGGGCTCACAGAGTTCGAGCGCCGCGAGCACATGGGCATAGGCGGCGTTATCTATATAGATGGTATCGACCAATTTATCTTCACGGCCAACCAATTTTAATTTGCCTAAACGGCCGCGCGCGAGTACTCGAGGCACAAGATGGGGATCATTAGGGCCCCAGATTAAATGTGGCCGCAGTGCAACGGTTTTTAATACATAGGGCGCAGTTAGCGGACTCGTTACTGGGATAGCGAATTGGGGAGATAATTGGGTTGCATCGGTATTTTCAAGCGGCACGTCACCCGCTTGATTCGCATCGAGCACCATCTTCTCGGCGATGGCCTTGGAATGGGCGTAATAATTGAGAAATTGAGCCGCATGGGGCGTGGACTCATCAATACCTGACTCATCCTGCCCAGCAAAGGTCACACTCGGCGTACTGGTATAGACTAATTTATTTATTTTTAATGCCTTGCACGCAGCAATCACATTAGCCGTTCCCTTCACATTCGGGCAAAAATAACTGTCCCTATCCCCCCATACCCCGGCTTTTGACGCCACATGGAACACGATATCGCAGCCCTGCATCGCCTGTTGGACTTGCTCCTTATTGACGAGATCCCCCTGCACCATAACAACGCCGAGGGATGCCAGTTCGGGATAATCTCCACGGGCAAAACCTGTCACCTTAATCCCTGCGGCTAACAATCTTAAACATATGGCCTTACCTAAAAATCCCCCCGCGCCAGTGACAAAAGCATGGCTTACCTTTAAAGCAAGCTGCGTGAGGGCATTTTGCTCTTGCACTTCCAATGGTGTCAGTGTCAAACGTTTGCTTGGGTTGTTCGTCATTAGATATCCAGTTCCACCGCTGTTATATAAGCCAGTGCAATAAACATAGGGGAATAAAAATAAACTGTGGCTCAAATGAACACAGAATATAACGCAAATTTTACGGAAAAAATGAGTCTAAACTGAAATTAACCTTTGGTCTGAGATTGTGCCCAAACGGCTAATTTTTCTCTAAAAATTTTAGCATTATGCCGCACATCCACGGGAAAGTCAGGATGGATAAGAAAACGTCTGATCCCCTTAGTCTGGGCAAATTGCTCGGCAATGGTGATCAAATCTTGGTACAACTGCTGGCTCTTATTGCACACCAATGATTGGTCGAGTTCAATACAAATTAACGGCTCGATCTCGTTCGCTACTGTGACTCCTACGAGGGCCGAGCGCTTCACATTGGGATGGGTATTAAAAATACGCTCACAGGGAATCGAATAATACCGCTTAGCAAATTGACCATTATGGGTCGTATCGACCCTATGGGCCTTACGCCCACACATCCACAACCGCCCTTCGGTATCGAGATAACCTAAATCACCCATACGATGCCGATAGGTTTGGGTCGCTTCGTCCCATATTTTCGCCGCTGCCGTTGCGCTATCCCGTTGATAATAGGACTGACTGACCATAGGTCCCCGCACAACTATCTCGCCAATTTCACCGCTATTCAGCAGTAAGGCATCATCCCACCCTGGGATAACCTCTTCAGAAATCTCGATAATGCCTATATCGACGCCCTTAATCCCACGGCCAACACAGATGCCACCACCGTTATCGGTAATCTCGGTAGTGGCCAATAAGGCGTCGCTGGCGATCATGCTAATGGGCAAGGATTCGGTCGCACCGTAGGAGTTTAAAATGGGCACGCCTTGGCTCAGCATCTGACTAAACCGAGCAATAGAGGCGATGGTCGCAGGCGCACCCGCCGAGATCACCCGCTGCACGCTGGGCAATTTATGCTGCTTTAGTTCTCCCGCACGGCCTAAGCGCTCCAGTAGGGCCGGATTAACAAAAATATTACTGCACTGATATTTCTCAATCGCGGCAAATAAAAATTCGGGATTGGCGGTAATAGGTTTGCTCGCATCCATTTCAGGCACGATGGACGCCATACCGAGTGCTGGACCAAAGAGGGAAAATAACGGGAAAGTAGCTAAATCACGCTCACCATGGGCAATCCCATAATCGTTTTTCAGTGCTTGAATTTGTGCCTCAAACATCCCATGGCTATAGACCACGCCCTTTGGCGTCCCCGTGCTGCCGCTGGTAAAGAGTATCGCCGCCATCTCGTCGGGCTTTAGCATGACCATGGGATATTCAATCTGCTCGCCAGAGTGCAACCTTAGCAACGACGCTAAGCTCGGTGCACCCGTAAGCATTTGCGTTAACTTGGCTGACAGGCCCGGCTTACCACTATCGACATTGAGCAAGCACTTCACACTGCCCTTACCCCAGCCAAATAGCCGCCGCGCAATATGCGCCTTAGGAATACCAATAAAGACATCGGGGGCGGCTTCAACAAAACATTGCTTGAGGTTGTTAATTCCCATACCGGGATCGACGAGAATGGGAATAACCCCGGCCTTAAAGAGTCCGAAGGTGAGCGCAAAAAAATCGAGGCTCGGCGTCACCATCAATACCGCCTTCATGCCACGTTTTATACCGTGGGCATTAAGGGCAAAGGCAATGGCATCGCTTTGCCTATCTAAACTTACAAAATCGAGTTCTTGATAACTGAGATTGGCAGGGGCACAGCTTTGATTGAAAGGCCCAGAGCCCCTAGCCTTTTGCACAGCAACCGCCAAGTGATGGGGAATGACACGTGCCGCTTGTTTAAGATGACGGCAAATATTGGCATCACAGCCCATCGTTGATGGCGAAGAGTCATCACAGTGCAAGGTTGAAAAATCGGTTCCACGCAAGGGCGACATTAGCCAGCGGCCTGTTCGAATTGCGCCTTTGCAGTCACTTCATCGCCCATAAAGTGTTTGATCTGGTGGATCACTTCATCGCTGGCATCTTCGAGAATATAGTGGCCGCAATCGGCAAATTCATGCACTGCCGCATGGGGCATATGCTCGCGCCATTTGGCTAAAAAGTGCTTATCGAACACAAAGTCCTTCAGTCCCCAACAAATCAGGGTTGGCACTTTGGCAAACTTTGGCAAGCTTGCCGCAATGTCAGAGACTAATTGATAGTTTCTGTCCCCTTCACGCAGCGGAATATCCTGCACAAAACGTAGGGTAGAAATACGATTCGCCCAGGAATTAAAGGGCGCAACATAGGCCTCACGAATGTATTTCGACATCGGTTGGCGCTTTACCCCAACATAAGAGGCGATGGATGAAAAAGCATTAAAACCACGCACTAGCACAGTACCGAGCAAGGTATCACGGCAGATCCACAGCGGCCAAGGGAAAGGCTTAGTCTCGGGCAGATGAAAAGCGCCCGTGTTCAATATCACTAGACGTTTAATGCGCTCGGGATAGCGCGCCGCGTAACCCATACCTATCATGCCACCCCAATCGTGTACGACTAAGGTAATGTTTTCTTTGATACTTAGGCTATCGAGCAAGGCTTCGAGATCGTCGATGCGGCGCTTAAGGGTATAGTCATAACCGCTATCATCTGGCTTATCCGACAGGCCACAGCCGATATGATCCGGCACTATGCATTGGTGGGTGTCTTTTAAGGCACTAACGAGATTGCGATAGTAAAACGACCAGCTAGGATTACCATGCACCATGACCACTGGTTCACCTTGGCCTTCGTTGATGTAGTGTAACTTGTTGCCATTAAGGCTCAGAAAATGACGTTTAAAGGGCAACAGAGTGTCTAACATGACGCTTCCTATCTTTGGTTTTATTTATTCAAGCTGATGTGAGCGAATCACCTAGGCTTATAGGCGATATTATTTGGTAACCAGCACAATGGTGCAGGTAAAGGCGCGAGGCGCCTTTACCACTTAATGCCTAACATCATGCAATTTAAGCCACTGCCAATGCCTAAAAAGCTCACCTGGTCCCCAGGGCGTAAAAAACCCTGATCGTGGGCCATAGCGGCGGTCACGGGCAAAGAAACCGTGCCCATATTGCCCAGCAATTGATATGTCGGAAATTCTTTTTCTGGTGGGATATTGAGTGCACTCAACACTTGCTTGCGGTTCGATGCACCCACTTGGTGGCAAATCACCTTATCCACTTGCTCGACCAACCAATTGCGCTGCTCGAGGAAATGCTCCCAAGTGTGCTTAGCCAGCTCGACCCCCTCTTTAAGGAGCGTCACCGCATCGGTACGCATAAACTCACGGTAGATATTATGACCAACTTCCTGTAACCCCCACTGACACAACTGGTGGTGCTGCGGTGCGGAGAGGTGAGATGCTCCAAGCAATTGGTGTTGACGCACATTCGCAAGCGGTAAGCTACCATCGGTCAGGATCACGGCAACGGCGCCAGAACCACCGGTTAAGGTCGCGAGGGATTGAGCAAAATTCTGCATAGTCGGATCGGCCAACATATTATCAATAGTAACATCGACAATATCCCGCGCCGATTCACAGGACACCACCATGCCCGCCTTGATCTGTCCGAGTTCAATACGGTTAGCGATATCTAGAATGCCCGATAGCACCCCAAGGCAAGCATTGCTGATATCGTAGATTGCCGTATCCTTTGACACGCCAAGTTCGGCGGCAATGCGGCATGCCGTCGCGGGTTCGTGCTGATCGCGGCACACCCCCGTGTACACCACAGCACCCAAATCGGCGACATCTATTCCCGTTTCAACCATGGCTTTATGGGCAGCTTTAATCGCCCCGTCAGACAATTGATGTCCTTTTGGCCACCAGCGACGCTCCGTGATGCCAGTCAATGCTGCCAACTGTCCCATAGGTATGCGGAACTTTTGATACAAAGGCGCAAGACGAGACTCTAGCTCGCTACTGGAGACCACTACAGGTGCCAGTTCATAGGCCAGGCTATTAATAAATACGCGGGAATATTTCATGAAACTGTTTTATTCACTTACTAGAATGACTGACCTAAGAGCCAGCTTTCAGTTGTTATTCGTCATTAATGCGACATTTGAACAAGAAAAGCCCGATGATTCAATAAAAAACCATCTTCAGCGTAAGACTTGTCTCACACCTACTCACATAAGCCTAGGGGCATAGGCACAGGTAAACTCAAATTCAAATTTACTAATACAGAAATATTTCATAAAAAACATTGCTGTACAGCACATTTTAAGACACTGTTTTTTAATCGGTCGATTTTAATGCCAAAATCAACGCATTTCTCGGCGTGACACTGTTTGCACAAAATTCGCCCACAATAACCCGATAGCCATGCTCTTGCAAAAAACAGCAGCGATCGAGGATTAACCACCGCTCGAGTAGGCTGCGAAATAAATGCGCCACTAAATCGATACGCCGAGTCAATCTTTGCCTTTGCCGCCCAAGTTCGAGCCAAGCCGCAAAATCACAATTTTGTGCTACTAGGACGGATTTTTGCTGCGCGGCCCACAGGCAAAAATCGGCAAAACTGCCACTGAGTTGGCTTTGTTTAATGGAAGGCAGCGGCAAATACGTATCCATGCTGCGACACTGACGTTGCAGCGCATCAAAACCTAAGCGCCACGCGATTTCTTGATGCCGCAGCGCCTGTTGTTTTGGATTAGCAATCACACTCTGCTGCAGTGGCAACTGCAAATCGTGTCGGCTGAGCTTAAGTGTGCTCAGCTTCGCAACTGTCGACAAGGGTTGATAATGACTCGCTTGAATTAAATGGTAACAACAGGGGGAAATCGCCAGCGCCCGAGTGCCTGCCTCGGTGGCAAGCTTCAATAAACGCACATGCAAATCGCCACAGGCATGGAGCGCAATCGCCTGTTGCTGACTCGTCAACGGATTTTCATTTGCTCGATTGAGGCTCTCTCCCTCATTAATCCCTGTGTCAGTCCCAATAGTGAAGGCATCGGCACATATAAAATGTTGGGATAACTGCCATTGTTGCGCAAAGGCTTGTCCCTCTTCACAAAGCTTTGCTTGCCACTCTAGGCTGATCACATCGACGCCGCGGGTCTTAGCGATCAATCTTCCTAGGTGCCCCTTGCCCGCACACCACTCCAGCACAGGTAAATCGTACTCGGGTAAATGTTGCGCAAAGGCGGTAATTTGTGCCCATTTACGCCCCTTAATATGGGCGCTGAAATGTGCGCTATCGTCAAATTGAATTTCAGGCGTTTGTACTAATGCCCCGCCACTGGCAGGAACCGCCAATAAAGACAGATCCCAATCTAGCCCTAGCAGATGAAGATCTTGATTTAACGCGGGTAATAGGGCTTTGACTAGCCTATCTTGCTCGGCATCTAGGCTATCGAGATCATCATCACTGATGTCCCACAGCCTCTGTGCCAAACAAGGGAAATCCGCCTGCCATGGCAGGACATTGGCCTCAAAGGCTCGCACTTGCCATAGGGGGCGACTCTGCTCGAGCAATTGATTAATCTTATTAAATTGCTCTTTGTCGCTAGATGTATTCTGAGGATTTGCTTGATTCACTAGATACCCGGTATAAAAATACTTGTGATCGTTCGAGGGACTAAGGCTGACTTTAACGGAAAGTCTGTTAGTATTTCGCGCCTTAACTTAACCACTCCCACTATTGGCCGTCGACAAAACCCAGTAAGGGATAGACTAAGAAGATACTCATGCTTTCACCCTGCGTTGCCCGCTGTGGCTTAAACGATGAAGACTATTGTATGGGCTGCTTTCGCCATATTGACGAAATTGTCGCTTGGCGCGATGCCAGTGAAGCCGAGCAACATTCAATAATCAACAAACTCGCGGCCCGCAAGGCACATTTCGAAGGCGCTGAAAATAAACATATCCTGAGCCGAACCAAATGGTTAGAGGCAGAGGTGCGCTTAGCTAAAAAATAATAGAACGGGCTCAGCGCTTACCTCAGTTATTTCTTCATCATGGCCTTTAAATCGGCAAAGGGATTATAGGTCGCCGCCGCTTGCTTAGTTTCTGTGGTGTTACCGTAACGGATCAGTTCTTCGAAGCGGGAATGTTCATTGTCGTGGCAGTATAGGCACAGTAATTCCCAGTTAGAACCGTCGGATGGATTGTTATCGTGGTTATGGTCTCTGTGGTGAACGGTCAGCTCGCTCAAATTTTTCGGGGTGAATTCACGGGTGCAACGGCCACACACCCAAGGGTACAATTTTAATGCCTGTTCGCGATAACCACTCTCGCGTTTGGCTTTGTATTCCCGCGCCTCGGCTAACACTTGATCTAACTTACTCTGGCCTTGATTTGTTGACATGCTCACACCTAACCTAAAAACAACCACTGATAATTCCCCCAAGGATAATCCGAGTTACCACTTGGGGCAATATATCCCGTTTTAGCAAAATGCCCACTGCGCCTAAGCCACATGTCCTTGGTCGGCATTAGAAAGGTGCAAATAGTGCAGATATTTTTCGTATTGGGTCACCACATCTGCAAGGAGCTGCTCTTCGGTATAACCCATAACATCATAATGCTGGCCACCCTGCTCTAGGTAAACTTCGGCACGATAATACCAGTTGTTGCCCTGCTCCAACTCCTCGCCCATGGGATTAACGATTTCAAAACAACGCATCCGCACCCCGTAAACAAAGGGTTGGTATGCTTCGTTGCTAATCACAAGGCGCACTTTTCCGTCTAAATACTCAAGATCGGCCACAATGCCTTTACTCATAAACTGCTGACACACCTTAGATAATGCAGGGGTTGCGACATTATTCAGGAAGATGCGCGCCTCTTCTTCGGTGGGATGCGAAACCAAAACCTCGATGCGTTCCTCCCAACTGATATTGGTTTTGGCATATTGCACACTGGTTGTATGCAACTGCACACTGTTGATCTTAAGCCAGTCATCCTTAAGCGCCTTATAGAGCCCAAGACACATCAGTAACATCACACATAAAAATGGCAAAGCACTGGCGATTGCCGCCGTTTGCAACGCCTGTAAGCCACCCGCTAATAGCAGTACAGATGCCACGACACCTTGCAGTAGAGCCCAAAACACCCGTTGCCATACGGGGGCATTCTTATCACCACCTGAGGTGAGATTATCTATCACTAAGGAGCCGGAATCCGAGGAGGTGACAAAGAAAGTCACGACTAAACAAATCCCTATCCCCGACAATAGGCTCGGAAAAGGCATATGCTCAAAAAATGTAAATAGAGCCACAGGTACATCGGTATTCACGGCATCGGCCAAGTAAGTCGCACCTTGATTCATAATGGCGTCGATGGCGGAATTGCCAAACACAGTCATCCACAGAAAGGTCAGCGACGAGGGAACAAACAACACACCAATTAAAAATTCACGGATAGTACGGCCACGGCTCACTCGCGCAATAAAGGTTCCAACAAATGGCGACCATGAGATCCACCAACCCCAATAGAGTAGCGTCCAACCGCCGAGCCAGTCCTCCTTGTGTTGATAGGCATAGAGGTTAAAGGTTTTATTGACAATATCGCTTAGGTAACTGCCTGTATTTTGGACAAATGCCTGCAAGAGCATCACGGTTGGGCCAAGGATTAAGACGATAAGTAGAAGGATAAGTGCTAAGCCAAGGTTAAGTTCGCTCAGTCGTTTAACCCCCTTATCTAACCCCGAAAATACCGAAAGCGTTGCAAGTAATGTAATGCCAACGATCAAAGCGACCTGTACTAAGGTGTTATTAGGAAAGCCCTTAAACAGATAACTTAAACCCGAATTGACCTGTAGCACACCAAAACCCAAGGATGTAGCCACCCCAAACATAGTGCCGAGCACGGCGAAAGTGTCGACACAGTGCCCAATCGGGCCATGAATACGTTCACCGATTAAGGGATAGAGGGCACTGCGGGGTAATAGGGGCAATTTATGGCGATAGGCAAAATACGCTAGACTCAGGGCAACCACAGCATAAATGGCCCATGCGTGGATCCCCCAGTGGAAGAAAGTAATCTTCATCGCCTCTTTTGCTGCGGCCAAGCTCTCTGGTGTGGCATCGGGCGGCGCCAGATAATGCATCACCGGCTCGGCCACCCCAAAAAACATTAAACCTATACCCATACCCGCAGAAAATAGCATGGCTATCCAGCTTTTATAGCTATAGTCAGGCACTGAATGATCGGGGCCGAGTTTGATATCACCAAAGCGACTCACCATCACAAAAATGATGAAAATCAAAAAAATAGCAACGCTTAAAATGTAAAGCCAACCGGCTTTAACTTCTATCCATGACTGCATTGACTTAAAAAAAAGGTTGGCCTCGATTGGCCAAATTGCACAGATCATTACCATTAAAATAATGAAGAAGACCGCCGAATAAAATACTGGCGGGTTAATACTCGATTTAATCGACATGAATACCCCTAGTCGTGACAGGTTTCCGATAGACGCCCCCAGCCGAAGCGCCTAAGCTTTAGCCAAATAGTCAACTCACGATCATTCCAACACTCGCGGTATTAAGCACACCCAAAAGCATCAATAACATAGACTACATTGCTGTAATACCTTGTTATGTCATACTTATATCCAACCGACCTCAATATACGAAGATGTGTAATAAGGTTGTTTGGGTATAGGTATTTAAACGATAAAAACCTGCGCATAACGCACAATATAACGCTAAGTTTAGTCGGAGTAATCAGCATAAAAAATGGCGACCAAATAAAGTCGCCAAGCAATTATACCACAAAGTAAGGTTATTTTGACTTTTAATACCAAAACAGCCGTTAAACGGGTTTAGTCGCGTTAACCTTCGCCGAATTGGGAGTCTGTGAAATTCCCGCCGTTAAATTAAAGCGCATCGCCTCTTCAAACGACCAGTCGACGAGGATCAAGTCATCACGCTTGACTAGGCTTGTCACCCCCGCCATCTGATAACTTAACTGGAATAATACTGGCACCCAATCGCCCTCAGGCAACGCATCGAGCAAGGGCTGTGGCGGTGTGTCTGTCATAATAAAACCCACCACATATCCTCCGTTTGCTTGTTTTACCAACACCGTTTGTTGGGTATGGGTCTTCCCCTCACGGTTCATCAAGGAGGCGATATCGCGGATACTGCCATAGACAGATTTAAACAGTGGGAAACGCATTAGCTGGCGTTCAATCCAACCATAGAGCCACACAATTGGACTAACCGAAAACAGCAAACCGACCGCAAATACGAGGGCCACCACTAAGATAAAGCCCGCGCCGACAAAATGTTGGTTAATCCCTACCAACGCTAAAATAAAAATCCCCAAACCATCTAGAGACACAAACAGTGACCAGAACAACCACAGGCTGAGCGCCATGGGTAGCAGATTCATTAAGCCACGGGCTAAGGTTTTCTTCATTACAGTCTCATTTAATCAATGGGATAAAAAAAGGCATAAAATATTTACGCCCAAAAGCGCGTTAAATGCTACCACAGAGTCACTTTTGCACCAGCACTTGATGTAAGGTAAGACTCAGAGAAAACCAAGAACAAACCGCTACGGCATCGAGGGAAAGAATATGCGCGTGACCCGCCTAGACCATTTAGTGTTAACCGTAAAAGATATCGAAGCCAGCGTCGACTTTTATCAAAGCGTGTTAGGGATGAAAAAATCCGTATTTGGTCAGGGCCGTATCGCCTTGAGTTTTGGCGATCAAAAAATCAATCTCCATCAAGCGGGCGCCGAGTTTGAACCTAAGGCCGCCCTCGCCACACCCGGCAGTGCAGACTTGTGTTTTGTAGTCAGCCACAGCATGGAAGAAGTGATCAGCCACTTAAACGCACTTGAGGTGCCAATTATTGAAGGCCCAGTGCTACGCACCGGCGCCACCGGCCGCATCAACTCCGTCTATATCCGCGACCCCGATTTGAATCTATTGGAATTATCCGAATATTTGCCCGCCTGCACACTGTGATTGCTTACACAAACCTTGCTTAATCTCAGCGAAATAGGCTCTTAAAGCAGCTGACAGGATTACGAGGGCAAACGGAATTTGCCCCAAAGCAAGACGACTGAATCATATATTGCGTGATATGCATTGCCACGGTTTCCCCAGTGACACGCCGCCATTTAATTTAACAAGAGTTATCCCTATAGGCTCGACGGCGGCATCTGCAACGCATGGAAGTGTAAATGCCGCGTTCACATGGTCAATAATGTTCCAGACATCATAGTGACATTCCCCACATCCCTATGGGTCAGATGTGAAAGAGCGGCCATGCCGCCAACGGTCACTGTTGTAACAGTGGCAATCTTAACGACCATTGAACTGTTCATCTGACTAAAAGCTTTTGCCCCAAAGCTTGTTTCGCCTTTTTTAACTAGCTCTTCCAGCTACAGGTTTGTTGACCAAACTTTAGTAATGAGTGAAAGTTAGTATTGATTGCCATTCGTTCTACCTAAACGAGGATTTCATGGGGAAACCATTAGTTATCTGCAGTATCCTAGGATTACTTCTAGGAGCGTTCATTTCACTATTGGATGTGGACGATTCTCTAAATGGCCTTTTAATTTCGATTGTGGCTTGTATAGCTGCGGGCTACATAACTGTCTATACAGTTAGGGATTATCCTAACCTATATTCGCTTGTCACGGTTTCAACGACCGTTCCGCTTTTGCTAATCAGTTATGGGATAAGCGATGGTTTAGCCTACACACTGGGTGTAGCATTTATATATGGAATTTGTTCCGTTCAGCTGTTCCTGCCATTAAGAAATTCTTTCCATAATGCAAAAGTTATTTTTAAAAGCTTTAAACCTCGTAAACGCTAAAATGTGGTGCCCCATTGCGCTTTATCAAAGTGGCATCTAGCTAACTCCAACATCAAAACATTGACCCAATTTTAGTAATGCTACAGAGCTCTGGCCTTATCAGTTTTATCCAACCGCATTCACGTGAGCCAATGAGAAAATGTCATACGAGTATCAGCCTGAATGCGAGGCCAAAATGCCGTCAATCAACATGAAAAGTTGGGACAGCCATATCTTTTTGTGTTTTTCAGCCCCTTCTCTTAAAGCAGCTGACAGGATTAATCGAGGGCAAACGGAATTTGCCCCAAAGAGAGTGATTGGCAGCTGCGCTGGGCAGAGAAAGTTGGGACAGCCATATCTTTTTGTGTTTTTCAGCCCCTTCTACTAGGCTTTAAATTATCTTGATTTTGTCTGTGTGGAGTTTGTGATGACCTCGGCCAGAAGACAGTTAATTGATGCCAATGCAACGCCTTTCTATCATGTGATAAACCGCTGTGTTCGTAGGGCTTTTTTGTGTGGTGAAGATAAACTCACAGGTCGTAGTTATGAGCATAGACGTGGCTGGATTGTCGATAAAATCAAAGCATTATCTGCAATTTTTTGCATTGATATTTGCGCTTATGCGGTGATGAATAACCACTATCATTTAGTGCTTAAAATTGACGTCGACAAGGCAAAATCGTTAACGCAAAAAGACATTATCAGCCGCTGGCGTCAAATCACTAAGGGCCATTCAGTCGCCACTAAATATATAAATGGTGATGCTTTAATCGACGCTGAAGTCATGTTACTCGATAGCTTACTTGCCGAGTGGCATGAGCGTTTATCCAGCATATCTTGGTTTATGCGCTGTTTAAATGAAGAAATTGCCCGTAAGGCCAATCGTGAAGATGAGTGTAAAGGGGCCTTTTGGGAAGGTCGGTTTAAATCACAAGCACTGTTAGATGAACAAGCTTTGCTGGCGTGCATGATGTATGTGGATTTAAATCCTATAAGAGCAGGCATTGCTGACTCTTTGCAATCCTCTGATTTTACATCGATTCAAGAAAGAATTAGCTCGCTAGACCCGCAAGATGACGCTTTCCCCTCACTTAACACACTGGCTCAATCCGCAAATAAACGACCGCAAACAACATACCCATCCCTCGCCAAATTTGATGGTTCAACACATCTAAGTCAGCAATCTGGCATTCCGTTTCATTTTGCCGATTATCTCGAACTGATTGATTGGACAGGCCGAGCGATTCGCCTTGATAAAAAAGGTTATATCGATAACCAACGGCCAAAACTGCTCAATGAGTTAGGCATTACGCCCGATGCTTGGTTGACTTCAGCCAAAGAATTTCGCCGTCAATACAGTGGCATAAGTGGTCGATGGGATAGCATGTGCGAGTTTAAAAAGCAGCACAACTGTGGGAAATGGAGTAAAGGTAAAGCGTCAAGCCAAGCGTTACATCCTTAAGTTCGTCACCGCTCACGATTCAGCTCTTGGGATTATTTTTTGTTTATCCGAAATGAAGATAATTCCGTGAAAACTCAGTACGCTTCTGTCCCCAAACGAGTCACATATCTACTTTAAAACAAACAGGCTACACCGATGTTAAACAGGTGAGCCATGGTGATTAGCGAGACGACCGTCCACCCCATGGCCGCTTTTGGGCATCCATGCCATCGCGGCATTTGTGAATCCTTTCACATCAGACGGGGAGGTCGAGCATCTAGGGATTTGAACAACATCTCTGTTTAACTGCCAGTTCGCCATCTGATAGGCTGGACACCTGAATGTCGTGCAATGCAGGGATACATGAGAACGACCACAGCTCTCGTTAATAAACTTAGAAACCCTAGGTTTCTATTAACCGTGTTGGCAGCGAATACCATGGCAAGCCGATAAGTGGATATCTGCAAACGCTAAGATCCCAACAACTTAAGACTCTGCCCTCTCCCCCTTATGCTTAACGCTTTTTGCCGCCGAGGGCGCGTTTTTTGGCGCGCTGTTTTTGGGCGGCTTTACTGTTGCGTCGGGGCTCGGGGGCCATTTTATTAAAATCGGGCTCAAAGCCTGGATACCATTGCTGGGGCAGACGCTTATCGAGCACTGCCTCGACTTCTTCGAGCAACAAGGCATCTTCTTGACTAAATAGGGTAATGGCCAGACCTGCGTTGCCCGCTCGGCCCGTGCGACCGATACGATGAATATAATCTTCGGCAATAAAAGGCAGCTCAAAGTTGATGACATATTGTAATTCAACAATATCCAGCCCCCTAGCCGCCACATCGGTCGCCACTAGTACTTGAATTTTGCCCTGTTTAAAATCCTGCAGCACTTTTTCTCGCGCCCCCTGGGACAAATCACCGTGGAATGCTTGGGTAGCAATGTCGAGTTTATTGAGTTGCAAGGCAAGTTTATCGACACCCTGTTTAGTGCGGCTAAAAATAAGCACTTGATGCCAATTTTGGCTGCGAATTAAGTGGCTCACAAATTCGGTTTTACGGTCGCTATCTATAGCATAAACCCGCTGTTCTACCTGTGTGGCCGTGGTATTGCGTTTAGCCACTTCAATCCATTTAGGCTCACGCAGCAAACTTTTACTCAAAGAGAAAATGGCATCGTCTAAGGTGGCGGAAAACAATAGGGTTTGTCTCTTTGCTGGCACTTGTTTGAGTACCGCCTTTATTTCATCCATAAAACCCATATCGAGCATGCGATCTGCCTCATCAAACACCAGCACATTCAACTGCTTAAGATTCAGTGCGCCTTGACGTAGATGATCGAGCAAACGCCCTGGAGTCGCAATGAGTACATCGATTCCCGCTTTAAACACCTCGACCTGTGCATCGATACTGACGCCACCATAGGCTATCCCAATACGAATATCTGTGCCTTTCGCATAGTTAACAAAACTTTGCTGGACTTGCACCGCAAGCTCCCGTGTAGGGACCAACACTAAGGCACGTATATGCCTTGGGGCCTCCTCCGTTAAGGGGGCCGCCATCAGTCCATGCAAAATCGGTAAAGCAAATGCGGCCGTCTTTCCCGTCCCCGTTTGTGCTCCCGCCATCAGATCCTGTTTTGCCAAAATCACAGGAATAGCCTCAACTTGGATAGGTGTCGGTTGCTGATAGCCTAGTTCGGCTAAGGTGTTCACTAGCTGGGAGTGCAAAGAAAGGGAGTTGAAAGACATTGGAAATCACCACAAATCATAATGAGCCAATGTTAACAGACTGGGCAGGGTGCGACTAGCCGCAAGGTCGAGCAGCATAGCATTGGTAATCACTCAGGATTGGCGAAAAATGCCTCGAGCTCAGAGGGTAACTGGGGCCGACTAAAGAGATAACCCTGGGCTTGATCACACCGATTTTGTCTTAGAAAATCCGCCTGTTCCTCGGTTTCAACCCCTTCGGCAATAATCTCTAATTTTAGGGCATGGCCAAGGGCAATCACGGCCTTCGCAATGGCGGTATTGTTAGTATCGAAGGGAATGTCACGCACAAAGGATTGATCGATTTTGAGTTTATGGATCGGCAATTTGTTTAGATAATTCAGTGATGAATAGCCTGTCCCAAAATCATCCACTGACAATTCAATGCCCAGATCCCCAAGCAGCTTTAAGTCTCGGATAGCCAGATCAGGATTCTGCATCATCACACTCTCAGTGACTTCTAACTCTAAGTATTTGGCTGGCAAGCCTGTTTTCTCTAGTACCCGTTTAACATCGTCAACAAAAGTGCTGCGTTGCAATTGCTGGCCCGCTACGTTCACGGCGATGCGCCCAAAATGCCGCCCTTCGGCCAGCCAAGTAACACCTTGGCGGCAGGCCGTTTCAAGCACCCACAACCCAATATCATGAATAAGGCCAATTTTTTCGGCTACGGGAATAAACACCGCTGGCGATATTTGCCCCAATTGCGGATCATTCCAGCGAAGCAGTGCCTCAAACCCCACAGTTTTACGGGTTGATAAATCCAGTTTTGGCTGGTACATCAAATACAAAGCGTTCTGGGCAATGGCACCATAGAGGGCGTTCTGTAGCTTTAAATGCTCAAACGATTGTTTGGTCAAAGACTCAGTGTAGAAGGCAAAATCATTGCGACCATAGTTCTTCGCCCGATACATGGCCGCATCCGCGTTGCGCAATAGGGTGTCCGCATCGGTGCCATCGTTCGGGTAGAGTGAGACGCCCATGCTTGCAGTCAAGCGTAGATGATCACCAGTGCTCACCACAAAAGGTTGCTCAAAAACCTCACGCAATTGATTGACCGCATGGGTGGCATCCTCATAGTTTTGAATACCGGAGATCAATGCGACAAACTCATCACCGCCAATACGCGACAACACATCCTGATCACCTACTTTGCTACGTAGTCGCTTCGCTAGTTCCACTAGCATCTCATCACCTATGCTATGGCCAAAGCTGTCATTAATGTGCTTAAACAAGTCGACGTCGATAATCACAGTCGCAAGTTGTGCATTCAGGCGCTTAGCGTGCCTCACCTCTTGTTTTAACTGCATCATTAATTTCATCCGATTCGGCAGGTGCGTCAGGGGATCGAAATAGGCTAAATGAGCGAGTTGAGCTTCACTCTGTTTTTGTGCGGAAATATCTGAAAACACCGCCACGAAATAACGGATATCCCCCACATCGTCATAAATAGTGCTGATAGTGATATTTTGCGGGAAGATAGTGCCATTTTTACGGCGATTCCAGATCTCGCCGTTCCACTTACCAGTCTCTAACAGGGCATTCCACATGGCATCGAAAAACGCTTTATCATGGCGTTCCGAATTGAACAGCCGTGGGTTTTGTCCGAGCAATTCCTCACGGGAGTAACCCGTTATTTCGTAAAAGGCACCATTCACATCCGTGATATTGCCGTGCCTATCGGTTACTACGACACCTTCTACTGAGTTTTTAAATACATTCGTTGCGAGTGTAAGTTGCTCTTCTACTTCCTTATGTTTAGAGATATTGCGCGTCATACCAATCACGCCCGCTAACTGACCATCTGCGGTGAAGGCAGGCATTTTTAGGGTTTCTAGCCAGAGGTGTTTTGTCTGCTCGCTACCATCTAAACATTCGGCAACGATAATGGGGGTGCCCGTTTCGATGGCGAGCCTGTCACCATCGAGGAAAATATCGGCGATATCTTTACCGAATAATTCAACATCTGTCTTACCCACAATCTCATTGCGCGGCATTTCCCAGGCTTTTTCAACACTCAGATTACAGCTAGTGTAAATCCCATCGACATTCTTGACCCAAATATGCTCCTCAAAGCTATCGATAAAAGTTTGTAAATCTAGCACTTGTAAGTTGCTTTGCTCACCACGAGCCCGTGCTTCATCGGCCCTATGCTGACGTAGGATCTCGGTTAAACCGAGCTGGATGCTATTAACGTTAAGTTGAGCAAGTTGCAGCGACTGCCCCGTTAAATGATGGGATGCACTATGGTACAAACACAGGACACCAAAACTGGCCCCCGATGGCCATAATATCGGCAAGCAAATCAGACTGCCTAAGCTATTGTATTGTTGCCAAAACGGATCCAATGAGGTGTCTGTGACTAATGGGGTAGCCAGTAAATGTGGCGTGAGTTGCACTTGGGCATTGGAGACCATAGCTTGATAACTATGGATGACACTCGACTCATCAGCGGGCTCAGTTTGAGAGATATCTGTGGCTTTAATATGTGGAGTAACGCTTTGCTGTAGCTTAAAACCGTGATGAGCATTGAGCTGACCGAGTATCGATGCAATATCCTCATCCGTGGCCGCCATTGACTTTAATAATAGCCTCAACGGCCCCGAACCATCACGGGCGAAGATAAGCCCATGGCATGCAAACATCCCAGCGACTAAATTTAAGTCACTTAACCAACTGTCTTGCTGCTGTTGTGGAATGATCACATCAATCATATAGTTGCCAACCAACGCCTTGTACTACTGAATTTTGACTGACTCTGAACTCTCAAAGCGCCCTTATAGCCTTATACACCGACACGGAAGAAGAATACAAGTCACCGGCAGTACAACATCACTGGCATTGTAGACCATAGGGCCTTGTCGGCGCACACCCTTTGCTATAAATACAAGATGATAATTGCATCATATCAGCAATTATCAGTATAGAGGCCAAACCATCGTTATTTTCTAATACATAAATAATTAATGAAATAAAGAGCAGGAATGCCGGTGCAGTTATACGCCACTCGGCAGATTAGGGAAATAACCGACTTTTAATTGACAACGATGCTATCTTATTGTCTACAATGGAAATATTAAGGCTGACAATTCAAGGATATTTATGCCCACTGACCACTCATCTCATACTAAGCCGAATCAAGCCATTCAATTAACCAGCCAACAACTGTATCGCAAATGTGAACTAAAAGAATTAAGTCTCCATTGCCAATCGACCGCCGAGCTGACTCCTCTCGATGATATCGTCGGCCAAGAACGCGCCCAGCAAGCGGTGGAATTTGCCATGGGTATAAAAGAAAAAGGTTATAACATTTATGCCATAGGCCAGAATGGATTAGGAAAACGCACTATGATGCTGCGCTATCTTAATCGTCACGAGCCGAGCGATCACAATCTACACGATTGGTGCTATGTGGTTAACTTCGACGATACCCGCAGCCCTAAGGTCCTTAAACTGGCGGCAGGCACTGGGCTCGAATTTAAAAAAGCCATCGAAAAACTCATGCTCAAGTTAGTCAAGGCGCTCCCCTTAGCCTTTGATAATGAAATGTATTATGCGCGAGCTGAAAAACTAAAGAGTCAACTAGCCCAAAAGCAAGAAACCGCACTGACCGAATTAAGTGAGGAAGCTAAGCAAAAAGGGATCAGCCTCAGCTTAACCCTGCAGGGCGATTATCAAATGATCGCGCTCAAGGGTGAAGACGAGCCCCACGATGAAGCCTCCTTCAATGCCCTGAGTGAGGCCGAACGCAGTCAATTTGAAAGCAATATTAACGGACTTGAGGTCAAATTGCGTGGCATTATTCGCCAAAATACCGAATGGGAAGAAGAGTTTAGCGACACCCAGCAGGAACATGATGAACAAGTCGCTAAGGATGTACTTATCCACTTTTTCAAGCCACTGAAGGACAAGTACAAACATCAGCCCGAAGTGAGAGCCTTTTTAAATGGTATGCAGGCGGATATTTTAAGCAATTTGGATATTTTTTTAGAGGAGAGTGAAGAACAACTTGCCCTCGCCTACGCCTCCCTCGAAAAGAAAATGCCTCGGCGTTACCAAGTGAATGTGTTGGTTTGCCAAGGCTCACAACAATTTCCCATCGTCGTTGAAGAAAGCCCGAGTTATCACAGCCTGTTCGGCTATGTGGAAAACGCGACCTTTAGGGGCACAGTATTCACCGACTTCTCGTTGATCCGCTCCGGTAGCCTACATAAAGCGAATGGCGGCGTCCTATTGATGGACGCGGTGAAAGTGCTTGAACGCCCCTATGTTTGGGATGGATTAAAACGCGCCCTACGTTCCCGCAAATTAGACCTAAGCTCACTCGAGCGTGAGGTCTCACTCTCGGGCACGATTTCCCTCGCGCCAGAGCCTATCCCCTTAGACGTTAAAATCATTCTGTTTGGCGATCACGAAACCTATCAACTATTGCAGCACTATGATCCTGACTTTAGTGAACTGTTCCGTGTCACCGCCGATTTTGAGGATGTGATGGACAGAACCCATGCCTCTGAGGCCCACTATGCACGTTTTATATCCAGCATAGTGCACGACAACAATATGCTGCACTGCGAGCGTAGCGCCATTGCGAGGATCATCGAATACAGTTCCCGCGAGGCGCAGGATCAGCAAAAACTCTCACTGCACTCCGCTAATATTGCCAATTTACTGCGCGAGTCTAATTACTGCGCTAAGTCCGCTGGCAGCGATCAAATTTTGGTGCCCCATGTAGAGCAGGCGCTTCGCAATCAAGAAAAAAGGGTCTCCCGCCTGCACGACAGCATAATGGAAAGCTTTATTAATGGCACGACCTTGATCAATACCCACGATAAAGTCGTCGGTCAAATCAATGCCTTATCCGTTATTTCCACCTCTGACCATCAATTTGGCATGCCTAACCGCATCACAGCAACCACAGCCTTTGGTAAGGGTGAAGTGTTAGATATTGAACATAGAGTCAAACTGGGTGGGCGGATCCATTCTAAGGGAGTGCTGATCTTAACCGCTTATTTAGCTTCGGTTTTAGGCAAGACAGCACAAATCCCATTAACGACTTATCTCACCTTTGAACAGTCCTATAGCGGGGTTGATGGCGATAGCGCTTCTATGGCCGAATGCTGTGCCATCATCTCAGCCATAAGCGAACAACCGATTAGGCAAGATATTGCGATCACAGGTTCGATGAATCAATTCGGAGAGGCGCAGCCAATTGGTGGTGTGAATGAGAAAATTGAGGGTTTCTTCGACGTCTGCAAAATAAAGGGGCGCTCATCGAGCCAAGGTGTAATCATTCCCGCCTCAAATGTTCCCAACCTTATGTTACGTAAAGATATTGTCGAAGCGGTCCAACTCGGAGAATTCCATATTTGGGCCATCACCCATGTCACCCAAGCCATGGAGCTGTTACTTGGCAAAGCTGCAGATACGCAGATTGAAAAAGAGACTAAAAACCAAGGGCAATATGCACCCGAGAGTGTTTTCGGTATTGCCCAGGAAAAACTCACGGCCCTCAGGGCCCTCGTAAAACACGATAAATAAGGGAGAAAACAAAAGGGTTAGCAATTAGCTAACCCTTTGTTTTTATAGTTGGATAATTAAACTAGTGTTGTCAACATGTCATCGCTGTAGGGCACTAGTTCCTCGCTAGCGCGCACTCGAGCGACATAGTCTGGATTGGCGATAAAGGGGCGGCCGATAGCAATCAAATCAAACTTATCTGCGGCAATCGCTTCACTTGCACTCTGGGCACTATAACTGCCGACACCTACTAACGTTTTGCCATAGTGTGCTCGCACATAGCTGGAAGCTCGACCGCCTAAATAGTCAAACTCCATACTGTCATCAAAAATACCTATATGCACAAAGGCGATATCGCGTTGTTCGAGTTCAGGCAATAGATAGTCAAATACAGCCCGATCGCGACTATCGGTGGCCATATTAAAATAAGCACCGGGAGACAGACGCAAACCGGTTCTATCTTTACCAATTCGAGCGACAACAGCATCAACGACTTCGAGGGCAAAGCGCGCCATCTTAGCGGGTGTACCACCGTATTCGTCGGTGCGGCGGTTGCTGTCATGGTGTAGGAAGGCATCGATCAAATAACCATTTGCACCATGGATTTCAACCCCATCGAAACCGGCTTCCATCGCATTCTCAGCCGCCTTGGCATAATCGCGCACCAGCTCCTGAATATCCTCCAGTGTTGCAGGTTTTGGCGTGACATAGGTCAGTTCACGCATTCTGGGGACTGAGCCTTCAATCTTCTGTGCCGATGGGGCGAGCACATCGCCACCACCAAAAAGTGCGGGTGCGCTACGCGCCCCGTATGCCATAACTGCACAAAAATTTTTCCACCTTTGGCATGCACCGCATCGGTTACCTTACGCCAACCAGCAATTTGTGCCTGAGTAAAAATACCTGGGGTATTGGGGTAACCTTGGCCGTCGGGGCGAATAATTGTCGCCTCTGTGATGATCAAACCCGCCTCGGCACGGCGCGCATAATAGGCGACCATATCTTCGGTCGGCACCAGATCGGCATCCGCCATACAACGGGTTAGGGGTGCCATTAAAATACGGTTATTTAAGGTAATGGCATCATTAAGTTTATAGGTTTCAAAAAGATTTGATGTGGCGTGTGTGGTCATAATTTCAATCTCAATCTTGAATGTGCGTTCAAGATAATATTATTTGAATGAACATTCAAGTTTATTTTTGAATGTGCGTTCAAAATTAGGTAGAATGAAGTTAAGTTTTTCTAGACGAGTCAAATAAAGTCGATGCGCAATGCAGAGTTCAACCGAGAACAAGTTCTTCGCGGTGCTATGACCGCCTTCATGCACAAGGGTTACACTAAAACCAGCATGCAAGATCTCACCCAAGCCACGGGATTACATCCAGGCTCGATCTACTGCGCCTTTACGAATAAACGTGGGCTCTTAATCGCAGCAATCGAACAATATCAGCTCGATAGAAATGCGCAGTTCAGCCTCCTCTTTACCCATAGTGCCGATGTCCTCGCGAACCTAAAGCACTACTTAGATAATCTGGTCGTCGAATGTTTAAGTTGCGACAGTGCGCAAGCTTGCTTGCTCACTAAGGCATTGAACGAAATTGCAGAGCAAGATGATGAAATACAAAAGATTATCAATAATAATCTACAGATATGGCAGGATGCACTGACGCAACAATTCGACTTTGCCGCCACGCAAGGGTTGCTTGAGGGAGAACGCAATAGCACGCAAAGGGCCCAATACTTGATGATGGGAATATACGGCCTGAGAACCTTCGCCCACACCCATCCACAGCCACAAATTTTACAGCAATTAGCGGATAAGCTCTTTATCGAAGTCTGTCGATAGGCACTGCCGGGGTTAGTTGGTGAACGGCTTTGGTTTAGGAAGAGAGCGACGCTTTATTCACCATAGGCACCCAAAAAGTTAAGGGGACGGTAAATCATCTTTACCGTCCCCCATTGTCTGTGCCGTTTTCGACCCGCAGGGTAGTCTTAACCTATATTCGCCTGAGCAAAGACTCGTTCTCCTAAGGAGTTCAAAATCTTACATTCACCTTCTAGGACAGCTATGATGGATTTTCCCTTACGGAAACTGGCTGGGATCATCACTCGGCCAGAGTCGCTAACAGGCAAACCATCTAGCACAGCATTGTGCATAATTAACCCTACAGGTGCATCATAATACAAAACGGTTACAATCGCTTGTTGTGCTTGCATAGCTTTTAACTCACATTAAGCAGCGCCTGCTGCTATCGACCTAGATGACAAGAGTCTCCCTTACTCTCTTAGACAGCAAAACTTAGAAAAAATTTTACTATTTAAAATCAATTCGCTAAAAAAAACCAACCCTACAGCTTCAACTGAATATGCTTGAATATCTTAGCGCCATCAATATTTTGTTATTTAAGCACTTCGGCAAATAGATGCCAATCTATTTCTATTTTGTTAATCAATTTCGCGCAATTGATCACAGGTGTTAATTTTGTTGGCCTGAGTTTTATGCGATAAACTTCACTCCTATATAGGGTTAATCGCGATTACTTGGCTTTAAATCCAACTCTGAATCCCCCCCAATGTTTTCCATTGACGTAAATAGGCACGGATAAATCGTGCATCACTTCACCCGTGTCCCGTTTATAGGTTTGCAATAACACAGGCTCTGTATGGTCACCACAGCGGATCCCTGTTGGATCATTAAAGAGGCGTTTGGTGCGATTATGAATTATATCGACTTCGACTTTTCCCGTTAGGGCCTGGCTAAAGCGCTTGTTATGGGTCGGGAAATAGCCTTTTTTATCCACGGCTCCTGCATAAATAATTTCGTTATATTTTGCCAAAATAGGTTCTTGGATCTCAGGGAAATGTTGATCGGTAAACCTGTCGAAAGCCGTGCTGTATTTCTGTGGTTGTGTATTCGCAATGGGTTGATACCTGGGATTAAACAGTTCTGCCTCGCTAAAACTTCCCTTTGCTAAACCTTCGGCGAGCTTTTCGCCGCAGGCCGTTGCAGCCGCATTGGCTAACACCAACACCCGTTGGTCGAAGGTTTGTGTGTCCCAGTTGGACAGAGCTTTAAAAATCCCCTCTGTCGTTAAAGAAAGGGTAAATGCCTGCTCGGACACTTGATGGCTCTGTTTTCCAGTCAAGTTTAAGGAGTCCCGAATTTGGCTGACCGAACAGCTGATATCATTTGTGGTATTGTTATATTGTTTAAGTGAATTCTCCATATCACCAAGGGCATGGGCGGAGTGTGTCACCGAAGTCGATATTTCAGCGAAATGTTCATCTAATCTCCCCATTGCAGTGACAACATCCGCGGTCTGAGAAACGACCCGCTCCATCAAGCCCGAGGTTTTGTCGGTTTCGCTGCGGATCTCTAATAACATTCTGCCAATATCTTGGGTTGCACCAGCAGTTTTAGCCGCGAGATTGCGGACTTCATCCGCAACCACAGCAAACCCTCGGCCCTGCTCACCCGCGCGAGCCGCCTCAATCGCAGCGTTTAATGCCAGAAGATTCGTTTGCTCTGCAACAGCATTAATCACTTCAGTAATCTTTTGAATTTGTTCGGCTCTGGACTTAAGCGACTGTACCTGCTCCGCGGCGGTATCGATATCAGCACTAAGAGATTGAATCGCCTCCACCCCTTTTTGTGCCTGAGTTCGACCTTGTACGCTGAATCGCTCAGCTTCTTGGGCCTGCACTAAAATATTGGCGGCATTATCACCAAGCAGCGCCGTTGTATGGCTGAGTTGCTCGGCGGCAACGGCAATGGCGCTGGCATGTTCACCGTTAGATTCAATTGATTTATTCAACAAATCAATAAAATGTGAGACTTCGGCCGAGCCGATAGCCATTTTACTCGTTTGTGTGCTGATCTCGTGTGCCGAGGCATTTTGCGTCTTAAGGCGATGAGCCTCGGTCGCATTAGCCCGCTGTTGAGTAGCCACGGAGCGCATCGCTATCTCAAGTAGAAATCCCCCTGCCAGCACACCTAACACAATCGCCTGAATAAGGCTGGGAAGCGCCAGCACTGAGAGCAATAAACTGCCCAGCATGACTATGGTAAAACTCAGAGCTACCGCGACTTTATGTTGTATTTCCATATCTATTCTCACAACAGCGCACACAAAGGGTGAAGGGCTCGATTAAGGGAAGTCGACTCAAGATTAACGAGTAATAGCCATCCATTGCCACTCTAGAACTAGCAGCGAAACCGATAAGACAGAAAGGATCTTAAGGCAGATGCAACTAGCCTATCCCTCTGACTCAGAAAACAATTCACGCTTTGGCTAAAAATAAGACCAATAGCATATCATCGACAGTCTATCGAACTTATGGCATTAGACCTTAGTATGAAAAGTCACATATTGCTCTCTATCGGAGGTTAAAACTTTATCTCCCTAAAGTGCTCAGAAATGCGGTCCGTATCGTCTTCTAGGCAATATTCCCTCCTAGACGACTGCACTTCTATCAAGAAAACTGCTAATATCGGCGCAATTTTTTTGAGCTAACGAGATCAAGATGGGCAGAGCATATCAAAATCGTAAAGAATCCATGGCGAAAACTGCAGGCCAGAAAACCCGCCTTTACTCGCGCTACGGTAAAGAAATTTACGTTGTCGCTAAACAAGGTGGTGTAGAGCCAGATGGTAACTTATCACTACGTCGTTTAATTGAGCGTGCGAAGAAAGACCAAGTTCCAGCGCATGTTATTGAACGTGCTATTGAAAAAGCCAAAGGTGGCGGCGGTGAAGATTACGATACAGCCCGTTATGAAGGTTTTGGCCCAGGCAACTGCATGGTGATTGTCGACTGTTTAACCGATAACGTAAAACGTACCTTCACCGAAGTGCGTCAAGCCTTTGTGAAGAACGATGCCAAACTCGGTAGCCCAGGCACTGTTGGCCATATGTTTGATCATTCAGCCGTTTTTGTTTTCCCTGGCGATGATGAAGACGCTATTTTAGAAATCCTAATGATGGCCGATGTGGATGTGAGTGATGTCGAAGTTGAAGATGGCATGATCAGCGTATTTGCCCCACACACTGAATTTTTCAAGGTAAAAACGGCACTGACCGATGCCATGCCAGAGATTAACTTTGAAATAGAAAACATCACCTTCGTCCCGCAAACTATGACTAAAGTGACTGGTGAGGATGTGGCCGTATTCGATAAGTTTATCGCCGCATTAGAAGATTGTGACGATGTGCAAAACGTCTACCACAATGCGGAAATTGAAGAGTAATCACCCTTTCGCCTGAAATGAAAACGCAGCCCTTGGCTGCGTTTTTCGTTTATAGGTCAAGATATTAAGCATTAATAAAACAGCCATGAAACCCTAAGGGTAATACCCTATTCATCTGTGCCGAGGCGATAGGGCCAGCGCAGATATCACTGGCACGAAACAAAGATAGACCGGACCGTGCATTGTGGTAATCGAGCCAAGTCATCAAAACATAGGCTTCATGCTGCTCAGTGGCGGGGATATAAAGCGGCTCTTCGGCTATCTTGCCTTTACCCAGATAATACGCACTATAGCTGTCAACACTAAGTCCCCTGTTACCAAGCGTATCGGCAGCAAGCTTGCTGCTGTCCTTTGTATTATGAATACAATACAGGGTGTTACTCAGCCCTGACTCAGACGCTAATTCAGCCTCTAATTCAGAGTGAGAGCCAAGATCTGAGCGTGCTTCGATGCCAAATAGAGGGACAAACTCTGTTTTACTCATAGTTTGCTGCACAAACTCTTTATTACTCATAGTTTGCTGCCCAAACTGGGGAAACTCCATCATCACGCCGCTGCGGTTAATGCGTGCTGGGGAAGACTGCGCCTCAGCCAAAGGTACAGTGATAGTCACTAACTCTGCATGGGGTGTCTTAGTTTTACGCACCCCTGTCAGTAACCCCTTCATCCCTTGAGTTAAAATGGCCGAATTAGGGTAGAGGCAAAGCTGCACTGAAAGTTCATCATTTTTATCAATGGCTTGACCAAAGTGAAACACAAATCCTGCAGGCAACGGGTGTAACTGGCGCGCCCTAAAATCGGCTTTGTCTATAACCAGTAACTGTGACGGCAATTCGGGGCGCCATTTAAAGGCATCGATATAGGTTTCGCCCTCATCATAGACGCAGGAGGAAATGTAAAACACTAGCTTATTTTCACTCTGAGCGAAGGCATGTAAGTAGCTCGCCTGTGGTAATTCAATCACTTCCATTCTGGCAATGCTGTCATCGGCGGCCACTTGGTACACACGTAATTGCTTCTCGCCACCGACATACCAGACGCCAAAATTCCACAGCCCACCTTGTCCGTCAGCAAGCGGGTGAGCAGAAAAGGGCAAGCCCTTAAACTTGTCACCAAAGCTTTTCACGCCAAGCGTGGTTAAGGTCTTCGTATCGAGTCGATAGGGCGAACCCGCCTCCCATAAGGCAAGCAACTCGCCGTGGCGCGGCAATAAACTGGTGTTAGCGACATTCAAATCATCGTTATTGCGAATGGGCAAAGCATTAGGGATCACAGTACCAGCGGTAGAATATTTAAATGCGCCAGCGGCCTCCTCCACTTTAAACTTCTTTGTTTGGATAAACTTGGCCTGATGCTGAATTTGCCCATTGGCCAGACTGAACTGCTGCACCATACCATCGCCATCGAACCAATGCTGGTATGCCCTACCCGCCCGAGACATTTTCGCTGGTCCATTACGATATAAATTGCCACTCAATTGCGCCGGCCACTCACCCGAGACCTGCATAGTGAGCGGCGGATAGTCGCCTTCAGCCCCATTAAAGCCAATCGCCCACGGCTTGGTCGCTTTATACCCTGATTTCAGTAAATTAGGATGGCAACGAAACCGATGATGGCTGTTCGTGGTGCGATGATATGCACGCTTGGTTGCTACCAACAGCCGGTGCACGCGCAGCAGGGTAAACAGCTTATCTCGACCTATCGACAACGCGTGTTGC
>NZ_AFOZ01000019.1 GCF_000217915.1 Shewanella sp. HN-41 | reverse complement strand
CGAGGAGCGGTTATTCGAATGAGGAACCCAAGGGTTCAAATGGCTTAAATGCAAAAACGCCGCTAATAAGTTAGTGGCGTTTTTGACTGAATATGGCGTAGGAGCTGTGTTTCGAATGAGGAACCTAGGGTTCAAGCGACATAAACAAAAAAGCCATCATTGCTGATGGCTTTTCCGTGAAATATGGCGGAGGAGCAGGGATTTGAACCCTGGGTGGGCTATAAACCCACGCCGGTTTTCAAGACCGGTGCATTAAACCACTCTGCCACCCCTCCGAACGACCGAGATAATAGCGATCTCTTATACCTGTGTAAACTTAAATTTGTTGTATGTTGAATTGATTGGCGATTTCCTATTCACTCCGCTTGATTTTCAGCATAAACGCTCAAAAACGGACCTAAAACAAAAAAGCTGCCCTAGGGCAGCTTTTTATCTCTAAAAACCTAACGCGAATTACAGAGAGCTTGCGTTTTCAGCCAGGTAAGCCGCAACACCTTCAGTGCTGGCGTTCATGCCTTTGTCGCCTTTTTCCCAACCCGCTGGGCAAACATCACCATGCTCTTCGTGGAATTGCAGTGCGTCGATCATACGTAGCATTTCATCAACGTTACGACCTAATGGCAGATCGTTAACCACTTGGTGACGAACCATACCTTCTTTGTCAATCAGGAATGAACCACGGAAAGCCACGCCCGCTTCTGGGTGCTCAACATCGTATGCTTTGCAGATGTCGTGCTTAACGTCAGCCACAAGGGTGTATTTCACTTGGCCGATACCACCCTTTTCAACTGGGGTGTTGCGCCATGCATTGTGGGTGAATTGAGAGTCGATAGACACACCAATCACTTCAACACCACGCTTAGTGAACTCTTCCATGCGGTGATCGAAAGCGATCAACTCTGATGGACAAACGAAAGTGAAGTCAAGTGGATAGAAAAATACAACCGCTGGCTTGCCTTTGATCGCGGCAGTTAAGTTGAAGCTATCTACGATTTCGCCAGAACCTAATACAGCTGCAGCAGTAAAATCAGGAGCCTGACGGCCTACTAATACGCTCATTTTATATCTCCATCTATGAGTTGAACTAAGTGTAAGGCAAGATGCCCTTTAGTCAGTATGTCTTTTCAACCTAGGTTGAGTTAAATCCTTACAAATTAAAGGTGTTCTTACCAATCAAATCTTTAGGCATTATAAGTCGTGTGCTGTGCCTTACAACCTATTTAAGACCAATATCACATTTTTCAAGGGCATTTCCGTTTTGCCTGACTAAGGATAGAGCAATCTGCGTATCCCGTGTGCGAAGCAATCCACATTCGGCTAACAGCCAAAACCCAGCCTGTTCACATTTGCAGATATTTTCCAGATTAAGCTTCTGCAAACTGGACATACATGGTCTTTACAGTCAAAAATACCGCCTTTGGCTTACAGAATTAAGAAAATTGACTATGAATGCAGTCGTTATTGCAGTGTGCTTAATGTTAGCACTCAGTTTAGCTAGGGTGAATGTGGTTATCGCCCTCACCGTCAGTGCCCTAGTGGCGGGACTGGTGGGCGGAATGGATCTGCATCAAACCATAGACGCCTTTAATACAGGTTTAGGTGGCGGGGCCCAAATTGCCCTCAGTTATGCCCTCTTAGGCGCCTTCGCTGTAGCCTTATCACACTCGGGTTTAACCACATTGATCTCCAAGGCTATTATCACCAGCCTCGGCCAAGAGCCAAATAACACTAATACCAACTGGGTGCGTTGGTTGTTATTGCTATCATTGCTCGTGATGTCAATGGCATCCCAGAACATTCTGCCTATTCATATTGCCTTTATTCCGATATTGGTGCCGCCCCTCTTGCATGTGATGTCCAAATTGAACATCGACCGTCGTTTAATCGCCTGCGTTTTGACCTTCGGCCTAGTGACCACCTATATGATTTTACCGATTGGGTTTGGTGGCATCTTCTTAAATGATATTTTGCTGTCGAACTTAACCAGCAATGGCCTTGTTGCCGTGCGCGAACAAATACCGCCTGCGATGCTGATCCCCGCCGCAGGTATGGTCGTCGGATTACTCACAGCGGTATTTATCAGTTACCGTAAACCTCGGACCTACGACGAGGCCAAAGTGCTGGTTGCAGAACCCGAGGAAAACCTCAATAAACGCAATATCATCATTGCCGCACTGGCAATATTAGCCACCCTAGTAGTACAACTCGAAACCGACTCGATGATTTTTGGCGCCTTAGTCGGCTTTATGATTTTCAGTTTCTCGGGCGCATTAAAGCACGTTGCTGACCAAGATATTTTTAACCAAGGCGTACGTATGATGGCCAATATTGGCTTTATCATGATTTCCGCCGCAGGCTTTGCTGCCGTAGTCAAAGAAACCGGTGAAGTGGGGACACTTGTGGCCTCGCTCAGCGACATCATTGGTGACAATAAGGCTCTGGCGGCCTTCTTGATGCTACTGGTTGGTCTACTGATCACTATGGGGATCGGCTCGTCTTTCTCCACCATCCCGATTATCGCGACTATCTATGTCCCATTAGCGTTAAGTTTTGGTTTTTCGGTGGCGGCAACGATTGCCTTAGTAGGCACAGCCGCGGCGCTGGGTGACGCGGGCTCACCAGCATCGGATTCCACCTTAGGCCCCACCGCGGGTTTAAATGCCGATGGTCAGCACGATCACATTCGTGACAGCGTGATCCCCACCTTTATTCACTACAATATTCCACTGTTAGTATTCGGCTGGATTGCAGCCATGGTGCTGTAACTAATTGATTCTGTTTATGCTACATCGCAGAATAAAGTGACCTACAATTCGAAACGGCTATTTAGGACGGGTCACCGCAAATAAAAAGGCCGAATCGTAATGCGATTCGGCCTTTTTATTGAGCGCCCGTATTAATAGGTGCTGGAACGATTATTTAGTACCAAAGATTTTATCGCCCGCATCGCCAAGACCAGGCAGGATATAACCTTTCTCGTTTAGGCATTTATCAATAGCGGCAGTGTATAACTCGATATCAGGATGTGCTGCTTCTAGGGCTTTTATTCCTTCAGGTGCGGCCACTAACACTAAGGCTTTGATTGAAGTACAACCGCGTTTTTTCAATAAATCGACGGTCGCAATCATAGAACCACCAGTCGCGAGCATAGGGTCGACAACAAGCGCAATGCGCTCATTCAAATCGCTGGCTAACTTTTCAAAATAAGGCACTGGTTCTAAGGTTTCTTCGTTACGGTAGATACCCACAACTGAGATACGCGCACTGGGTATATGCTCAAGTACACCGTCCATCATGCCAAGACCCGCACGTAAAATCGGCACAACCGTGACTTTTTTGCCTTTGATTTGGTCGACGTCAACCGGACCATTCCAACCTTCAATCGTAACAGTTTCAGTTTTGAAATCTGCGGTAGCTTCATAGGTTAGTAAACTACCCACTTCGGCGGCTAGCTCACGGAAACGTTTAGTGCTAATGTCACCTTCGCGCATTAGGCCGATTTTGTGACGCACTAAGGGGTGCTTAACCTCGACAACTTTCATTTTTCTCTCCTACTTTTGTTCGCGTATTATCTTAGGCAAATTTTTCAGATTCTAGTTGATTTGTTTATTAGGTAAAACATAAAGTTTTGCCATTCGAGCTAATCGTGAGCAATCTCCCAAGATTAATTTCCGATTGCCTAAGATACACACTCCTATTTGCCGTTTTGTGACCAATCCCACGGCATAGAAAGTGAAATGTCACCCATTCGAGGTAAAAATAGCTCCCCAATTGGGATAAATCCAAATCATGGCTTTCGACCCCTAGCACAAGCTGATAGAATACCGCCGCATAAAATCCAATAACGATGTACCCGAGAGGATCCTCCGTGAGCACTCCTACCCCACTGAGCTATAAAGATGCCGGCGTTGATATCGATGCAGGTAATGCACTGGTAAGTAACATTAAAGCTGCCGTTAAACGTACCCGTCGTCCAGAAGTTATGGGCAACTTGGGCGGTTTTGGCGCCCTGTGTGAAATCCCCACTAAATACAAACAACCTGTTTTAGTGTCAGGCACCGACGGTGTGGGCACTAAACTGCGTTTAGCCATCGACTATAAAAAACACGACACAGTCGGCATAGACTTAGTTGCCATGTGTGTGAACGACTTAATCGTTCAAGGCGCTGAGCCATTGTTTTTCCTCGATTACTATGCAACGGGTAAGCTGGATGTTGAAACGGCGACCTCTGTCGTCAACGGCATCGGCGAAGGTTGTTTCCAATCTGGTTGTGCGTTAATCGGTGGTGAAACCGCTGAAATGCCCGGCATGTACGAAGGTGAAGATTACGACCTAGCAGGTTTCTGCGTGGGCGTAGTTGAAAAAGCCGACATCATTGACGGTAGCAAAGTGGCTGCGGGTGATGCGCTTATCGCATTAGCCTCGAGCGGTCCCCATTCAAATGGTTACTCTTTAGTACGTAAAGTATTAGAAGTGAGCCAAGCAGATCCTCAACAAGATCTCAATGGTAAACCGCTGATTGAGCATCTACTTGAGCCAACCAAAATTTACGTGAAATCATTGCTGAAACTGATCGCTGCATCGGATGTACATGCCATGGCACACATTACTGGCGGCGGTTTCTGGGAAAATATCCCCCGTGTACTACCCGATAATTGCAAAGCGGTTATCCAAGGCAATTCATGGCAATGGCCTGCGGTTTTCAGTTGGTTAATGGAAAACGGCAACATTGCTGAATATGAAATGTACCGCACCTTCAACTGTGGTGTCGGCATGATAGTCGCGCTACCAGCCGATAAAGTCGATGCAGCCCTTGAACTGCTCGCAGCCGAAGGCGAACAAGCTTGGCTTATCGGTGCTATCGCTGAACGCGAAGGCAATGAAGAGCAAGTGGAGATCCTGTAATGCCCCAGCGCTGTCGTGTCGTTGTATTAGTTTCCGGAAATGGCAGTAACCTGCAAGCGATTATCGACGGTTGCGACGATAATCTGCAGGCCGAAGTTGTCGGAGTGATCAGTAATAAACCCGATGCCTATGGCCTAGTGCGCGCCCACCACGGCGAAATTGATACCAGCTGCGTGATAGCTCACCTAGGTGAATCTCGCTCTGAATACGATGCACGTTTAATGTCAGTGATCGAACAGTACCAGCCCGATTTAATCGTGCTGGCAGGATTTATGCGGATCCTCACCGATGATTTTGTGAATCATTATCTAGGTCGCATGATCAACATTCATCCTTCACTGTTACCTAAATACACTGGCTTAAACACCCATCAACGTGCGATTGACGCCAAAGAGAGTGAACATGGTGCCAGCGTACATTTTGTCACGCCAGAGCTAGATGCAGGTCCAGTGATCTTACAGGCCAAAGTCCCTGTGTATGAGGACGATACGGCGGAGATGCTTTCTGCCCGTGTACATGAGCAAGAACATGCCATTTACCCTCTGGTGGTAAAATGGTTCAGCCATCAGCGACTTAATATGCAAAACGGCCAAGCCTATCTCGATGGCAATCTTATCGGTCCAAGCGGTTACGCACCTGATTAAAACGGCTTAATTGCAAGTAGTAGCAAGATCACCAATAGAGACCTTAGGGTCTCTATTTTTTTAACTATTTTCTACAAAAGCATTGTTTTCTGAGGCAATGTGGCATTAGATAACTTTACGAAAAGTGAACTTTGCTCGGCATATAAGAGACTATTAGATGAAAAATATTATCTGCGATATCGATGGTGTACTACTGCACGACAATAAACTGATCTCCGGCAGTGACAAATTTATCCAGCGCATTTTAGCACAAGGCAATCCTCTGGTGGTCCTCACTAACTACCCAGTACAAACGGGTAAGGATCTGCAAAACCGTTTAAGCGCCGCCGGTATTGATATTCCCGAAGAATGCTTTTATACCTCCGCCATGGCCACCGCCGACTTCTTAAAACACCAAGAAGGAAGCAAAGCCTTTGTGATAGGTGAAGGCGCCCTCACCCATGAACTCTATAAAGCTGGCTTTACCATTACCGATATCAACCCTGACTTTGTGATTGTCGGTGAAACCCGCTCCTACAACTGGGATATGATCCATAAGGCCGCCGGTTTTGTCGCCCGCGGCGCCCGTTTTATCGCCACCAACCCCGACACCCATGGCCCAGCGTACAGCCCAGCCTGCGGCGCCCTGTGTTCGCCGATTGAACGTATTACCGGTAAAAAGCCATTCTACGTGGGCAAACCGAGCGCATGGATTATTCGCTCGGCGCTAAACCATATCGATGGCCACTCGGAAGACACTGTCATCATAGGCGACAATATGCGCACCGATATTTTAGCCGGCTTCCAAGCGGGGCTTGAAACCATTCTGGTCACCAGTGGTGTGAGTAAGCTTGAAGATATAGATAAAGAACCCTTCCGCCCGAACCATGTGTTTGCCTGCGCTGGCGATATTGATGTCGTTTAAGCCTTAAACCTTCCTCTTCTCAGCACCTTAGCGTGCTGAGAGCGACAACAGACTTTATACGGTAAAGCAACATTAAGTAACACATTCACCTGCCACTCAGCCTTGTGGCTCGCAGCGGCTTGCTTCATGATAAGTCTCGCTCCTGATTGATTAACAGAAATCTAAAATTCCTTAATTAAAACAACAGTAGGATTAACCTATGCGACGTCTGTATCCACTCTGTGCCCTGGCTATGCTCAGTGCCTGTAGTCCGAATGCATCAGAGTCTGATGGCAACAGCTCCTTGGCTGAAATCAAACCAGTACAGTTTAATGAAGCGCGCTTTAGAAATGATATTAAAGCCCTGTCATCCGATGAGTTTGAAGGCCGAGCCCCCACAACTCACGGTGAAAAACTTACCCTAGACTATTTATCCAAAGCCTTTGCAGATATGGGACTCAAGGGCGCGTACCAAGGTAGCTTTTTACAACCAGTGCCTATGGTGAGCTATACCGCAGATGAGGCGCAGCAAGTCACACTGGCGGGCTTACCCTTTCAATACCGCAAAGATCTGGTGCTTAGCAGCCGCCACGATAACGGTGGGATTAATATTGAAAACGCACCATTAGTCTTCGTCGGCTATGGGGTGAATGCACCCGAATATGATTGGAATGATTACCAAGATCTCGATATGAAAGGCAAAATTGCGGTGATCTTAGTCAATGACCCCGGTTTTGCCCGCCCTGACTCGGGGAAGTTTAATGGCAAAGCCATGACCTATTACGGCCGCTGGAGCTATAAGTTTGAAGAAGCAAGCCGCCAAGGTGCCCTTGGTGCACTGATCATCCATGATACTGAGCCCGCCTCTTACCCTTGGTCCGTGGTAGAAAATAGTTGGACTGGGCCACAGCAAGATCTCGTGCTGAGCAAAGCCGAGCAAGATAGCCGAGTACAAGTCGAAGGTTGGTTAAGCTTAGATACCGCTACTCAATTGTTTGATAAAGCGGGGTTATCCCTGCCTAACTTAATGGCCCGCGCCGCCGATAGCCCAATTAATTTACCCCTTGAGCAAACGGCCAGCATCGCCTTTAAAAATAAAGCCGAATACGCCAACAGCTACAACGTTGTCGCCACACTTCCCGGCGGCACACAAGCCGACGAGCAGATCCTCTTTACCGCCCATTGGGATCATATAGGTAAAGACGAGACGAAAGCAGGCGATCAGATTTATAATGGCGCCATGGATAATGCTTCCGGCACTGCTGGCATCCTCGAAATCGCCAGACAATTAGCCGACAATGCCAAACAGGGCCATGGTTTAGCACGCTCGGTCACCTTTATTGCCACCACAGGTGAAGAACAAGGCTTGCTCGGTTCGCGCTACTACGCCGCCAACCCACTTTATCCAATCGATAAAACCGTGGCGGTATTAAACCTCGACAGCACCAATATCTACGGTAAAACCAAAGACTTCACCATAGTCGGTAAAGGAAAGTCCGAGCTAGAGAATTACCTAGTCGATGCCGCCAAACAGCAAAATCGTATCGCCTTGGGTGAAAAAAATCCCGCTTCGGGCGGTTTCTTCCGCTCAGATCATTTCAGCTTTGCCAAACTGGGAGTGCCCGCCGTATTTGCGGGGGGCGGTAGCGAGCCCATCGATGAGGCGACCTTAGCCTACAAAACCCAGATGCAAGCGACAATGAAAGGCTGCTATCACAATATCTGCGATGAATATCGTGAAGACTGGGATTTAAGCGGTGCGCTGCAAGACTTGCAAGTCTACTACCAAGTCACGCGCGCATTAGGCAACAGTCAAGCATGGCCAGGATATTATCAGGGCACAGAGTTTAATAGCCTGCGCCCAGCTCAAACAATGTTAGAGACGGCTGCCAAATAATTAGTGCCGCTAGCGAAATGCGGTTCAGTTAGGCGCCTATTGAGTCATTGAACAAAGCGCCAAATGGGATGAAAAAGCACATGAGTCATTCAGGTGCTTTTTTTTCGGCTTACAAAGCCCACAATTTGCATGAAATATCCGCCCAGCCATAGCACTATGCACAGGCATATGTCGTATTTTGATAATAAACTTGATGGATTAACTGATTAAAAATAAAACACTTAAACCTGTGAACTCGTCATTTAAGGTCTTTTTAGCCATTTTTCTGTTATCGACACTTTTTTAAAAGACATTATGAATTCCCCAAAACCCCTCACACCAAATCAAACAATAAAATCAAATATTCAAAAATAACACGATTTAAATGAACTATTCTCAAATAAAACCGTAAAACATAAACATCAAAACCAATAAAAACCCAGATAAACAGATGAAACATTAAAAATAGTGTTTGGCAAATCTCCAAATTGCTGGCACATTGAACCTCAATTGAGACATCCTCAAATGACAGACAGTGTGGGAGTTGTACTATGTGTTCAATTTTTTCGATTTTAGATATCCAATCCGATGCCAAACAACTGCGCCAAGTTGCGCTAGAAATGTCTAAGCTGATGCGCCACCGTGGCCCTGACTGGTCAGGTATTTATGCCAGTGATAAGGCGATTCTTGCCCACGAGCGTTTAGCGATTGTTGACATTGAACACGGTGCCCAGCCGCTGCTGACCGAAGATGGCAGTTTGATCCTCGCGGTCAACGGTGAGATCTACAACCATAAAGAACTCAAAGCCCAGTTAGGCGATAAATACAGCTATCAAACCAACTCTGACTGTGAAGTCATTCTGGCGCTATATCAAGAATATGGCACTGACTTCCTTGATAAATTAAACGGTATCTTCGCCTTTGTGTTATATGACAAAGCCCAAGATAGATACCTTATCGGCCGCGATCATATGGGTATCATCCCGCTATACACGGGCCGTGACGCTGCGGGTAACTTCTATGTGGCCTCGGAAATGAAAGCCCTGATGCCAGTATGCAAAACTGTGGAAGAATTCCAGCCTGGCCAATACTTATACTCAAGCGATGCAGCCGCGGTGAAATACTATACACGCGATTGGCAAAGCTATGATGCGGTGAAAGATAACCCAGCCAGCCAAGAGGAATTGCGTGACGCATTAGAAGCGGCGGTCAAGCGCCAATTAATGTCAGACGTGCCCTATGGTGTGTTGCTATCGGGTGGTTTAGATTCGTCCGTTATTTCGGCCATAACCCAAACCTTTGCCAAGCGCCGCATTGAAGACGATGGAGAAACGGGTGCTTGGTGGCCACAGCTACACTCCTTTGCCGTCGGCTTAAAAGGCGCGCCGGATTTAATCGCCGCCAAGAAGGTCGCCGATGCCATTGGCACCATTCACCACGAGATTAACTTTACCTTCCAGGAAGGACTCGATGCGATTAAAGAAGTGATCTATCACTTAGAAACCTACGATGTCACCACCATACGAGCTGCCACACCAATGTACTTAATGGCACGTAAAATCAAAGCCATGGGCATTAAGATGGTGTTATCGGGTGAAGGTGCTGACGAGCTATTTGGCGGTTATTTATACTTCCATAAAGCGCCCAACGCACAGGCATTCCATGAGGAATTAGTCCGCAAACTCGATAAACTGCATCTGTTCGATTGCCTACGAGCCAACAAAGCCATGGCCGCCTGGGGATTAGAAGCCCGTGTGCCCTTCCTCGATAAAGAGTTTATGGATGTGGCGATGCGCATCAATCCTGAAGCCAAAATGTCTAAGGATGGCCGTATCGAGAAACACATCCTGCGCCAAGCCTTTGAGCACAAATTACCAAAAGAAGTGGCATGGCGTCAGAAGGAACAATTCAGTGATGGTGTAGGCTACTCTTGGATTGACGGTTTGAAAGAACAAGCTGCGGCGCGGGTGGATGATTTACAATTGGCAAACGCGAAATTCCGTTTCCCATACAACACCCCAGAAACCAAAGAAGCCTATTTCTATCGCTGCTTCTTTGAGGAACATTATCCACTGAGCGGCGCCGCAGAAACGGTTCCTGGCGGTAAATCCGTCGCCTGTTCAACGCCAGAAGCACTGGCTTGGGATGAAAGTTTACGCGGCATTATCGATCCATCGGGCCGAGCCGTACGTTCGGTACACACAGCAAGCTACTAATCACTAAGCTAATGAGCCGAAAATACAAAGCCACCCTAGGGTGGCTTTGTATTTTCAACGACTCTTGAGGCAGACTAAGATATCCCGCATCCCACAATATCAGCCTTAAAATCGCTTAAGCACATTTTAAGATTTAAAGGCAGACAAATACCTAGGCTGATATAGCAATAGGGGCATATTGACTACCCATAGGCTCTGAATTGGGTTGTTGCCACAGCTGCTCGGCTAGAAATGCCATTCCCGCCTTCACCCCTTGCTGATAATCAATCCGTAAATCCGCATCTGTGCTGCCTAATAGCTTACTCTGCAGGGGTTCTTTCGCAAAAATTTGCACAATTTCAACATCCTCTGGCGGATTGGCAATGAAGTCTAACTCGGCTTGATAGGCTTGCTCATGCTGTACCAGATAATCAATAGTTTTGGGGCAAAAACCGGAAACACAGATCCAAGACTTGAGCTTATGCACCCAAGCCGACTGCGCCTGAAAATCCTCGCTCACAGTACGGATCACCACAATTTTCCGGGCACCACGACGATAGGCCTCACACACAGGTAAAGGCGCAGCTAATCCACCATCGAGGTAAAAATCCGGCGCCGACTCGGTAATAACTTCTGCGCTATTCGATGGAGCCATTCCTAGCCAAGGGGTTAATTTCACCCCTTGTTTATACAAAAATGGCAATGCGCTGGAGGCTTTAAGCAATTCGCGCCACTGGCTTTTACTGCTTGGACTAAAAAAATATCCCTTGCGATTACTGGCATTGGTGGTGGTGATCAGTAGCTGCCGATGACCGAGTGAGGCTGTCGCCACGTTAAGATCTAATTTAAACCTCCCTTGTCGCGTCTGCTCAAAATACCAATCTAAATCGACCACGTTACCGCCGACTAAGCCGCGACCGAGTCGATAGAAACGTTTATGACGCGACAAACCGCGGATCAAACGTTTGGCATAACCCTTTTGACGGGCCAAAAAGCTGCTGAGATTCTGTGAGCCTGCAGAGGTACCGATAAATAAATCAAAGGGATCGAATCCGCCATCAAGCCAAGCATCGAGCACGCCTGCGGTAAAAATGCCGCGTTGCCCACCTCCTTCTGCAATCAAGGCCACCTGTGGGCTAGCATTAGATTGAGCGTCTTTGGAGGCTAAGTGGCTGACGGCGTGCATAGTAAAACCTTATCGAATAATTCATATAAGGCGAGTCTAAACAAGCTAAATGAGAAAGGATAACGGATAGAAGCTATCATCTTAATAGGAAAATACTATTAAGCTAGTGTGTAAGCATTAGCCGGTGATGATAACGACAGCAAATACTGGCAGAAATAACGGCAGTGATGAGCAAAGGTTTAACAGGTTAGCTTGCTCGTCATCCTTAACGAACAAGCTATTTTCACATCAATGCATTAAAACTTATGGCTCAGTTCTAGGGTGATATTGCGTGGTTCACCGGGGAAATGACCATTACGCTCACTAAACCCACTGACGGCATATTCTTTATCGAAGATATTTTTAAGATTTAAACGAATTTGGGTTTGGTCCCACTCTGTTGTCCAGCTCATATCAAAAATCGTATGGGGCTTGACCCTTTGGCCATCGAGGCTGAACTGCTCACCCACATAATCCATGCCAAAGGCAATCGCCGAATCGAGTGCATTGATATCGTAACGGGTCCATATTCCCGCTTGATGACGCGGCGCATTGGCAAAGTGCTTACTATCAAAAGTGTTTGTTAAACTGTCATCAGCCACCCCTTTAACCACTTCTGTCTCGTTATAGGCATAGTTTGCAGTGATTGTCAGATCCTCGGTTAAAATCCCCCACCAGCGTCCATTCAATGCCTTGGCTGCGCACTTCACCCAGATTAAGCATTGCAGGAATACCATCATCGTCACCCGTGTCTAAGGGATTGGCTTGAGCCACATTTTGTTTTTCAATTCGATACACTGCAAGCGTGGTCATAAACTGGCCATCAAGCCAATCATTCTTCATCCCAAGTTCAACTTGATTACCCGTTTCTGGATCGAGGAAACCGTCAGCAATATCTTCCGCTTGATCGGCTAAAGAAGCTGGCTTAAAGCTTTCTGAGTAATTCAAATAAAAGGACATTGAATCGATAGGGCGATAATTAAGCCCTGCTCTTGGTGTTATCGCATTGTCGCTAAAGGAGAAACCCGTTTTTTTATCATAGTCATCAAATTGGCTGAAACGCAGACCTGCGATCAACGACCATTGTTCATTAAAGTGCAGATGTTCTTGCACATAAACGCCATAGCGATTAGCACGGGTGCCATCGGTATTTTTATCTTGCAGCGTATAAGAACTAGGGTCCGTTTCACCATAGTTAAGCTCAAAGATATTCAGGTTGCCGACGCCAGTTTTATCGGTCGCCAGCTTGTATTGGTATTCGGTTTCAACGTAGTGATAATCGCCGCCGAACAGGAATTCATGTTCAAAACCTAACGCATCGAATGCATAGACAAAATCATTGGTTAAACTAATTTCATCATTAGCACGTGCTTGTACGCGGTATTCACGCTTAATGGTGCCATCAGTGCTGTTGGCTTTACCGTCACCATTCACATCGACCCATCCACGGGACTCGTGATACTGCTGATCGGACTCATTATTTAAATAACGAATTTGAGTTTTAACGGAAAAATCATTACTAAATTGATGATCGAGAATCGCTTGTAACACCAAAGCATCCATTTTTTGGAAATCGCTTTTCTCGTTGGCATTATATGAAGGGTCAACAAGGAAATTCCCCGCATCATCCACGGGCACGCCGCGCAGTCGATTTCCGCCTAAATCCTGTTTGATCAGATCAAATGTGGTCGTTAATTGGGTATCATCACTGATTTCGTAGAGTAAGCCACCCGCCACTTCGGCATTCATGCTATCGGCATTGTTACGAAAGCTATCTTCCTGTTGATAATATGCGCCAATGCGATAGGCGAGATCTTGGGTTAAGCCACCAGTGAAATCCAGTGAGCCCCCCATCATATCCTCGCTGCCGGTGCTTAATGTCAGCGCTTTACTCTCGACAAAGGTTGGTTTTTTCGTGACATAGTTAATCATACCGCCGGGTTCACCACCGCCATAAAGTGCCGATGCGGGGCCTTTTAACACTTCAACCCGCTGCACATTAAAGAGTTGCGGCACAGAAAACCCCGAATAGGGATCGCCCCTTACCCCATCATAAAAGACGTTGGCATCGTCACGGAAACCGCGAAAGGTTACGCCGGAATAACTGAACTCACTCACACCCGCGATAGAACGGTATAAATCGGTAATATTGCGTGCCGCTTGATCATCAATCAATTGTTCTGTTAGCACTTGCACCGACTGCGGTAACTCCATCACATTAATGGCAGTCTTAGTGCCAATCGTCGTTTCTTTATCGACGTACATTTGCATTGCTCGGCCATGTACAACGATGCGTTCGGGCACCACCAACTTAGCTTCAGGTTCAGAGGCGTCATCACCAGAAATAACAACATCAGACAGCACAGTATCTGCTCGAGGGTCGGTGTCATTTTTTTAATGGTTTGTCGGTGGCAAACACCGAAGAGTGTTGGGCTAAAGCGAGTGCGATTAACGAATAGGCGAAACGAGATTTCACAAAATACCCCAAAATATCGAGCAAACCTGCGGCTTACCCATGTCATATTCAATTTGTCGTCATTATAAAGCCTGATGCGAATATGACAATGATTCTCATTTAAATTTACATCCATGGGGTTTTGTTACAATTGTAAAGATAAGATTGACGTTAAATACTCCATTCTCGCCACGTACGGAGCACTCCCTTGTCGATAAAAAAACAGTGAAACTCTCAATAAAAAAGCCAGCACGATAATGCTGGCCCTTAAGATGTTTTAAAAAAGCTAAGTTAAAAAATGCTTTCATCAAGGGATGTTAGCAACTCACTCGACTGCTCGATTTGCTTACGCAGACTGCGACCTTGCACCGCCCAGTAAGCCATATAGAAATCGGCAGTTTTTAATTTAGCTTGGTAAAACGCGGTTTCTTCAGTGCCCTGCTCCAGCGCAGCTAACGCCACCGCGGCACTTCTGGCCCACATCCACGCCAGTGCAGTCACCCCAAATAGCTCTAGATAAGCCATTGAAGCGGCACCGATAATGTCAGGATTGGTCACCGCCTGTGAGGCTAGATAACCACTGGCCTTTTGCAAATCGCCTGCACAATCCGTTAAACCACTCACATAGGGTTGCATCGCCGCATTCGTGCTATGCGATTGAATAAACTCAGTCACTAAGGCCGACCATTGCAGCATCGCCGCGCCGCGGTCGCTAAGCAACTTACGGCCCACTAAATCCAACGCCTGAATGCCGTTAGTGCCTTCATAAATCAATGCAATACGGCAATCACGCACAAATTGCTCCATGCCCCACTCATGGATATAACCATGTCCACCAAAGACTTGCTGGGCATCGACACAGGCATTAAAACCACGATTGGTGATAAAACCTTTCACAATGGGCGTAAACAGGGCCGCTAACTGAGATGCGACCTTAGCCTTGGCGGGATCGGTATGACGCTCAGCTTCATCGAGCCATAGCGCTTGCTGCCCCACTAAGGCTCTTGCACCTTCATTAAAGGCTTTTTGCGAGAGCAACATACGGCGCACATCGCCATGAACCAAAATCGGATCGGCGGCTTTTTCAGGAGATTTGGCACCGCTCAAGGCACGGCTCTGCAATCTGTCTTTGGCATAGGCCAGTGCATTTTGATAGGCAATCTCAGACACGCCTAGCCCTTGCACACCCACCCCTAAACGCGCTTGGTTCATCATAGTAAACATGGCACGCAGTCCTTGGTGTGGCTCGCCAACAAGCTCGCCCAGCGCACCTTCAAACACCATCACACAGGTTGAGTTACCGTGAATGCCCATCTTATGTTCAAGGCCACTGGCATATAAAGTGTTCGGCGCGCCTAAGCTACCATCACTATTCACTAGAACCTTAGGTACGGCGAACAGAGATATCCCCCTTCACACCTTCCGGCGCATCCGGCAAACGGGCTAATACGAGATGCACGATATTGTCGGTAAGTTGATGATCGCCTGATGAGATAAAAATCTTCTCCCCGGAGATGGCAAAAACGCCTTCAGATACAGGCACGGCTTTAGTGCGAAGTAGGGCTAAATCTGTGCCGGCGTGGGATTCGGTCAAATTCATTGTCCCAGTCCATTCACCGCTGACCAATTTACTCAAATATTTTTGCTTGAGTGCGTCACTGCCATGGGTATGAATAGCGGCATAAGCACCGTGGGTTAAACCTGGGTACATGGCAAAGGCCATGTTCGTTGCCGTTTGCATTTCCGTTGCGAAGATGCCCACCACTTCGGGCAAACCTTGCCCACCAAATTCGGGATCGCAGGTCAACGTCGGCCAGCCATTATCAACAAACTGCTGATAGGCGTTAGCAAACCCCTCCGGCGTCATCACCTTACCATCTACCAACTTACAACCCTGCAGATCGCCCACGCTATTGAGCGGCAGCATGACTTCGGTACTAAAATCGGCCATACCTTGCAGAATTGCATCGACCAGATCTGGATCGATTTCATCGAACCCCTTGAGTGCATCTTGCTGATAAATGTGTAACATTTCATCGAGGATAAATTGATAGTCGCGCAGCGGCGCTTGATAGACTGGCATAATCGCTTCCCTTTTCTCGTTAGACTGCAACTCAACTAAGTGCTCTGACCACTTTAGCTAAATCTGTTGAAAAAGGAAGCTCTAGAGCCTAAGAACAATGACTTTTGTTTACACAATCGAACAGCAAAATCGTAAATTGATCGCAACAAAGCCTTATGTTATAGCGGAAAACTTTGTAAGCTAACGGCCTGTTTTTCTGATATGCCAGCAGAGTTAAGGATATTGCTACTATGGGTTCTGTCACTACTAAAAAGCACGCTAACGGGCTCGATTATGTCGAGGTCAACACGGCGTTATGTCAGGCAAGAATTTTTTTGCAGGGCGCGCAAATCGACTATTTTCAACCCGTAGGAAAACCACCTTTGCTGTGGGTTTCATCGGCTGACGATTATCAACCCGGTAATGGGATCCGTGGTGGCGTGCCCATCTGTTGGCCTTGGTTTGGCATGAGTCATGAAGCGAACTTCCCCCAACACGGTTTCGCCCGCACTCGCATTTGGACGCTGGCATCGGTAGAAATGCGCAATCAGTTAGTGGATTTACGTTTTAACTTAAAGATCAGCGAACAAGATAAAATCTATTGGCCACATAACACTGAAGTCTGCGTGCTATTTACCCTAGGTGACACCCTAAGCATTAGCCTTGTGAATAACAACCTAGGTGATGAGACCGTGACGCTTACCCAAGCACTACACAGCTATTTCCCGATTGAGGATATCCACCAACTCAGCGCCAGTGGTTTTAGTGGCTCAAAATACATTGAATTTGCAGAAGGGCCCTATCCGCAAACTACGGATGAAGTGCTATTTGATCGCGAGACAGATCGTGTCTATACCGATCTCGGCCCGGTTCAGTTACTGCATACACCGCAGGGGACAATTGAAGTCAGCCGCGAGAATAGCCAATCCGCCGTATTATGGAATCCATGGATTGAAAAGTCACAACGCCTTAGCCGGTTTAATCCAGAGGATTATCTGACCATGGTCTGCCTAGAAGCGGCCAATGTATTAGAAGATAAAGTCGTACTCGCCCCAGGAGAAAGCCACCGCTTAGTGACCCATATTCGCTGGAAAGAGTAACGTTAAATACGTCTAGTCAAAAACAATACAAACAAAAATGCCCAGTTCTATACACATAAGACTGGGCATTTTTATTACTACGAAACCCAAGTTTTTATAACAACGAAATTTGAGATAAAAGTTACTTTGCCGATTTTTCTAAGCGGGCCAGCAAGCTAGAAGTATCCCAACGATTGCCCCCCATGCCCTGCACTTCTGAATAAAATTGATCGACTAAAGCGGTTAATGGCAAGTGTGAACCATTGCGACGGGCCTCTTCTAGGGTAATACCTAAGTCTTTACGCATCCAATCGACGGCAAAACCAAAATCATAGTTCTGGCTCCACATCGTTTTATAGCGATTTTCCATTTGCCAGCTTTGCGCCGCGCCTTTACTGATCACTTCAATCACTTTCTCGCCATCGAGGCCCGCTTTACGCGCAAACTGTAGGGCCTCCGCCAAACCTTGCACCACACCCGCGATACAGATTTGGTTCACCATCTTAGTTAACTGGCCTGCGCCCACCTCTCCTAAACGCTCTGCGCAGCGGGCAAAAGCTTCAATCACAGGTTTAACACGGGCAAACACGACCTCATCGCCACCGACCATCACAGTCAACACTCCATTTTCAGCGCCCGCTTGACCGCCAGACACAGGCGCATCCAGAAAATCGATACCTTTTTCGGCTAACACTTGATGCAGCTCACGGGCGACATCGGCCGAAGCCGTAGTATGGTCAACTAGGACTGCGCCCTTTTGCATGCCATGAATAACGCCATCACTCCCTAATACCACTTCCCGCAGATCGTTATCATTGCCCACACAGGTAAACACAATATCTTGGCCTATTGCCGCCTCTTTGGGCGTTGGGCAGCAGCGGCCACCATAGGTGTCGACCCAAGTTTGCGCCTTAGCAAAAGTGCGATTATAAACAGTGACCTCATGGCCTTTGTTCAGTAAATGCCTCGCCATGGGATATCCCATTACGCCTAAACCAATAAATGCGACTTTTGCCATGAAGTGATCCTCAAATAGATAAACAAGGTGAATCAATTAGAAATTGCTGAATCGAGTTGTGTTTCATCTGCCCAATATGTTACCGCTAAAACCTCAATAACAAATACTAAAAAAGTGCCAGTAAGTGTTTCAATCTATAGGTTCAATTGAGGATTTTAATTTAGGGAAATAGGCCGTGAAAATAATGGCGGCAGTTTAACATTCATCCCGCATAGCGTCAGGTTGAAATCGGGCCAACAGGAAAACGCACTTTTCGGCACAGACAACAAAGGCGCCATAAGCGCCTTTGTTGATTCAATCTATACGACTATTTCACCACATGGGCTTCCATTTCGGCGCCAATTTTTTTACGCATTTCCATTAAGCGCAGCGCTGAATCGCGCAAATGAATATCGTGTTCGGTCTGCGGTATCCACTCAGGCACTGGCGTGGGTTGGCCGTTTTCATCCACGGCCACCATGATGACAATACAATGGGTGGTGAGATGACGCTCAGAAACCTTAGGATCGCCCGCCCGCACATCGATACCGATATGCATAGAGGTCTTGCCCGTATAAATGACTTTGGCGCTGACTTCGACTATGTTGCCCACTAAGATGGGTTGCACAAAACGAATACCGCCAGCATAGGCGGTGATACAATATTTACCGCTCCAACCCGCTGCACAGGCGTAGGCTGCAAGATCGATCCACTTCATCACTGCGCCGCCGTGGACCTTACCACCAAAATTGACATCCGCAGGCTCCGACAAAAATCTCAGGGTACTTTGCCTATCTATACCAGCCATATAACCTCAACTTATTTAGCCTCTGTGGCTCAATGTTTTCGTGCAATAAGCTGAGTTTACGATAGAAATACCTCTTAGCGTAAAAATAATTGCGATTAACCTCGCCAAAGAATTCGATTTAATTAGAGTCACTAGTTATCCCACAGGAAAAGAGCATGCTTGGCATGTTTTGAACAAGCAACCACTAGGTATTATTTGATAGAGTCGGAAGTCTGCGCCTGTCCATAAAAAAATGCGCCCAAAGGCGCATTTTTTATCGAGCTAACCGCAGTTTAGACTTTCTTAAACAGCAATGAGCCGTTGGTACCACCAAAGCCGAAGGAGTTACACAATGCGTAATCTAACTTCACATCACGGGCGGTATGGGCAACGAAGTCTAAGTCACAGCCTTCATCTGGATTATCCAAATTGATGGTCGGTGGCACGGCTTGGTCGCGTAGTGCAAGCAGGGTGAAAATGGCTTCAACCGCGCCGGCAGCCCCTAATAAATGACCCGTCATAGATTTAGTCGAACTGACGAGCAAGTTATATGCATGGTCACCAAATACCGACTTAACCGCTGCCGCTTCGGCTTTATCGCCCGCAGGTGTCGACGTACCATGGGCATTGATATAACCAATGTGCTCCAGTGATAGCTTAGCATCATGAATGGCATTGACCATAGCCGCGGCCGCACCCGCACCATCACTTGGTGGCGATGTCATATGGAAAGCATCGCCGCTCATACCAAAACCGACTAACTCGCCGTAAATCGTCGCGCCGCGCGCCTTAGCGCGTTCGTACTCTTCCATCACGATCACGCCAGCGCCATCACCGATCACAAACCCATCACGGTCTTTATCCCATGGACGACTCGCTGCGGTGGGATCGTCATTACGGGTCGACAACGCCTTAGCTGCACCGAAACCACCGACACCGAGTGGACAAGTCACATCTTCGGCACCACCGGCAACCATGACGTCCGCATCACCATAAGCAATAGTACGCGCCGCAAAACCGATATTGTGAACGCCTGTAGTGCACGCCGTCGTGACGGCAAAGTTAGGCCCAGTCATGCCATACATGATCGACAGGTGGCCCGCGATCATATTGATAATGGTACTCGGCACAAAGAACGGCGATATTTTACGAGGACCACCATTGATCAAAGCGCTGTGGTTTTGTTCAATCAACCACATACCACCCATACCCGCACCGATAGCGGTACCTACTCGGCTAGGATTTTCCTTGCTCATATCCAAACCTGAATCTTGGATAGCTTGGATGCCAGCCGCCATACCGTATTGGATAAAGAGATCCATCTTGCGGGCGTCTTTTTTGGTTAAGTACTGCTCTACATCAAAATCTTTTACTGAGCCACTGAAACGAGTTGTAAACTCACTGGCATCAAATTTGGTTATCGGTGCAATACCACTCTTCCCCGAAAGCAAAGCCTTCCAAGAAGTATCGACTGTATTACCCACGGGAGTCACTAACCCCAAACCGGTTACCACTACACGACGTTTAGACACGGCAGTCACCTTTTGAATGCTAAATAGATTAAGTTATGACAGAGAAATGCGTTTCTATCATGGAAATTGTTCGCCAATCTGCGGCGAGCATCTCATGGATAAATATTAAACGGGATCCAGAGACGATTGAATGGCACTACTGCAGAGTTTAGCGGGGATAAAACAAAAACAGGCGGCATATTTGCCGCCTGTTCTCAAGAATTCAGAATTACTGATTCTTAGAAACGTAATCGATCGCTGCTTGGACAGTAGTGATCTTTTCAGCTTCTTCATCAGGGATCTCGGTATCGAACTCTTCTTCCAGAGCCATAACCAACTCAACAGTGTCCAGAGAATCTGCACCCAGATCGTCAACGAAAGATGCCGCTGGTTTAACGTCTTCTTCTTTAACGCCCAGTTGCTCTACAATGATTTTCTTTACACGTTCTTCGATGTTGCTCATTAGTTTTCTTTCCTATTCAAATTACGCACTTGCGTAAGATTGCGAGTAGTTTATTAGATTTGGCTGACAATGCAAGCTTAGTTTTCGTGGTCTAACCACGAAATTTTGCGACCCATTGATACAGATCACTACTCAGTTGCGACAGTATCCCTGCCATCCGCCCTTAAACCATGTACATTCCGCCATTCACATGCAAAGTTTCGCCTGTGATGTAAGCGGCAGAATCCGAGGCCAAAAAGAGCACTGCATTGGCGATTTCTTGCGCCTGCCCTAATCGTTCCATCGGAACCTGAGACATGATAGCTTTTTGCTGATCTTCGGTCAGCTCATCAGTCATATCGGTCTGGATAAATCCAGGAGCGATAGCATTAACCGTAATTTGACGAGATGCAACCTCTCTTGCAAGAGATTTTGTAAATCCAATCAAACCGGCTTTTGCTGCCGAGTAGTTAACCTGACCTGCATTACCCATAGTGCCTACCACTGAACCGATATTGATGATACGGCCGAAGCGCTTTTTCATCATGGTACGCATTACAGGTTTTGATAGTCTGAATAATGATGTCAGGTTGGTATCTATGATATCTTGCCATTCATCATCTTTCATTCGCATCAGCAAATTATCACGGGTGATACCCGCGTTATTGACTAGAATATCAACATCACCCGCTTTTTCTTTGATCGAGGCGAATAAATCGGTGATTGATTGACTATCTGTGACATTAAGCACTAAACCAAAACCTTTGTCACCCAGATATTCTTGGATTGCTGTGGCGCCCTTCTCACTTGTTGCAGTTCCAACCACAACCGCACCCGCTTCGACTAATGTTTCAGCAATAGCGCGGCCAATACCACGGCTCGCACCAGTGACTAGGGCCACTTTACCGGTTAAATTCAAGCTAAAACGCATACAAACTCCTTACTCAGTTAATGCTGTAAATGAAGCAACATCATTAACTGCTTGGGCAGAAAGTGATTTATTAATTCGTTTTGCAAGTCCCGTCAATACTTTACCAGGACCACACTCCACCAGTTGAGTAATACCTTTCTCGGCCATCAGCTCAACGGTTTCGCTCCAACGGACAGGACAATATAACTGACGTACTAGGGCATCTTTAATGTCGGCAACCGCAGTGGGTGATGCCACATCGACGTTATTGATAACCGTAATTTTAGGCTCATTAAACTGCACATCGTTTAACGCTACCGCTAATTTGTCTGCGGCAGGTTTCATCAATGCGCAGTGTGATGGCACACTTACGGGCAGCGCAACGGCCATTTTGGCGCCAGCCGCTTTACATGCGGCGGCAGCGCGTTCAACCGCGTCTTTTTGACCTGCGATCACCACTTGACCAGGACTATTGAAGTTAACTGGACTCACCACTTCGCCTTGTGCAGCTTCGGTACAAGCATTGGCAATGCCATCATTATCCAGACCGATGATCGCGTACATAGCCCCCGTTCCAGCAGGAACAGCTTGTTGCATCAGTTGGCCGCGTAACTCAACCAGCTTAATCGCGTCTTTAAAATCCATGACTCCGGCACACACTAAAGCCGAATACTCACCTAAACTGTGCCCTGCAAGCATAGCAGGCATGGCCTTACCCGATGCAACATAAGCACGCCAAATAGCAACGCTTGCAGCCAAAAGTGCTGGTTGGGTTTTATCGGTTTCATTTAAGGTTTCAACGGGACCTTGCTGAACCAATGCCCACAGATCATAACCTAAGACCTCACTCGCCTCGGCAAAGGTTTGCCCGACAACGGCGTGTGATTCGGCAAGCTCGGCTAACATGCCTAGAGTTTGCGAACCTTGGCCAGGAAATACAAAAGCAATATTTTCCATATTCAAATTACCTATGGCGAACTTAATTTATTGAAAATGACTTACGTCTCTAAGATAAACATAAGCTTATGTCACTTAGATGAAAAAAGTTTAGAAACGCACTAACGCGCTGCCCCACGCAAAACCAGCACCAAAGGCTTCGAGCAGCAGTAATTGTCCTCGCTGAATACGACCATCACGCACGGCCTCATCGAGTGCAATGGGCACAGAGGCAGCAGAGGTATTGCCGTGTCTCGCTAAGGTCAATACGACTTTATCTAAACTCATATCGAGTTTTTTCGCTGTGGCGTTAATGATACGGAAATTTGCTTGATGGGGTACTAACCAGTCAATTTCTGACTTGTCGATATTATTTATCCGCAGTGTTTCAGTCACCACATGGGATAATTGAGTGACGGCCACTTTAAAGACATCATTACCTTTCATGGTCATAAAGCCGACCGCTTCAGAGGTTTCGCCTTTACGCGGGGGGAAAGCACATTTCAATAGGTCGCCCTGGCGACCATCGGCATAAATGTGGGTAGAAATAATCCCAGGTTCGTCGGATGCACCGATAACGGCAGCACCAGCCCCATCACCAAACAGGATAATAGTAGTGCGGTCCTCTGGCTCACATAGACGAGACAGCACATCCGCACCAATCACTAACACTTTTTTAGCGGCACCGGTTTTAACGAATTGATCGGCGACTGAAAGTGCATATACAAAGCCCGAGCATGCTGCCGCAATATCAAAGGCCGGAATAGTGTGAACCCCAAGCATAGCTTGAATTTCACAGGCAGCGGCCGGAAAAGCATTTGCCGCACTGGTGGTGCCACAAATGATCATGTCTAAATCTGATGCATCAATGCCCGCCATCTCCAGCGCTTTTAATGCCGCTTGATAGCCCATAGTAGAAACGGTTTCATCGAAGGCCGCAATGCGGCGTTCAGAGATACCCGTACGTTCAACAATCCATTGGTCAGTGGTTTCCACCATTTTTTCCAAATCTTGATTGCTACGCACCTGCACTGGTAGATAACTACCAGTTCCGAGAATTTTTGTATGCATAAGGAGGGATCAGTTATTTATATCTAAAAGAATCGACTCTAAACGATCTCTTATCATTTCAGGGAGTCGACGTTGAGCTTCAGTCACTGCCAAACTAATTGCTTGTAAATAGGCAGTTTCATCCGCATTTCCATGGCTTTTTACAACTATTCCGCGCAATCCTATCAGACTTGCTCCGTTATAGTGGTCGGGGTTCATCTGGCTGAGGACCGCCTGAATGCGTGGGGCGATAAGTTTTGCCAAAAAACGCACGAATAAACCTTGGGTTAGTCCCCGTTTTAACTGATGTACCAATAACTTGGCAATGCCTTCAGAGGTTTTAAGCGTGATATTACCCACAAAACCATCACAAACGATGACATCCACATTACCGGAATAGATTTCATCTCCTTCGATAAAACCTGTGTAGTTGATCTGATCGGTGTTTTGCAGAATCTGCGCCGCTTGCTGAACTTGATCGTTCCCCTTAATCTCCTCAGTACCGACATTGAGTAAAGCCACCTTGGGGCGAGATTTTTTATCCACCGCTTCACAGAGCACTGAACCCATCACGGCAAATTGAAATAAGGTCTCGGAATCACACGAAATATTCGCACCTAAGTCCAGTAAATAGACGGGCTTTTGGGTGACTGCGGGTAAACAGCTAACAAGCGCAGGCCTATCCACACCCGGCAAGGTCTTTAATAATACCTTTGCCATAGCCATCAGCGCCCCCGTATTGCCAGCACTGACACACGCGGCCGCACGCTCATCTCGCACTAATTCGATGGCTAGGCGCATGGAACTTTTCTTGCGAGTACGTAAAGCATGCACGGGTCTATCCGTCATACTGACGACTTCATCGGTATGGATAACTTCTATACGGGAAAGTAGTAAAGGCTCAGCTTGGCGCAAGTAGACATCAATTTCAGTCTTATCACCGACTAAAATGATTTTAAGAAAAGAGTGTAATTTTAGTGCCCGCAAGGCTGCAGGCACTGTGACGTGGGGGCCATGATCGCCACCCATCGCATCTAACGCAAGCGTCAGACTCGTCATTAGGAAACCAACAAATTACTTGTTGATTACCTTTTTACCGCGATAGAAGCCATCTGCAGTCACATTGTGACGCATATGGATTTCACCGCTGGTAGCGTCTACAGACAGCTGAGCAGTGCTCAGTGCGTCATGTGAACGGCGCATACCGCGCTTTGAACGAGATTTTTTGTTCTGTTGTACAGCCATTGGCCCTGTCTCCTAGATTACTTGCTCTTCAGTTTTTCTAACACTGCAAACGGATTTGGACGCTCCTCTTGAGCGGGTTCGATCTCGCCTACAACTATGTCTTTAGATCCCATATTGCAATCAATTTCTTCATGCATAGGGATTATCGGCATAGCGACTATCAATTCATCTTCGATCAATTGATGCAGACGTACTTCGCCAATTTCATTGCACTCAATTGGGTCATACGCATCCGGGAGCTCATCGATTTCTGCCTTAGTCCGGCATGGACCGAAGCAAAACTCGACCGTAACCTCAGTGGTAAATAGTGCCATGCAACGTTGACATATCAGAGTGAGCTCCGTCACAGCCTTCCCTTTCAGGTAGACTATCCCCTGTAAATCCACGCCACATTCAATCGACACTGCCACATCGGAACAGTCGCCGGCACATAACTCATTTAATCTTTTCAATTGCTGCCCAGGCACTATCCCCAGATAAGTGAGACGGCTTGAGGCGGCGCGAATTGGATCAATTGAAACCGGTATCTTTACTGTTTGCATAAGGCGCGCATATTATAGTTTGAAAACGCTAGAGTCAAAGAAAAATTTCTAACTTAAGTCCCAGTCGGCAACTTAAGTTCTTCTCCAGCCCCAACATTGAAATTAACGGAAGCGAAATTTTACCCAAGCAAGCGAAGGCATACAAGCGTAAGCCGCCTAAAATAGCGACATTCATCGAAAAGAAACACCGAAATACGAAAAGCTTGCACTTTCTCACCAAGATTCGCGACAATAACCGCCTATTTAAGCTGTGGACAGGTCCAATATGCCCCCCCACTTAGTGTTAGCATCAACCTCTGTGTATCGACAAGCATTACTGCAAAAACTGGGGTTAGCCTTTGAATGTTGTAACCCCAATATTGATGAAACACCAAAGATGGACGAGTCTGCGCAGGCCCTAGTACTACGGCTCGCACAAGCTAAAGCCCTTGCTGGGGGTGAATATTTCCCCGATAGCCTAATTATTGGCTCAGATCAGGTCGCCGTTATTGATGACAAAATTATCGGTAAACCCCATCATTTTGATAATGCCGTCGCGCAGCTCACCCAGGCCTCTGGCAAGGCCATCACCTTTTATACGGGTCTTGCACTGTATAATGCCGCAACGGGCACTATGACCGCCGAGGTTGAACCCTTTACGGTTCATTTCAGGCACCTAAGCCATGCACAGATTGTCTCTTATATAGAAAAGGAAGAACCCTATTACTGCGCGGGCAGTTTTAAAAGTGAGGGTTTAGGCATTGCACTATTTACACAACTCGAAGGTCGCGATCCCAATACCTTAGTTGGCTTGCCACTAATCTTACTGACTGAAATGCTGCTAGCCCAAGGAGTAGACGTTCTCGCTTAACACGCTTATACGTTTGTTTAAACTTTGTTCGCTCAGTTTATTGAATCGATAAGAGCACTAAGAAATATCGAGCCGCGGAGTCGTTTTATCGACGAGAAGCTAAGACGTACATAAAGGCCATAGGGCAGTCTATTCCCAGCCATGTATTATCACTTTAGCATCACAATAGCAGTGCTAGAGGTATTGCAATAGTTGCTCAGGAGAATCAATCAAGGCGATAGGTTTTGCCTGCATCAACTTTTCGGCACTGTGGGCGCCATAGGTCACGCCAATACTATCAATTCCGGCATTGCTCGCCATGGTCAAATCCAGCAGCGAATCCCCCACCATCAAGGCACGGTTAGGGGCAATATTCAATTCTTTCAGCAAACTTGAGATCATTTCAGGATGGGGTTTGCTGTGCACTTCATCGGCGCAGCGTGAGGCAATAAAGTATCGACCTAAGCCCGTTTGCTCAAAGACGCGATCAAGCCCCGCACGGGCCTTACCTGTTGCAACGGCTAATTGATAGCCTTGATTATGTAAGTCATCGATTAACATGGGCGTTTGTGCAAAGAGCGGCGTTGGCGTGGTGTCTAAACGTAAATACTGTGCTTTAAATTCGGCGCGCATCTGTTGATATTCATCATCTTCGCCTTGGCTAAATTCATTTTTAGAGTGCAGACACTGGGAATATACTGAAGAAGCGCTGAAATTGAGTCCCTGTGGAAACAGAACTCGCAGCGCTTCTGTCATAGAAAGACCGATGATATCGCGAATGTCACTTTCGGTTGGGACAGGTAAAGTGAGCGCCCTCGCCATATTTTCAATACAGACGATGATTTTACCTATGGAGTCCATCAAAGTGCCATCCCAATCGAAAATCACTAAATCATATTTTCTGGCATCAAATCGCTTAGATTGAACTCTCATAAAACATCATCGTCCGTAATATATAAAATGTATATTTAACCGTTTTAGACGCGTTTAAGCCTGCTCAGAACCAATGACAAATTATCATCTAAGGGCGCAGATACCCGCATCACTTCATCGTTTTCAGGGTGAATAAACATCAATTCAGCGGCATGCAAAAATAAACGCTCGAGTCCAAGTGCACGCATACTATCATCGAACCCCTGCTCGCTATACTTTTCATCACAGGCAATAGGGTGACCTGCATATTGGCAGTGTACACGAATTTGGTGAGTTCGGCCCGTAACAGGACTCGCTTGCACTAATGTACAGCCTTGATAGCGTTGAACAATTTTAAAACGGGTTTCAGAAGGTTTACCTTCAGCGTTCACACGCACAATACGCTCACCGGATTTTAGCGTGATCTTCAGCAGAGGTTGTTTAACGACTTTATCCTGTGCTGACCACTCCCCTTTCACTAAGGCTAAATAGTCCTTTTGCATCTTTTTGTAGCGCAGTTGATCGTGCATATGCTTGAGTGCACTGCGTTTTTTGGCAACAAGTAAAACACCCGAGGTGTCTTTATCGAGGCGATGCACTAATTCTAAAAACTTTTGTTGTGGTCTTAACGAACGCAGCGCTTCAATAACACCGTAATCGACACCACTACCGCCATGCACAGCGATGCCCGCTGGCTTGTTAAGCACAATTAAATGATTATCTTCATGTAAGATACGATCTTCGAGCTGCGACACTTTACTCAAATTAGCTGAAGGTGCGGTGCGATTATCCGGCTCAGCCACTCTCACGGGAGGGATACGCACTATATCGCCAATCTGCAACTTATACTCAGGTTTAATCCGTTTCTTGTTAACCCGCACCTCGCCTTTACGGACGATGCGGTAGATCATGCTCTTAGGCACGCCCTTAAGAGCCGTCATTAAAAAGTTGTCGATTCGCTGTTCGAAATGATCTTCATCGATAGTGATCAATTGAACCTGTTGCTGTGGGGTGGATACTGTATTCATGATGCGCCATCTGACTAAAACGGTCGCCATTGTACAACAACTGAGAAGAATTGTGCCTTTCCATTGCTGAATTTTTTGATTATTGCTATATTTCACCAGCGATTAGGGATAAGCAGTGAATAAAGTGTTCACAAGATCCTAATCCCAAGCGAAAAGTTTCTCGGATAAAAAAACATTTTCTTGATAGCAACTCATTGATTTGCAAATCGTATATTGAGTAAAAATACCACAAATGCGTTTTTTACGATTAAATCGAGAAAATCACCTTGTTTTGACGAGGTTTTCCTAGAGCTTTTCTCCCCGATTTCGAACAATATTTTAACTTGTCGTCAGACAAACCGATTCGACTTGGGCATTACCGGAACGAAACTAAAGAATTTATGGGGTTGGTTGATGTTTTACAACGAATTCCTTGTTTTTGTAATCATTAAAAAATAAGCCATAAATAGGATGCGACACGCAGCGACTGCGTCTAACAGTAATGCGCACCTTGCCTAGCCACACCAGCCGTGAGGCTCAGTCGACCACTGCTAGGCCCGTAATGCAGCGAAACGCGATTGTTTGATGACCTCTATTTAAAGAAGAATGACGTCATCATGAAACGTATGTTAATCAATGCGACTCAATCAGAAGAGTTGCGTGTTGCCCTTGTCGATGGGCAACAACTGTATGATCTTGATATTGAAAGTCCAGGTCACGAACAAAAAAATCCAATATCTACAAAGGTAAAATTACCCGTGTAGAACCCTCTTTAGAAGCCGCTTTCGTCGATTACGGTGCCGATCGTCACGGCTTTTTGCCACTGAAAGAAATCGCCAGAGAATATTTCCCTAAGGGATATTCATTTCAAGGTCGCCCCAATATTAAGGAAGTGGTCAGTGAAGGACAGGAAGTTATCGTCCAAATTGACAAGGAAGAACGCGGCAATAAAGGTGCGGCATTAACGACTTTTATCAGTTTAGCGGGTTCTTACTTAGTCTTGATGCCAAACAACCCACGTGCAGGCGGAATTTCCCGTCGTATCGAAGGTGATGAGCGCACCGAATTAAAAGAAGCGATGGCCGATTTGGAAGTCCCTGCAGGTATGGGGCTAATCGTTCGTACTGCGGGTGTTGGTAAAGAATCTGCCGAATTAAAGTGGGACTTAAAAGTTCTGCAACACCACTGGGCTGCAATCACTGAAGCAGCGCAAACTAAGGGTGCTCCTTTCTTAATTCATCAAGAAAGTAACGTAATCGTTCGCGCTATTCGTGACTATTTACGCCGTGATGTCGGCGAAATCCTTATCGACCACCCGCGTATTTTCGAAGAAGCTAAGCAACATATCGCCTTAGTTCGACCAGATTTCGTTGAGCGCGTAAAACTTTATGAAGCCGAAGTGCCGTTATTTACTCACTTCCAAATCGAATCTCAAATCGAATCAGCCTTTCAACGTGAAGTGCGTCTGCCATCTGGCGGTTCGATTGTTATTGACCCAACCGAAGCCTTAACCTCAATCGATATCAACTCTGCCCGCGCGACTAAAGGCGGCGATATTGAAGAGACAGCGCTTAACACTAACCTCGAAGCCGCCGATGAAATTGCCCGCCAATTACGTCTACGTGACTTAGGTGGTTTAGTCGTTATCGACTTCATCGATATGACGCCCGTGCGCCATCAACGTGAAGTGGAAAACCGTTTACGTGATGCAGTGCACCACGACCGTGCTCGCGTGCAGTTAGGTCGCATCTCTCGTTTTGGTTTGATGGAAATGTCCCGTCAGCGTCTGCGGCCCTCTTTAGAAGAATCCGCAGCGCACATCTGCCCTCGCTGTCATGGCCAAGGCACGATTCGTAGTACAGAGTCTTTAGCACTGTCGATTTTACGTTTGATGGAAGAAGAAGCCATCAAAGAAAACACCTCACAAATCGAAGCGATTGTGCCTGTGGATGTGGCCGCATTCTTGTTAAACGAGAAACGCAAAGCCATTCGCATTACAGAGCAACGTCACGATGTCGAAGTGTATGTGATACCCGACGCGCACATGATGACGCCGGATTACCGCGTGATCCGCCACCGCAGCGATGATGAAATCAGCGAATCTAGCTACAAGCGTATTGAGCAGCCAGAAGCCAAACTGTATGAGCCACGTAAACTGGAACGTACCGCAGCGCCTATTCCTGCATTAAAAGGTTTCGCAGCACCGCAGAAAGTGGAACAGGCGCCATCGCCAACGGTGAAAGTTGAAGCGCCACAACCAGGTTTATTCAGCAAGTTAGTTAGTGCGATCAGCGCCTTATTTGGTTCAAGCGAAAAATCTGAACCAGTAAAAACCGTCGAAACCAAAAACACCGATGCCAATGCGACCAATGCGAATCGCCGCAATCGTCGTAATGACACCCGTCGTTCACGCACTGGCCAAGATGCCGATAAGGCCAAAGACGGCACCCGTGAGCCACGTAATCGCAATCCTAAGAAGTCTGCCGATGCTGCGGTCAGCACGAGCACTCAAGAACGCCCAGTTCGCGAGAAGGAAGAAACCGCTAAACGTCCAGCGAAAGCTGAACCTAAGCCACGTGTACAAGCACCAAAAGACGTGGTTGCCGACGTTGAAGCTGATGCACCTAAACAAGAAGTCGCCCGTGAACGTCGTCAACGTCGTAATATGCGCCGCAAAGTGCGTATCGACAATGGTAACAACATGCCAGATAGCGAGCTTCAAGAAGAGGCCCTGTTAGCTGAAGTCGCGGCGGTTAATGCCACTGTGGCAGCAGAAATAGCACAGGATGTGCCAGCCGAAGTCAAAGCTCCCCGAGCACGTCGTCAGCCACGTAAAGAAACTGCCCCGGCGAAGGACGTTTCCGACGTTGTTGCAGAATTCACCGAGACTCAATCTAATGCGACTGAAACCGCTGCAGCGAGTATCGATGATACGGTTAATACTCCCGTCATGCTCTTAGCATCAACAGACGGTGCGGTGGAAACCAAAGCCGATGTTGAGCTTGCCGTTGATACACAAGCAACTGAAACCGACTCGGATAATATCGACGCTGAAGAAAAAGCCAAACGCGAATCCCGCGATGGACAGCGCCGTAGCCGTCGTAGCCCACGCCATCTACGTGCTGCTGGTCAACGTCGCCGCCGTGATGAAGATGAGCAAGGAACTTCCGTACCAGCCCAATTCATTCCTAACGATGAATTAGGTGCTGACCAAGAGTATCCAAGCGAAGTTGCCAGTGTTCGTGTAGAAGCGCCCGTTGTTGCAACTAAAACAGATGCCGTGGTTGAAACTCAAGCCACTGCTACACACGTTGAAGTCGAAATGGCACAAGCAAGCGAAGCTCCTGCTGTTGAAGCTCCTGCTGTCGTAAAAGTTGAAGCGAAAGCTGAAGCGCCGGCAAATGACGTTACAGCAGTCGAAACTCAGCAAGTTGAGACTAAAGTCACTGAAGCGAAAGCGGAAGACCTAACGGTTGAAATGAAAGTTGGAGTTGCGCCAATCGCTGAAGCTCCAGTCGCTACCTTTGTAGCAGAAACCGAAGCGGTTAAGGCCCCTGTAGTTGAAAGCCCTGCGGTTACATCAGTAGCACCAAAAGTCGAAGCCACTGAAACTGCTGTAGAGCCAAGCGTTGCACCGAGTATTGAAGTTAAAGAAGCGGTTAAAGCAACAGCCTCTGCCCCAATGGCAAAACCTGCTGCTATCGTTAAGCCTCAAGCTACAGTGCAAACGGCCCCAACGACAGTTAATCCGCAAATCACGGATGCCGTCACTGATGCTGTTGTTGTCAGTAAGCCTAAAGCAGCCAGTCGCTTTGGGGCTATGGTGTCGTCGGATATGACTAAACCTGTCGTTGAAGTGAGAGCCCAGGTTGAAGTGCCTAAGGGACGTGAATACGACACAAATGCAACCGATGAAGCCTCTGTACCTAAGGTAAAACGGGCTAATAGCGCGGAATCGGATATGGCTCGCCCGTAAACCTTTCCGCCCCCCAAAAAGCCATGCAACTGCATGGCTTTTTTATTTTCAAGGCTGAATTAACGTACATTTAAAGTGTAGATTAACCGCATATTTTGATAGTATTCGCGGCTTATTTTTGCAACAACAATTGAGTAACAGAGGTTCCATGTTTGATCTCATTCGCCACAAAACGTCTAGCCATAAAGCCGATGTGCTTTCTGGTTTAACAGTCGCACTCGCCCTTATTCCTGAAGCGGTTGCCTTTGCCTTTGTCGCCCATGTGGAACCTATGGTTGGACTTTATGCCGCCTTTATCATGGGACTTATCACGGCACTGATTGGTGGTCGCCCTGGAATGATTTCAGGCGCCACTGGAGCGATGGCGGTCGTGATGGTCTCCCTTGTGGTGGAGCACGGCGTACAGTATCTTTTTGCCGCAGTGGTACTAGCGGGACTGTTCCAAATTGCAGCGGGCGTATTTAAACTCGGTAAATTTATCCGCATTGTGCCCTATCCTGTGATGATAGGCTTTGTGAATGGGCTTGCGATTGTGATTTTCTTAGCACAGCTTGGGCAATTTAAGGTCAAGGATGCCAGCGGCAACTTAGTCTGGTTGCCACAGGAACCATTAATGTTAATGTTAGGTTTAGTCGCTCTGACAATGGCCATTATTTATTTTTTACCTAAGATCACCACAGCGGTACCTTCATCATTAGTCGCTATTCTGGCTGTGACGGCAATGACGGCTGGCTTAGAGCTCGACACCCGTAACGTATTGGACTTTCTAAAAACCATGAGTGGCGATGAGCATGCGACTATTGCAGGCTCATTACCGAGTTTCGCCATTCCTATCGTCCCATTTAATTTCGAAACCTTGTATATCATCTTGCCCTACTCATTCATCCTTGCGGCGGTTGGGCTCATTGAATCACTACTGACGCTGACCGTTATCGATGAAATGACGAATACCCGCGGACGCAGTAATAGAGAGTGTGTTGGGCAAGGCGTAGGCAACATCACCAGTGGTTTCTTTGGTGCCATGGGTGGCTGTGCCATGATTGGCCAGTCGATGATTAACATTAATTCAGGCGGACGCGGCAGATTATCTGGCATTACTGCTGCTATCGCACTGCTGATTTTTATCTTATTTGGTGCTTCTTTCATTGAGATCATCCCATTAGCAGCGCTAGTCGGGGTGATGTTTATTGTGGTACTCGGCACTTTCGAATGGGCTAGCTTTAAATTTATGGGTAAAGTGCCAAAGCATGACGCCTTCGTTATCGTGCTAGTGACTACAGTCACTGTCTTTACCGATCTTGCCTTTGCAGTCTTTGTCGGTGTTGTCGTGTCAGCACTGGTATTTGCTTGGCAACACGCTAAACACATTAGTGTCAATGTGAACCAAAATTCACAGGGCTGGAAAGTGTATGAACTCAATGGGCCGCTATTCTTTGGCTCAATTGCCAACTTTTTAGAATTATTCGATGCATCCCAAGATCCTCAGGATGTAGTTATTGATTTCAAAAACTCTCGTGTAGCCGACCACTCGGCACTAGAGGCAATAGATACGCTGGCTGACCGCTATGTTCATGCTGGTAAAAAATTGCACTTAATCCATTTAAGTGCCGACTGTAAAGCGCTGTTGAGGAAAGCTGGCGATCTTGTCGAGGTCAATCTACTTGATGATCCACACTATAAAGTCGCAGATGATAAACTCGATTCATAAACGCTAATATTTTGTATGACTTCAAAGCCTGAAATGTCTTCAGGCTTTTTTATTTGCGTCATTTTATCACTTTATTCCATTCTGCCTAGGGCATGTTGACATTTTGGTCGCTCTGGCAAGCGAGTAATCGCGAAATAAAGAGCGAAGTGTATCATTCTGCTCATATGACGAGTGGCTCGTATAACAAAAAAGAGTAAGAGCTTGGCTAGGCGCCCCCTTAGAGCAGCCTTTCTGCTGCGTTCGTGTCCGTTTATGTAGATAACTACACTGCACGGACTTTGTCTTGCATAAAAGCTACAAAATAATCCTGAAACGTCAACACGCTCTTGCTCAAATAGAACCGGGGTTACAGCTTTGTTGCCTACCAATCTTATTCGTCTGCGTATAAGACCATTGACTGAAAGCAAGCGTGTCGAATGAAGAGATAACTATTGGAAATATATAGTAGAAGCAAGCGTAGGGAAGGATGTGAGTATAAAGCCGACACAAACAAAAAGAGCCATGGTATAAACCACAGCTCTTTAAATCCATTGTTATTAGCACTTAGCTAATAACACTGAAAATTAACCAATGATGGTTACGTTTTCAGCTTGAGGACCTTTTTGACCTTGAGTCACAGTGAAAGACACTTTCTGACCTTCGTCAAGAGTTTTGAAACCGTCAGAGTTGATCGCACGGAAGTGTACGAATACGTCTGGACCTGATTCTTGCTCAATGAATCCGAAACCTTTATCAGAGTTGAACCACTTAACAACACCAGTAACTTGAGACATGATATAAATCCTGTAAATAAAAAATTAAAGCCTTAACGGCGGTGGAGCTGGAAAATGCCGGTATTACTTATGTTTACAGGACGAACGGGTCGTATTGAACACATAAATATAAGCCCAACCTTCAAGCTAGTAAGACTATAAACCATTCTAAAGATAAGTCAACATACTGTGACACTTTGAAATATTTATTTTGCCTAATTCAACTTAGGGTTTTGCAACCGGCTCGTAGAACGTGGGTGTTCATACGGCTTAGCAATGACAGTTAAGCATTTTTAATAATTTATTTCAATAGCTTAAATCTGATTGTTGCCTTGATATGCGATGTACTTCAATTTGAAAATCAAGTTCGCAACAAAGTCCCTCTACTGCAAAGCGTTGTTTCTGCTCTGCGGTAAACTTCCATGCATAGGGTGTCATTTCCAGAAAATGGGCAATATGCTCACTGTCTTTTAGCTCAAGTTGCGACATGAGTCGCTCCTGATGAAGACATTCAAACCCTGCGAGACAGGCATCTGATGTTGGATGCAATCTTGGCTCGGCATAAATTTGCTGCTTTAAGGCAAAGTGGTGCATTGGACCGGGGGAAACGGTAATGAGAATACCATCACTGCCCATCACCCGTTGAAGTTCCTCATTTTTTGAGGGGGCATAAATCCGAATTGCCAAATCAATGCTGTGTGATGCTATTGGCATCTCATAGGCACTCGCTACACAAAATTGTAATTCAGGATAACGTTTAGCGGCATACTTGATCGCAGATTTAGAAATATCCAGTCCTTGAAAATGACAGGGATGATCCTGCGCGAGCGTGTGGTATAGGCGATGGCTGTAATAACCTTCCCCACAGCCGATATCGAGAACCTGCTGTGCTCTGCCCGCGTATTCCAATGCCAGTTGATTAACCCTGTCACTCAACCCTTGATAATAACCAGCAGTTAAAAACTCCCGCCGAGCAAACATCATTTGTTTGTTATCACCGGGATCTTTAGAGTTTTTCTTTTGTACAGGCAATAGGTTCACATAGCCTTCTTTGGCTATATCAAATTTGTGTTGTCGCGGGCAGCCCCAAGCACGTTCGGCCAGCGTAAGCGGTAAGCCGCAAAGGGGACATAAGTATGACATATTCGGACTCTATAACTTAAAATAATCTATTGATTTTACTGTTAGTTACAAGAAAGCTCAGCCTTCATCTTCCATTAATCGTTCGACCATTTGTATCAGCTCGGGGGTGGCGAGCAACTCGAAGCACTCGAGCTTTCTCAAGGACTTATCAATACTTTGTGCATCGTTAGAGGCGCGACTATAGTTCGGACGCTCAAACATATGAGTATAAGTTCTAAACATCCATTGGCGCTTTTGTTGCAATAAAGGATCGAGTTTAATCGCCTCTTCGGCCAAACTTGCATGGTATTGCCCCAACTCTCCACGTAAAAAGGCTTGCAGTTCAACTCTCACCTGCTCGATTTCGGTCATATATACTGCGAGAGCTTCCGATGATGCACCATAATCGTATTGCCTTGCCAATATCGCTTTTGCCATAAGCAGCACCTGTGGCTCATGCAGTACTCTTAAATCTGACTCTAATGGCACTAGCTCAAATTTTGAGGCAGATTGTAGTGCCAAACACAGGCTGTTATTCACATCTAATTTAAAAGAGACTCCGGTACGTAGCTCCGCGGCACAAAACTTAGGCGCCGTCCCCATACGGCTGTAGAGACGCATTCCCTGTCCAAACGAGCGGTGAATTGGGTTGGAAAATTGAATCTTTTCGGAGGGCACCGAGTTTAATTTAAGCCCCATCAGTGGCTGAAAACGAATCGCGATTTTAGGCTGAGTCCCATCCGCAACCACAATCAACTCTAATAGAGGTGCGCTCATCGCTTGAAGCACAATAAAATCACTGATATCGGCAGGCAATGATAAGGTCATAATTGATGTTTTATCGGCATCGAGGACCATAGGTTCATTTAGATATTGATGATACATAAGACAGTAATTCCCCTTTTCAGGCTGAATTGTAACGCTCAAACGAGATAAAAATCACCTGTTAAGCAATTATCTTTTCAATATAATTCCTGATTCTAGGCACAGGGCAAATGTGCTTCCAAGGGGTTTCAGTGTTAAGATGCTAATATTCGACAAACTGTCATTTGATTTAAATTATGTCTACACCATTTCAGCCAAGTATATTCTGGCACGACTATGAGACTTTCGGGACCCATCCTGCAAAGGATAGACCTGCACAATTTGCGGGTATTCGAACCGATTTAGAACTGAATATTATTAGTGAACCAGAAACCTTTTACTGTAAACAGGCCAGCGATTATCTTCCCTCCCCCGAAGCCATTTTAATCACGGGGATCACCCCGCAATTGGCCAATTTAAGGGGCATTGCCGAAACGGAGTTTATGGGGCGTATCCAGGCACTTTTTAGTCAGCCCAATACCTGTGTCGCTGGTTATAATTCCCTTAGATTTGATGATGAAGTGACCCGTTACGGCTTTTACCGTAATTTTATCGATCCCTATGCACGGGAATGGCAAAATGGCAATTCACGCTGGGATATCATTGATTTAGTTCGCGCTTGCTATGCATTTAGACCCGATGGGATTAACTGGCCACTAAAAGAAGATGGCTCACCTAGCTTTAAATTGGAGCACCTCACCCAGGCAAACGGTTTAAGCCATGAGAAAGCCCATGATGCTATGTCCGATGTTTATGCCACCATAGCTATGGCCAAACTGATCAAAGAAAAACAGCCTAAACTCTACCAATACTATTTTGATCTACGTCGAAAACAAGCGGTTGCCGATCAGATTGATGTGCTCAACATGCAGCCTTTGGCCCATGTTAGCTCAAAGATCAGTGCCCTGAATGGTTGCACTACATTAATTGCACCAGTTGCCCATCATCCAAGCAACAAGAATGCTGTGATCTGCGTTAATTTAGCGATGGATTTAACTCCGCTATTTGAGCTTGATGTAGAACAAATTAAGACTCGAATGTACACCGCAAGAGCCGATTTAGCCGAAGATGAGTTACCTATTCCGGTCAAACAAATCCATTTAAATAAGTGCCCTTTTATCACTTCGGCTAAAATTCTGGACGATGTGCAGGCCGCGAGACTCAATATCGATAAAGCCTTCGCAAGGGAGCAATATAAACGCTTGAAGAGTCATCCTGAACTTAGGGAGAAACTAGCACAATTGTTTGAACTCGATGGGGAAAGTTCGACAACGGATCCCGATTTAATGTTGTATTCCGGTGGTTTTTTTAGTCCCGCAGACAAAGCCAAAATGGAAATAATCCGTCATACTTTACCGCAAAATCTAGCCGCACTCGAATTGCAATTTGATGATGCTCGCATCCCTGAAATGTTGTTTCGTTATCGCGCCCGAAACTACCCAGAGTTACTCGATTACCAAGAGTCGCAGCGCTGGCGTGAATTCTGCCAAGGCCGTTTAGCGGATCAAGATTATTTACTGAAACTTGAAAATCTACTTCAAGACACTGAGACCGATGAAATCAAACAAAAATTGCTTACGGCTTTATGTCACTACTTGCGAGAACTTTAAGTAGGAAAAGATATAAACAAGATAAAATCAATTAGTTAAAACATGCTCACTCTTTAGGGTAAGTCGTAACGAAAAGAGTATAGATCCGACAGTAATTCACTCCGTTACGGGTTTTGAGCCAATAAACGCGAGCCAACTCGCATTTATACTGTAACAAAATTACTAGAATGTTATTCCATGAACTTAACAAACAAGGAATCGGGAAATGCAAGATAGATTTATTCGCAGCATAGCCCAGTTGCCAACACCGTTGGCCGATGCACTTATTCCCTTATTGCATCAAAACTTTGCTGGACACATTGATGCACAACAACTCGCAGAGTTAACGCGTGCCAGCAAGATGACTGAGGCAGAGGTTTTACTCGCATTATTACCCATAGCTGCCGCACTCGCTAAACCGCCGATCAGTGAGTTTTATGTCGGCGCAATTGCAAAGGGCAAGAGTGGTGATATCTATATGGGTGCCAATTTAGAGCTACCCGGTGAAGCCCTGTTTCACTCTGTCCATGCTGAACAAAGTGCGATTAGCCATGCTTGGCTTAGTGGTGAAAGCCAAATCGTCGATATGATTGTTAATGCAAGTCCCTGTGGTCATTGCCGTCAATTCATGAACGAGTTGGTCGATGGGGCTAAGATAACCATTCATCTGCCGGCCCAAGACAGCCACTCGCTAGCCTATTATTTACCCTATGCTTTTGGTCCTACGGATCTCAATGTCACCTCACCTTTACTGACAAAACACGAAACGGAATTTGCGCTAGACAGTAGCGATCCTATGATCATCGAAGGCTTAGATCATGCTGGCTTGAGTTATGCGCCTTACACCCAAAGCTATGCGGCCGTAGTGCTTGAAACGTCCGATGGTGCAACCTATTGCGGACGTTATGCTGAAAATGCCGCCTTTAACCCATCAATGTTGCCAATGCAAATGGCCTTATCGAATCTCACTCGCCACAATCGTGAGTTTAGTGATATAAGCCGAGCTGTGCTCATTGAGTCGTCACAGGGGAAAATTAGTTTAGTGGGAGCAACCATGGATGCGCTCCACACGGTAGCGGCAATTGAACTTGAACATATCGTTGTCGACCCAGTCTGACGATATTCTTCATAGTGTGGTGACAGATTAAGTACTATCACCACACTATTTTTTAGCCATCCATTTAGCCTGCTGGATCCCCCTGCGTTTCGCCATCTTTACATAGCAACAACAACGCTCTTCTTCTGACATCGACCGCCAAGCTAAAATTTCATCGAGATGCCGAAAACACCCCAAACAGATATCTTGCTCATCCAAACAACAGTTTCTGATACATGGGTTTGTGATCGGATCATTCTGACCAGACGGCATATTCATTACCGCAGGGCTCGGTGAAATGGAATCGTCTTCCCCCGGGGAAATTAAATATCCCCGTGGTAATCTTTCCTCCCGCAGCGATAACCGAAGCTTGGGTTTTCTCCAAATCATTGCTATATAAAACAATCAGTGGGCAACCACGCAAAAGTGTAAAATCAACATCCGCCTGATAAAACCCACCCGTTATCCCCGCATCAATAAAGCAGCTATATTCTGGGCCGTAATCCACATAACTCCAACCAAACACCTTATTAAAGAATGCCTTGGAGCTTGCGATATCGCGGCTGGGTATTTCCAGATAATTTATACTGTGATGATGGTTCATAGTGCCTCAGTAAGTGAATAGAATTCTTCGTTAAAAATGGAAACTGAAGTTCCCAGCTTTAGATCGCTTTAAGCCCAGATTAGCCTTGGATCAAGGCTGCGACAAGTCCAATCACCCCACCAAACACCCCGCCCCACACGACTAACCAGCCTAAATGTGTTTGGATCATCTCTTGCACTATTTGTTTTACCATTTGTGGTGTTAGCTCATTGAGGCGTTGTTCAACGATATTGGCAATCTTCATTTGCAAATCGGCCATCACATTGGGCTGTTCAATTTCCTGCTTTAATAACTCGTGAAATTGATCACTTTGTGTCATCTCCACCAATGAAGATTTCATTTTTTCGATAAACGGTACTTTCAGAGGCATCAGTGCTTCAGTGCCGCCAAACATAGATAACATTCCCCCAAAGGATGACTGTGCGACCGTGCTCACTAAGGCATCAAAGGCTGGCGCTAAATCCACCTTATCAATCACAGGGGCTAAATCGATGTTGCTGATCCCTTCCTTCTCGGAGAGGAAACGATCGATATTCTCAGAGGTAAAAAACTGCTTCATCATTAGATGGGCAATACCCGCCTTAAACTCCTCAAAACGGGATGGCACAACCCCAGAGCCATACAAACCTGGCACTTTCTCAAACAGCATATACACGGCTAGCCAGTTAGTGATAGCTCCAGATAATGCAAATAAGCCCACATTGAACAAAATGGGCGAAGCCAATCCGTAACCCAACAGAACACAGACTGCCGCCAATACATTTGTCACTAAACTTTTATTCAATCTTAACTCCCCTTCTATTCCATCAATGAGATGCAAAACTGCGCTATATTAGCAAGTGAATAGGATATAGGTCTAATAGTAGGAATCATAATAAAGCACAGGGGAAATATGGGCTAAAACCTTGCACTCGGAAACCAACATAGTCAAACGGGCTCCACACTAGCATTATTTATTATCATATTTAACAATGCATTATAAATATTTACTTATATAAAAAGAGCAGAATATTTCCGAACACTTTATGAATTATTGACAAGCCTCAACTACACTCTAAGTGACTATTCCGATCTAAGCTGCACCAATCACAGTAAGCAAAGCTTAATAAGCGGCCCCTCAGGCTATGGTCGATGGGATAAAACACCCAAAGTGATGCGTATTGGTGGGCGCTATCGGTGTGGGGAATCTACAACTTGGTCAGCAATTTAGGAAGGCACCCAACTTCTATCCTAGATTTTTCTGTCGAATTAAGGAAATGCTTATGGATTCTGCTTTTAACACTGCTGGAGCATTAAGCTGGCATGAACTCACGACAAATGATACCGAAGAGGCAATGCGATTTTACGGTGAAATTTTTGGCTGGCAATTTAGAACCGTTAAAATGCCCCATGGCCAGTACCATATCATCGAGAATCAAGGCGCGAGTATAGGCGGTATAACCGATAATTTAATCCCCACCCTCCCTTCCCACTGGACGGGTTACATTACGGTTAACGATGTAGACCAAGTGGCAATAAACGCCAAAAAATTGGGGGGAGAAGTACTGTTTGGGCCGGAGAATATTCCAGAGGTTGGTCGTTTTTGCTGGATAAAAGATCCACAAGGTGCCCTGATTGCGGCGATAAGCTATGCCAAATCCTAAGCGTGACTTTATAACTCTCTTTCTGTCGTCTCAGCCTTGAACACGACTAATTTATGATTATTGAGTTGTTGTCAGCCCTAAAGAATCACAGCTGTAAAATAGAGGTTACCCTTTAATGTCAGCTTAGCATTAGATCAGTTACCATAAAGTAATACTCAGATTTTACTAGAAAAAATGGAAAACAACATGTGTATTACTAAATATTATTCGCTAGAATGGCAGTATTTATTGATAGATTTAGCGCTAGTTTGCGCATCGGAGCCTTGATCCTACTATGATGACCCCGCTCTCACGTTTAACATATGCATTCTTTAAGCGCCCCAAATACCAAAGGATTTTTGTCTATTTGACCACGGCCTATCTGAGCTATGTCATCATCCTAGGGCTCATTATTCCCTACACTATAGTATCTTTCGCACCAGAGAAAATATCGCAACTTTTAGGCCGCCCAGTCTCCGTGGAAGAATTGCGACTCAATCCCTTTACTTACCAAGTAGAATTAACCCAACTTACGATCAAAGAGAAAGACAATAACCCATTTGCAGGTATTGATGCCATTCAACTCGAGGTCAATTTTTGGCAATCAGTGTTCAATAGCGCGCTCGTCATTGAAAAGGTTCACCTGCAAGGCCCATATGTTCAGATCAGTCGCACTCAAAAACAAGGCAAGGAAAGCTTTAATTTTGACGATATACTGACAACACTGGCGCAAAACTCGGCACCATCCACAGTGGCAGATCCCAAGGAGCCAACTAAGCCCTTACGCATAATACTTGGGCAATTCACCTTAACCGCTGGCAAATTTAACTTCGATGATAATATCACTCAAGCTCAGGTTAGTTACCCTAGTATCAGCATAAAACTCAATCAGTTAGATACTGAATATACAATGACAACACAGGGGCAAGCGTTAAATACGACTGTCATCCCGCCAGAGCAACCAGCGCCTAAAACTGAGCCAACTGTTGCTGCAAATAACCCTTCAAATACTCCCTCTTTGATGCCCAATAACCACTACGCAGTGCAGCTTAGGGATGATCATGAAGGGGAAATAAGCCTAACGGGACAGTTTCAACTCTCGCCACTCAAGGTGGTTGGAGATATCCAAATGGCCAAGCTCAAATTGGCGCCTCTGTGGCAATTTATCGATGAGCAATTTTATGTCGCCCTTGACAGCGGTGACATCAGCGCGAAAACAGATTACCAAATTGATTTATCAGAGAATACTCCTTTACAGCTCCGCTCTGAACGAGGCCAATTGATCCTTGAAAAACTCAATATAATCAACAAAGAGCAACAAGTTATCCATCTTCCGCTGTTGGCAATTGACGGGATTGACACAGATCTGCAGCAACAAACAATCCACATTAAACAGATACACAGTGAAGGTTTAGCGCTGCATGCGCTGCTTGATGAACAAGGTATTGATCTCCAAAGACTATTGGCACCTAAATCCCAGATTGCATCAGAGGCCACCAACCCAGACCAAAGCACGGCTCCAGATAACGAAAACCAAAACCAAGATGCGGCCTCCAATATTGTCGAAAACACCAAGGCTAAACCCGTAACTCAAACAGGGGCGGAGTCGACATGGCGGGTTCAACTCGACGAGCTCAGCCTTAAAAATTACGATATCAATATTACGGAACACAAACTCAGCACAACAGCCCAGCAATGGCGTATCTATCCATTGGATCTCTCCACTCAAGCGATAGTGAGTGATTTAAAGGATCCCATTGACTATGAGGTCTCATTGGCCGTCAATGGCCAAGGCAAGCTAGCCTCCCAAGGTCAAGTCGATGCCACCGCTGGCGCTATTGCTGCAAAGCTACAGGTGGATAAACTCGTATTAGCGCAATTTCAGCCCTACTTAGCCCCCTATGTAAATATCCAACTCAAGGGTGGCGTCCTTAGCACCGAGGGACAACTCAGTGCCGATGCTAAGGGTCAAGCCATCTATCGGGGCAGTGTTGAGCTGGATGATTTAACCATTCTGGACAATTTGCGTAATGCTCCATTGGTAAAATGGCAGAAAATGCACATTAATCAGTTGGATTTTGACCAGCAAAAGAATCGAATCGACATTGATCATTTGGCCTTTAATCAACCCTACGCTAAGGTTGTGATAGCGAAAGATAGAAGCACCAATATTAGCAATCTGATTGTTGAGACGCCCACCGCACAAAGTGCTACAACACTAAGTTCGACTATCAGTCCCCCAGAGGCTAAGACTGGCACTAAAGCGGTGAAAGCGGTGAAAGCGGTCTCCACTCCAGCGGTACCTAATGCTGCATCTACGCAACCAGAGCTAAGTTTGAATATTCAACAGATCAGCTTTAGCCAAGGCTCGGCCTTTTTTGCCGATAATTCCTTAACGCCAAACTTTGCCTCGGGCATTGAACAACTAGAAGGAAATATCAAACATTTATCTTCAACACCGGGGACAAAAGCATCGGTCGATATTAAAGGCAAGATTGATAAATATGCCCCCGTTACCCTCAAAGGTGATATTAATCCACTGTTAGATATGCCTTATCTTGACCTTGATTTAGTATTTAAAAGTGTTGAACTCACCTCGGTCAATCCCTATTCGGGCACCTATGCGGGTTACTATATCGATAAGGGCCAGCTTTCACTCGCACTCAACTATCAGCTTGAACGTAACCAACTTAAGGGCAGTAATCACTTAGTGATCGATCAGCTCAAACTTGGCAAACCGAGTAATAGCAACTTAGCAACCAGTTTGCCCATCACTTTAGCCATCGCCCTGCTACAGGACCGAAATGGCGTCATCGACTTAGGCATGGAAGTCTCAGGGGATTTAGATTCTCCCAGCTTCAGCGTCGGCAGCATTATTATGACGGCGATCACGAATGTGATCACTAAGGTCGTGACCGCGCCCTTCTCCTTCCTCGCGGGCCTAGTTGGTTCGGATGAAACCTTAGATAAAATCAGCTTCAGTGCGGGTAATTTTGCCCTCGATAGCAAAGCGCAAGAAAGCCTAGATAAACTTGCCAGTGCCTTAACCGATAGGCCTATGCTAAAACTCAGTATTGAAGGTAGCGTCGATGCCATTAACGATAGCCAAATCATCGCCGAACACATGATGAAGCGTAAGTTAGCCAAACTGGCCAACATTCAGTTTAGTGAATTACCAGCCGATTTAAGCCCCAGCCAATTTCCAATCCAAGGGCCCCTCGCCGAGGCGTTAATCAAGCTCTACGAGCAGGAAGTGGCAGCTGATCCACAATTGATTAAGGACACTGTCATCAATGACGCCAAAGACACTCAATTGACGGATGATGAAGTCACTACCCGTTGGCACATTGCACTCTATAACTTGTGCGTAAAAGCCCAGAATGTCACCGACGGTATGCTTGGAGATCTCGCTCAAGAAAGGGCAAAAGCAGTCAAAACCTATCTCGTTGAAACTAAGGGAATAGCACCTGAGCGGATTTTCTTGCTCGAGAGCCGAGTAACACTCAGCCAGAATGCCGCGCAAGTTAATATGACAATAGATGTACCATAAATTGTTTCACTAAAATCACCATTGCTTTATTCAATAAATAAGTTAACGCCCAGCCACTGCTGGGCGTTAATGCATGTAGCAAAGGGTTTGCTACTTAACTGTTGGTCAGCCTAGTGCATTAGGTTACACTTTGGCGCCCTATGCAAAAGCGAGCAAGCCAATCCCTTTCGCGCAGGGATTTACCCTAGCTACGCAAAAGTCTGCAAATGGGGTTGACTGCAACTGCCGATGACAATCCCTATTCCCCTTATTATTTGAGGTAAGCATGTTTATTATTCGTTGGATTTTAGGCCGGATCATTTTACTGTTAAACGTTGTTTTTGCGCCTAAAAAGCGTCATCGCCCCTTAGCTGAACAACAAAAAATCGATGCTCAAACACAATCTCTAACCCTCTACCAATATCCAGCTTGCCCTTTTTGCGTCAAAGTTCGCCGCGCGATGCGCCGTCAAGGGCTCAATATCCAAACACTAGACGCTAAAAAGTCCCCACACAAGGATGAACTCATGGCCCAAGGGGGCAAGCAGCAAGTCCCTTGTTTGCGCATAGAAGCAAGTGATGAGGTGCAATGGTTATATGAGTCTAAGGATATTATCCGTTACCTAGACCAACGTTTCGCATAAGGTCAAAGGCGCGCAGTGAATACTGCGCGCCTTTGATGTTCAAATTCACTGTCTCTATTTACGCCACAAATATTCGCGATCAGAATAGTCAAACAACCATTGGGGTTGATACACCACCAGCAATGTCACCGCCATCCCATTTAATAAGGCTTCAGGAAACGCGAGTAAAGGGATTAACATCAAGTAATTATCGACTAACACTCCCCAGTCATAATCGGCAGCTAACCACAGCCAAGCCGCCCAACTCAACTGATGAAATACCGTCGATAACCCCGCATTGATAAAGGCACCCACAAAAATAAAGACAAAAATATGTTTAGGAAAAAGATGGTAACTGCGGCTATAGAACATAAAAGATAAAAACAACGGAATGGCCGTGGAAAATAAGCTAAATGCACCAAACTCCCCTGGTTGCCTCAACACAAAAACACTAAAAAAAGCACTCGGTAAGAGTAAAGCCACAGTGGCTAAGCGCCAGCCAAACATCAACAAGCAGGTCACCAATCCTAAAAAGTGCAAATGTAACCCAACTTGGATACTGGCATTTAACATCCACAGGGTATTAATCACCACCAGGACGAGCAACAATCGCCACTGTAATCCTTTATCTTTAATAACTTGTTGTAATTCTTCCTTCGGCCAAATAGCATAAACCCATAGCCCTAACAGCAATAAAGCCATCAGTTGCACTGGATTCAAAGTCCATTCAATTTGTGTTAATCGGTTCGACCAGAACTCCCACATTGATGTAAATCCTTTTTTTACGACACCCACGACTCAGTAGAGATTAAACGTCCTAGGGGCAGTTGGCAAAAAGTGCCATAAATCTATGATATTTGCTGCCATATTAAGGTATTCTTCCATGAGTTAATAACCTAAGAGTTAACGTTTATTATGTCGATAAAATCACTCAGTCTCGTCATCTTCAGCTGCTTTACCCTTATTGCCTGCAGCAGTGCCCCGATCGACCCCACGGACTTGGCTGGTAAATTAAAAGATAAATTAACCACAGATATCAAAGCCGATGGCCTAAAGTTGTTTACCTATCAGGCGAGTTTGGTTGAAGATAAATCGAATAGTGATAAGGCTGAACGCCCACTTCCCCATGAAGAGCGTATGCGTCAGATGACTCAAGATCCCCGTGAACAGCGCCGAAGCCGAAAAGACCATGAAGCCATTCTCGAGGTTTGGGGAGAACAGGTTGTACTCGGTCTTACTAAAACCTTAGAAATGACAGGTTACTGCCGTGAGGGCTATTTCGAACTGAGTCGTGTGATTGAGTCAGGGCGGGGCGAGATCCGCGGCGAATGTAAGGAAGGAGCAACTGCAACTGACAGGCAAAAATTTGTGAATTTTTAATCCACTCGATTAAAACCGATGCGCGTAAACTCAAGTACGCGCATCGAAGTCTTTAGATTAAACGGCTTCCGTTAGCGGAATAGCACGATTTTCCAGCAACACAGGTATGCCTTCGGTGATAGGATAAGCCAATTTATCGGCTTTACAGATCAACTGCTGCGCAGCCTTATCATATTCAAGTTTTCCCTTGCAAACTGGGCAAGCTACTATATCTAAAAGTTTTTTATCGAATGCCATGAGAGTTTCCTTGTTTCGCTGCAACCACATCATGAAGACGGTTTAACAGCTGCTCATCAAATTGTGGGGATAGCTTGGCATTGACCGCCAAATACCACCAGTTTTCTTGTGCAAAATCGCGACATTTAACCGCATCTTTTTCGGTCATCATCAACGGAAGATCTTTCGCCAAATCACATAACTGTTTTTTATCATAGGCTTGGTGATCATCAAACCCATGGGATAAGGTCAACTGATAGCCCTCGGCTTGCAACGAGTCGAAGAAACGAGCGGGATTCCCAATCCCAGCCATAGCGATCAGAGGCTTAGATTTATCAAACTGCTCATTCACAGCGTTTCCTTTCACTGCCCTCACCTCTGTGGGGAGCAGTTGCATCTCAAATTGCCCGTCATTGGCAGGACCGCCATTAATCACCACAAAATCCACTTGTTCAAGTCGCCAGGCTCCTTCACGGAGTGGACCTGCTGGGAGAAGATGTTGATTGCCTAACCCCCTTTGACCATCGATCACTACCAGTTCAATATCCCGCCCGAGAGCATAGTGCTGTAGTCCATCGTCGCAGATGATCACATCGACACCAAACTCGCTTATTAGGGTTTTCGCCGCGTTAACCCGTTTGCTCCCCACCACCATAGGAACCTCAGTACGGGCCACTATCATCGCCGGTTCATCCCCTACGTCAGCAGCACTTGCCCCAGCTGAAACGACTCTGACGCCTCGAATATCTACGCCATAGCCCCGACTAATCACCCCAGGGTTAAATCCCTTTGCTCGGAGCAATTCGATCAGATAAATAACGGTTGGAGTCTTGCCACTACCGCCGACTGTGATATTTCCAACCACAATCACAGGTACTGCTAGGCTGGTTTGGGGTTTAATGCCGAGACGAAATAAACCGCGCCGCACCGCAGTGATCAGCGCAAATAATCCCGAAAAGGGCACTAATAGCCACAGTAACGGATGGCCTTGATACCAAATTTTATTAAGGAGTGCCTGCATCTAGTTACCAAATTGCATTTGATACAACTTGGCATACATACCACCCAATTCCAATAAGGATTTATGGGTGCCACGCTCAACGATACGACCTTGATCAACCACCAGAATTTGATCGGCGCTTTCAATCGTTGAGAGTCTGTGGGCAATCACCACTGAGGTACGATTTTGCCGCAAATTATCTAATCCCTGCTGGATCGCTTTTTCAGACTCAGTATCCAGTGCCGATGTTGCCTCATCGAGGATAAGCACAGGTGCATCACGTAGCATGGCACGTGCGATGGCAATACGCTGGCGTTGGCCACCGGAGAGCAAGACACCATTTTCCCCCACTTGAGTATCGAGTCCCTCGGGCAGATGTTCGATAAACTCCATCGCATGGGCTAAGGTTGCCGCTTGGATAATCTGTTCGCGGGTCACTGAACCAGGGTAGGCATAAGCAATATTGTTGGCAATAGTGTCATTGAACAAGGTCACTTGCTGGGAGACTAATGCAACCTGGTTTCGAAGGGATTTTAATGTGTAGTCGTAGATACTGATGTCATCAAGTAGAATATCACCGGACTCAAGCCCAGTATAAAAACGCGTCACTAGGCTTGCAATGGTCGACTTACCCGATCCAGAACGGCCGACTAAGGCTAAGGTTTGCCCTTGTTTTACCTCAAAATCAACCTTATCTAAGGCGCGGCGCTCCTGCCCTTCGTAGCTAAAACTCACCCCTTCGAAACGTAAATTCCCCTTTGCCCGCTCAACGGTATAAGTGCCAGTATCAGATTCGGGCTGAGTATCTAGCAGCTCAAATACCGTAGTACAAGCGGCAATACCACGCTGAAATTCAGCATTAACCCTAGTCAGGTTTTTGATGGGCTGTAACATGGCCATCATTGCCCCGAGGATAGTGGCAAAGGTCCCAGCGGTCAGATCGGCTTTCATGCTATCGAAACTGGCCGCATACAATACAAATGCCAATGCGAAGGAGCCTATCACCATGATCAACGGCTGACTGATTGCCTGCGCTACGGCTAACTTCATATTTTGATGGCGATTTTGATCATTAACCTTAGCAAAACGAGCCACTTCGGTTTCTTGCCCACCAAAGGCTAAGACGTTTTTATGCCCCTTGATCATCTGCTCTGTGGTGGCACTCACACCGCCCATGGCCGTTTGAATTTGCTTAGAGACTTTACGGAAACGGCGACTCACCACAGTGATCACTAACCCCATAATGGGGCCAATCACTAAAATACACAGGGATAATTTCCATGAGTTGTAAAACATCAGCGCTAGCATACCTATCACAGTAACGCTGTCACGGACGATGGAGATCAAGGCGCTCCCCGAAGCTCGGGCAATTTGCTCAGTGTCAAAGGTCACCTTAGAAATCAAATTTCCGGTATTTTCCTTATCCATATAACTAACAGGCAAACTGAGATAATGCTCAAATACCTGCTGACGCATATCCATGATCAATCGCGCACTCATGTATGAGATGCCGTAGGTCGACACAAAATTGGCAAAACCGCGCAGGGAGAACATCAAAATCACAACGATGGGTGCCATCAACAGTATATTGTTGTCGGCATGGAAGCCTTGGCTCGTTGGCAAGGCAATACCATTGCTTATCGCTGTGGGCGTTCCACTGGAAAAACCTTTATCGATAAAAGGGCCGATGAAAGCGATAAAAGCCGCATCGACGAGACCATAGGTGATTAGTCCCACAACAGAAAGCAAAAACATGCCCTTCATCGGTTTAAGATAGCCCAGTAATCGTTTGAAAACTGTCCACATTTCGTCTTTAGGAGATGCTGTCATTGATAACACTAAATTATGGCAAAGTAGCCATTCTACTCTGGATTAATCAAGTCACCAAATCTAAACAAGCGGTTGTACCAAAATGGTGCTAAATCCTGCCTGTAGGTTTTAACATTTCGCTCATTTTGCTGAAAAATCACACTAATTTGCCCCTCCTCCCCTGTTGTTAGATACATAATATTCCGTCGTTGATATCGCTCGACCACCGCGGGCTTAGGAAATCCATATCGATTAGCAAGCCCAGCAGGGAACAATACCAGTTCCGGTGAAACTGCATCAATAAAAGCATCGGTAGATGAGGTTTTGCTGCCATGGTGTGGCGCGATTAGCACCTGATTCACTAACGGTGTCGATTGTATTTGGGCCTGTGTAATTAATCTTGCCTCTGTTTCCTTCTCGATATCGCCGGTCAATAGTATGCTTTGCTGGCCATCATCGATACGCAGCACACAGGAACCATTATTGCCAACAATGGCCATGTTAGGTGACAGTATCGACACGTTAAGCGATTGCCATTCAATTTGGTTAGGGCGACAAGCCTGTCCGCCCAAATTAGGCACATCGGTTATCCACTGAGCCTGTGGATATGCCTGAGCGAGTACAGCGGCGCCGCCTGCATGGTCGTTATCACTATGGCTGATAACAATATAGTCAATCTCTTCAATACCTTTCGTGCGCAAAAACGGCACTATCACCCGTTCGCTATAGCTAAAATCATCACCAAATGCAGCGCCAGTATCATAAATAAGCCCCCTGCCATCCTTTTCCACCACAACAGCGAGTCCTTGGCCAACATCTAATAGATGCACTGTCCAAGAGAGGGATTTAAGTGGTAACCATTTGAGTGAAACGATGAATATCAGAGGCATAAAGAAGCATCCCATCACGCCATACCAAGGCCAGTATTTATACTGGCGAGGGATATAACGCCAGAGCATTCCCCCTAACAATGCAAAAAGCCCCATGGCCAAGGCGCTATCTGGTACCGCTTGCCAATGGGCAGGCAAGCGGCCACTGATATCTAATAGCTTGTCATAGGGCATTAACATCCAATCGCTTAAGCGCAATAACCCTATCCATGAGGATCCCAAAAGCGTACTCAACCACCAAAGAACAAAACCAGCCATGGCCAGTGGGATCACCACAAAACTAAACCAGGGCACGACAAGTATATTCATCCACAAACTGTGGATGCTCATCCCCCCGAAGAGGACCGCTTGTACGAGCCCAAGGCCGAGACTCAGACGCCACTGAATCGACCAAAACTGCCTTAAACCCACCCCAAGACCTACCGCAAGATTGACATTTTCAGTCAAAGGCCGCGTTTGGGGAGCCGTTTCTAGGGTGTATAAAATAATCGCTAACGCGCAAAATGACAGCCAAAATCCAGCGCTTAAACAAGATAATGGGTCAATCAACAGCACCACAAATAAGGCAAATAATAGGCGCTCCCATGGACTAGAAAAACGCTTTAATAGGCTCAACAACATCAATAGTAAGATCATCACAAGTGCCCGCTGGGTCGATACGCCAAACCCTGCTAGATAGGCATAAAAAATGGCGCCGCCACCTGAAAGCACTAAGGAAAGAACCACATTTCGACGACTCGGGTTAGGGGCGTAACGGGTAAGAGCAAACAAGGTGCACGCATAAATCCATGCGGTCACCACGGACAAATGCAAACCAGAAATAGCAACTAAATGACCTGTCCCCGTTTGCCTGAGTGCTTGCCACCTCGATTGGGAGATAAGCCGCTTATCGCCTAAAATAAGCGCCAACAATATGTCTCCCTGTGGCAATGTCGACAGTTGCGGGCTTAGCTGTGTAATGAGCCGATTTCTTAATGAGGGACGGGATTCGAGCAACTCTGCCTGAACAATTTTTCCTCTTCCCACAATATGTTGGCTAATTAATTGCTTTTGCTCGTTATATCCACCTTGATTTAAGACACTCGAGATGCTTTTAGGCACCAAGGTAAATAACCACACCTGTCCTACTTCAACCGCTAGGGGTTCCTTCCAAGTCAATCTTAGCTTAGCCTGTGGCCCTAAGATTAAATTTGGTTTAATGATTGATATATCCAAACTAAGCCAGTCGCTGTTTTGACTAACTAGTGATATGATTTCGCCCCTCACCTGAATAGGTTGTTGTAACACTGGAAGATCCTGCCTAGATAATCCTAAGCAAAAACCAGTTAGCCATACAATGGCAAAGAGTCCACCCGAATAGATGGGGGCTTTTTGATATAGGATTATGGCCCCAACGAAAAGATAGGGTAAATAACTGACTGACGGCAGCGATGGCCACAACATCGCTGACAACAAGGTGGCACTAAAGCCAAAGATGAATCGATTCATAGTGAATTAAGTTAAGACAGCAATTTCAGCCTATGCCAAAAAAATTAATAAAAAGATTTATGCCAAAGCCTGAAACTTTGCGTGAGCATAAACACTTACGCATGTTCGGACGTTTACTACACAATCCTAATCTGTGGGCACTGAACCGAAAATCAGCCCCAGGCGCCTTTGCTGTAGGTCTATTTGTGGCTTGGATACCTATGCCATTTCAAATGGTCGTTGCCGCTGCATTTGCTATTTTCTTTAACGTCAACATCCCCGTTTCGGTCGCTTTAGTATGGATCACGAATCCCTTAACTATGCCCGTAATGTTTTACGGCGCTTACTTATTAGGCGCAAAAATTCTCGGCCATGCCCCACAGGAATTTGCCTTCGAGGCCAGTTGGCAGTGGATTGAAGCCTCGCTTACGACTATTGGCCCCGCCTTTTTATTAGGCTGCCTGGCGTTAGGAGTGATTTTTTCGGCGACGGGTTATTTGCTGATCAGCAGTCTTTGGAAGTACTCCATTATGTTTAAGTGGCAAAAACGTAAGAATAAATAATTTACTAGCCTATCCATAAATCGCTCACTCGGGCTCAAATATTAAATTTGGCCCGTCAAGCATGGGTCATTTTCGCAATATAAAACTGGCCCATCCCACTAATTTCCGTTACCACTCAGCATGATTTGAAATCTCATGCTCAGAATATTGAGCCCATGCACTGCATCGAGGCTCCTCATTCGGCTTTACGTTCAACAGAGTGTCAAATTTCCCGTGAAATAGAGTAGTACCAATCACTGTAGAGCGAGTACTCACTATGGGATATATACATTCATTTAATTTGCAGCTTAAAATATGGCAAGTTTATACCCCAACCTAAGTCATATTTTATGTTAAACATCGACGAGCCCTCACATCTCCAACCTAGAATGGCACTTTTTCGACTAGGCTTTAGACCCTTCTTTCTCTTTGCCAGTGTATTCAGCGTGTTCGCATTGATTGTCTGGGGGAGTTTTCTAAATGGTATCAATGTATTACCTAGCACACTGAATCCACTATGGTGGCATGGCCATGAGATGATTTTTGGTTTTGTCTGTGCCGTCGTCGCTGGTTTTTTACTCACAGCGGTGCAAAACTGGACAGGTCGACCTGGGGTAAAAGGCTTAGCCTTACTCGGACTATTTTGTGTTTGGCTATTACCACGGATTTTACTGTTCGCCCCCTTTGGAATACCATTTACTTTGATAATGGCACTCGATTTACTCTTTTTGCCCCTCACCGCCACATTACTCGCCATTTCTGTCATTCAAGTACGCCAATGGCGTAATTTTGTGTTTATCCCGATCTTAAGCTTGCTCACCCTACTCAATGCGGCCAGCTATTACGGACTACTCACACAAAAGTTTGAGTGGATCAACAATGGTTTGTATGGCGCAATTCTGATGATCAGTATTATCGTCGCCCTGCTCGGTGGCCGCGTGATCCCCTTTTTCACTGAGCGTGCAACCCAATGGCAGCGCCAAAGTTCACTTACTTGGCTTGAGTGGTTAAGCTTTGCCAGTTTACTCACCTTAACGATGAGCCTCTTTTTACAACATGAACTCAGCATCAGAGTGATAGCGGGGCTGGCAAGCCTAGTGCTCTTACTACGTTGGAATCGCTGGGGATGGCGGGCAAGCTGGCGAGTACCACTGCTCTGGTCGCTGCACTTAAGCTATTTGTGTATCCCCATCGGATTGGCATTAATTGCCATAGGATTGCCACTCTCAGTGGGCATGCATGCCATCACGGTAGGTGGTTTAGGTGGCATGATATTAGCGATGATGTCACGGGTTTCCTTGGGCCATACTGGCCGACAACTTAAGCCACCGCGTCCCGTGGTGTTCGGTTTTGCCCTCATCTTATTAGCAACTCTCCTTAGAGTATTCGCCGGAATACTAACTCAATGGTCAAATGAGTTACTGCTAGGGGCAATCAGTGGCTGGATATTAGCTTTTGGCTGTTTCTGCTACTGTTATGGCCCAATGCTCTGTCAACCTAGGGCCGATGGACGCCCAGGTTAAGCTTGCCTTTTTCTCTGTGACCAATTCATATCTTGTGAATTGAGTCACAGAGAATTCCTGCTCTTTTCCCTACCTAAAGCATTTTTACTGTTACTATTTATAAAAATATTAAGTAGGGAGTTGCTATGCCATTTTATCGCCAATACGGTGCCAAAGGGCTAAAAGCCGTAGAACATTTGGTACTGATCATTATCGCCATTGCCACTGTCGTCGCCATCGGACAAGAAATTGTTCATATTTTCTCGGTTGGCGCGGTCGCACTCGCTGACTTGCTATTGTTGTTTATTTACCTCGAAGTCTTAGCCATGGTGGCTAACTACGCAGAGTCAGGTAAACTCCCCGTACGTATGCCACTTTATATTGCGATTGTTGCCTTAGCCCGTTACCTGATTTTAGATATGAAAAGCATGGATGATTGGCGCATTGCGGCAATTTCTATTTCAACCTTGATCTTAGCGGGAACAGTGATCGTCATCCGTTGGGGCCAGTTAAAAATGCCTTATCCTAAAAATCAAGAATACGACAATTAATCAAACACCTGAGTTGGTGCTATTGAAGAAGCATTCACTAGCCCCTGCAGTCCTCGTTTTAAAACTATTATCAAAGACCTAGCTTTCACGTTGGTATTCTGTGAAAAAGCAATTATGCTAAGTTTTACTAGGATCAATTATTTACGGGGCAATCGAGTTATGGGTGACCATCCTACTGGTTTTGAAGAAAAACGCACATCACTGCGTGTGGATATGGAAGCGGATCGTGTCCTCCTACATTGGAGCGATCAAGAAGGAGTCGAACACACAGACGAAGGCGTTTGTATCGATTTGGCCAGAAGAGGGATTTTATTCGATTATAAAAAACCATTTGCACTGGGTGAATTAATCGAAGTCACTTTTAATCCCAACACCTTCCAGCAAAATACCATCAAGGGCCAAGTATGCCGTTGCTCTCAATGTCACGAGCAAAGCTACCATATCGCCATGCAATTGCTTTAATTTCACTTAAGCTACGCAGGGTAAGCTGAGCTGTTCTACACTGAATTAATTGAAAGATTCACGCAGGGGACGTCACAATGATTTTGTTGGTAGGTGGTGAGAAAGGGGGAAGTGGCAAGAGTTGTCTCGCGCAAAACCTCGCGGTTTATATTAAGCAGAAATTCGATGCAAACGTCCTTATGGTCGATTGTGATCCACAGCGTACCACGTCAGATTGGATCCAAGCCCGAAACAATGATCCAAGTTTACCCGCCATCAACTGTATTCAGCTCTATGGCAAAATTCGCAATGACTTACTTAGTCTAAATGAACGTTTCGAGTATGTCATTGTTGACTGTGGTGGTCAGGATAACCTCGCAATGCGTGCCGCTATGTCGGTCGCAACTTATGTGGTGATCCCACTTAGGCCCAAGAGACGAGATCTTAAAACCCTTCCCCATATGGAAGATATGCTGAGTACGTGTAAAATGGTCAACCCCAAAATGGTGGCCACCATAGTACTGACGCAATGCCCTGCTCTTCCAACACAATTTAAGCGTATTTTAGAGGCAAAAGATGTAGTGCAATCCTTTGGGCTACGGGTGCTCAACTCAGTGACCTTTTGCCGTAACATTTATGATGACAGTGAGGAAAAAGGATCTTCGGTCATCGAAATTGAGCCGGATGGTAAAGCAGCTGATGAAATTCGCGCCATAGTGGATGAGTTATTCACTTTACCACCAGAAAATAGCTATGAGCTTAACTGATCTTAAACGCAAGAAACCCAAACAAATCATCACACCGGTTTCTGTCGATGATTTTATTGAGGATGCCAATAACTACGCCTTAGGTAAGGCGAGTCTTTTAGCTACACCACCGACAAATGTCCAACGGGGCTTAGATAAGAAGTCGGCCAAAATTTACCGACATGCCACTTTTACGCTCACAGAAACCAGTATCTCCCAACTCGATATACTGTCAAAGGACACTAAAATGGCGAAGTCTCGCTTATTGCGGATTTTAATTGAAGAGTTCAGCCAACGTACTGCTGCCGAACAACACAGAATCGTCCATAAAAATGAAGATGAGCATTAATCAGCAGCAAATATCTTCCTTTAAGCTTAGTTAGTGATCAGAATGATGGCACTGCCGCCCAGCAACAAAGGCCATTCCCAGCTCAGTTTCTTGGAGTTTCTCTTTACTCGTGAGTAAACTTATCAATTCAATTGCAGTGAGATTTTCAGCACTACAAGTGTGATAGCGCGCAGAACCACCAAACTTCTGCGCCATAAGAGTAATTAATTCATGCTTTAAAATGGGGCTTCCTTGAGCTACCATCAGCGCCATAACGTCATGACCGTGAACAGAGTCGGACATGTATCCTCCAAAAGATGCAATTAAGATTGCTCTTTATAGCCGAACTGTTGAATTTGAACCCTGATCTCGCGCACATACTGTTGATTTGGTCCGCTGCGCTGACATCTGTGCCGAAAATGTGAGCCTCTATGTCCTTGATCCTTTTACTCACCCAGCAGATGTCACTGTACTTAGTGATTGTTTACTTAGTCAGTAAAACACCGCTTTTTAAACTATTTGCTGAAACCTCTCCACGCTTACCCCACAAAATTTTTATCTATTTAATTTTTTCCAGCTTCTGCATTATGGCAACCTACTTTGGCGAGCAAACCTCAGGTGCAATTGCTAATACCCGCGCCATGGGGGCCGTACTGGGTGGATTATTAGGCGGTCCAGTGACGGGATTGTTAGTCGGATTGACGGGGGGATTGCATCGCTACAGTATGGGCGGTTTTACCGATGTCGCCTGCGCCATATCGACAACGCTTGAAGGCCTTTCTGCGGGTATGATCAGTTTTTACCTACGCAGAGCAGGTAAGAGTGAACTTATCTACAACCCATTGCTAGTGTGTTTAGTCACCTTCTACGCTGAAATGATGCAAATGAGCATTATCCTGTTAATTGCACGCCCGTTTGACGATGCATGGGAACTTGTTCGTCAAATTGCGCCGCCGATGTTACTTGTTAACTCCATCGGAGCAGCGCTGTTTATGAGCATGATCCGCGATCAAAAAACAATGTTCGATAAACTCTCCTCAAGCTTTTCGACTAAAGCCCTAAAAATTGCCGAACGTAGTGTTGGGTTACTCTCTAAAGGTTTTAATGAGGAAAGTAGCGGCAAGGTGGCACAAATTGTGATTGAAGAAACCAATGTGGGCGCAGTCGCTATTACGGATAGGGAAAAACTATTAGCCTTTATCGGGATCGGCGCCGATCACCATATTCCAGGAACACCTATTTCATCAAAAATCACCCTTGAGGCCATTAATCAAAATAAGGTGATGTTTGCCGATGGCGTCGAAACGCCCTATGCCTGCTCGATTTCGAACCAATGCAAACTAGGTTCGAGTCTAGTGATCCCCTTGCGTAGTGACACCGAGGTCATAGGTACAATTAAATTATATGAACCTAAAAATAAACTGTTCTTGAATATTAACCGCACCTTAGGTGAAGGTATCGCACGTTTACTATCCAACCAAATTTTGTATGGACGCTTCGAACAACAGCAAAACCTACTCACCCAGGCAGAGTTAAAACTGCTGCAAGCCCAAGTCAATCCGCACTTTTTATTTAATGCGCTCAATACTATCAGTGCGATTATCAAACGCGATCCTGATATGTCTAAACAGCTATTGCAACAGTTGTCGCAGTTTTTACGGATAAACCTAAAACGCACCACAGGCCTAGTCACTCTCGGGGATGAGCTAGATCACATCGCCTCCTATCTCACCATTGAGAAGGCTCGTTTTATTGATAAATTACAAGTTAACATTGCCATACCTGAATCACTCTACCACTGCAAAGTTCCCGCATTTACCCTGCAACCCATCATAGAAAATGCCGTCAAACACGGCACATCGCATATGATAGAGCAAGGGCAGATAAAAGTAACAGGTAAGCTAGATGACAATATTTTAGAGTTAGATGTCACTGATAATGCAGGTTTATACCAGCCAGTGTCAGGCTCCGAAGGACTTGGGATGAACTTAGTCCATAAGCGGATCCAAAACCTATTTGGCGAACAGTATGGCATCACAGTAGAATGCGAGCCGGACGAATACACTAAAGTCACCATTCGCCTGCCTATAGAACCAACGGAAACAAACACGTGATCACTTGTTTAATTGTGGATGATGAGCTGTTTGCTCGTGAGGAACTCGCCGATCTCCTCAGGCAAGAAGCGGACATTGATATTATTGGCCAATGCGCTAATGCCATCGAGGCATTGCAAACCATTGCTAAGGAAAAACCCCAACTGGTTTTCCTCGACATTCAAATGCCACGCATCTCGGGGATGGAGTTAATTGCAATGCTCGATCCTGAAACCTTACCTAAAATCGTGTTTGTGACCGCCTACGACGAGTTTGCCGTAAAGGCCTTCGATAGCCATGCCTTCGATTATTTACTCAAACCCATAGATGCCGACAGACTGAACCAAACCCTTAAACGTGTTCGCAAAGATCTTACACCACAGGCCGTCAATGCCATAGCGCCATCCAGCCTCGAGCACTTGCCCTGCTACAGCGGTAGCAAGTTAAAAGTCATTCCCATCCAAGATGTGGAATACGTGTTTAGTGATTTAAGCGGCATCCATGTCGCCTGCACTAAGGGAAAGGTCCACACCCAACTCACATTGAAAGTGCTAGAGGAAAAGACACCGCTAGTGCGCTGTCATCGTCAATATCTCATCTCACCGAAGGCTATTGCCGAAATTGAGTTGCTCGATACTGGCGCCGAAGTCACCACCTTACTCGGGGACAAAGTGCCCGTATCCCGTCGTTATCTTAAGAGCCTTAAGCAATTGTTTGGTTTTCAATAATGTTATTTTAACCGCTTAATCGCACCAGAATACCGCTTAGGGCGGTGCATACTTAAGAATGACATACGTATGCAACCGCTCGTGCCACCCTATTGCCGCTGACGCTGCATTATCGACCTCTTAACCAAATCTCCCTGTTTTACGTAAACAACTTGTTTACACTCTGTTTAACTCAAATGGGGAGATAACAAATATGATGTGGTTCCTACTCTGTGTCGGTCTTTTGATCGGCGGCTATTTTATCTATGGCGCCTTTGTCGAAAAAGTCTTCGGCATTAACGCTAAACGTCAAACACCGGCTTACAGCCAAACGGACGGCGTCGACTACGTGCCAATGTCTAAGGGCAAAGTCTATCTAATCCAATTACTTAACATCGCAGGTGTCGGTCCAATCTTTGGTCCTATTCTCGGTGCTCTCTATGGTCCTGCAGCGATGCTGTGGATTGTGATCGGTTGTATTTTCGCAGGTGCGGTTCACGATTATTTCTCGGGAATGTTATCCGTTCGTAACGGTGGCCAATCTGTGCCTAACCTCGCGGGGAAATACCTAGGTAAGAGTGCAAAACACTTTATGAATGTGTTTGCAATCATATTACTACTGCTCGTGGGTGTGGTGTTTATTTCGGCACCAGCAGGCCTGCTTGGCAAACTGACTGGCTGGGATGTCAGCATTTTTGTGGGCATTATCTTCGTTTATTATCTGATCGCAACTGTGGTACCTGTCGATAAAATTATCGGTCGACTCTACCCATTTTTTGGCGCCCTGCTGTTCTTTATGTCCTTTGGCCTTGCCTTCGCCATTATTCTGTCGAGCGAGCATACCTTACTACCCAATGTACAAGCTGGCGATTTCTTACAGAATTTAAACCCAAATGACATGCCACTTTGGCCTGCATTATTTATCACCATCGCTTGTGGTGCTGTTTCAGGCTTCCATGCAACCCAGTCACCGCTAATGGCGCGTTGTGTTGAAAATGAAACGAATGGCCGTTTTGTGTTCTTCGGTGCCATGATTGGTGAGGGCATTATTGCGCTGCTTTGGTGTGCCATTGCATTGTCTTACTTCGGTGGTGTTGAAGGTTTAAATGCGGGTATGTCAGGCAACCCTGCAAACGTCGTATATGAAGCTTCTACTGGCCTGTTAGGTGCTGTAGGTGGCTTTATGGCTATCCTAGGTGTGATTATCCTGCCAATCACCTCTGGCGACACGGCATTCCGCTCTGCCCGTCTGATTTTGGCTGAATTTTTCAAAATACCACAGGTAGCCTTACCAAAACGTTTAGTACTGGCTATTCCATTATTTGTGATTGGTGGCCTGCTGACACAAGTCGATTTTGGAGTGATTTGGCGCTATTTCGGTGTAGCAAACCAAGCGACTGCAGTGCTCATGCTATGGACGGCTTCAGCCTACCTGTTGCGCCATAATAAACTGCATTGGATTTGTACTATTCCGGCAATGTTTATGACCACAGTCGTCATCACCTTCTTGCTCAACTCTGCAACCTTAGGTGCGGGTCTACCAATGACCTTATCGACCATTGCAGGCCTAGTCTCTACCTTAGTGATTACAGGATTGCTGATTGTCAAAACCAAAGGTAAAGGCGACGTCGATAGCGAAGCTGAATTACCCGATGAAGCATAAACGTCTAACAACCTTAGACTGAATAAATACTCCCAAACAGGCACTTCCAATAGTGCCTGTTTTTTTATGGCCATAAATAGGCTCTAACTTCAGCCACTAAACTGCTATAATCCCGCCATAGTTCACTGCAATATGCAAAATATGACTCAAGCCAATAATCCACTGCATGGTATTAAATTAGAAACCATTATCACTGACCTCGTCGAGCGTTATGGCTGGGAAGAATTGGGTGAACGGATCAAAATCCGTTGTTTTACCCATGATCCCAGCATTAAATCGAGTCTGCGTTTCTTAAGAAAAACCGACTGGGCAAGGGAAAAAGTAGAATATTTATACTTAAAAGCCAATAAACTTCCCCTCCCTCTTAAATCAGAGGCGAGTGCTTCATCCCCTCACAGGACTAAGGCCACTCCCACTAAAAGTGTTGCTTCAAATAAAGCTCCTAGCTCCTCTACGCAGAGAAACACAGCACTAAGCAAGGAACCGACCAAAGGGACGGAGTCGACAGCCACTGATGGTAATGTCAATAGCCATATTTGGGGAACACGGGATTAACGCTTTCTAACACAGCCCTTTAGAATACACCAAAGGGCTGGCCCCATAACAATGCCACCCAACGATAGCCAACTGCCGACAATATATTGGGAGATCGGCTCTAGTTTTTTGGCTCGCCGCCGATATAGATAGGGTCTATATATCAAGTGCTATAAGGGATATCCGATGAACATTAATGGATTAAACATCGCAGCTAATAGTACGGCATTTAAATCCGTCTCAAACGCCTTTATTACCCCCACTCAAACGGCAACCTCAACCGCGACAGCGGATCCTCAAAGTGATGACACTCAAGCAAGTGTGTCAATATCCACTGCTGGGCGTGCAGCTTTAGCAACGGAAGTGGGCGCGGCATTGAGAAGCAGTAGCGCAGAGAAAAAACAGCAAGCCGAAAGTACCGATACAGAAGAGCCCACATCGCTCATCGATGAACAAATCAAACGCATAAAAGAGCAAATCAAGGCACTCCAAGAAATGCTCACTAAACTCGAAGGCGATAACTCTAAGACCGCAGAGCAGCAACGTAAGTTGATCCAAGAGCAGATCATGCTGCTCAGTAATCAAATCACTGTCTTAATGGATAAAAAAATGCGCGATGCCCAAGAATCGGCGGGATAGTGCAATCACAGTCCCTTAAGAATGACCCTTAGCTTAACTGAAGCAACAGTATGGATGAGGTACGCTCAATACTAAATAGGAAAGCTAAACACCAAACGCCAGATATTTAACCCATCACCAGTTCGGTAACTGAGCCCGATGCGGTCAACCCCGAGCAAATCGCCACCCAAAGGTTTTGAGAATGCAAGCGTTGCGCCCACTTCATAGCTGCCAGAGACTAACGTATCTTGATCGGTATTACTGCTAAAGTTCAGCTCATTAAAATACCAATAACCTATGGCAAAAATCCTCGGCTGAGCCTGTATGTTCCGCCATTGCCAGCGCGGTGATAGTCCAATATCGACACCACTTTGCAACACCGCAAATTGATCCGTTAATGTACCGATCCGCTCACTGTAACCCGCAAAGTGTAAGCGAGACACCCAAACGCTCTCTTCACCCGCAAACGAAAAATCGTACAAACTACTCACACCCGAAGCGAAGATAGCCACATTGTCGCTGGTATCGAAGTTAGTACCGAACCCGAGGTCAAAATAGGCTTCCATGCGGGTATTCTCGCTCCCCTGCCAATGATGCTCCACACCGGGCGTCACCGTCATAGTGCCAACCGAAGAAGGTAATTCTCCTTCGGTCAGGTCCCTTGCTAAATAGTCAAAAAAACCAAAGGATAAAGGAACACGCAGCCATGTACGGCTGTCTCTATCTTTTTGTAAATCAAAGGTTAAAGGGATACTGACAACAGTCGCATTCTGTTCTGCGGCACGATAAACCCCTGTGCCTAAGTAGCTGCCAAAGGCATAAGCGGAATTGGGATTGTTCATACCATCGATGGGGGAATCGGTGGCCATAGTTGCCAAAGAATCCGTCGACGATGGACTCGATATGAAGGGGGCGGCAGAAACATCCTGTGCCCACACAACCAGAGAAGCAATAACGCCGATACACAGCGTAGGCACTGATAAAACCGCAAATGATAGCCGATAGCTCAATTTGTTCTAACAGTCCTGATGTTCAGCCGTTAATAGGTAGACATTTTAGCTTGAGGGCGACTCATCTTCATCCATAAAATGATGTTCAGACATCATATGTCCAAGCTCGGTAGACTTAGTTTTTAAATAAGCCTCATTATAGCGATTTTTACCGACTTGTAATGGCACTCGCTCAACAACTTCAATGCCAAGATCTTTCATCGCTTTGACTTTACGAGGATTATTGGTCATCAAGCGCACATGCTTCACGCCGATCTGTTCAAGCATAGGCTTAATCATATCGTATTTGCGCATATCCGCTGGGAAGCCTAACTGTTCGTTGGCTTCGACCGTATTAGCCCCCTTATCCTGCAACTCGTAGGCTCGGATCTTATTCAATAAACCAATACCTCGCCCTTCTTGGCGCAGATACAGAATAAAACCGCTGCCTGTTTCGGCAATATTTTGCATCGCGGTTTGTAACTGAAAACCACAGTCACAACGCAGGCTAAATAGGGCATCACCGGTTAAACATTCTGAATGGATACGGCCTAATACTGGCTCATCCGCACTGAGAGTTCCAAAAGTGAGGGCGACATGCTCTTTGCCTGTTTCTGTATCCTCAAAACCATGCATGGCAAACACCCCCCAAGGAGTGGGTAACTTTGACGTCGCGACATATTTTATCGACATGACTTAACCTTAACGACAACTCTCATTCCATGAGACGAGGAAACATCCATAAAAACAAACCCGTAATTAGGCACTTAGCCAATGAAGCACCCTATTCTAAAGCGTTTTACACCATCAAGAAATACTGTAGTGATTGAATCAACTTCAACTAAAAGCCTGGTGCTCAATCGCAATATGATGCATCCCAGCAACTTTTAGTCTATTTAGGGCCGCAAACACCGCGTCGATATTAGAAGCTATGCCGCCAATCCCTTGGTACTCAGCAGCGCCGAGTACACCTTGACTCGGGTTAAAACTTTGCTGGAGCGTAACCTGTCACTTCAGTCAGTCCCATTTCACGGCCCAAAGCTGTCATGGGATGAACCACGACTAAACCTTTAACTGACTTTTTCAGTTGGCCCATATCGGCTTGCTCAGCTTTCGTCAGTGCGCGGTGAAAGGGCAAATGTTTGATGTCGTCGCCCTGCTTATTTAACAGGCGCGTCTGCTGGCCCTTCACACTGCTAATTTGCTTAGTGACTGCGGCGATTTCACGTTTAAACTGGGCAATAATAGCGTCATCGCCCCGTTGCTCTGCCGCAGCAAGTTTACGACGAAATTTATCTAATTTATCGTTTAGCTGCTGCAGTTCTTGCTTTAAATTCATTCTTTTACCTTAATTTACCTAAGTTAGCCACAGTAACATTTTCGCCTATTAGTGCTAGTATCTGTGTCAAGGTTTGTGATTATAACAGCAAGTTGTCGATCCTCGTTACCGCTTTTATAACAAACGTATTTTCTGATTGCTGCTACCACGGAAAGCCAAACTTGGGTCCGCTAAGCTTTGCTCGAATTTTCCATCCACCAGCACATCAATATACTCAAGCACGGCTTTTTGTAAGTCTGTTAGTTCATCAAGTACGTAGCCCGTCCACAGCCAGATATCTTTTTCTGGACATGCTGTTTTTACCCGTTTAACCAGCGCTAGAATGGCCTCTACATTCGCGGGCAGTAAAGGATCTCCACCTGAGAGTGACAAACCACGGCGCACAATTCGTGTATCCTTAAGATCGGCAATAATCCTATCTTCCATTGCCCGATCAAATAGATGCCCAGAGCGCACATCCCAAGTGCTTTGATTATAGCAACCACGGCATTGGTGCTCACAACCCGAGACAAACAAGGTTGCCCGTGTTCCGGGACCATTGACCACATCGATGGGATAATATTGGTGATAATTCATAGTGTCAGTTCCAGATGATCCCCCCGAACCAATGTCGGCTAAAACATGCGGCGCAGCAAGGAATATCCCGCTGCGCCTCAAGGTCAGTGTACTAGATGCAATGATTCCAAAATGTTACAAATGTTTGATCCTACGTTTCACTTCTTCTTGCTTACCGTGGTTAAATGGCCTTGCATCCGGACTACCTAAATAACCGCAGACTCGACGAGTCACCGACACTCGGCTCGGTTCGTGGTTACCACATTTAGGACAGGTAAAGCCCTTACTCGTACAGCTAAATTCCCCCGTAAAACCACAGTCATAGCATTCATCTATCGGCGTATTCGTGCCGTAATAAGGCACGCGGCTATAGCTGTAATCCCAGACATTTTCCAGCGCCTCAAGGTTATGCTGCATATTGGGATACTCGCCATAGCAGATAAAGCCACCATTGGCGATGGCAGGATAAGGTTGTTCAAAATCAATCTTATCAAAGGGGTTAACGTGCTTTTCGACATCCAAATGGAAGCTATTGGTGTAATATCCCTTATCCGTGACGCCAGCGACGACACCAAATTGTTTCGCATCGAGTTTACAGAAACGGCTGCATAGGCTCTCACTTGGCGTGCTGTACAAGCTAAACCCATAACCCGTCTCGGCTTTCCACGCCTCTGTTGCCGCTTTTAAATGGGCCACTATCCCTACGGCTTTTTCACGCAGATCTGTATTATCAAATACATGGTGTTCTGTGCCATAGAGTGCATTAATGGTTTCATGTAACCCTATATAGCCTAATGAAATAGACGCTCGGCCATTTTTGAATATCTGCGCTATGTCGTCATCGGCACGTAAACGCACTCCACAGGCACCTTCCATATAAAGAATGGGGGCCACGCGGGCTTTCACGCCGTTCAAACGTTCAATACGAGTATCCAGAGCCCTGCGAGCAAGGGCCAAACGGTCATCGAGAATGCGGTAAAATTCGGCTTCATTCCCCTTGGCCTCTAGGGCAATGCGTGGCAGGTTAAGGCTCACCACTCCAAGGTTATTACGCCCTTCATGAACCAACTCCCCATTTTCTTTATAGGTGCCTAAGAAGCTGCGGCATCCCATGGGGGTTTTGAATGAGCCAGTGACCTTTTCAACCTGCTCATAGTTTAAAATGTCGGGATACATCCGCATGCTCGCACACTTCAAGGCCATTTGTTTGACATCGTAGTTGCAATCGCCCGCCTTATGGTTAATACCATCTCGAATTGCGAACACTAGTTTTGGGAAGACCGCTGTTTTACGGTTTTTTCCTAAGCCGGCCATTCGCACTTTGAGCATGGATTGCTGGATAAGACGTGACTCCCACGAGGTACCTAAACCAAAACCAAAGGTGACAAAGGGCGTTTGGCCATTGGCTGTGTGTAAAGTATTGACTTCATACTCGAGCGACTGAAAAGCATCGTGGCATTCTTTTTCAGTTTGCGCCGTGGCAAAGGCCTTGGCATCTTTAATCTGCCAGTTCAATGCAACCTGATAATGCTTGTCATAGCTCTTTGCCACGAAGGGCGCTAACACTTCATCGATTCGATTGATGGTTGTACCACCATAGATATGGCTGGCGACTTGGGCGATGATCTGTGCGGTGACAGCGGTTGCCGTTGAGATCGATTTGGGAGTTTCTATCTCGGCATTACCCATTTTAAAACCGTGGGTTAGCATGCCAGCCAGATCAATCAGCATGCAGTTAAACATGGGGAAGAATGGCGAATAATCTAAATCATGGTAGTGGATTTCCCCCGCTTCATGGGCGGCCACGACGTCCTTTGGCAAAATATGGCTCTTGGCATAGTGCTTAGCCACGATCCCCGCAAGTAAATCCCGCTGAGTCGGGATGACTTTCGAGTCTTTGTTAGCATTTTCATTTAACAGTGCGGCATTGCTCTGCTCAACCAGACCACGAATTTCTAAATTCAGTTTACTGGTGGCTTCGCGGCAAATATCCCTATCATGACGATACTCAATATACACCCTAGCCAATGGCTTATAGGGCCCCTCCATCAGCAGATTTTCAACGGCATCTTGCAAATGGTGAATATCCACTTCGGATAAAGATGCCACCCGTAGACTGACGCAAGCGGCCACTGTGGCAGCATAGTCGGCATCCTCTATCCCAACTGAGTTTGCAGCGGCGATAACCGCATCTCTTATCCTTGTCTCATCAAAAGGCGTGCGGCAACCATCCCGCTTAATCACGACTGGCATTGTTCAGTTCCTCTCCATCTCGATTAAAAATAACACTATATATAGTGATTAAATAATCAATAAACACAATATATAGAGCATTAAGCGATATCAGCGTTGAAACTTCCATGATCCAGATCATGATTTAGAAGATGGAAGAAAAGAACAAAGAAGAACTGCAGCAAAGCCCTATGATCTGAAAGTAGGGCCTTGACCTGAGTGAAAAAGCAGGATAGTCGTACTTAAAAAAGCAGGATAGTCGTACTCAAAAATCTTGAGGTGGCACCCTCCCACTCGGAGGAATAACTGCGGGCCAGTTAACGCTTTGCCAAGGCTAAGTAGCTACTCAACTGCCCAAGGGCCGACTGCTGTGATCCCATAGACGAGGCCACTTGCATCGTTGATTTCAGTCCCTGCCATTGCTGCTTTTGCGTGTCAGTCATGGGAGGGTTTGAGTTTAAATAATCCGTTAATTGCCCAAACACTTTGGCCGCTTTTTGGGCTAAAAGGGGGGACTGGGCATCATCCATATTCGTTAGCACATTCTTAGCATCGACTAAGGTGTTGATCAATGAGCTGTTAGGAGAGGTTTCTGTAAGGGACTTAAGCTCATCATCTAAAAAATTCTGCAGGGATTGCGCGCCCGTCGTATCGGAACTGAGTGAGTTAATCCCATTTTGCGATAAACGTTCGACTTGTTTCTCCGATAGAATACCGTCTTTCTGTAAACGAGAAACTAACGCAGGAATATCCGCGACACTGAATTGACCGTTAGCAAAAAAATCCTTCGACATCGCTTGGATTTTTTGTGCTCGCTGCGCCCGTGATGACAGTGCAATCGCATCGCCCCCCGTCGATTCTGTCTGAGTCGTGCTTGTCCGGGATTGCGACTTTTCGGCACTTTGGTCCGTCTTGGCCGTGCTCGCTTTCTGGCTATTGACGCCATAGGCATCGGCAATGCTGGTGTTGCTGTGATTAAGATTTGAGGTATTTAAAATAGAACTCATGTCAAATATTCGGCGTCTAAAACTGCGTAACGTTTTAAAGCAAAAACTAAGCCAATCAAGTATTAATCTGTGCAGGCCTTGAATTCATGGGTAGCGAACAACATCAGCAACTTTATCCCTAGGACTGTAAATCTTCAATAAGGGCAAGACATTGCCGCCTCAATAAATCGAGTGCCTCGGCATCCATCTGCACTTTATTCAGCAAGGCTTGCTTCAAGGCTAGGGCTTCATGCTTAATCGCCTCTCCCCGAGTGGTCAGAGTGATCAATTTTTTCCGCTCATCTTCAACGCAGGCCAAACGCGTGATCAACCCTTTTACCTCTAACCGCTTAACGATAGGCGTTAGCGTCCCCATATCCAGCTTAGTCGCCGCCGATAGCTGGGTTTGGCTACAGCCATTTTGACGCCACAGGGTTTGCATCACCAGATATTGAGGGAAAGTTAACTCGTATGCCTCGAGTAAAGGCCGATAAGCGCGCACTAAGGCATTGCTCGCAGAATATAACGCGAAGCACACATTATCTGATAAACACAGTGCATCACTTGGCGCTGGGTTTTGTAGCTCTGGATTTTGACTCTGATCTGTAGATCCAAGCTCTAAGTGAGATAAACAATTTTGCACGTATAAGCGCCTGTCATTCAAACATAGCGCTATCTTATCCGATCCGCCCCATCGCATCTAGTTTGCGCGCAAAGTATTTGCATTATGTCATGAAGCCACGTACAGTTGACGCAGTTAGTTTGCGCACAAACAAAAGGTTAAATTTTTATGAATAGCACTATTACCGAAACCCGTGAAATCCATTTAGCCCGTCGCCCTGAAGGCATGCCTACGGCTGAAAACTTTACTTTAGTAAATCAATCCTTAGCACCGCTCTCCGATGGGCAAGTGTTGATTAAAAACCTGTGGATGTCGGTCGACCCTTATATGCGTGGCCGCATGGTAGATCGTAAGAGTTATGTTCCACCCTTCGCCTTGAATCAAGCCCTAGAAGGCGGCGCGATTGGTGAAGTTATTGCGTCTAAAAACAGCGATTTTCCTGTAGGCACTAAAGTCAGCAGCATGTTAGGTTGGCGCGAACACGCTGTCACTGACACGGCAGGACTGACCGCTCTGCCGCAAACCGAATTAGACAGTTCACATTTCCTCGGCGTGCTTGGTATGCCGGGCATGACAGCGTGGACGGGACTGACTCGTATCACAGATTTAAAAGCAGGTGAAACCCTATTTGTCTCTGCTGCATCAGGCGCCGTCGGCAGTGTTGCTTGCCAGATTGGTAAACTGATGGGGGCTCGTGTAATCGCCTCTGTGGGTTCAGACGAAAAAGCGGAATTACTGCAAAGCTATGGTGTCGATGCCATCATCAACTACAAAACCTGTGGCAATCTTACCCAAGCGCTCACAAAAGCCGCGCCAGAAGGGATTGATGTCTATTTTGAAAACGTCGGTGGCGAGCACTTAGCCGCAGCACTGAGTAATATGAAAGATCATGGTCGTATCGCCGTTTGCGGTATGATTTCGCAGTACAACGACACAGCGCCAACACCTGGTCCAGACAACTTGGCCCTGATAGTGATGCGTAAACTTAAGCTAGAAGGTTTTATCGTATCCGAACATTGGGCGCATTATCCTGAGTTTGCCGTGAAAATGGCTCAATGGTTAGCTGAAGGTAAAGTCAAAGCTGAACAAACTATTTATCAAGGGCTTGAACAAGCACCGGATGCCTTTATCGGTCTGTTTGAAGGTAAGAATCGCGGTAAAATGTTGGTGAAATTAGCGTAACTCGCCATCAAAGCGACATAAACGCTCAGTTTTGGAGAGCAAAAAGTCGGTATAACGCGAGTTGTACCGATTTTTTCTATTTGATAGTCAGCTGTTTATCTTTTAACCTTTAACGAATTAGCCCTTCCACAGCGCAGCTTCAATCAAGTGAGCCACCTTCTCCACAGCAGCTTCGCCAGCGGCAATCGCCTCATCGGCACGGTGAAACTCCATAGTGCCGATATTGCCGACCTCAGGCACAATACAAATATCTGGCGGATCGCCCATCAAGCGCGCCCGTTTATGTCTCTGCTCTAAAATCCCCATAGACTGTGACATCACGGCGATCATGCCTGGATTAGACTTAGTCCCTAGGGAAAATTTATCGGTCAAACTGCTGACATAATCTCGGCCACGGGCAAACAAATCCATAAAGCCCGTTTCTTGTCTAGGGGATAATTCGGATTCTTCCGTCACTTTTTGGCTGGTCATATTGACAGGCAATACTTGCAATCGCCCAGAATGATATCCGTTTAAATCGACAGCGATAACGATATCCACTCCCATAGCACGGCTAACGGACACTGGAACAGGGTTCACCACTGCGCCATCAACTAACCAGCGCTCCCCTTGACGGACTGGCGCTAAAATCCCCGGCATAGAACAAGAAGCCCTGACAGCTTGACGCAAATCGCCGTGGCGGAACCAAATCTCTTGACCCGAATATAAATCCGTAGCGACTGCCGCAAAAGGCCGATTAAGTTGCTCGATCAACACGTCTCCGATGCGAGACTGCAACACATCAAACACTTTCTCGCCGCCAATCAGTCCTCCCTTACGCCAGCGAATGTCCATTAAACCAAGAACATCCCAGCTCGAAAAACTACGCACCCACTCTTCGAGTTCAGGCAAATGATCATGGGCATAGGCCGCCCCGACTAAAGCGCCAACGGAACAACCCGCCACTTTATCGGGCTTAATGCCCATCGCCGCCAATCCATTTAACACCCCAATATGTGCCCACCCCTTTGCCGCACCACTACCTAAGGCGATACCAATAGTCGGTGCTGCTCCCTTGACCATAAAATGCTCTCCTCAATAGACTCGGTCACAGAATAACCTAAAATCCCAACATTTCGACCATAGTGAGTAAAATAGATAGGATTAAGTGTTTGTCACATCGCTGTAAATGCTGAAACAGAACAGTATCTGTCCTATTTTTGACAGCAACTTAGCATTACTACTGAGATAATTATCGATGTGGATAGCTGAGAACAGCCGTTTAAGGCTATAATCTGCCCTTACTAAGATTTAGGGGATATACCTTTGCAATTTACCGATTTTTCTCTGGACCAGCGCCTGTTACAAAGCTTACAGCATATGGGGATCACTGCCCCCACCGCCATCCAGGAACAAGCACTGCCTATCGCATTGGCAGGTAAAGATTTAATGGCATCATCAAAAACAGGCTCGGGTAAAACCCTTGCGTTTTTGCTGCCAGCATTGCAAAGAGTCATATCTACCCGTGCACTGACCAAACGCGATCCTAGAGTGTTGATTTTATTACCCACACGTGAGCTAGCCCATCAGGTTTATAGCCAACTTCGTTTACTCGTTGCGAATACCCAATACAAAGCAATTAGTGTTCTGGGTGGGGAAAATTTTAACGACCAAGCTAAAGCGCTCGCTAAAGAACCCCACTTTATCGTTGCTACGCCGGGCCGTATTGCGGATCATTTAGAGCAAAAACATTTATTCCTCAATGGACTAGAACTGCTCATCCTCGATGAAGCCGACCGAATGCTGGATTTAGGTTTTGCACCGCAACTTAAGGCTATAAACGAAGCAGCGGATCATAAACGCCGTCAAACCTTAATGTTCTCGGCAACGTTAGATCACAGTGAAATCAATGATATCGCAGCAACTTTGTTAAAAAAACCTGCCCACGTGGCCATAGGCGCCGCCCATAGTGAGCATAACGATATTCATCAGCGTATTTTCCTCTGTGATCACTTAGATCATAAGGAAGCCCTATTAACTCGTTTACTGCAAGATGAACAGCATAAACAAGTCATTATCTTTACTGCGACACGTCCTGATACCGAGCGATTAGCGGCAAAACTCTCGGCTCAAGGGTTTGCAACAGCAGCGCTCAGTGGCGAGTTAAAGCAAACCGCCCGCAATCAGATCATGGATCAATTTGGCCGCGGGCTGCAGCAAGTGTTAGTCACTACCGATGTGGCATCCCGTGGCTTGGATCTGCTCAACGTATCATTAGTGATTAACTTCGACATGCCAAAGTTTGCCGAAGAATACGTTCATCGTATTGGCCGTACCGGTCGTGCTGGGGCTAAAGGTGATGCGATATCCCTCGTAGGGCCAAAAGATTGGGATAACTTCAAAAAAGTCCAAGTTTTTCTCAGAAAAACATTTGAAATCAGTGTTATTCCTGGGCTAGAAGCAAAATTTAGCGGTCTTAAAGATAAGTCCAAACAGTCACCAGCGAAGCGAAGCCCTAAGGCAACCCCTGCAAAAGGCAACGTCAAGGTTAAAGCAGCTAAAGTCGCACCATCACGTGATAAACGCTTTATTACTGGCATCGATGTAGGCGATGCGCCTATGCGTAAAAAGCCCGCGGCCCCCTTGCTACAAGACAATGAAACTGAAGAAGTTTAATTTTTAAATTGGTGTTGATGGTAACGAAATACTAAGGCTCTTTACCATCGACTTGAAACCGGCTGGAATCTATGCCGTAAGCTCCCTGAGCCTCATTCCAGCCACAATAGCGCAGTTATTGATATTTTGAAGGTGTAACATGAGAGTTTGTGGTGTTGAGTTAAAAGGTGGCGAAGCCATTATCAGTTTATTAAGTTATGAAGGCGAAACCTTCAATGTGCCTGAGTGCCGTAAGGTGTCCTTCAGTGTTTCGCAATCGGCAACAACAGAGGCTATCCGTGACTTTCATTTTGCTTTTCATAAATTAATGCAAGACTACAAAGTCGATGAGATAGTGATTATTGAGCGTGAACAAAAAGGTAAACTGGCAGGTTCTGCAACGAGTTTTAAACTAGAAGCCGCCATTCAGTTAGGTGACCTACCAGTAACTTTGTTATCCCCAGTAACGATCAAAGAGCAAAATAAACGCAACCCGCCCCAAGTCGATTTCGACAGCTTAGATCTTAAGCGTGTGCAACAGAGTGCCTTTGAGGCGGCTTTCGCACAGCAAAATCGCCGCATTTTTGGTAAAGCCTAATACTCAGATTACTGGCTCCGAAGCGATTCGGGGCCAAATTCCTATGCACCTATTAAAATATTTAAGCGGCTATAGCCCCGAAATTCAGCAACAGGTACGCCAACATATAGATGCAGGAACCTTGCCCGCACTCCTCCTACGCCGTCACCCTGAGCTCCATGATATTCGTAGTGATAAAGCACTTTATGACTATACCCAAGGGATAAAAAATCGCTTCTTGCGTCAATCCTCCCCTTTGTCCAAAGTGATTTTCGATGACAAAATTAGTATGAGTCATCATGCACTTGGCTTACATTCTTATGTATCACGGGTACAAGGGAACAAAATTAAAGCTAAGAATGAAATTCGTATATCTTCCAGGTTAAAACGCGTCCCCGAGCCTTTACTACGAATGGTCGTAGTACATGAATTAGCCCATCTCAAAGAAAAAGATCATAATAAAGCGTTCTATAATCTGTGTACTTATATGGAGCCCGATTACCACCAGTTCGAATTTGATTTGCGCTTATTACTCACCTGCATAGATGCAAATACATCACCTTACACGACTTAATCACAGTTTCCTCCTCTGCGTCTCAGTTTTATCACCCACCACTTGACTGATAATAGTTTTCATTTAGAATGAATTCGACTTATCAGTAATAGTCAGGTCGTATGAAAAAGCAGAATATTGATAAAAAGCTTGAAAAATGGTGTAAAAAACAAGCAAAAAAACTACAAAAGCAACAGGAAAAATCGACTGGCATATCAGCTTCGATGAAATTCATGTCACCAGTGTCTAACACCTCAGCTAATTTAAATCTAAATACTCGATTGCAAAGCAAAAAAAATCAGCGCAAATATTTAGGTCAATTATTATCCAACTATCTCGCGAAACAACAAATCAAGCATCTCGATAAGCCTACGCTTAAAAGGCAATTAAAACTCGCTAAAGCCCATTTTATTGCCGCTAATGATGCAAGTTTCCTGTCATCGGCCGTGATTAAACGTTTATCACCTTCACCGATCGGCCGCAGTTTTGCCCTACGTCCCTATAAAAAATCACCCTGTGGTAGCTGTCCGGCTTTAAAAGGACGATTATGCAAATGTGCCTTAAAGGCAATGCAAAAGCGTCAAGCGAGTTGAAAAAGCGTGCTGCAGAACTTATGACGGTTTCTATGTTTTACGGCTGAACTAAAAAGTATTTTAAGTACTCAATCTTATTATTAGTCCCTCATGCAACCTTTCTAGTGATATAAACCCAAACACTCAAGCTGCATTGTATTTTAAAATACATACTGCATTCATTGGCCTATAACACCCTTAGATAATTTTAAGCCTTTGTGATAGGACATAGTAATAAAAAATGCCAATGAAAAGAAATTTCATCGGCATTTTTAAAATTCGGATTATCGGTTTGAAATAATCACAGGCTTAATAAATGAATTAACCTAAATTCATTAAAGCTTGGCGGCTTTTAACCGTATTCGCAAAATTATACAGCTCTTGATTTGCTAATTGACTCGCCATCGGAATGTCGGCCTTCATAGGATCGACAGGCTTACCATTAACATGGAACTCATAATGTAGATGCGGGCCAGTCGAGCGACCAGTATTACCAGATAAAGCAATCACTTGACCGCGGGTAACTCTCTGTCCTTTACGTACCAAAGCCTTAGAAAGATGCAGATAACGAGTGCGATACTTACCGCCATGTTCTATCACTATATATTTACCCGCAAATTGGTGATCGGTAACTAAACTCACGACACCATCACCTGGTGCAATGATCTTAGTACCGATAGGCACCGAAAAGTCAGCACCATTATGGGGTGAAACACGACCAGTGATCGGGTGCTTGCGATAGGGATTAAAACGAGAACTCATTCGAGGTTGTTTAGCCAATGGAATACGCTGGAATGCACGAACTAAGCTTTGACCTTTAGCATCATAATAACTGCCATCGGTATGTTGAAATGCACTAATTTCAGAACGGCCCGTTTTAATACTCACACCTAATATTTGGCTACTACCCGTCGCTTCGCCTTCAACATATTGATCATTTACCAAAACAGAAAATTTATCTCCTACACGTAGATCCCGTGCAAAATTCACTTTCTCTTTGAGTAAATCTTCAATCCGCTGAATATCGGCAGCTGCTAAACCCATTTTTTGAGCAGATACGTAAAATGAACCTTTAATATCCCCAGTCACAATGCGATTTTGCCAAACACCTTCCACATTGACTTCTTCAACATTAAAACTCCCGTCTTCATAACGAGTAAATACCACTTGGCGTGCTGCGTTAAAATAAAGCTCTAATTTTTGTAATTGGCCTTCATTATCAAGCCAAAACTGCATACGGTTACCGGGTAATAAGGTATCGAGTGCGAGTACGTTTAAGTCAGCCTCTAATACCTTATACATAGTTTGTTGATCAACACCCGCCTTGGAAAATAAACTACTTAAAGTATCACCTGAAGCAATAATACGCTCGAAATTAGGAGTGTTGTCTATTATAGACTCTTGCTCAAGGGGGGCAGAAACCTGAGGTAAAATATTGTCAAGATCAAGGACGACTGGAATACGCTGTGCGGTGGGCACAACATGATTAGCATTGGGCATTAACATGGCTGCGCCAATCAATAAACCACCCACTAAAAGAATATTCTTGTGAGCTGGCGATAAATTCTGCAAACGGGTTTGCGAAAAATTGATAAAATTGGGTTTGCCTGTCTGCAACGCTTTCACCTTTTGTTATCGTTATTGCGTTATATTTTTGAATCAGTCCCTTTTGGGGAAGCCCTAATTTTGTCAACTTATCCCAAAAAATCGATTATGACAAACGCTATTTTGCACTTTTGCTGCACTATTTACGAAAAATATGCGCTAGCTTGCACTTTAAACCTGTTACATGCCTTATATCCCTATACTAAAATACCGAAGTGAACTTAAATTTATATTGAAAAACATGTTGTTATAAATTTTTTACCTCTATAAGCCGTGACTAAGGCAAAACGATAGCAATTTCACTCCCATGGGAGGTTTTTAAGATATCAATACGGGTATTTATCTGCTCTTTCATCTCTGAAACGTGAGAGATCAGCCCTATCATACGACCAGAGGATTGCAGATCCATCAAAGTACGAATAGCCAGCTCTAATGAGTCTTGATCAAGACTACCAAAACCTTCATCAATAAACAGGGTGTCGAGTTTAATCCCCCCAGCATAGGCTTGTACTACATCGGATAACCCTAGCGCCATGGACAAGGCCGCCATAAAACTTTCGCCGCCGCTTAGGGTTGCTACTGGACGCACTTTAGAGGTATAGGCATCTTCCACTTCTAACTCGAGCCCAGACGCCTTGTTGCCCTTTGCCCTATCTTCCTTACGCAGTAAGCGATATCGCCCCTTGCTCATCAGATGTAGCCTATGGCTCGCTTCGAGTAACACATCGTCGAGCAGTACGCTTAACACAAAACGCTGCAGACTGATCTTATTGCCTGTTTTCCCATTCGCCACATCGGCAAGCGTGCCGATAACCGCATATTCATCCTCTAAAGCCTTAGCTTTCGTATCTGCAATACTCAGCTGGGTTTGGGTTTGCATCAGCAATACTGTGCGAGTATGAAGGTGTTGCCATATCTGCTCTGCCGCTTGTAATGCCTGCTGCGCAGACTCAAGCTCGGCAGCGAGCTTAATGCTATCGGGTGGCACTTTATCTTTAAGCTTGAGCGCTAACTGCTCGCACTGGGCCATAGTCAAAGCTCTGTGCTGTTGATAAGCCTCAATCTCGCGGGCTAATGCATGCAGTCGCTCTTCATCCAACATGGCCTCAAATAAGGCCTGTTGATCAGCAAACCCCGCTGCGACTAACTGCTGGTTAAGTTGCTGCAACGCTCGCGTTTGCTGGGCTAATGCCGCCTCAGCGGCATTTTCGGCGCCATTGAGCGCCGCTTTAGCTGCTACAAAGGTTTGTCCAGTTTGTTGCTGAAGTGCCCTCACGTCAGCAATCTGTTGTTTTATTTGGCTAATAGTTTGCTGATTTTGCGCTATCGCTGCAGTTAATGCCTCAAGCGTTGTAAGCGTAGAGGGGACACTTTGCTGCATTTGCGCTAACTGCCCCTGCAATAAATCCACTCTAGATTGCAACGCACTGTCGTGTGTTTGCCCTTGCTCTAGTTTTTGTTGCAGATGCGTTTCCTGTGCGTGCAACAATACAATCTCTTGCTGTAACTGTTGCAAATGTTGATGTGCTTGCTCGGCTTGCGTGAGTGAGAAAGCATATTGCGACAAGGTAGATGCATGTTCATCTAGAGAAATATCAACCGCAGTACCTAGTTGAGCAGCGAGCTCCTTCACTTGCTGCTGCAGGGTCTCTAACTGTGTCTGTAATCCACGGTACTCCGCTCTGGCTTTGCTCAGGATTTCTTGGGCCGTTGTTTCAGCGTCTTGGGCTATTTGTAGCGCTTCATCACTTGGAAGCGACTCTTGGCTCTGTGCTGGCTGAGGATGGGTTTGGCTGCCACAGACGGGGCAAGGTTCATCTTGCTGTAATTGCCGCGCTAAAATGGCTGCCTGTCCTTGGTGCCAAGTCATTAATAGGGCTTTATGCGCAACCTGTACTTGCTGATGTCGGGCATTGAGTTGTTGCCCTTGCGCTTTCGCCTCAGCAAGTTTTGCCGCTGTCGATGATACCCTTGCAGCCACTTGTTGCCATTGCTGATAAGTCGACAATAACTGCTGTTGCTGCTGGTGCGCCTGTTGCAATGAGAGGCGAGTGTCGCTGTTGGCCTGCAGTTGTGGCAAAGCCGATTCCAGTTCACGGCGTTTTTGGGTTGCGGCGGTTAACTCATTTTTACTGATCTGAAGCTGTGTTTTAGCTTTAACTAACTGCGCTTGCTCTTGCTCGAGGGTCTTGTTGAGTCTATCCAGTTCCCTAAGCTGCGGCCCCAGCGCATTCAGTTGCTGTTTGGCTTGTTCCTGCTCGAGTAACGACGCTTCCAATACGGGCAAGTCTTGCGCTTTGAGCTCGGCATTATCAAAGGCTTGCTTGGCCTGAGTCAGTGCCGTTTGCGCATTGCTAAAGGCGAGATTGGCGGCCTTTGCTTCTTGCTCTCGGGCGAAGAACACGTCAACCATAGGAGCTAAGCGCTGTGCTTGCTTGGCTAAATTCAGCTTATGGGTTTGCGCGGCGATGCTTTCTTGCTGCGCCTCGAGCGCTGCAGTCGTTTGAGTTAAGGTATCAAACTGCGCAAATTCAGCGAGTAGATGCTGGGCGGCATCGCTGGCTTTAACCACTAATTGTTGCTGCTGTGATGCCTGCTCCTTGACACTTTGGGCGAGCGCAAGTTCAGGCGTAAGTTTGGCGAGTTCACTGCTAAGCTCATCATCGGATGCTAGGCCCGCACTTTGTAAAATACCATCGCGGCGACTGCGTTGATCTTTCACTAAGGCGCTAATATCTGCAGCCTTATTTTTTAAGGTATCTTCAATCCGTCGGTAAATATGCGTTTGAAATAACTGACTAAATATCAGTTCGCGCGCCTTAGAGTCCGCCATTAACAATTCGCGAAACTTACCCTGAGGCAATACCATCACTTGGCGAAACTGCTCCACATCGAGCCCGGTTAAGGCTTCAATCTCAGCGGTGGCCTCGGACACTTTACTGGCGACCAGTAAGCTTTCATTGCCATCGGCGTCAATTTTATAGAGCTGTGCTTCGCTCTTTTGCACCGTCGAGCCATCACCGTTTTTCTTAACTCTATCCTGTTCCGGCACACGGCGAATACGATAACTGTCATTGCCCAATTGAAAACTGAAAGTGACTTCTGTAAGTAGGCTATTGTCGGCCATATCGCAACGCATCTGACTGCCTTCACGCTCGTTGCCCGTAGTTTTGCCATAGAGCGCAAAACAAATGCCATCGAGCAAGGTCGTCTTACCCGCGCCCGTTGGGCCATTGATGAGAAATAACGGATTATTACCTAATGCAGTGAAATCAATCGTCTGAGTCGTGGCGAAAGGACCAAAAGCTGACATTGAAAGGCTAAGTGGTCTCATGCCTGGCGCTCCTCATTGTGTAGCTTAGTCAAAAGATCATCCATCACGGCTTGCTGAGCTGGCGTTAATGACTCGCCAGACACCTGGGAGAAAAAGTCACAAAACATGTCCATCTCGCCTTTCTTGATATGATCCCGACTCAAGGCGACTTGCTGTTGCCCCGCCATCAGCCCTGTGCGCTCTAAATGCAGTACATTGGGATAAACGGCCCTGAGTTTACCCATAGCATCCAAAATAGCGTGCTTATCGAGGAGCCTGACCATAAGGTAATCCTCACGCTTGGCATCCGTTTTTCCTTGGGCGAGTAAGGTGTCTAACTCCCCTTCTAAGATGCGCACATCACGCATTGAGGTTAACGGTAATAAACGGATATCAATCGGCGTTTGAGCGCCTAGTTCGACTAAGGTCACCGACTTGTGTTGATCTTGTTCACTAAAGGAATACTTCAAAATCGATCCTGAGTAGCGCACATGCTCGGCGCCCTTGTATTGCGGCCCGTGCAAATGCCCAAGGGCAACATAATCAAACTCAGTGAATAGCGCTGGCGATATTTTGTCGGCGCCACCAATACTCAATGGTCGCTCTGATTCCGACTCACTGCCACCATCCAAAAAACAATGGCTGATCACTACTTTCGGTAAGCCTTGACTATCGTGCTGACGCACTTGCTCAAGTAATACCGCCATTGCGGCCTCATGGCTTGCCGCCTCACAGTCAAAGACCTGCCGCACTGTGGCAGGTTCAACGTAGGGTAAAGGATAAAAATAGGTGGCACCCGTTGGACTTTCTAGCCGAATAGGTAAAAGCGCTGCGCTAAGCGGCCCAACAATATGTAAGCCACTTGCCGACATTTGTTTTGCCGCGAACCCTAAACGCTCGTGGCCATCATGGTTACCAGCAATCATAATCACTTGCACACCCAGATCCTGAACTAGCCGATTGAGCACATCATCTAATAGTGCCACGGCATTGGCAGGGGGGATCGACCTATCATAAATATCCCCCGCCACAATCACGGCATCGACGCTATGTTCCGTTGCCAAAGCCACAATTTGGTCGAGCACAAAGGCCTGATCATCCAATAATGGCTGATTGTGTAACTGACGACCTATGTGCCAGTCCGAGGTGTGGATAAATTTCATAATCGCTCTTAAACCCTATTGCAGCCGAACCGAGGGCTGATATTCATATTTGCTGTAGTTGGAGCAAATGCAGATGATGTAACACACTGAGTAATACAAGAAAAACAATGGAAATAAACTCAAAAAGTGCATTAGAAATGACAGGTTATACTATGCAAAAAACCTTACAGTGTATAGCCAAAGCGAGAGGAGTGAATGAATTAGAAACACGCTGGGGGATTTCCATCCAAGTATGATGGGAATCCCCCAAATTGACTCGACCGATCAAAATAGCTGGTATTGATTCACCAACAGTTTAAAACTCATGGCAAGGGACATAGTCACGACTAACGGCTTGATAATCTTAGTGCCTTTAGTGACAACCAGACGTGAGCCTAAGGTTGCGCCAATCGCTTGCCCAGCTAACATCACCAATCCCAATAACCAAATCACTTTGCCGCCCAAGGCGAAGAAAATCAATGAGGCAATATTGGTTGAGAAATTAAGTAGTTTGGCGTGAGCCGTGGCTTTTGCGAGACCAAAGCCCGCGAGGGATACAAAGGCCAGCGCAAAAAAGCTGCCCGTACCGGGGCCAAAAAAACCATCGTACAAGCCCACGCCTAAAGCCGCGGTGAACGCAAACGCAGTCGGTGTCAGCACTTGATGTTTATCGTCTTCAGAAATCTTTTTCGAAAATAAGAAATAACAACCAATGGCTAAAATCAAAAAGGGCAACATCAACTCCAGCACTTTAGTATCAACCAACTGAACGAGAATAGTGCCCAATGCTGCGCCGATAAACGCGCAAAAGAGCGACAATTTCACAGACTTAAGATCAACGAGTCCTTTACGCACAAAATACAGGCTCGCAAAAAAACTGCCGCCACAGGCTTGGAGTTTATTTGTTCCTAAGGCTACCGCCGGCGGTAAACCCGCCCACATTAAGGCAGGTATCGTTAGTAAGCCACCACCACCGGCGATGGAGTCGATAAATCCCGCCACCATAGCGACGGCAAAAAGTAACGCAGCAATTTGTAGAGTGAGGTCAAACTCGAGCATGATTTATGATTCTTTTTAGGTAAATGGGAGCCATTGCAGTGCATTAGACTGTGTTTGCCTTATAAACGCAAAGGAGTTATTGTCCCCATAGCGTGAGATAAATTCACACTAAACCATCATTTTTGGCCTAAATCAGTAGCTTGGATATCGCTATGTTTCCCGATTTACCACCACTCAATACCCTTCGAGCCTTCGAGGCAGCCGCGAGATTGCAAAGTATGACACTCGCCAGCAAGGAGTTGCATGTCACCCATGGCGCGATCAGCAAACAGATCAGAGTATTAGAGGATTATTTAGGTTTTGCGCTCTTTGTGCGTTTACATAAAAAAGTCGGTTTAACCGATGAAGCTAAGCGCTATTTACCCCATGTTCAAGCTGCGCTGCAAACCCTTTCCAGTGCCACGAGTGACTTACGTCGTCAGCCTTCTAAGCCGCAAACCTTAGCCATCAACGTGCTACCAAGCTTAACCATCAACTGGTTAATCCCAAGAATGGAGCAGTTTAAATCCCGCCACCCATACTTGTATGTGGATCTCTCCATTGGGGATTTTGCCGTGGATTTTAGCCAAGGCCGTTACGATATCGCCATTCGTAGCAGCACTGTCATTCCCAAAGGGGTCAACTATATCAAACTGATGGATGAGGATTTATGCCTTGTCTGTGCCCCCTCTCTGGCACCTAGGCTTCAGTGTATTGAAGATATTAATAGCGTCACTCTACTTAAGCACACCACCAGACCTGAGTTGTGGGAGTATTGGGCAGAAAAAGTCGGGCTTAAGCTCACCCAAGCACAAACCTTTGGTGTTGAACATTTTTATATGCTGAGTCAAGCCGCGGCCAGTGGGATGGGTGCGGCACTCATCCCACGTTTTTTTATTGAAGAGCAACTCGCAAACGGCAGTTTAGTGATCCCCTTCGATGCTGACTTTATCAGCCCGTATGCCTATTATTTGCTCACCCCAAAATCCCCGAGTATGCCACTCAAAGTACAAGCCTTTATTGACTGGTTGTTGGAGATCTTTGCGCCCTATCGTCATTGACCCATTGCCATTAACGACTACCGTAAAAAGTGTTGTCAAAATACAAAGAGCTTATACCCATACCCTAAACCCAACAGCCATGGCATAAAAGGCTGATTAGACCGCAATAAAAAACCACCTAACGGTGGTTTTTATTACTTAAGGGTAGACCCATTGGCTCAGTGCTGGCAATGCTCATCATGGACATGCCCATGATCATCATCGTCCATAAACTCATCATCGCCTTCTTGGTGTTGCATTACCCCCCAACCATCGGTCATGCCCCCAAACTCTGCGGCAAATTCGTTGAGCATAGTCTCCTGCTCAACTAAATCATCGTAGTCAGGCACCATATTGATGCATGCAATAATTTCCCACTTACCCAGTTCATCGTTCAGATTAAGCTCAAGTTCACCGTCTAAATCAGAATTCGCCAGTTCTTCTAATGCGGATTCAGCATCACGTTGGTCATCAAAAACTAAAAAGAAATCAACATCTAAAGCTTTGGTTAAGTCAATGCCAGCTTCTGCCATTGCAGCCAGCATCTTGCCATTATCATCATCAGGAAATTGCATATCTTTCTCCACTGGATCAGGCTTATTCAGCCGCAATGATTTGAACAGATTCACCGTTAAAACTGACGATATCACCCGCTACGATCTTTTTACGCTTACGCGTTTCCACTTCACCATTGACTGTGACTAGGCCTTCGTCGATAAAATGCTTGGCTTCACCACCCGCATTTGTCATGCCCTGCACTTTTAATACTTTGTACAACTCAATGAAATCATCACCGGAATGCAAAGCTAACTGATTAATTTGCGTCACTTAAACACGCCTCTAAAAATAAACCTGCGGCATTATAGCAGCATGTCCTCTGCGATGCAGAAATTTCAATTATCTTTGCCTTTCAGCGGTCAGTAAACCATAGGCGCAATCGTCAAACCATTGCTCACCTATCTTAAATTCCTGCCTGAGTACTCCTTCAAGCTTGAAACCACATTTCTCAAGCACACGTGCCGAAGCATTATTATCTTGGGTACAATGGGCAACAAATTTATGCACGTTAAAACTCAAGCTGGCCCAGTCAATCACAGCCTGCAGACTTTCAGTCGCATACCCTTTCCCATGTACTTCTTTAGCGAGCAAATAGCCCACTTCTGCACGTTGCGCCTCCATACTTTGGCAATAAAGCCCCGTCAGCCCAACAAAGATGCCAGTATCAAGCGTCTCAATGGCTAAGGTGAGCCATTCACCAGAGCCGTAAAACCAAGTATCTGAACGCTGTTGGAATTTAGCGCGGATCACCTCTTCTGATTCGGGGATGCGGACATATTGATTAATTTGTGGATCGCTATGCAGCATATAAAAATGCTCCCAATCACTCTCTTGTAAGCTTCTGAGTTTTAATCTATCTGTATAGAGTTCTAACATAGCGACTCCGTGGTAAGGACCTATAAAAAAACGGCAGCATAAGCCGCCGTTTTATCTGCAGCTCAACAATTAGCCGCGACTGGTCACTTCAAGCAAATGATAACCAAATTGAGTTTTCACTGGACCTTGGACTTCATTTAATGGCGCACTGAATACCACTTCATCAAACTCACGTACCATCATACCTGGGCCAAATGAGCCGAGTTCACCACCTTGAGCCCCCGATGGACAAGAAGAATGTGAACGGGCAAGGTGAGCAAAATCCGCACCGTCTAAAATTTGCTGCTTGAGCGCTTGGCACTGCTCTTCGCTGCTGACTAACAAATGTCTTGCTGTTGCCTGTACCATAATAAAACTCCGTTGAAGATCATGAGACATTTGCCCCAAATATCACGTAGTTCCCGTCATATGACTCAAAACGGGATACGAATGTTCAGTATAAAAACATTCTGTTTAATTAAAAAGAACTAAAAAGACCGTCACTCACTTTCAGCATAAATAACAGTAGTGTGAGCAGCTTATGCTTGGTTCAGCGCTATCCAGCGGTCAATTTTCTGCTCCATAACGGCCATGGGTAATGAGCCTGAGGTTAAGATCTGATCGTGGAATGCCTTTAAATCAAACTTATCACCCAAAGCCTTTTCGGCGCGGGCACGCAGTGCCAGAATTTTCAACTGCCCCACTTTATAAGACAAGGCTTGACCTGGGATTGCCATATAACGTTCAACTTCGGCCACAATATCAGATTCGGCCATGGGCGAGTTGTCCTTCATATATTGAATCGCCTGTTCACGGCTCCACCCTTTAGCATGCAGTCCAGTATCCACAACTAAGCGCATTGCCCGCAGCATTTCATCGGAGAGCTTACCAAAATACTGATAAGGATCGCTAAACAAGCCCATCTCGATACCAAGGTATTCCGCATAAAGTGCCCAACCTTCTTCAAAGGCGGTATAACCACTGAAGCGCTGGAACTCAGGCACACCTGTTAGCTCTTGCTTAATCGCAATTTGGAAATGATGCCCCGGCGCAGCCTCGTGCAAAGATAGCGTCGTCATGCCCCATTTAGGTTGCGCTTTTAAATTATAGGTATTGATATAAAACACCCCTGGACGACTACCATCGACCGCAGGAGATTCATAGGATGCACCGGCCGCCGATTGCTCCCTAAAGCTTTCTACGGGTTTAACCACATAATCGGCCTTAGGCATGACATTAAAATACTGTGGCAATACTTGGTTAATTTTATCTTTAAGCACCATATAGCCATCGATTAAACCTTGACGGTCTGTATAGAAGTACTGTAGCTCGGAAGATAACGAGGCAAAAAACGCTTTTAAATCCCCCTTGAAACCCACTTGTTCACGCACTTTATCCATTTCAGAAAGGATCCGTGCCACTTCGCTTAAACCAATTTGATGGATTTCATCCACTGGCATCGCAGTCGTAGTATGTGAATTTGCGAGGTGTTGATACCAAGCTTTTCCATTCGGTAAACCTGACCAGCCATCAGTCGCACGGGCCTTAGGTAAATAGATTTGTTTGAAATAATCCCTAAGCCCAGTTAATGCGGGCACAAGACGCTCACTAATCATTACTTGGTAGGCCGCACTTAACGTGGATTTATCCTGCTCAGAAAAGCTTTCAGGAAAATGCTGTATTGGCGAGTAGAAAATACTTTGGGTTGCGTCCGTTGTTAGCATGGCGTCGAGCTGCGGAATAATGCGTTCCACTAGCACTCTTGGTAGTACGACTTTGCTCTCAATCCCCTCATTCATGCGGTTTTGCGCCAGTTGGATCCATTTGATGAACCCCTCGACCCTTTGTTCCCAATTACGATAATCTTGAACAGTATTAAAAGGTTGTGCACTTTCACCGCTGCCAAGTTGCACCATAGTAATCACTGTGCTGTAGAACTGGCTAATCGGCATAAAGCGTGATGGGTATGTTTCATCCACAAGCGCCATATCACGATCGTAGACAAATAGTGCATAGCTTAATTGCAAATCAGCGGGCAATTGTGCAACATCAATCGCCTTTACTTGAGCTAAGTAGCGAGTATTCAGCTCGTGACGCGCCTTAAGATACTCTTCGGTCAAATCACCACCAAATTGGGCGTTATAGTCGTTAACACCAACAAAAGTCGCGTAAATAGGTTCGAGTCTTAGATAATCTTTAAAATAGGCATCGACAAGGGCAACATAACGCTGCTCAGCCGTCTGCTCATTATCCAGTGGGGTAGTGATATTCACTGAACTAGTTTGTTCAGCTAGGGCCACCTCAGGTTTTGAACAACCTTGCACCGTCAACAGTAACGCTATTGTTCCCGCCAATAAACTCAACTTCATTTTTATATTTCTCCTTTTGGATCCGTGATAGCGGAACAGTTCCTATACTTAATAAAAAGTCTGCTAACGGAGTTAATCTATGATCTACTCATTTCGCAACTCGGGTTTTAGGGATCCAGAAACAGGGGTCTACAATCAAACTTATTTCATGGAAGTGTTTAACCGAGAATGGCATCGTCATATGAGAGAACACCAAAGCTTGGCACTATTGTATCTGTGCCCCCACATTCATGAAACAGTCAAACAACCCCATTTACTCGAATTCTTCACTAAACAAGTACAAGAAGCCTTACTGAGAGCAACGGATATGATTGCTAGGCTAGATCATAACCATTTTGCCTTAGGTTTGTTTAATATTGATGAAGAAGGTACTGAGGTCGTACTGGAGAGAATTGAGCAACATATACATGCGTTTAATCAAGATTTTGGTAAAAATCACAAGTTAAAAATCGACTATAAACTCGCAGCTTGTATATGCTTACCAACACAAGAGCAGAGAATTGAAACCCTATTTACAAACGTATCGAAATTATCCTTGGAGTTAGAGAAGAATCTGCAGCAGTCCCAAGCGTTGATAAGGCTACAATAAAAAAGCCCCTATTTAGGGGCTTTTCGAACGCTGTTAATACAGGCTATAGGTTACAGTGTGACGTTATGCATACGTGCTTTCTCTTTAATATAAGAGATATAGCTGTTTGCACTCTTCTCAGTCTTCTTATCTTTGGCAGCTAACACTGCACGATTATAAGCAGACTTGTACTGTTTCAAACTTAAATGAGCCAAAGCCAACTCAAAGTTTGCCTCACCTGGATGTTCAATACCGAGCGAAATTGCCTTTTCAAGCACAGGGATCGCTGCTGTATATTGTTCATTTAAGTTCAGTAAGCGGCCTTGTTTCAGATAAAGCTTGCCATCATTGCTAATAGCTGCAGCTTTACCATAAAACTCAGCGGCTTCTTTAAACTCTTTCGCGTTTTGGTAGAAACCCGCTAAAATTTCAAGCGTTTTTGCATCTTCAGCGATCAAACCTGACTTCATGTGTTTCTGATAGATTTTAGCGGCTTTGTATGGTGCACCTTTTTGCGCCATCAGCTGTGCTAAACGAGTAATGTTACCCGCACTCTCAAGGAAACCATTTCTGTAAGCTAAATCGTAGGTTGCAAGAGACTTATCATAGTCTTCTACCATCAGATAAAACTGTGCTAACTGAACCCATAATCTGCCATCATCCGGGAATAAAGGCACCATGACTTCTAACACACCAACGGCCTTTTTATACTTCTTCTGATTGAAGTAAGACGTTAGCTTCATCTGATACAAACCTTTATCAGGAGTTTCAGCAAGAGAAAGACCCTTATCGGCCACTTCAATCACTTTATCCCACTGCTTCAGCTCTGAGTATGCAATACCGATACGGCGATACATTTGAGAGTCAGCCTTACAAGTGAAGTCCATCCACTTATAGTAATAAGGAATAGCTTCCTTAAACTTCTTCTCTTGTAGCAGCAAATCAGCATAAAGACGCATAGTCGCTGCATGATCGGTTCCACCTAAAATATCCGCCTCAACGGCTTGTTTCAGGTATTTGATCGCGGTATCCATCTTGCCTTTTTCGGCATAAAAGTTACCTAGCATACGTGCTACATAGGCTTTATCGAAATCGTTCTTAGCGTTTGCTTCTAGCAAAATAGCAATGGCTTCATCGAGTTGGCCATTAGTATAAGCTTCGAAAGACTTCTGAACTTTCTTCGCAGCGCCCTCACCTACAGCTTTAGATTGGCGTTTATCAATTTCACACTTTTCAGCTGCTACGGCAGATGAAACAGAAAAACCGCCACAAAGAGAAAGCAATAATAAAGCTGCGATTTTATTAGCATTACGCATCGTTAGTTGCCTCCTTTATCTAAGGTGAAGTCAAGTTGCACTGTCATACCGGGTTGTTTCAGTGGCTTGCCGTCAACAATCTTTGGCTTATATTTCCACTTTTTCAGTGCGCGAATCGCTTCTTTATCGAATAAACGCTTAGGCTCGGCTTGGATAACTTCAACATCATCAACGCCCCCTAATTCATTAATCGTAAAGCGCAATTGCACCCAACCTTCTTTACCATCACGAGCTGCGGCTATTGGGTATTGAGGCTCAATACGAACGATAGGTGTCGCATCACCGTCGCGAGTCATCATATTACCCAATTTGAAACCAGTACTCGGACCACCCGCTTCAACGCCCCCCATATTGAACGACATAGACGTATCAATATTAGACGATGTGTCCGGTGGCGTAGCATCAGGTTTCTGAGGCTGTTCTGGTGGTGGTGGCGGTTTAGGCACTACCCTTGGCTTATTCTGTGCTTTTGAATCCTGTCTATCCATAGTGATTTCAATTACAGGGGTCTCGGACGATGTATCTGCGCGTTGCGCACCTCCACCGACCAAGAACGCCATAAAAGCGAACAGACCAAAAGTCACAGCAGCACCAATAATGATTGATACTAGTGCTCTTAGCATATTAATCGTTCCCCGCAGATACCGAAATCTTATCTATACCAGCCGCTTTGACTTGGTCTAGTACTTTAACTACTAAGCCGTGTTGCGTATCTTTGTCTGCCTGAATAAGCACAGCTGCTTCTGGGGCTTCAGCTAGCATACGCTCAACGTTTGCAGTTACACGTTCGATATCAACCTGACGGTTTTCCATCATGATCACGCCAGTTTTGCTGACGCCGATAAAGATGTTAGCCGAAGGCTTTGAAGTCGCTTGTGAAGCTTTTGGTTTGTTATAGTCCAAACCAGATGGTTTCACGAATGACGTTGTTACAATGAAGAAGATCAACATAATGAACACGATGTCGAGCATCGGGGTCATGTCAATTTGCGCTTCCTCATCTACACTGGAATGCTTTTTACGTGCCATGTTCAATCTCTCTCTAGTGGTGCGGCATGCTGTCTTTTAGCTTTTCTAAACTGATTTTCATTTTTGCATCAAGGCGAGTACTGAAAAATACTCCCGATAATGCAGCAACCATTCCCGCCATTGTGGGCATTGTTGCCATTGAAATACCAGCCGCCATCAAACGAGCATTACTCGTCCCCTGAACTGCCATCACATCGAACACTGAAATCATACCGGTTACGGTACCTAACAAACCGATCATAGGACAAATCGCTACTAAGGTTTTAATAATCAGCATACGTGCATTCAAATCTTGTTTAGCTTGGGACAGCCAAGCTTCACGGATACGGTGTGCGTACCAAGAGGTTGTTTCCTCTCTTGCATCCCATGCAGTTATGATTGCTTGATGTTGCTTTGGAGATACCCAATTTAGATACCAGTAGCGTTCAAGCATTAATACCCACATTAAGAACAGTACGGCCGCAACTAACCAGAGGACGTCGCCTCCGGAGGCCATGAAGCCCCTGACGGAATCCCAAATGTCCATCAGGTATAGCATCATTAGTCAGCCCTCTTCTCAGCATGCGCGGCGATGATACCAGCACTTTGCTCTTCCAGAACTTGTACAATTGACTTGCTACGAGCAACAACAACTGCATGCATTAGCATCAGAGGCAGTGCAGCAACCAGACCTTGAACCGTCGTGATCAGCGCCATGGAAATACCGCCAGCCATCAGTTTTGGATCGCCAGTACCGAACAATTGGATACTTTGGAAGGTTGCAATCATACCCGTTACAGTACCTAACAGACCCATCATAGGTGCGATAGCTGCCAGAACTTTGATGATTGAAATGCGAGACTCTAACGCTGGAGTTTCTTTTAGAATCGCTTCGTCAAGTTTCAGTTCTAATGTTTCTACATCAACGTCTTTATTCTCTTGATACACTTTCAGGATACGGCCTAATGCGTTGTTACCTGGATTATCAATATTCTTACGTTGGCTATTAACACGAGCACCGATGATGGTCATAGTGACTAGACGTTCAATAGAGATCAACAGACCTAATACTAACAGAGCAATAATGATGTAACCGATAGTACCACCGGCTTCTAGACGGTCTTCAAAGCTCGCTTTGTTAGTGAAGATGTTTAACAATACGCCACGTGCAGGGTCAATATAGAATGGTGCTGCACCTGAAGTTGTTTGCTCCCACTTACCAACAGCGCTAACTTGATAGCCTTCTGGTTGTTGTGATAACTCTTGAATTAGACCTAACTCAGGGTTGAAAACAACATATTTACCATCAGCAGTTAAGTTGTAAGCACCAATACGGTGAATAGTCGTTGTCTTAACACTACCATCGATACCAGTGACGGAACCTTCGAATTTAACAACTTTGCCAGATTGCGCCATTTCAAATAGCTGCTCTTGCCAGAATTGTTCTAACTCTTCAATTTTAGGCAATTGCTTACGCGCACCTAAATCAGCAACAAACTTATCGCGATTTGGATACTGGGCACTGATGTTTGAACTAGACAGTTTACCAGCGAAATCACCGGCTTCACCTTTAACCACACCAAACATTTCACCCAAGTCACCTTGAGCAGTTTTCAGATCTTCTTCTAACTGAGCAATCTTACGCTCGTTATCTAAGAACGCTTGGTTCAGATCTTTACCACGTTGTTTTTCAGCAGCTAGAGCGTCTTTCTCGCGTTTTAACAGTGCAGCTTTATCACCACGTTCTGCTTGGAATTCTTGCTCACGCTTGCTATTAACTTTGCCTTCAGCAGCACGATCAACTTTAACTTGCTGCAATAGTTGGTCAATGGTCTTAGGTGCATCAGCAGCACTTACCATACCAGCAGTTAAAGAGAAACTTGCAGCTAATACAGCTGTAGTAATTAACTTCTTCATTATTGTGCAGTCTCCGCAGCAGGAATTGGTAACGCGAATAGATCTAGAGCGCCTTGTTTACGGGCAATGCGGATACCTTTTGTCAGTTCACGCAGGTAGCTGTCATCTAACTTGTCCCAAGCTTGAGTTTGAGAGTTATACATCCAGCCAGTCTTTTGATCTAGACTCTGTGCATAAAGCGCAACGCGACCTAGGTTGAAGAAGTCAACTAATACTTCTTTACCATCTAGGTTTAATTTGCCTTGGTTTACTGCAACAGCACTACCATATTCACGCTCGATGCTATATGCATCAAGGATCAAGCGGTATTTTTCAGCTAGAGTTACTTCAGCAGTGTTTAAAAGATTCTTTAACTCTTTAACACGGTTTGCACGTACTTCAGAGTTAAATGGTAAGTCTAATTGAACGAATTGCTCTAAAGACTCAACCATTTTAAACATTAAAGGCACGACGCCCTGACGTAATTTATCAACGCCATTAATATCGTCTTGAACAGAGTCCATTGTCTTTTGTTGATCAGCAACTAAGCTAGCAACATAATCGTTATACGACTTCAGTGACTCGCGTTCATCGGCAACAGAGCCATACTCAAAAAGCATGTCTTGTGCTTGATCGAAATACTTATCAACATTCTTTTGCGACGCAGCGGCATCAGCGTGGATCAAACTATCCGCTTTTTGCACGTCGGTAAGAGGATCTGCAACTACTAAGTTGCTGCTCGCTAATGCCAGCACGCCAACAAGTGCAGTAGCGATTTTTGTTCTATTGCTTACCTTGGACATAGTTCCCAACCAATTTGAAGTGAATAAAAAGGTTTAACTTACCAGCAACATACCCCTTAGCAACAACTGCTTCAGGCCATAAATACTGTAAGTTCGTCTTTCTCTTGTGATTCTTAGTTTTTTCTTCCCTTTCCTATGCCTTTACAGGCATAGACCCGCTGGCATCATTTCACAAAATGTTGACCTGTGTCAACAATTGACGTGAATGAAAAGTCACAGAAATGGGTGTTTCGAGACGAACCAAGCGCTGAGGGTTACTATATGTACATTTTGAGTATTAATCTGGCTTTCCAAGTCATGTATAAAGCACTAATTAACAGTTAATTAACTTGTTTATCGAACACTAAGTGCCAAGCGATTATTTGATTATCATCTGTTTTTAGTGTTGAAATTGAAGAGAGCTTTACTCCTACACTACTCAGTAGTGTTAGCATGTCTGCAAGTTTAGGAACATCTAATGCTGCGTTAATTAGCTCCGCAAGTCTCAATCCTAGATCATTGATCTGCTGCTGAACAAATTTAAGGTAATTCTTTTTATCTTTTACCGACCAAAACATACCCTTTTTAAAGAACGTCATTACATAATTCAAAATCTCAGCGTCTTGTAATGCTGACTGATCAATCGCAACAAGTTCACCTATTAGATGATTGATTTTCATACGCAACCTTTCGCAAACAGTATCTTCTTGCAATCGTTGCAAATCTGACTTATTCAAAATATCTCCCATGGCTTCGACTAGTGAAAACAAGTTATCAATAAGCTCACCAACTAAGCTATTTTGAACAATCGCTAATATACGCTTGTTACGAACGATAATCACTGAATCTGAATGGTGACATACAAGTGAAATACGCCCGCCATTTTTTAGAATATTAGAGATTTGTATTAATGATTCAGTCAAATTTGAATACTCAATACCAAACTGAGATGTCACTAAATCTACTTGTTCTTCAAATGGAATTGACTCGCAGTTTACACCGCCAATCAAATCAATCTCTATCTGATAGTTTTTTTCAATAGTAGCGGTCTGTATTTCAGCATAATCAATACCTCTAACCCGCCCATTTATATTAGACGGTCCTAAATACTCTCCAATTAGCAACGGTATTGCCCCATTACCTGTCGCAACATCTAGAACTTCAAAACCAGGTTTTAGCCCATCCAAAATAGGCAACCAGACATTCCGTAATATCCCTGCATAATTTCCATTAAAATCAGCTCCAAAAGAAGTTAAATGTCCTTGTTTCCAATATTCACTCCAATGTTGCTTCATGCTCCCCCCAATTTAGTTACTATTGATTAATAAAGAAAAAGGCCAGCGTATTTGCTGGCCTTATATAAATTCTAATATCTAGAATTAGAACTTCAAAGTATAACTAGCGCGATACTCACGGCCATAGTTGTTATACAAGTCAGGGTTAGTATAAGCACCAGAAGAGTCTAAGACAGGATCTTCATCGGTTAAGTTATTAACACCGAGTAAAACTGAACCATAGTTACCGAAATCATAGCTGTAGCTGATGTTATGAATTAACCATGAATCCAAACTACCAGACTCTTTATCTTCATATGTAGAATCAGTGTAGTTCATGTTCCATGATAGAGAATTGTTACCAATTTTATAAACTGTAGTAAATACAGACTTATAATCAGGTTGACCATTCCATCCAGCGGTATCAATTGCTGCAGAACCGCCTTCGACTTCCTCTATATAACTCAGGATAAAGCTGTTAGTCCAGCTTAAAGAGAAATCACCAAAGCTAGTCTCTAAGTTACCGTTTAATGTAACATCTATACCTTCGATTTCTAATTTATCACCGTTACCATAACCTGTACCAATTTCATACGCTTGGCCTAGAGCGCCACCGGTACCTGGTGCACGTAATACATAGAAAGTATCGTTTGCCGTCAAAGAACCAGAAGCAATACCTTCCATAACGTTAGTAATGCTACGCTGGCTAATTACATCATCGATATTTAGATCGAAGTAATCCACCTTAACACTAAAGTTATCAACAACATCCCAAGCCACACCTAAATTGATATAATCAGATGTTTCAGGACCTAAGTCTTTGTTTGCAGTAATAAATGTATCATACTGCGTTTCCAAACAAGCAGTTTCGCTAATGCCATTTGATTCGCAATATGGATAATCGGTACCACTTTCTGCACTGAATGTTGTCGCAGCATACAGTTGGTCTAAGGCTGGAGCACGGAAAGCCTCAGAATATGATGCACGGACAACTAAGTTCTCAAGCGCTTGCCAACGAATAGCTGCTTTTGGCGCAACGTTATTACCAAAATCACTATAATCGTCATAACGAGCAGCAAGGTTTAACTCAATAGTATCAGTAATTGGTAATACTGCTTCATAGAATGCAGCCCAAACTTGACGATCACCACCAGCAGAGTTACCAGCACTACCACCGACTAAACCAGCTTCGGATTGTGCATCATAAACAGAAGAATAATCTTGTTCGAAATATTCCATACCAAAGTAATGAGCAACTGCACCACCTGGCAATTCAAATGCATCGAAACCTATACCAGCGTTCCATTGTTGGAATGTGGCACTGTCCTGCGTTAGTGTTGTCGCCTTCATGTTATTAACACCGGCTTCAGAACCGAGATCAATACCATTGGCTTCATTGTATGCTAAGCCAGAATAGCTGAGATAATACTCACCAATAGATTTATTATCTGCAATATTGTGGTGGTAATAGACTTCCCAAGTTGCATCATTTAACGCGCTAATGGTGCCACGTAAACCAGTCAAATAATCTTGGTTATAATCGTCAACGTTTCCATCACGAGTACCAATATCTACCCAGCGGAAATACCCTGTCGCACCATCTTCACCAAATGGGTTGTGTGGGTTATCAGCCGACATATTCGACCAAGGTGCTGCTGGAGGAGCATAACGGCCAAATGAGTTATTTTGAGTAAACATAACACGGCCGAACCATTCTAAATCTTCGGCAAGTTCATAGTTAGCATCAACATAAACTGTATTGCGGTCTACAGAAGCTTTGTTATAAGCAACGTTTGCATATGCGTAACCACAATAGGTATGACCAGGACCTGATACGTTGTCTGCTTTAATGGTTTGGAATACATCTGAACCATATTTTGCTTCTAAGTCATCACAGAGTGGTGATGCTAGTTTCGTTTTTTTATCTGGGCTACGAACTGTGGCGCCATATTGGCTCCAACCAATTGTTTCCTCAAATTGAATAACACCATCACCGTTCAAGTCAGTCATGCTTGCTGCAGTGTAATCACGGTCACCGTCAGAGATACCCTTACGGTCCTGATGATCAAAGGCAAACGTGACGTTACCCTTATCCATCTGATAACCAGCAACGACAGAGAATTCTTTGCTTGTTAAGCCGCCATCACGCTCACGTGAACCACCGCCGACATTGAACTCAATGCCTTGATAGTTTTTCTTCATGATGATGTTAACTACACCCGCAATCGCATCTGAACCGTAGGTTGATGATGCACCATCCGTCAAAATTTCAATGCGTTCAACGGCCGCCATTGGAATGGCGTTCAAGTTAGCAGATGCTCCACCAAGAGTAGGAGAACCAGGGAAACGTTTGCCATCGATCAGCACTAGAGTACGTGCAGAACCAGCACCACGTAAATCGATAGTAGCTTGTGATTGTGCAGAGCTACCAGAACGCTCAGAGAATGAACCGAAGGAGTTTAAGTTACTGTTACGGAGTGCGTCCGCAACTGTAAAGTTACCTTCAACTTTCATATCTTCTGTTGTGATTGTGGTTATAGGTGAAGCTCCTTCTAGATCACTACGTTTGATGCGTGAACCAGTAACTTCAATACGCTCAACTTTTGCGCCATCTTCTTCGGCAGCAAAAGCAAAAGGTACGCTTAACGTTGCGGCAGTAACACCACTAATCAACGCAAAACGTACTGACTTAGCCAATAAGCTATTCTTATGCATTGTCTATCTCCCTGGATATTTGTTATTTATTATTTTTTACTCTGAGCAACCTTTAGGCACCAAATGCGCCACAAAGCCACGTATAGGCGACACAATAAAAACACATGGGAAACATAAAATCAACAAATACAACCACAGAATTACAATAGTAATGCATAACCAAATATAAAAAACACAAAAATTATTTTAAAATCAGTATATTACATAGATTTGAAATCACACAGAGTAAGAAGTACGCTTAGGTGTGAAGATAAAGTCACTAAGATTTATGCCCTTGATCTAACAAAAATTAGTCTCCTACTCTCAAAAAATTATGCTCATTGAGGACTGCGTCTAAATGTAAATTTCGGCATACTAGGACTATAAGACAATTCGATAACAGTTCACCTTTTAAACAGCCACTCTTCTTTTCCTCCCTTAAAACAATTATGAGCCATACTTAAGTACCTATTGACGCAAAGCCAGAGGAGCGTAAGTAGACTTATCTCAAGTTTAAAGAAAACAATATCTCGGAACCTGCACATCTTGGATTGCAAAACTTAAAGGTGATAAAGCTGTTAGCTAATGCGATTAACATTATAGCGTCCCTAACTGAGGTGCTACCCCAAAAACAAAAATGCCAGTCATTGCTGACTGGCATTGGGCAATAAAAATAATAGTTTACGCTGTTTAGCTTACTTTACATCTTACAAAGTGTAGCGAATACCGATTGCGATACCATCATCTTCTGAAAGCGACATTCTGGTTTCTTGCTCTTTATTCGCACTCGTGAAATCACTGAAGTCTTTACGCGCTTCGACATAAAGAACCGTGTTCGGATCCCAGACAAAATGCAACCCAGCAACCACAAATTGACGTTTGAAGACATCATTAGGATCGGCGTTAAAGTTAGGTTGAATCACATAATCCTTACCCGCATCCAACAGGTTGTAAGACACAAATGGACGTAGGCCATTGTCAAACTTGTAAGATACTAATGTTTCAATACCATAAGCATCTTTAATTAATCGACCAATATTATCGGTATCGTGATTTTCTTGCTTGTTTACGTTAGCAGCAGCATAGAAACCGTTATTGTCAAAATTCCCCCAAGTAATACCCACGCCATAGATCAAGTCGACTGCGGTCTTTTGAGCACCGTTACCGTAATCAATATCAAATTCACCACGGTTAATACCTGCCATTAGACTCAACATATCCGTTGCTTGGTAGGTAATAGCCCCACCATAGGTATAGTTGTAAGTCACTTGCTGTGCATCAGCTTCACCTTGGTTCCAACGAGCCTCACAAGCTTCTTCGGTAATATCTTCAATATCACAGGTATAAAAACTACTGTTTTTCAGTTGGGCTTGAACCGCAAAGCTCACATCACCAAATGCATTGCGATATTGAACCAGTTTATCACCACGGCCTACACCGTTAACCGCACCATCATCTTTGTTAAATGTGTAAACACCAGCGGCGTTACCATCCCATACAAAACCATAGTTAGTGTTATATACCACATCGTACCAAGCACCCCATTGCTTACCAATGCTAATAGTTCCGTATTTGTCATTGGATATACCAGCATAACCGAGGCGGTTGTAAAAGAACTCATCTTGAACAGATTCAAAACGATTGTTGTAAACGATGTCACTGCTACCAACGGGGTTAACACCCCATTCTAATTTGGCAAATGCATTCCAGCCGTGGGTAAGTTCACGGCTAAAACCAAAATTAATGCGAGAAGCACCATTAACAACTTCAGTTTCCCCTTGCGTATTGATTACGCGCACATCAATAAATCCACCGATTTCAACGGCATTTTTATCGTCTTTATAGATCTCAATTGCCGAGACTGTTGGAGCGAGGAATATTGCTGCTAACGCAGTTGCTACTAACGTTTTGTTCATTTGGTGCTTAACCTTTTTCGTTTATGTTCTATCAACGTCATTCCGTTGTTATATTTCCTTACAATTTCCCCCTGAGAGTAGCAAACTTTCAACGAGCTCTCAAAGCGAAACCTAAAGAATATGTCGACTAACATCACAAAAATAAACCAGTTAACCTCTATAATACAGGTTAAAACGCTATAACAACCAGTATAATCAACAGGTGAAAAACAATAGAAACACTATATTAACATTAGTTGTTTCGATGCAATATCCATGTAGTTTAGTTTCATTATTGAAAACACAGGCTCGGCGATAGGACCAATTTGCTTATCAATGTAATATTGATAGTCAATTACAGACGTTCTGTACAGTACAGGTTCCGGACCATTGACTGTGATCACATAATCAATCTGCGCACCTCTCTTGCCAAATGAAACCTTTCCTGTTAGGTCGCATAGTTGTTTCGCCACTTTGACATGTGGAGATGCTTTCGCGGTATATTCCTCCAAATTACGCCGCATCCGTTTACTAAATATTAACTCATCATCACGCCTTCCGGCTAAGAGTTCATCAATAACCGATGTGAGATAACCACTAATATCCCGTTGATTAAACATGCGATCATACAATTCAGCCTGAACGTTTCGCGCAAGAGGACTCCAATCACTTCGTACTTGTTCCATTCCCTTAAAGGTGATCTCAAGCTCATCTTGGCCATTTCGCCAAGCGCCAACATAGCGTTTCTTACTGCCCTCTAGTGAACCTCGCAATGTCGGCATAAAAAATTGCTCATAATGCCGTTCAAATTGCAATTCAAGAAAACTCTCGACTTGGAACTCCTGTTGAATTTTAATCTGCCATTTAGCATTAATTTGTGCAGCCATGGTCTTACCTAACTGAGCAACATCCATAAGCTCAGGATCTGTACCTAACCATACAAAGGTCGAGTCGGTATCACCATAAATCACCTGATATCCCATCTCTTCAATCCAAGCCCGCGTTTGCTTCATGATTTGATGGCCGCGCATAGTGATCGAGCTTGCCAATTTGGCATCATGGAACACACATCCTTGGGAACCTAAAACGCCATAAAGCGAATTCATAATAATTTTAATCGCTTGGGATAAAGGCGCATTTGATTCGCGCTTGGCTTTTTCACGCTGCTCAGAAAGATTTTGGATGAGTTTAGGTAAAATAGGCTGTTGGCGGCTAAATCGTCCCCCAAGAAACCCAAGGACACACTCTGACTCGGGCAACTGTAACCCTTCGATCAATCCTTTAGGATCAATCAGGAAAGTGCGAATTATCGAGGGATATAAGCTTTTAAAATCAAAAACTAAAATATGCTGATATAAGCCAGGAACAGAGTCCATCACATAACCGCCAGGACTCTCTATCCCCTGACTCGCTGGCGTATCTGGCGCAACATAGCCCGCTCTATGTAAATGGGGTAAGTACAAATGATTAAATGCAGCGACCGAAGCACCGACGCGGCCAAGCTCTAAACCCGTCAGTTCAGCCCTTGCAAGGGCAAAATCCCATAACTGTGTATGGTGAAAAATATCCCAAACGAGGCGGCTATCGGTTAGATTATAGTGTGCTAGCCCTCGCTTATCACTGGCAAAAAGGGCATCAATTTCTTGCACACGGTTATCGACGTTATGAATCGCTTTACCTTCACCTAAAAGCGCTTGGGCGACAAATTCAAGAGAAAATCGCTCAAAATGATAAAAGGCCGCCTTAAGCCAATCTATGCCATCGAGCACCACGCGGCCCGGTAAACTTAAGGTTTCTGGGCGGAATTTATTGTCAACCTTCCATTCGAGTAAAGTACCACCGCGTCCAATTCGAAGTGGAATGCGGTGCAATTGTGCCCGGCGAAATAACAAGGCTAAGTCAAAAGTCACCACCGACCAACCTATGATGAAATCCGGATCATAAGCTGCAAACCAAGCAATTAAGTGATGAATAAGCTCGGGCTCATCCTTTACCCATTCGATATAACTAGGCGCGTTCGACTCAGGCTCCCCCACCATAATCACTTTTTCGTAGACTTGATCATTATCATCTCTGCCATACAAAGCCACAGAATAGAGTAGGCCTTCGAAACTGCACTCAAAATCCAGCGATACAGTGCGTAAGTGGATCGATGTTTGCGGCACAATGCTCCTAGCCCGCTGGGCAACAAACACAGGAATAGTGCCAGAAACCGACGCATGACTATCATCAGATGGGCGATAATGCCCTAAAAAGGCCACATCAAGAGCTACAAAACGCTCAATTAAAAATCGTTGTTCGGGACGAATATCGGCCTCAAATAAGGGAATGTCGGCGTCCTTCGCAATCCGCTGTAGTGTCCGCATAGTGCTACTTGATTTTGCATAAATCCCCGCAACGGCCGCACCTTTGAAGCTTTTAAGGGCTAACGGGACAAATCGTAGGGCTTGGCCCGGCGTCTGCAACTGCAATGCAGCCACATCCATTTGATGGCAAAAACATAGATATTCAGCATCTTGCACTTCTACCAGCACAGGGCCTTGCTCGGTTGCCAAGTAATATTGCAACACTAAATACCCATGACGTTGGCTCGCATGGCGGGTTAAGACTCGACCTTGTACACTCATTAGTGCCATAGTCTCAGGCGTCATCTGCATAGGTTTCCAATTTAAATGCCGTTAAATGGCAGAAAAGTTTCTTAGGCTATGCAATCACTGTTATTATGTACAGCATTAATTCGATAAAGTAGTGACGCATGTTACCTGACAATGTAAAAACCCAGATCCGCGCCATCTATAAAGATATCGCCAGCGCCTTGCCTAATTTTAGGCCGCGCCGCGAACAAAATTATATGGTGGCCGAAATTTCTAAGACCCTCGCCGGTGATTACGACAAAGACAGGCGTATTATTGTGGTCGAAGCTGGCACTGGCATTGGTAAATCATTGTCTTACATTTTGGGCACTATTCCGCTCGCCCTCGCAAGCAAGAAAAAGGTCTGTATAGCCACCGCAACAGTCGCACTACAGGAGCAGTTACTGCACAAAGATCTTCCCTTCTTTCTTGCACAGTCAGGGTTAAATTTTCGCTTTGGTCTAGTAAAAGGTCGCCAGCGGTATGTTTGCCTTTCGAAATTAGCCATGTTGATTGGTGATGATAACAGTACCCAAATGGCTATGTGGCAAACTAAGCCCGATAATAGCCAGATTGCCATGTTGCATGAATTGCTAAAGGACTATACCGAAGGACGCTGGAATGGCGAACTCGATACTTTGGCCTCCCCCATCCCCGATCACCTTTGGCAGCAAATAGCCTGCGATAAACACAGCTGTCATCGGCAAGTGGCGAGTCACAGAAATTGCCCCTTCCACAAGGCTCGTGAAGACGTGGATACATGGGATGTGCTGATCGCTAACCACAGTTTGCTGTTTGCCGATTTAGAATTAGGTGGTGGTGTGATCCTGCCCGATCCCGAAGAGGTCTTTTATGTTATCGATGAGGCCCACCATCTGCCCATTGTGGCGCGGGACTTTTCCAGCGCACAGGCGACCCTGAGGGGCGCAGCCGACTGGCTTGAAAAGGTCGGCAAGACCAGCGCCAAATTACAAAATCAGATAAAAAGCAATAATATCATCGCCCCCGCACAGGCAATGCAGGACCATATTGGCGATCTTATCGCCCAGCTTAATCAAGTCGCCCACTATTGCGATACCCAAACCAAACAATTTGCCAATCCAGAAAGCCGCTATCGCTTTGAACATGGTAAGCTGCCGGAGCCCCTTAGGATCCCAGCCGAAAACTTAGCCACCACAGCCAATCTTGCCCTTAAGCAATTTAACAAGATGCAATTGTTGCTCACAGAAGCCATTAAAGACGGTGATATCCCCAAACATCAGTCCGAAGCATTGCAAGCCGAAATGGGGTTTATGTTACAGCGCCTCGAGAATCTGCAAAAGCTATGGCGCATGATGGCCAAGGAAGACACCCATAAAGGTGCGCCAATGGCACGCTGGATTGAACTTATCACAGGTAAGCAAGTGGATTACCTGTTCAGTGCTTCCCCCATCGAAGTCGGCTTTATGCTCGAATCTATGCTGTGGCAAAAAGCTGCAGGAGTCGTGTTATGCAGTGCTACCCTACGAGCCCTCAATAACTTTGATCACTTCGCCCATCAGATCGGTTTATCCCTCAATGATGGTAGTCGTTATTTAGCGCTGCAATCTCCCTTCGATTACCCCAATAATGCCACACTCTATTTACCCAAGATGAAAACTGAGCCTACGGATGATGCCTATACCGAAGAGTTAGCCGAGCAAATCATTGAATTGATTGAGGGGGAAATGGCAACTTTAGTGCTGTTTGCATCTTACTGGCAAATGGAAAAAGTGGTTGAATTACTTGAAGGTAAACTGACAACTGAACTGCTTATCCAAGGCAATGCCCCAAGGCAGCAATTGCTCGAAAATCATAAAGCAAAGTGTGATAAAGGTGAACCCAGCATTTTGTTTGGTACAGGCAGTTTTTCGGAAGGACTCGACTTACCAGGGGATTATCTGACTAATCTGATTGTCACTAAGCTACCCTTTGCAGTCCCCACCTCACCCGTTGAACAAGCCCATGCTGAATATGTCAAAGTCAAAGGTGGCAACCCCTTCTTACAACTGACAATTCCAGATGCCTCGCGCAAGCTCATCCAAAGTTGTGGTAGATTACTGCGTAAAGAACAGGATTATGGTCGCGTAACTATTCTAGATAGGCGCTTAGTGACTAAACGCTACGGTAAATCCCTGTTAGATGCCTTACCTCCCTTTAGACGTGTCATAGAGTAGGATTTAAATTTGGAGTTGTTACTCGAGCCCAGCAACTGGGCCCTGTTGGCAGTCATAGGTCTTATCGCAGGTTTTATCGATGCCGTCGTTGGCGGCGGTGGTCTATTGTCAATTCCGGCACTTTTAACGCTTGGCATTGCCCCACACACTGTCCTTGGCACGAATAAACTCGCAGCAAGTTTTGGCTCATCCATGGCAGCATGGACCTACTACCGCCAACATCTCTTTAAACCCGCATTCTGGTACATAGCTTTTATTGCCACTTTTGTAGGTGCCGCCCTTGGTAGCCTATTAGTTTATTTGCTCGACACGCAGTGGCTCGAAAAAATCTTGCCCCTACTCATTATCGGTATAGCTGTCTATAGCTTAGTGAGCCCAAATGCGATATCCGATACCGATTGCCAAGCATTGATTCAGCCCCCACCGAGACAAAAGCAAGGACTACAAGGGCTGATCCTAGGCGCCTATGATGGCTTTGCAGGCCCAGGGATTGGCGCATTTTGGACTGTCAGCGCAGGGACTCTCTATAAATTACCCCTGCTTCACAGCTGCGGCCTTGCCCGAGCGATGACATTCACTAGTAACCTCACCTCCTTAGGGATTTTTGCTTGGCTAGGGCAAGTACAATGGCAAATAGGGCTTTGGATGGGCTTGTGCATGATGTTAGGCTCGTTTATCGGCGCCCGCTGTGCGATTAAATTGGGCTTCCCCTTTATTCGGCCTTTGTTTGTACTAATTGTACTAGCGATTGCGGCAAATTTAGTTTGGAGTGCATGGTTTTGAATACAAAGCAGCTACTCAGCATCCTGAAAAATCAACTAAAAGCTCTCGAGCAGGAAGTCATTCAACACGATAACCACCTCGCACCACAGCAACGAAAACTGTTGCAGGATACCGAACGTTTTAACCAATCGTTATTTATTCAGCATGGCGCCCAGCTAATGCCCTGCATCGAACAGATCCGAAGTAGCATCAGTCAGTTGGAAAAACAAATTAACCTCAAACTCGCACCTCACACTATCACGTTAAGTTGTGAACGCATTCAAGATAGATTCACAGCCGTAAAGCGGGCACTATTGACCACATCCATTGATTTAAAATCAAAAAACCAGCAACGCGCCAGTAGCCGCGCACGGTTTGCTAAGCGCCAAGCCCTATCCCATCAAGAAAGCGGATTTGGCTGGATTGCCAGCAATGTGCTACAAAATAGCCATGAAATTTACGAGGAATTGAACAAGCACCTAAACTGGGCGAAAAAATTTGAACAAAAAATTGCAGAAATGGAATCAAAACTTGAAAACTGTCATAGTGCTGACAAAATCAGTTTGCAAAATGACATCCTTTTGATGCATCGTCGTCTAGGGAAATGCAGACAAGCTATCAGTTACATAGAAGATCGCATTCAAGCATTCGAACGTCCGCATCAGAGCCATAATCGTTAAGGAACAATAATGAAATCACTTTTGCCAATCAGTAGTCTGCTCGTGTTACTCGGCTCTGCCTCAGCCTTTGCTGCAGATCTGAATATTCCCATGTCCTTCGAATACCTTGCCCTCGATGGCAAAAAAGTCGAGTCCAGCGTATTCAATCACAAGAGCAGTTTAGAATTGGCGCCCGGCACCCACAAAATCGCCATTCGTTACCATGAAATGGTCGAAGATGACTTTAGTGATAGCCAAACCTTTGTAAAGTCAGCCCCTTTTATCGTGACCTTAGAAGTCGATGGTGATCATCAATATTATCTACGCGCCGCCGAAGGTAAAGTGGTAAAAAAACCTAAGTCCTATGCACAAAACCCACAGGTAGTGTTAACCCGCAGTGACAAAGGCCAAGTCAACTATCAAGTTGCCAATACCGATATTGAAGAAGAAAGTTTTGTTTCTCGCCTATTCAGTGGTAACCAAGCAGTTGATGTATCAGGTACGGCTGCAGCAGCCACTGGAGCAGCGGGCGCCACAGCCGTCGTGGTAGCCGCTGCGCCAACATCTACCCAAGCCGCGGTGAATGCGACTTCATTAACGAAGCCGGTCGATGCATCTAAGGCTGCGGGAGCGAATCCCCAGCAAATGTTGCAGTATTGGTGGCTGCAAGCCGATGAGAAAACACGTAAAGAATTTATGAGCTGGGCGATTTCTCAGCTATAACACCTTGCTATAACGAGGTTTAGTCGATATTGACTATGATCCCATTGGTTTATCACGCCAGCTATTCCAAGCTGGCGCTTCCCTCTCACCACAAATTTCCCACCACAAAATACGCAAATCTTCGACAATACTTATTCGATAATCAGCTTGCCACACCTGCGCAGTTTCATGCACCTATCGCTATGACGGCACAGGATGTTATGCAAGTGCATCAAAAAGAGTACGTCGAGCAGTTTATCACTGGGACTTTGCCAACGATGGCGCTCAGGCGAATTGGGTTTCCTTGGAGTGAGGCCTTAGTCGAGCGCACCTTGCATTCTGTGGCTGGCACGACACTCACAGCCTCATTGGCCATTGAACATGGTATTAGCCTGCATTTAACGGGGGGTTATCACCATGCTCACTATGACTTTGGTAGTGGCTACTGTATTTTCAATGACTTAATCATCGCAGCCCAAAAAGTTATTGCAGCAAAACAACTCCATAGTGTGCTCATTTTTGACTGTGATGTACATCAAGGTGACGGTAGCGCCACCCTGAGCCATAGGCATAATGGGATCATCAGTTGCTCAATCCATTGCAAAGAAAACTTTCCTAGCCGTAAACAAAGCTCCCACTATGATATTGAGCTTTCAAAGGGCGTCGATGATAAAGCCTATATCGAAACCGTTGAGCAAACGCTTGCCCTGCTCATTCGGATCCACCAGCCGGATCTTATCCTCTATGATGCAGGGGTCGATATTCATCAGAATGACGATCTCGGTTTGCTTAATATCAGCCAAGAAGGGCTGTTCAGACGGGATTTAACTGTATTATCAATCGCAAAATCGGCAAATATTCCAATTGCAGCAGTGATAGGCGGCGGTTATAGCAGAGACGCACTACAATTAAGCCAAAGACACAGCCAACTTTTTATTGCGGCAAACCATTTGTGGTAGCAAACTCAATAAAAACCATCATGGAGCACAGCGATGCAACTCGAAATCCGTAATTATTACGAAGTTCTCTTAATGGAAATGTTATCAGATGAAGGACTTATGGACGAACTGCCAGAGGATTATTTAGCCGATCTCTGTTGTGTAACACTCAACCAACTGCCCGTACGTTATATACGCCACCTCGTCGACACTTACTTTTTTGAAGACTACAACGAGTTGCAGGAGCTGAAGCGGGAAATTCAAGCCGCATTAGAAAAATCCCGTGCCTTCCTCAAACAGAATCTACAAAAAAGGTTACAAGAAGAAACTGAATATTAATTTTTTGCCAACGGCAGCTGTTATCAGAATAATGATAACGTGAAGCTAAATAAGATTGAAATTTGGCAGAAAACTAAGATAAATAAGCAGGAATTGGAGGTTCCCCTAGAGCCGACACCCCGGCACACGAGTCGCTTGCTGCGGTTGCTCCCTTCCGGGCCTGGCCGAGTTCACAAGTTATCATTGCGGGGGGACCCTAGGGTCACCATAACTTCGAGTACATCATTGATGATGACTGAACGACGCGGATTATCCCCTATGGCATCTAAGGGATCAAGTGCTAATCCACCCATTTGGCAAATATCCTGCTTAAGTGGACAATCTATAGGCAAACCAAAGTATTTAAATGATAAAAGCCTACATTTGTAGGCTTTTTGTCGTTTTTACGCTCAAATAATCATTATTTGGCACTGATTAATGATTCAGATCTTCATCAAATGTCGATTCTGTTCAATCAGTTTTGCACCTATACCAGAGACATTCGCTAAATCATCAACCGCCTTAAACTTACCATTCTGAGTACGGTAATCTATAATGGCCTGAGCCTTGGCGGCGCCGATCCCCTTCAACATTTGCAACTGTTCAAAGGAGGCGGTATTGATATTAACTTGAGCGGTATCTGGCATCGCTTTTTTCGCTTCCGATGCAGCATCCTTCACATCCATCTTTGCTTGAGTCTGTACTTTTGTGGCTTCTTTGACGGGATCCGCTGCCATTGCAGGGGCTGCTACTAATGCAGTAAGTGCAATTGCACTCACAATAGCCGTTATATTGAGTTTGGTCTTCATAATAGTTCCTCTTTCCATGATATTCGGCCTTTCGTCCTACTTCCGTGGCCTCAAATCAAAAATAGACTAAGCTCTTCTGAATTACCAAATCACAACAACAAATATTACCTATCCCTAAACTTCAGGCCTATTCAACGCATGCTTAATCATAAAATAGCGCGCATGTTTGCTCATAAAAATGGGGCGCCAACTCGCGCCCTATTTTTACCGCTGTTGAATGCGCTACTTTACAATCATGCCAATCTCTCTAAGGCTTGGCTTAGGTCGGCAATAATGTCGTCACAATCTTCTAAGCCAATAGAAATCCGCAGCAGATTGTCGCTAATCCCAGCCGCCGCTCTCGCCTCTGGCGTATAGGGAGAGTGCGTCATCGATGCCGGATGTTGAATGAGGGATTCTGCGTCCCCTAAGCTCACCGCTATAGAAAATAGCTTTAGATAACCCACAAAAGCCATGGCTTGTTCCAAATTTGCCGCCAATTCAAATGCGATCACCCCACCGGCACGTTTCATCTGTTGACCAATAAATTGATGCCCTTGGTGAGAGGCAAGTCCAGGATAATACACGCGGTTAATACTGGGATGTTCGGCCAAAAACTCGGCCACGCGCTGGGCGCTATCGCAATGGCGCTGTAGACGCACGTCTAAGGTTTTAAGGCCGCGCAAGATCAGCCAAGCATCGTGGGGCGATATCACAGCACCAATATCTTTTAAGATCTCATACTTCACTTTATGGAGCTGCTCTTCACTGCCACACACTATCCCCGCAATCACATCGCCATGACCATTCAAATATTTAGTCGCACTGTGGATCACTAAATCGATACCAAAATCCAGCGGTCTCTGTAGTAATGGCGTCATAAAGGTATTATCGACAATACTGACCAGTTGATGACGTTTGGCAATATTTGCAATTGCCGCTAAATCAAACACCTGCAAATGGGGATTGACTGGGGTCTCACAGAAAATGACCTTAGTATTGGATTTAATCGCCGCTTCTGTTTCTGTTATCGATGAAAAGTCCACTAGGGACACTTCAATACCAAAGCGAGCGAACTGCGTCGTCATTAGCGCATAAGTACAACCATATACGGCATTGGATGCTACTAAATGATCGCCCATCTGCAAGTTGGCCAGTAATGCGGCGGATACTGCACCCATGCCAGATGCCGTTGCAGCAGCGGCCTCTGCCCCTTCTAAAATCGCCATTTTACGTTCAAGCTCGGCGGTTGTTGGATTCCCTAAGCGCGTGTAAATATAACCCGGCTCATTACCCGCAAATCGCTCACCACCTTGCTGCGCCGACTCAAACACAAAAGTCGCACTTTGATAAAGCGGCGTCACTAAGGCACCAAAGGCCTCACGCTCATGGCCGCCATGAATAACCTGTGTTGCCGCTTTCCACATCTTGCCTGACTCATCTTGCATACCTAACTCCTTGTGATTGGCATTGAGCGGTTCCCGTTCTTGATTGATTGTTGGTGTGGAGCGCTCAATGCCCGCATTATGGACAATTCAATAGATAAGTTAATGAAACATTAGCCCTATCGAATAAGCCCTACCATAACGCGGCCAAGCACTTAAGCCAGTAGCATGGCGAAAATAGCAGCGCGCAAAGTGTAATTAACTTGTTACATAACACTTCTAAGTCGCATTTTTTCATACTCGATACCTGTAAAAAATCATAAAAAATGCGCTAAGGAACAAGTCCATTAGCGCATCTACTTTAGGCCGTTAAAATCAGTTAATTATATGATATTAAATAGCATCTACTCTTTAGACTTATCTTTAGCTGACCGATAGACCTTGTCATCAACGTCGGCGAACTGGCCTTTTAATGCGTCGCGGCCTTCCTTGGTAAACAGCTTGCCTGAAAACTGCTTCAGTTCGATTAACAATTCCTGATGCACTTTAGACAATTTAGGCCTTTGCTCTTCCCTAAACACAATCGGCCGACACAACGCCATGGCTTGATATCCGAGGCGCGCAGTTAGCATGCCGCCCCCTAAACCTTGGGCCAAGCGAGCAGACAATTTACCTGTCATTTCAACTGATAACAGCTGTGTACCTAAATCTGTGACTAACTCACTGGTGCCCGCATAAATAATATTGATGATAATACTGCGGATAAGTTTAATCCGGCTCCAATAGCCTAGCTCTATGCCATAACAGCGGGCGACATCGCGCAGCATACGTTGATTACGCCATAGGATGATCGCCATATCGAGCACGGCTAACGGGCTGGCCGCCAGTAACACTGCGGATTCAGCCGCATAGCGTCGCACCACCTTTTTGGCCAGTTCATCTCGCTCCGTCAGAACTAAGTCCTCAAATAACAAGACTTTCTCGGCATCATTATGCTCATCCTTTAATGAGCGACGAAGTTGCTGTACACCTTGACTGTCGTCATAGTGGCACACGATATTATCGATAAAGCTATCTGCCTCACCCATTTGCATGCTCTGCGCCAGCCTAGCGCCAGTTTCTTGGGTATCGGCGACCTGTTTGAGTCGCTTCAGTTTACGATACTCACTGACTGCGCCCGCCAATGCCCACGCACTGACGACCCCAAGCACCACACCATAAAAACTGAACAACCAAGGGCTCTCAAACCAAGCATCCCTCAGTGCTAATCCCGTTTGAACCACTACGAGCAGCAATAAACTCGATACCGCCAGACGAGCGAGCCAAGACCAACGGCGTGACTTAACGAGTTGAGGCGATACCGATTTGGCATCGATCATTTTTGGATGGGCAGACAGCGTCTCATCCATCAATTCCTCAATATCGGTAGCCACTTCTTGCACAGGCGTATGCGGTTCAAAGGCTTTAGCCCCTTTGAGTTCCTCTTTGCTGGGTTTGAGCGCCACGACTTGTGGATCAAACAGCTGCTGCTTTTTCAGCGGCTTTTGTTTAATGGCCTGTTGTTCAATGGATTGTTCAACTGATTGTTCAGTCGAGCGTTCAAATGAGTTGGCAGAGGAATTGGAGGCCGGCTCATTAGCGTTATCCGATAGCTTTAGCGTCATTCCAACTTATCTCCCAGTAAGTACTGCAACAAATGATCGAGACGAATATGGTCAAAGTGCACTTGAGATGGGTCGACATTGACATTGCTCGGTGGTGCAAAGCCGATAAAGTTAAACCCTTGATCACGCCAAAAATTAGCTTCAGGTAAGCGAGTGGGCACTTCGCCTGGAAACAAGGTCAGGGCTTTGCCATTGAGCCCTATCCCCTGCACGACTTCGACCTCGCCCTCTTGGGTCGTCACCATGCCGTGGCGTGTCGCCTTGATGGCGCTAATCGCCATCGTCTCCACTTTACAACCATCGAAGCTGGCAAAATGCTGGCTGTGTTTCAACATATCGGTCAGCAGGGACAAAACATGGCTCTGCTGATCGCGCGTCACATGGTCGACCTTGCTCGCGGCAAACAACAAACGGTCGATGCGGGGGGCAAATAAACGCCGTAAATAACTCGATTGGCCAAACTGAAAGCTTTCCATAATGGCATTGAGCGCCGCACCCATATCCTCAAATTGCTTTTTACCGCGATTCAACGCACTAAAACAGTCAACTAGCACGAGTTGCCTATCAAAACCGGCAAAGTGATTTTTATAGAAAGGCTTAACCACCTTAGCTACATATTCTTGATAGCGTTTTTCCAGTACATGGAATCCACTGTGTTTATCGCTTTGCGAAAGCGCTGCGAACTTTTCATCATTGACCAATAACAGGGGGAAAAAAGCCAATAAGGGCGCGCCCTGCCATTCACCCGGCAATAACATGCGCCCTGGTTGCGCTTGGTAATAACCTTGCACATGTACTAAATCATTGAGTAATAACTGATATTGATCGGCAATCCGCTTTAATTGCTGCTCATCGGCGCTGGCGGCTAAATCTAATGACATCAAAGATTGTTCAAACTGGGCATACAAGGGTGAGCTTTTAAGATTCTCAATGCGAACTTGCTGTGCACGGCACCAAGTAACGAAGTCTTGGCGCAGCATAGGTAAATCGAGTAACCATTCGCCGGGATAATCGACTATGTCCAAATACAGTGTGGCGGTATCGGAAAGTTTAGCCAGTAGGCCCTTTTGCGGCTGGTATTTAATCGCCAATCGTAATTCAGAAATAGTGCGAGTGGAGGCTGGCCAAGTTGCTGGATCGGAAGTGAGCGCTAACATGGCGCCTTGATAATCAAAACTGGCGATTTCCAGATCCGGCTGCATGGCACGCTTAACCCCGAGCAAACGCTGATCGCGGCTCACCTGCCACAGTGGTAAAGCGCTGTTATTACGGGCATGGGGTAAGGTTGAAACAGGCCCAGAATTGAGTAACTGATTCACTAACCCTGTGATAAACGCCGTTTTTCCCGCACCAGAAAGCCCAGTCACGGCCAAACGTAAATGTCGGTCCGCGGTGCGATGTAACAGGGATTGACCCTTTTGGGTTAATTTATGGAGTGAAGCATCAAGCATTCCCATAGAGACTTCCCTTATGTCGAATGAGGTTAACTATACACTGGATTGGAGCAGAGATTAAGCAACAAGGGCGGACATGGCCGCCCTTTAGAAGGGTTACAAACTATTGATCTGTCTCTTTAAATCAAAGTTGTCAGAGGTGACGTGACGTTCTAAATTTTGCAGCCTGACTTCCAAATTTCGAAATTGACGGCTCACGTCACTCAGTGCTTGCTTTGCGGGTTCTCCCGACTGCCACGGCTTCTTCTTCACTTCAATATCGTCCCTATCGTACGACTTTTGTGGCTTGATGTCTAAAATCACCCACAGGGCAACATAGATGATAAACACCACACCCGAGCCACCGAGTAAGAAGATAGACACCGCCAGTACTCGCACTAACCAAGTCTCAATCGCAAAGTACTCGGCAATCCCTGCACATACACCCGCTATTTTGCCTGACTGGGGAATGCGGTACAAAGTACGGCCATTAGATCCTCTCATTTTTCCCCCTCCATTCAGGCGATTCTGTATCCAGAATGGCCTCTAAGGTTTCGATACGTGCCGCCATTTTATCGGCCTTGGCAATCAAGTCATTGAGTTGTGAAAACTCTTCCTCAGTGAGTCCCTGGCTCACTTGTCGCTTACTGCGATAATGAAGAACTAACCATATTGGCGCGACTATCACCATGAAAATAATAATCGGCGCCATCAGTACGTCCATATCCATAACTCACCTCTGAATTGTTATTCTTTTGACTTAATTGGCGCTTTAGCTTTTACCTTGGCTTTTAGCGCTGCCAGTTCTGCATTCACAGAGTCTTCCGCTTCTAGCGCCGCAAACTCATCGGCTAAGGTCTTCTTACTGCCAAGATCGTAGGATTCAACTTGGGCTTCTAAGCCTTCGACACGGCGCTCATATTGCTCAAACTTGAGCATAGCGTTGTCGATCTTGCTTGAATCTAACTGCTTTTTCACTTCTAAGCGTGATGACGCTGTTTGAGTGCGCAAAATAATGGTCTTTTGACGTGCTTTTGCATCGAGCAGCTTTTCTTGCAACATGCCCACTTCATCTTTCAAGCGTGCGATATGTTCATCGATAACGGCTAACTCTTGATTCAGCGTGTCTGCTAAACCGGTCGCTTTTTGTTTTTCAACTAAAGCGGCTTTCGCTAAGTCTTCACGGTCTTTGGACAGCGCTAGTTCAGCCTTATCTTGCCAATCTTGCACTTGCTCTAACACGCGATTGATACGACGTTGCAGCTCTTTCTTTTCAGCTAACACTTTAGCTGAGGTAGAACGCACTTCAACGAGTGTGTCTTCCATTTCTTGGATAATCAGTCGAACCATTTTTTCTGGGTCTTCGGCTTTATCCAGCAATGCGCTGATATTAGAGTTAATGATATCGGCGAAACGAGAGAAAATTCCCATAATCCTATCCTCAAATTGATGTTGGTCTCGTACAAGGTAATACACTAACCGTGCCAACTTTAACTTCATGTTTAAATACAGCAACTTAAACAAAACATTAACTTTTACTTCCTTTTACGTCTCAAGCCACTTATTATCATTTTCACCAAATTTTAGCGCGAAAGACTAAAAAATATCGTGGATAATAAATTTCAGCAAGACAACCTTATCGGCCAATCCAACGCCCTACTCGAAGTGTTAGAACATGTGTCGCAAATAGCGCCGCTGTCTAAACCCGTACTGATTATTGGTGAACGTGGCACAGGTAAAGAGCTTATTGCCGAACGCTTACATTATCTGTCTAAGCGCTGGGATCAAAGTTTTATTAAGCTAAACTGTTCATCTTTGAGTGAAAATTTACTCGAGAGCGAATTGTTTGGCCATGAGTCAGGCGCCTTTACTGGCGCCAAAGGCAAACACGAAGGCCGCTTTGAGCGCGCCGACGGCGGCACCTTATTCCTCGACGAATTAGCCAATACCTCTGGGCTCATCCAAGAAAAGCTCCTGCGCGTCATTGAATATGGCGAATTTGAACGGGTCGGCGGCAGTAAAACCGTGCAGGCTGATGTCCGTTTAATCTGCGCCGCTAACGAAGATCTCCCCTCGCTTGCCGAAGCTGGCGAATTTCGTGCCGACTTGCTCGATAGACTCGCTTTCGATGTGATCACACTGCCACCACTGCGCTGTCGCCCTGAAGACATTATGACGCTGGCGGAATACTTTGCCGTTGGCATGGCGCGCCAATTGAAGCTACAGCTATTTAGTGGATTCAGCGCCCATGCGGTCGAGCAGTTAATGACCCATGACTGGCCGGGGAATATCCGTGAACTTAAAAACGTGGTCGAGCGCAGTGTCTATCGCAATGGCGGTGAAAATCGGCCAATCGATCATATTACCCTTGATCCCTTTGCTTCACCCTATCGGCCTAAAACTCGGGTCAAGACCCGCGAGCGCCAACTCCCCTTAGTAACGCCAACAACCGTTGCCAGTACACCCCAAGTTGTACCAACACTTGAATCGGAAGCAGTTGCCAACAATGATCCTGCAATGAATAGCTTTAATTTCCCGCTGGATTTTAAAGAGCAAACTGAGAAGTACGAAATGGATCTGATCCAGCAGGCACTCTCAAACAGCCAATATAATCAAAAAAAGACCGCGGAGCTTCTAGGATTGAGCTATCACCAACTGCGAGGCATCCTGAAAAAGTACAATTTACTCGATAAAGCATAAGCAGATTGCCCACGGGGGAGATGCACTGCTAAAATAGCCTTTCATAGTCGATAAAATAATGATTTATAAATGAGTGTGCTAATTAGACGCCTTTGCCTAACAACTGCAGTTTTTTGCATGAGTTGGTTGTTGGTCGCGTGTGGCCCCCAACGACTTCCTTCTGGTTTGGTCTATTGCTCCGAAGGAAATCCCGAGTCTTTTAATCCACAGTTGGTGACCTCAGGCACCACTATCGATGCCACCTCGCACCAAATTTATAGCCGCTTGATCGACTACGATACTCAGTCGGGCAAACTCGTTCCTGCATTAGCAACCCATTGGTCAATGTCAGAGGATGGTCTAAGCTACCGATTTGTCCTCAGGGAAAATGTCAAGTTTCAATACTCGTCGCGTTTTATTCCCTCCCGCACTTTCAATGCCGATGATGTGTTATTTTCTTTTAATCGTATCATTGACCCTCAACATCCTTACCATTGGGTCTCTCGCACTGGATACCCCTTTTTCCAAAGCATTGGCTTTTCAGAGCAAGTGAAGGAGATAAAAAAGATAAATGACCATGAAGTCGTTTTTTATCTAGCCCGTAAAGATGCCTCTTTTCTGTCAAATCTCGCCACCGACTTTGCGGTGATCTTATCCGCCGAATATGCCCAGCAGCAGTTAACCCTAGGTCATCCTGAAAACGTCGACCACTTTGCCATCGGTACTGGGCCGTTTACCTTAGTGCAATACGCTAAAAACGAATATATTCGCTATCGCCGTAATCCAGATTTTTGGGGGGAACCCGCACACGTTGAAATGTTAATTTTTGATATCACCCCTAAAAGCACGGTCAGGCTCGCTAAACTTATCGCGGGTGATTGCAGCGTTTCAGCGCTACCTAAGGCGGGAGAACTGCCCGTCATCAAACAACATAGCGAATTAACGATTGAATCCCAACCTGGGCTGAACGTCGCATTTTGGGCCTTTAACACCCAGAAACCGCCGCTCGATGATGTCCGCGTACGCCGTGCACTCGCCTATGCGGTCGATAAACAGAATATCCTTCAGGCGGTTTATCAAAATACCGCCATTGAGGCGACAGGGGTGCTGCCACCCGCTTCTTGGGCCTACGACAACAATAAAGGGCTAAACGATTACAACCCACAAAAAGCACGTAATTTACTCAAAGAAGCAGGGATAAAAAATCTCAGCATCAATATTTGGGCCATGCCAGTAGCCCGGACATATAACCCTAATGCGTTGAAAACTGCTGAGTTAATTCAATCTGATTTAGCGAATATCGGCGTTAAGGTCAATATTATCAGCTACGACTGGAGTGTATTTGGTCAAAGGCTCAGCCGCGATGAATATGACTCAGTGCTCATCGGCTGGAATGCCGATAACAGCGATCCCGACAATTTCTTTACTCCACTGCTGAGCTGCTCAGCAATGCAGTCGAATAACAACCGTTCTCGCTGGTGTAACCCCAAATTTGATGCCATCTTAGACAGAGCGCGAGTGGTGTCGAACCAAGCAGAACGTAAAGCCATTTATCAAGAGGCCGAAGCCTTTTTAGCCGACCAAGTTCCTATGCTGAGTTTAGCCCACGCGAAACGTGTTGCCTTAACCCGTAACAATATCCAAAATATGCAACTCACGCCCTTTGGTGGAATTTCCTTTGCCCATACCAGCCAAGCTCCGCTGGAGGCTCGCTGATGTTCAGATACCTTTTACGTCGCCTCTATCTCTTTCTTGCGACCTCACTGGTAATGGTTGGGGTGTTGTTTTATACCACAGGATTATTTCCCGTTGAGCGTAGCTTTGCACTGACAGGCATTCATGCCCCTACGGCAAGCCAATTGGTGCAAATAGAACAAGACTACAAATTGAATGACAATCAAGCGTGGCAATTTTTTGCTTATTTACAACAAAGATTAAGCGGTAATTTAGGGGTATCGGTCACCTCACATCAAAGCGTTGCCGAAGAATTACGCGCCGTCCTTCCCGCCTCGTTTGAATTAGCCGTTATGGCGGCGATAATTGCCATTGGCTTAGGTGTACCTCTCGGGGTTTTAGCTTCTCAAAGCCAGCATAAACTCACCCAGAATACTATCATGGCGATTACCCTCACGGGCTATTCAGTGCCCGTTTTCTGGTTGGGGCACTATCTGTCGCTCTGGTTTGGGGTCGATCTCGGCTGGTTACCTATATCAGGACAGCTTAATTTGTTGTATGAGATTAAACCCATCACAGGCTTTATGTTAGTTGATACCTTACTTTCTGAGTCTGAATACAGCATGTCAGCCTTTAAAGATGCGCTGTTACATATTGTCTTACCCGCAACAACGTTGGCCGTTTTACCTTTTACAGTAGTCGTCCGCAGTACCCGTTCCGCCATGATGAATGTGATGAATCAGACTTTTATTCGCGCCGCCGAAGCCCGGGGAATGCACACCAGCACTATTATTCTGCGCCATGCATTACCCAATGCCTTAATCCCTGTGCTTAAGCACCTTGGTTTAATGCTTGGCGCCTTTGCCAGTTATGCCATTGTGGTTGAAATGATTTTCTCTTGGCCGGGGGTTGGCTCATGGTTAGTATCGGGGATTTATCAACGGGATTATACTGTTATCCAAGGTGGTATTCTGGCTGTTGCCTTGCTGATCATCTTCCTAAGTATCTTGATTGAAGTGTTGCATACTGTCTTCAATCCACTGAGCAGAAAAGACCTTTATGCCGCCAGTTAAAATCTATCAAGAAGAGCAAATCGCCTCCCCTATGATGCGGGTATGGCAAAATTTTTCGGCTAACCCCTTCGCCTTGGCGGGTTTGTGGACGATTGCATTCTTGCTCTTGCTAACCCTGTTTGGCCCTATGATTGCGCCTTTCCCACCCGAAGCCCAAGATCCAAGGGCGTTATTATTACCTCCATCTTGGGATCCTTCGGGTACAGTGGCACACTTTTTAGGGACGGATGATCTCGGGCGCGATATTTTTAGTCGTTTACTACATGGTGCCCATTTGACCTTCGGCATGGCGCTTTTAATTGTAGTTACTGCCTTAGTAACAGGATTTATTATCGGTTCATTATCCGGAATGATGCGCGGCTTAAAGTCCAGTATCCTCGGTCATTTACTCGATGCTCTGCTGTCAATCCCCTCACTTTTGATGGCCATTTTAGTGGTTGCCGTGATGGGACCAGGACTCGAAAATGTGTTTTGGGCTGTAGGTATCGCCTTAACTCCACAGTTTGTGCGTTCCATTCATCAATCTGTGCATGAGGAATTGCAAAAAGAATACGTGACAGCCGCCCGTTTAGATGGCGCCAATTCACTGCAGATTTTTTGGTATGTCATCATGCCAAACGTATGGGAAGTCGTGATTATTCAAACAACCTTGGCCATTTCTGCCGCCATTTTAGATATAGCCGCCCTCGGGTTCTTAAGCTTAGGAGCACAGGCGCCAAGCCCAGAATGGGGAGCAATGGTGGCACAGGGCATAGATAATTTATTGACCGCACCTTGGACGGTAAGCATCCCGGGACTCGCGATTCTTTTTAGTGTGCTGGCCATTAACTTGGTTGGCGATGGCTTAAGATCGGCGCTCGCGCCCATCAGAAACTAACTTATGCCTTTACTCGACGTACGAAATCTCACCATTGAACTCGATACGCCCCACGGCAGAGTGCGGGCACTCGAAAAGGTCAGTCTAACGCTCAATGCGGGGGAAATTCATGGCCTAGTCGGTGAATCCGGTTCTGGCCGAAGCCTGTTAGCAAGGGCGATTCTTGGGATCCCAGGACCCAATTGGACTATTACCGCCGATCGTATGATGTGGGACGGCAATAATCTGATGACGATGAGTTCAAAGGAGCGCCGTAACCTGATGGGCTCAGATATGGCGATGATTTTCCAAGATCCTTCAGGCAGCCTCGATCCCGCACAGACTGTTGGGAGTCAGTTGATGCAGGCGATGCCAAAGAATCCCAAAGCCTATTTCTGGCAGAGGCGCAAACTGACACAATTGACAGCACAAAAATGGCTACATAAAGTCGGAATTAAAAACCCACAGAAAGTGATGGCGAGTTACGCATGGGAATTGTCCGAAGGTGAATGCCAGAAAGTAATGATCGCTATGGCCGTCGCCAATCAACCGCGCCTGTTGATTGCCGATGAACCGACAAACTCAATGGAACTTAGCACTCAAGCTCAGATTTTTCGCCTACTTTCCCAACTCAATCAGCTGCAAAATGTGTCGATTTTGATCATCAGCCATGAGCTTGAAACCTTAGCCCAGTGGTGCGATCACTTGTCAGTACTCTATTGTGGTCAAGTGATGGAGTCGGGACCAACAGAGGAACTGATTGCCTCCCCCTATCACCCCTACACTAAGGCATTACTCGATAATATGCCTGACTACTCGGGTATCAAAGCGCACAAGACTATAATGCCCACACTCCCTGGCTCAGCACCTGCGCTACAACATCTTCCCATTGGTTGTCGCTTAGGACCAAGGTGCCCCGAAGCACAAAAGAAATGTGTTAACCAGCCAAGTTTAAGCCACCTAAAAGACCGCTACTTTGCATGCCATTTCCCTTACCACGGCGAAACAACAAATGACGACCCCACTGCTTAAAGTTAACGATCTCTATAAAAGATATGATACTGGCTATAAAGGCTTTTCACGTCAATATAACGATGCCTTAGCCCCTGTGTCCTTCGAGCTCAATAGTGGAGAAACCTTAGCCATAGTCGGCGAAGCTGGCTCAGGCAAGAGTACCCTTGCGCGAATTTTAGTCGGTGCAGAACCCCGCAGCGGCGGTGAAATATACTTTGAAGGTGAAGCCTTAGATAGCCGCAACATCAAGCAGCGTTGCCGCTTGATCCGGATGATTTTCCAAGATCCTAATACTTCACTCAATCCCAGACTCACTATTGGTCAGTTGCTAGATGAACCGTTGCGTTTTAACACTGAGCTTTCAGCCAAAGAACGTCATAGTCAAGTAATAGACACCTTAAGGAAAGTCGGTTTATTGCCGGAGCATTCTGATTTCTATCCACATATGATCTCCGAAGGCCAAAAACAACGGGTCGCGGTTGCACGGGCTTTAATGCTCAACCCCAAAATTATTATTGCCGATGAAGCCTTAACCGCGCTTGATCTTTCTGTACGCTCGCAAATTCTGAACTTATTGCTAAAACTGCAAAAAGATCTCGGCTTGTCTTATATCTTCGTCTCCCATAATCTCAATGTTATCCGCCATGTTAGCGATAAAATTATGGTATTACATAAGGGGATTATGGTTGAGAAAGCCCCAACAGAACAGATATTTAACTCGCCACAACATGAATACACCCAGAGGCTGATCCAAGAGCAGAGCCTGTTTGTCCACAAGCGTTAAACTGCTCCAACCACTTAAATAATCAGGCGAATTGGCTAAAAATAGATGCCATTTACGCGCCGAAATATTTATCCTATTGGCTATTTTGATAGAAGAAGCTTAAACATGATTATCAAACCCAAAATTCGTGGCTTTATTTGTACCACCACCCATCCCGTTGGCTGTGAAGCAAACGTTCAAGAACAAATCGCCTTAACCAAAGCAAAAGGCAAAATCACTAATGGCCCTAAAAAGGTTTTAGTGGTGGGCTCATCTAGCGGTTATGGTCTGTCTTCACGTATCGCCGCCGCTTTCGGTAGCGATGCAGCGACCATTGGCGTGTTCTTCGAAAAGCCAGGTACAGAGGCAAAACCTGGAACTGCAGGTTGGTACAACTCTGCCGCTTTCGATAAGTTCGCAAAATCCGCTGGTTTGTATTCTAAGAGCATTAACTGCGATGCTTTTAGCCATGAAGCGAAACAAAAAGTCATTGAGCTTATCAAACAAGATCTCGGTGAAATCGACATGGTCGTTTACTCACTGGCATCCCCTGTGCGTAAACTGCCCGATTCCGGTGAGCTTATTCGCTCTGCACTGAAACCTATAGGTGAAACCTACACTGCGACTGCTGTCGATACCAATAAAGACTGCATCATTGAAGCCACCGTTGAGCCAGCAACTGAGCAAGAAATTGCTGATACTGTCACAGTGATGGGCGGACAAGATTGGGAACTGTGGATCAAAGCCTTATCGGAAGCCGGTGTATTAGCCGATAACTGCAAAACAGTTGCCTATAGCTATATCGGTACTGAGCTGACTTGGCCAATCTACTGGCATGGTGCCCTTGGCAAAGCCAAGATGGATCTGGACCGCGCAGCAAAAGCCTTAAATGAGCAACTGTCAGCCACTGGCGGCAGCGCAAATGTGGCGGTACTGAAGAGCGTTGTAACTCAAGCGAGCTCGGCCATCCCTGTGATGCCACTGTATATCGCTATGGTATTTAAGAAAATGCGCCAAGAAGGGCTCCATGAAGGTTGTATGGAGCAAATCTATCGTATGTTCAGCGAGCGTCTATTCCGCGCCGATGGCGCTAAGCCAGAAACCGACAGCGACAATCGTCTACGTTTAGACGACTGGGAACTGCGTGAAGATATTCAGCAGCATTGCCGTGATTTATGGCCGCAAGTCACTACAGAGAACCTCTCTGAACTCACAGACTATCAAGAATATAAGGCTGAATTTATTAAACTATTCGGCTTCGGTATCGAAGGTATTGATTACGATGCAGATGTAAATCCTTACGTTGAATTTGACGTGATCGAACTCTAATTCGCATGCATTAACACCATAATGTTAAACGCCACCTTCGGGTGGCGTTTTTATTTGCTGTAACCCCAGAGCAATAAGCTAAACTAGCATGACTTTTCACAGATAGCATAGGGACAAGGAATGAAAATCAGTGCACGTAATAACCTTAGTGGAAAAATTACCGCTATCGAAATTGGCTCAGTGAATAATGAGGTCACTATTGAACTAGCACCGGGCGTGGTGCTCACCGCTGTGGTCACTAAGGCATCCTGCGAACGTTTAGGCCTTAAAGTCGGTAATTCAGCTTATGCGCTTATCAAAGCGAGCAGTGTTATGATTGGAGTGGATGATTAACCCATTGATTTAAAGCTGTATCACATCCTAGATAAACACACAAATAAAAAGGCCAAGTGAATTAACTTGGCCTTTTATTCAGTGTCTTAGAGGATAACAGCCTTAACCACTATCCATGCGTGAATTAACCTTCTACCGGGTACAACACCTTGGCATTGGCTTTGAGTGAATCGATCAAGCCACGATAGTCTGCTTCACTGTATTGCGCGTTCAAACGTTGCTTAAGTGCATTCACTAGCTCATCGCTAACACTCTCTGCAGCGTTAACTTTATCCAGCGCGACCACAGCATAACCATTTGCTAAAGCCACAGTATCAACCACTGGGGTCGTACTCGGTGTTGGCATTTGGAATACTTTACCCACAATGGCAGCGTCAATGGTTTGCTCACCGCGACCCAATTTAGCTTTAGCAATTAGCGCAATATCGGTAGCCCCAACTTTAACCTGTGACAACATTTCCTGCGCTTTAGCACGGGCAGCAACGTTCGCCTGTTCTTGCTTCAAACGATCCGTGATATCGGCTTTCACATTCGCTAATGGCAAAGTGCCTGCATCCTGATGCTCTTTTGCACGAATAACAATTACATGGTTGGGTGCAAGCTCAATCACTTCACTGTTCAAGCCCTGTAGCATCACAGCATCGGAGAAGGCGGCTTTCACAAAATCCGGCTTATTGAACTCAGCGGGGACATCATCACGGGAAAATAGTGGTGTGGTTTTAACTGCAAAACCTACAGCTTTTGCCGTTTCAGTTAAGGTATCTGGTACCTCATAGCTAGTATCAGCTAATTTGCTTTGCAAACTGTAGAATTGATCTACGGCTTTCTTGTCCTGCAACTGGGCCACAATTTTAGCCTTCACGTCGGCAAAGGGCACTGTCGCACCGGCTTGCACATCGAGTAATTTAATAATGTGGAAACCAAAATCAGTTTTAACAACGCCAGAATGTTCACCCTTATTTAACGCAAAGAGTGCGGCATCAAACGTTGGATCCATCACGCCGGGTTCAAACCAATCTAGCTTACCGCCCTGCTCTGCACTTAAGGTATCGTCGGAGTTAGTTTTAGCTAATGCCGCAAAATCTGCACCATTGTCTAGTTGCTTCGCTAAATCTTCCACCTTGGTTTTTGCTGCGGCTTCATCGCTACCAGGAGTTACCAGAATATGGGCCGCCAGACGCTTTTCACTCGCCACATATTGTGCCTTGTGTTCATCATAATAAGCTTGTGCTTCTTCGTCCGAAATGGGGCTATTTTTAGCAAAATCAGCAGCATTTAGCTCAACATACTCTAGGCTCACCTTTTCTGGGCTCATAAATTGCCCTTGGTTAGCATCGTAGTAATTTTTTACTTGTTCATCGGTAACAATGGCATTGGCAAGGAATGGGGCAGAATCTACCACCAAGTAACGAATGTCACGGGTTTGACCTTGTAGTTCGGCTAATTGCTTAGCTTCACCGGGTAACACAAACTCTGTACCAACTAGGGCCGCAGTCAGCTGGCGGCGTGTCATATCCACGCGCATCATGTTTCTAAAGGTTTGGGGCTGATAACCTAACTGACGTAGAATTGCTTGATAACGCTCGTTATCAAATTTGCCATCAGTTTGAAAAGCGGGCTCTGATTTGATGGCTGCAATAATTTGCTCATCGGATACTCTTAAGCCCATCGCATGTGCGGCTTGGTCGATGAGTTTGTCGGCAACTAAACGTTCTAACACGCTCTGCTTTATGCTTTCTAGGTATTTTTCGTCGGCAGATAATGCAGCAAACATTTCACCCAGTTGTTGCTCCATACGAGAGCGTTCGCTCTGATAGGCTTGCTCTAACTCGGCTTTAGTGATCTTGTCACCATTGACTTCTGCGGCGGGTACATCAGTTGTTGAGCCTAAGTAGCTACTGACACCTGCAAATGCAAAAGATAAAATCACAAGTACGAGAATGCCTTTAGCAATCACGCCTTGCGAACCGTCGCGGATCTTTTCTAACATCAGATTTCTCGCTTGTTGCGATTAACAAAATAAAAAGGCGCATCGATTTGAGATGCGCCTTTCTGTAATTTATGGGGATAATTCAGACGCTACCATAGGTAAGTACTAAAACCCCGAGTAATGGTTAAAGTAAAACTTCAAATTCCATTACTTTCAATTCGTAAAAAGCACTGATTAAACAGTGCTTATCATTACGAATGCCTTACAAAGGCTACGATATCAAAAATTAATTGACAGCGTCTTTCAGAGCTTTACCTGCTTTAAATGCAGGAATTTTTGCTGCTGCGATTTTGATTTCTTCACCCGTTTGTGGGTTGCGACCAGTACGCTCAGCGCGCTCACGCACTTCAAAAGTACCAAAACCAACAAGAGAAATTTTATCGCCTTCTTTCAGACCTTCGGTCACAGCAGCGATAAAAGAATCCAGTGCACGGCCGGCAGCGGCTTTAGAAATGTCAGCACCAGAAGCGATTTTCTCGATTAGTTCAGATTTGTTCATGTCATCCCCTTGAATGTAATTTTTTTGCGCCGCAACCAAATCCGTCTCTAGAGCGGTCTGCGGAGGCTTTTATAACAAGCTTGAATTCAAAGTTCAAGCTGAGTTCGAAAACCAAAGAATTAAAACTGGATACAGCTCAAAGCCAGTTGCGCCAAGGGCTTGGAGCAGCTGGCTCTCCACAGACCTAGGCTACCACAGGTCTGCGCTTTGTTAAGCCCCTTTTTTCATTTTTTTTAACGTGATAGCGCAATTTCTTGCGTTATGCCAAGTTTTTAACCACTTCGAAGCCCTCAACTGGCCTTTCTAGGGCCAGTTTTAACACTTCATCGACCCAACGCACGGGACGAATTTCTAAATCGGCAATCACATTGGCAGGAATTTCTTCCAAATCACGCTCATTTTCTTTTGGTATAAGTACCAATTTTATGCCGCCGCGGTGGGCTGCCAGCAGTTTTTCTTTCAAACCACCGATAGGTAACACTTCACCACGTAAGGTTATTTCCCCTGTCATGGCCACATCGGCACGCACAGGGTTACCCGTTAAGCTTGATACTAAAGCGGTACACATAGCCGCGCCAGCCGATGGACCATCTTTTGGCGTCGCACCTTCTGGCACATGCACGTGGATATCGCGCTTCTCGTAAAAGTCGCCGTTGATACCTAATTGTTCGGCGCGGGCGCGAACCACTGTCATCGCAGCTTGAATCGACTCTTGCATCACATCACCAAGGGAGCCAGTGTAAGTCAGTTTTCCTTTACCTGGCACTGAGGTGGCTTCAATAGTGAGTAGATCGCCACCCACTTGTGTCCAAGCTAGCCCCGTCACTTGGCCGATTTGATTATTCGACTCCGCTTTGCCGTAGTCAAAACGCTGCACGCCAAGGAATGACTTCAAGTTATCTTGATTCACAGTCACCGACTTAACAGACTTGTCGAGCAGGATCATTTTCACGACCTTACGGCAAATCTTAGATAACTCACGCTCGAGTGAACGCACCCCCGCTTCACGGGTGTAGTAGCGGATAATGCCAACAATCGCGCTATCATCCACATGGATTTCATTGGCTTTTAAACCGTTACGTTCGATTTGTTTGGTCAACAAATGCTGTTTAGCAATATTTAGCTTTTCATCTTCGGTGTAACCCGATAGCCGAATGACTTCCATACGGTCCAGTAGCGGCCCAGGAATGTCCATAGAGTTAGACGTTGCCACGAACATCACATCGGATAAGTCATAATCGACCTCGAGGTAATGGTCGTTAAAGGTCGCATTTTGCTCAGGATCTAAGACTTCTAATAGAGCAGAAGCCGGATCGCCGCGCATATCAGAACTCATTTTGTCGATTTCATCGAGCAAGAATAAGGGATTCTTCACCCCCACTTTAGCCATCTTTTGAATGACTTTACCCGGCATAGAGCCAATATAAGTACGGCGATGTCCACGGATTTCCGCCTCATCACGTACGCCGCCTAAGGCAACACGCACATACTTACGACCGGTCGCCTTAGCGATCGATTGGCCAAGTGAGGTTTTACCGACACCTGGTGGTCCAACTAGACACAGGATTGGCCCTTTGAGTTGGCGAACACGGCTCTGAACCGCGAGGTATTCCAGAATACGTTCTTTCACTTTCTCCAGACCATAATGGTCAGTATCCAGCACTTCCTGGGCTTTGGCTAAATCACGTTTGATCTTTGAGCGTTGGCTCCAAGGCACTGACGTCATCCAGTCCACATAACTGCGCACAACTGTGGCTTCCGCCGACATGGGTGACATCATGCGTAATTTGTTCAGCTCGGCTAAGGCTTTTCCTTTGCCTCGCTTGGCATATTAGCCTCTTCAATCTTACGATTTAAGGCTTCAAACTCATCATGGCCTTCGTCTAAGTCACCCAATTCTTTTGGATGGCTTTCATCTGTTCGTTCAGATAATACTCACGCTGGCTTTTTTCCATCTGTTTTTTAACGCGGGTACGGATACGTTTTTCAACCTGCAGTAGGTCGATCTCCGATTCCATCATCGCCATTAAATATTCCAGACGTTCACCGACGTTGATCATCTCAAGCACAGATTGTTTATCTTCAAGCTTGAGTGGCATATGCGCGGCCATAGTATCTGCCAGACGCGCCGCTTCATCGATACCCGATAAAGAGGTTAAGACCTCTGGTGGGATCTTTTTATTGAGCTTGATATAACCTTCAAACTGACCAATGGCACTGCGCACCAACACTTCTTCTTCTTTGTCTTCCAGCGGTTCTGATTCCAGATACTCAGCCTTAGCCACAAAGAATTCAGTTTCTTGGGTATAACGGGTGATACGGGCGCGACGACCACCTTCAACGAGCACTTTTACCGTACCATCAGGCAATTTCAATAACTGCAAAATAGAGGCAACTGTACCGACATCGAAAATATCATCTTTCGTCGGTTCATCGAGCTCGGCATCTCGCTGAGCCACTAAAATAATCTGTTTATCCTGGGCCATTGCCGTTTCGAGACAACGAATTGACTTTTCTCGGCCAACGAACAACGGAATTACCATATGGGGATAGACCACCACATCTCGCAGTGGCAGCACGGGGAGTTCGATATGCGCTTCACGCTCTAGGGTCATAGCTCGATTCCGTTTTGGTGAATGGGATTGATAATGGAGTATATTGGGACGGTTTAATGAGTTTCAATGGTCAATACGAAAAAAGGAGCCCAATGGGCTCCTTGTTTTTCAGTTTGCTATCGAACAGTACGATTATTGCTCGCCAGAAGCCGCTTGAGTGTCATTTCGCTCATAAATCAGGATAGGTGCAGACTCGCCATTGACCACAGACTCATCAACAACCGCCTTCACCACGCCTTCGGTTGAAGGAATGTCGTACATTGTATCGAGTAAAATACCTTCAACAATTGAACGCAGGCCACGGGCCCCCGTCTTACGGGACATGGCTTTATGGGCTATCGCTTTTAGCGCATCTTCACGGAACTCAAGCTCCACGCCTTCCATCTCAAATAACGCACTGTACTGCTTAGTTAGGGCATTTTTAGGTTGAGATAGAATTTGCACTAGGGCTTCTTCATCCAGTTCAGTCAGAGTCGCAACCACCGGCAGACGGCCGATAAACTCAGGGATCAAGCCATATTTGACTAAATCACCGGGTTCAACTTGGGATAAGGTTTCAGAAATCGTTGCTTTCTCTTTTTCACCTTTTACCTGAGCACCGAAACCGATGCCCGAGCCAACGTGGGCACGCTGCTCAATCACTTTCTCAAGCCCAGCGAACGCGCCACCACAAATAAACAGGATCTTAGAAGTATCGACTTGTAAGAATTCTTGCTGCGGGTGCTTTCGGCCACCTTGGGGTGGAACTGCGGCAACTGTGCCTTCAATCAGCTTGAGCAGTGCTTGCTGCACACCCTCGCCCGAAACGTCACGGGTGATCGATGGATTGTCTGACTTACGGCTAATTTTATCGATTTCATCAATATAAACGATACCGCGCTGCGCTTTCTCGACATCGTAATCACACTTTTGCAGCAATTTTTGAATGATGTTCTCAACGTCTTCACCCACATAACCCGCTTCGGTCAAGGTGGTGGCATCGGCCATGGTGAAAGGTACGTTTAACGAGCGCGCCAGTGTCTCAGCCAGCAGAGTTTTACCACTACCCGTTGGGCCAATCAGCAAAATATTGCTTTTGCCTAGTTCAACCCCATCTTTAGGTGATGAGTTTTTTAAGCGCTTATAGTGGTTATAAACCGCGACAGAAAGCACTTTTTTGGCTCGGTCTTGGCCAATCACATAATCGTCTAAATGCGCACGCAACTCATGTGGCGTTGGCAATTTATCGTTATCACGTTTTGGAGAGATCTCTTTAATCTCTTCACGAATAATGTCGTTACATAATTCAACGCATTCATCGCATACGTATACTGATGGACCAGCAATCAGTTTTCTCACTTCATGCTGGCTCTTACCGCAAAAAGAGCAGTACAGCAACTTACCGCTGTCACCATTATTTTTGTTGTCGCCCATTAATTACCTCATTTGCAGTCTGCTCTACTGCCAGTCTTAAATTTGCTTAACCTTTTACAGAGCATAGCCCAGTCAAAAGCAAAAATCAGCCGCGTTTTGTCATCACAGCGTCAACTAAACCATAATCCACGGCTTGAGTCGCACTCATAAAGTTGTCGCGATCGGTATCACGTTCAATCACTTCGAGTGGCTGGCCAGTGTGCTCGGCGAGCATCAGGTTGAGCTTATTCTTGATGCCGATAATTTCTTGTGCGTGAATAGCGATATCAGAAGCCTGACCTTGGAAACCGCCCAATGGTTGATGGATCATCACCCGAGAGTTTGGCAAACAGAAACGTTTACCCTTCTCGCCACCCGCTAACAGGAAGGCGCCCATACTGGCCGCTTGGCCAATACACACAGTGCTCACGTTAGGCTTAATAAATTGCATGGTATCATAAATCGCCATACCCGCAGTAACTGAGCCGCCGGGTGAGTTGATATATAAGAAAATATCTTTATCAGGGCTTTCTGATTCCAAAAATAACAATTGCGCCACAATCAGGTTAGCCATGTGTTCTTCAACTTGACCGACCAAAAAGATAATCCGCTCTTTCAATAGACGAGAATAAATATCGTATGAACGTTCACCCTTAGCAGTCTGTTCGATCACCATAGGCACTAAAGCACTTTGTATGTCTGACGCATTATGCATTATTTACTTCCCTAAATAAAAATGGCTCGCATGAGGAGCCTCATACGAGCCATTATAAATGGCGAACAGCCAATCAAGTCAAGCTTAGCTTATGCGCGACCAGTAGCCTTGTTCATAAATTCTTCAAAAGCAACTTCTTTCTCGGCCACTTTAGCAGATTTTAACAGTGCTTCAACCGCTTGCTCTTCTAAAGCAACGTTGCGCATGTTCTGCATCAGTTCTTTGTTGCTGTTGTAATAAGCCACAACTTCACTCGGATCTTCATAGGCTGAAGCCATAGAAGCGATCAGACCTTGTACGCGCTCGTCTTCGGCTTTCAGTTCGTTCGTCTTGATGACTTCGCCTAATAGCAGACCGATTTTAACACGACGTGCAGCCTGTTCAGTGAACAGCTCAGCTGGCAGTTCTGGCATGTTAGCCGATTGGCCGCCAAAACGTTGCATAGCTTGTTGGCGCAATACGTTAACTTCGCCATCGATCAATGCTTTTGGCAAAGTGATATCGTTGTTAGCTAACAGACCGTTGATCACTTGCTCTTTCACGTTAGCTTTTAACGCTTGCTCAAGTTCACGGTTCATGTTTTTACGGATTTCGGTTTTAAGGGCTTCTAAGCCACCTTCGCTGATACCGAACAGAGCCGCAAACTCATCGTTCACTTCTGGCAGGTTAGCCGCTTGCACTTCAGTCAGCGTAATCGCGAACTTGGCCGCTTTACCTTTCAGGTTTTCAGCGTGATATTCTTCTGGGAAGTTCACGTCGATAACAAATTCTTCGCCCGCTTTGTGACCTAAGATACCAGCTTCAAAACCTGGGATCATACGGCCGCTACCTAATTGCAGTTCGAAATCGTCAGCTTTGCCGCCTTCAAATTCTTCACCGTCAACTGAGCCAACAAAGTTCATTTTTACTTTGTCGCCATCGGCAGCTTCACGCTCAACAGCCGCGAAAGTCGCGTGTTGTTTACGTAAAGTTTCAATCATAGTGTCAACGTCAGCGTCAGTTACTTGTGCTTTTGGTTGTTCTACTTCGATTGCATCTAAGCCTTTCAGCTCAACTTCTGGATAGATTTCAAAGGTAGCGATAAATTCGAATTTTTCGCCATCGGTTGAACCTGGAACGAAAGTTGGTGCACCCGCTGGGTTTAATTTCTCAGCAATGATGGCTTCGATGAAGTTACGTTGCATCACTTCACCAGTAATATCTTGACGAATTGCCGCGCCATAACGTTTGTTAATTACAGTGACAGGCACTTTACCAGGACGGAAACCTGGGATACGAGCACGCTTAGCTTCACGTTGTAAACTGTCTTTAACCAGCTTTTCAATTTGTTCCGCAGGAACAGAAATGGTCAGGCGACGCTCTAGGCCTTGGGTTGCTTCAACAGAAACTTGCATTGTTTTACCTCGAAATTTGTCTAACGTCCTTTGTAATAGCCGAATCATCAACTATTCAGGTATTCGTTTCTTGATCATTAAATTTGACTACAATGCCCACCACTACTGGCTTTTGGCACAGGTCGCTCATAGTTGATATCTATCAAGACGCGACATTATAGCCACCGTTTTCTGCAGAGTCGAGCCTCAACAGCCGAATCTGGGGTATAAAAAAAGCGACCCGAGGTCGCTTTTTTTATTTTGTACTCGAAGTACTAAAAATGGGGTGACTGATGGGGCTCGAACCCACGACAACCGGAATCACAATCCGGGACTCTACCAACTGAGCTACAATCACCACTGAAACTGGTACGCCCGGCAGGATTCGAACCTGCGACCACCCGCTTAGAAGGCGGGTGCTCTATCCAACTGAGCTACGGGCGCATGGTCTACAGAATATCTGCATCCTAACCGGCGTTGGATAGCGTTTGGCTATCCATGTTATTCGCTCATTTGAATTCAATTCTGCAAGCAAATAACAATAAATTGGTCGGTGATAGAGGATTCGAACCTCTGACCCTCTGGTCCCAAACCAGATGCGCTACCGGACTGCGCTAATCACCGAAGGTCTTACATTTTATTTGGTATCAACTCAGAGTATTCCCTCTGGTCCGCTCTCATCCAAAATCTGGATGCACTATCAGACTGTGCTAATCACCGAAGGTCTTACATTTTATTTGGTATCAACTCAGAGTATTCCCTCTGGTCCGTTCTCATCCATAATCTGGATGCACCACCGGACTGCGCTAATCACCAAAGGTCTCAATTATTACCTACTTATAAGCTACTAGATAAGTATGCCTGAGAACGGAGCGCATCTTATCCCCTCACTTTACACCCGTCAACGATTTTTTTAACGATTGATTCTAGGTGCTGAATTATCAGGCTAATACTGCTTTTTTTGTCTATTCGACCTTGGCTTTAACCATGACACAATTGCTAGGCCCTGTTAAAATAGCCGCGATTGCCAATCTCTGTGTTAACTACCGTTTTAACCATCGCCCATATAAAGGATATCCTACACCCATGACAGCCCAAATAATCGACGGCAAGGCGATTGCTCAATCCATCCGCACTCAACTTCGTGAAAAAGTCACCGCCCGCAAAGAGGCTGGACAACGCGTACCGGGTTTAGCCGTAATATTAGTGGGAGCCGATCCGGCCTCCCAGGTCTATGTTGGAAGCAAACGTAAGGCCTGTGAAGAAGTAGGCTTTATTTCCCGCTCATATGATCTCGACACTAGCTGCACCGAAGAAGAATTACTCAAGCTGATCGATGACCTCAATGATGATCCAACCATTGACGGCATCCTAGTACAACTTCCATTGCCAGCCCATATTGAAGATTCTAAGGTCATCGAGCGCATTCGCCCCGATAAAGATGTCGATGGATTCCACCCCTATAATGTTGGCCGTTTAGCCCAACGTATTCCGGTGCTGCGCTCTTGCACGCCGATGGGCATTATGACACTCATTAAATCCACTGGCGTCGATACCTATGGTTTAGATGCGGTTGTGGTTGGCGCATCGAACATTGTCGGCCGCCCAATGACTCTGGAGTTACTGCTGGCGGGTTGCACAACGACCACATGTCATCGTTTTACTAAAAACCTCGAACAAAAGATCCGCCAAGCCGACTTAGTAGTGGTTGCAGTGGGTAAACCCGGTTTTATTCCGGGAGAGTGGATCAAGCCAGGGGCGATAGTGATCGATGTAGGTATTAATCGTTTAGATAACGGCACCTTAGTTGGCGATGTGCAATATGAAGTCGCAGCGCAAAATGCCAGCTTTATCACTCCGGTCCCCGGCGGTGTTGGCCCGATGACGATTGCGAGTCTATTAGAAAATACCTTATATGCTGCAGAGCAGTATCACGACTAGGTTCTAGGTGCGGCAAGCATAAAAAACCTGCATTATGCA
>NZ_AFOZ01000020.1 GCF_000217915.1 Shewanella sp. HN-41 | reverse complement strand
TGTGTGCTTTTTTGATACATATTAATCACTGTGAAGAACGTTTATCCCACGTTATATCACTAGGCCTTCTTTGCCTTTTTAGCTGTCGACTCAGTAACCCACTTACCATTGATATAATGCGCAGACCAGCCTGTCGCCTTACCATCAACCTCAGTAGCCACATATTGCTCTTTAGTCTTGCGGCTAAATTTGACGGCTGTCTTATTGCCTTCATCGTCTGTCACTGGTGCATCGGCTAAATATTGATACTTAGGCCAGAGTAACTCACGGTACTTGACTAATTCTTCAACCAGAGGCGCCCTAGTTTCCCGAGATTTAGGGAAGGTGCTCGCTGCGAGGAAGATACCCGCTGCGCCATCACGTAGTACAAAATGCGCATCTGACTTGCTGCACTTAAGCTCAGGCAAGTAGATTGGGTCTTCTTTTGGTGGCGCAGCCTCGCCATTTTTCAACAGCTTACGCGTGTTTTTACATTCTTCGTTAGTACAACCGAAGTATTTACCAAAGCGGCCGTTCTTCAGTTCCATATCATGGCCACAGCGGTCGCACTCAATCAGTGGACCTTCATAGCCTTTAATCTTGAATTGGCCCTCTTCGACTTCGTAACCTTCACACAGGGGGTTATTACCGCAGACGTGCAGCTTACGTTTTTCGTCAATAAGATAACTATCCATGGCAGTGCCACAGATACCGCAACGATGTTTGGCTCGCAGTGCATCCGTTTCCGCATCTTCACTGTTTTCACTGATAGCCTCAACGCCAGGCGTTAAGTTCATCGTAGTTTTACAGCGCTCTTTTGGGGGTAACTCATAGCCAGAACAGCCGAGGAACACACCTGTCGTCCCGGTACGGATCCCCATGGGACGGCCACAGGTTGGGCATTTGATATTGGTCATCACCATTTGGTTTAGACGCATACCGCCTTCTTCGGGATCAAGCTCCGCTTTCTCTAATTGCTTAGTAAAGTCCGCGTAGAAACCATCGAGCACTTTTTTCCAATCCAGCTCACCGCGAGCGACATCATCTAAGGTTTGCTCCATGCTGGCGGTAAAATCATAATTCATTAAATCGGCAAAACTATTGACTAAACGTTCGCTAACGATTTCACCCATTTTCTCAGCGTAGAAACGACGGTTTTCCACTTTGACATAACCACGGTCCTGGATCGTCGAAATAATGGTCGCATAGGTGGATGGACGACCAATGCCACGCTTTTCTAACTCTTTCACCAATGACGCTTCACTGTAACGCGCTGGAGGCTTTGTAAAGTGCTGTTTAGGTTGTAATTCATTTAATGAAAGCACATCACCTTCGTTTACAAACGGCAGTGTATTGTCCTCTTCATTTTTCTTCTTAAGTGCTGTTTGCACCCGTGTCCAACCGTCAAAACGCAGGGTTCTGCCCGAGGCTTTTAACTCATAATCACCCGCTTTTACGGTTAATCTGGTTGCATCATATTGCGCGGGAGTCATCTGGCAAGAAACAAACTGACGCCAAATCAGCTCGTAAAGCCGCTGAGCATCACGTTCCATGTCGGTTAATGCCGAGGCTTCAACTTTTACGTTAGAGGGCCTAATGGCTTCGTGCGCTTCCTGTGCGCCTTCCTTAGAACCGTAACGGATAGGCTCAGAAGGTAAATACTTAGCACCGTATTCCTTACTGATCATCTCACGCACATTGTCCAAGGCTTCTTGGCTTAAATTAGTCGAGTCAGTACGCATATAAGTGATATGACCCGCTTCATATAAACGCTGCGCCATCATCATGGTTTTCTTCACCCCAAAACCTAAGCGTGTACTTGCAGCCTGTTGCAACGTCGAGGTGATAAAGGGGGCTGAAGGTTTACTTTGAGTCGCTTTATCTTCGCGGGCAATCACTTTAAAGCTAGCTGAAGATAAGGCTTGAACCGCGGCTAACGCTTGCTGTTCGTTCGTCGGCTCAAATGCTGAGTCTAAATACTTAACCACTTCCATCCGCAGCGCATCGCTCGCGGGGGTATTGAGTAAAGCATGCACATCCCAAAACTCTTCTGGCACAAAGGCTTTGATTTCGCTTTCACGTTCAACCACTAAACGTACAGCAACCGATTGCACTCGTCCTGCGGACAAACCACGGGCAACCTTTTTCCACAACAGTGGCGACACCATAAACCCGACCACTCTGTCTAAGAAACGGCGCGCCTGCTGGGCATTGACCATGTTAGTGTCGAGCGTCGACGGTTTACTAAAGGCATCCTGAATCGCTGACTTAGTGATCTCGTTAAACACCACACGTTGATACCGTGAAGGATCACCACCAATCACCTCCTGCAAATGCCAGGCGATGGCTTCTCCCTCACGGTCTAAGTCGGTTGCGAGATAAATTTGGTCAGCGGAATCGGCTAACGCCTGAAGCTCCTTTACGACCTTTTCTTTACCCGGCAGGATTTGATATTTAGCCGCCCAGCCCTTTTCAGGGTTAACGCCCATGCGAGACACCAGCGCTTGCTGATCTTTCACCTTTTTATATCGCGCTTTTTCTTCAGGCGTCATCTTCTTCACTTCGGCAGCGGATTTAACCTTTTCATTGCCTTCAGAGGTGGAAGATGTAGGTAGATCACGGATATGACCCACGCTCGATTTAACGATGAACTCTTTGCCAAGATATTTATTAATAGTCTTAGCTTTGGCCGGCGATTCGACAATAACTAGCGATTTACCCATAGTTTGATTTGCGCCAAAAAATCTCAAGAAGGTGGAAATTGGCTCCATATATAGAGGGTTGTACTGATTCTTTCAAGCTAATCCCTCTTTTATATGTACCAGCGAGTCACTTTTTAACCAAAGTTGAAAAAATGTAAAAAAATAATATTGCGTAATTAAAAACTAATATTTCATTATTTGCCAGCAAGCAAGAAATAGTTATGCATTTATTGCGAAAAAGTCGCGTTGAGCACAAAACCGTCCGCTTGTGCACACGAATAGCTTCAGTATACTGGGTCCCCTCAGGGAACATATGAACAAATAATAACCTTCCCTATCACAAGGATAAGCAATGAAGCACTTTGAAGCGAATTTTGACGGACTCGTTGGCCCAACCCACAATTATGCGGGATTGTCTTTTGGCAATGTGGCCTCACTCAGCAACGCCGCACTGGTATCTAACCCTAAGGCTGCTGCAAAACAAGGTCTACAAAAAGCTAAAGCTCTGGCCGATTTAGGGATAGTTCAAGGCATGTTAGCGCCTCAAGAACGCCCAGACATCTATACACTGCGCCGAATTGGTTTTTCAGGCAACGATGCTCAAGTATTACAACAAGCCGCGAGAGAGGCTCCAGCGCTGCTAAATGCCTGTTGCAGTGCATCCAGTATGTGGACGGCCAATGCTGCGACCGTATCGCCAAGTGCAGATACCCGTGACGGCAAACTGCATTTTACCCCAGCCAATCTGGTCGATAAGTTGCACCGCAGTCTCGAGCCCATCACAACGGGGCGCATCTTAACAGCAACTTTCAATGATCCCCACTATTTTCATCATCATAATCATTTACCTGAACATAATAGCTTCGGTGACGAAGGTGCAGCAAACCACACTCGACTCTGCAACGAATACGGGCATGCTGGTGTAGAACTGTTCGTTTATGGACAGGAAGCCACCAATCCCAACGCGCCTAAACCACAAAAATACCCCGCAAGGCAAACCCTAGAAGCGTCCATGGCAGTAGCACGTCTACATCAACTTGAAGAGGATAATTGTGTTTTTATCCAACAAAACCCCGATGTGATTGACCAAGGCGTATTTCACAATGACGTTATCGCCGTAGGTAATCAAAATGTCCTGTTCTACCATGAACAAGCATTCTTAAATACCCAGCAGAAAATCGATGAAATTAAACGTAAGCTCAATACAGAACTGTATTTTATCGAGGTTCCAACGGCAAAAGTGGCCATTAATGACGCCGTCAAAAGCTATTTATTTAATACTCAAATTATCACGCTACCCTCGGGGGAAATGGCGATTATTGCCCCCACAGATTGTCAAGAAAACCCAGCGGTATTTGCCTATTTAAATGAATTGCTGACGCTAAACACACCCATTAAGCAAGTGCGCTATTTCGATGTAAAACAAAGTATGCAAAACGGTGGCGGCCCTGCCTGTTTGCGTTTACGGGTCGCCATGAACGAACGAGAAGTCGCGGCAGTGAATCAACACACCTTAATGAATGATGCCTTATTTAGCCGCTTAAATACTTGGGTAGACAAACACTACCGCGACAGATTATCAACCCAGGACCTCGCAGATCCACAGCTAATTATTGAATCTCGTACCGCCTTAGATGAGCTAACGCAAATCATGAAATTAGGCAGTGTTTATCAGTTCCAGAGATAGATTATTATTTCCAAATTTGCCCCTGCATATACCCATCAAAGCTGACAACTTAACCATGGTAGGTTTACCTTAACCTCAATGTACATCTTGCTAGTATGAGTATAAAAATAAAAGGGGAGTTTGATAGCTCCCCTTTTTACACATCAAATAACATCCGTTGAGGTTACAGTATATTGTTAATGAATCACCAGCGGGATAGTTGCTATTGGAGTAATAATTCCCTTAGGTGTAACAGCTTCAATTGTTAGTGTTCCTGCATCCGGTTCGTCTGCTCCTTTAATAGCCACAGAATATTGTTTAGATGCATTATCATTGGAAGAAGCTACTGTAAAACTACCTTTGCTGGCTAAACTTCCCGCCGATGGTGTAAATGTAATTACAGTCCCCGTTGGTAATGGCTGATTGTGCAAATCACCGATGATGATTGATATACCACCAACACTTTTCCCGATAATATCTATAGTCGCATTATCATTAAAACCATCACATGTATCCACTTTAGATTTATCATCTATACAACTGTCAATTATGATAGGAACTGACGCCATAGCATCACTACCTGACATAACAAGTACCAATGAGGCTCTTACATTTAATGACTTACTATTCCTTGAACAACCCGAATGCGGCTCATTATTTGCGTCCAACTGACACAAACTACCGTTGTATAAATCATCGGCTTGGTCATATACACTATTATTATTAAAATCAGTGAACACTTCGGCATCACCACCCGCTTCCCCCCCCGCAACACTAGGGTTAAAAATACGGTCTTCATTGTGATCGACAAAAGCTTCACTCAAATCATACGGATTCCCCGATACATCATTTTTATTTAGAAAGTCAGCAACTTCAGACGCATCAAAACGACCATTACTATTGGTGTCAGGGAAAGATTCTTCACCAATGGCAGTTGCCAAAATCGTCACTCGCCCGCCATAAGGTTGGCCTAATCCAGCGCCTAATGAAGGTTCTTTACCTTGCATTGCTAACGTATCGCCTGTAGGGCGGGGATTTTGACTTGTCCATTTGACCGAACAAGCACCACTAACCGTTACACATGAAGGCTCTATCACACCGCCCTCCGTCGTAAAGGAAACTGCAGTACCATCGGGTACCGGGTTGTTAAATGCATCTGCTAAGCGTGCAGTAACATCGACTTCAATACCATCATAATCCCACCCCTCAGGGGTTAGGTTTGATGCGGATAAAGAAAAACTGTCTTGATCTGGCAAACCAGTTGAAATTACTAATTGATTTGACTGACTAGAAATGGCTGGCGAACTGCCATCGACGGTTGCAGTTACTCTAACACTTGTGGAGACAGTACCAGAATTGACTACAGTTTGAACAATTCCTTGACCATTCGTTGTTGCAAATTCTGGATCAAGAATGATATTCCCTACTTCAGTATTTAGTGAAAAATTCACACGTTGATTACTGACAGGAATGCCGTTTTTATCCATTACTTTAAACTTTACCGTTGAGGACTCAACCCCACCAGTTCCCTTAAGTCTAATTACTTCAGGTAAGGCTTCAAGGAAAAAGATACTACCGACACTTGCTGGTAAAACATTTAAAGTCGCTTTAGCGGTAAGAGATTTACCACCAACATTGGCGCTTACATTAATGGCATCGTCACCCACGCACCCCTTCGCTAAATAGGTACTGGTTGCAACACCATTCACAGCGACTACAGGTGTACTTAATTCAGCTTCAGCACTCGTCTTTGAGGAGCAAACAGAGGTAAATTGAACCTCAACAGGATCGGCAAATGGATTACCCAAATCATCCTGAATAGATACAGAGACACTTGAAGTACCACCAGCAGAAACAACTGAAGGCTCAACAGCTGCAATACCATTTTGAAATGGAGAACCACTCCCCATAAACACATTAGTTGCACCAATACTAAAAACTAAAGGTTCCGATTGCTCACCCGTTAACAAAGTGGCTGTAGCACTACCCGCGCCTGGCTGAGTACCCGCTAAAATCTGGACATAAGCAACACCTTGCTCAGTAACCGCTGTATCAATTGGCAATTCACCACGAGTGCTTGTAAATTGAACAATCGTCTGTTTGGAAATGCCTGTGACATTCGCAACAAGATAACCAGGTGAAAGTGATGTTATTGTTGATATTGGTGTTTTTGACTCAAGGTCACTTACCATGATCAGAGATACTTGCGCACCTCCAGTTGACGCCCCACCATCACCTTTAGTATTGAAAGCAACATTTGCAGTAACAGAGCTTCCACTTCCGGGCGTGTAAGTTGCAGTGATTTTACCTGAGCCTAGTTTGTTTCCTGGCAAGACATCAATAGACACGTTACCATTTGCATTAGTGACACCACTATCTGGGGTCAAAGCTCCTTGTCCCTCTAGACTAAAAACAATTCGAGCACCAGCCAGAACGCTAGCATTCTTAGTTAAAGTGGCCTTCAATTTTCCAGGAATAGCATTTGAAACTTCAGTTATGGCCTGTCCATCAGAATTAACTAATTCCAATTTAACAACATACTTATCCGATGGTGTCGTTCCTGAGCCATCATCGGAGATACTGCCTCCACCACCACACGCGACTAAGAAAAGTGAACATATTCCTGCAAGAAAAACCTTATACGCTGACTTCATTGTCAGGCTCCCTGTTACTCTGGTGATAATACTAAGATTGACGCTTATAACTTATAGGCTAACATTACACAATTTTCACGTAACTTTTCCATAACTCTCTTATTTTATTTCGCATATTTTGCACTTAGTTTACTATTAGTCCTCATTTCAACTTGCGCATTTTCTTGCTAGGCTTGTTGGCGCCAAAATTAGAATGTATAAAAAACACACAGGAATCCCCATGGCAACCTCGTTAAATAATAAACTCGGCCTTACAAGTAAAATCCTGCTCGGTATGGTAGCAGGCATTATATTTGGACTTTTGCTCCGCAATTTTTTCCCCGAAAGCACTTTTGTTAAAGACTATATTACCAATGGCTTTTTACATGTTATTGGTACCATCTTCATCTCAAGCTTAAAAATGTTAGTCGTACCTTTGGTCTTTATTTCACTGGTCTGTGGGACATGCTCCCTCAGTGAACCATCAAAATTAGGCCGCCTAGGTGGCAAGACATTGGCTTTTTATTTATGCACCACGGCGATTGCGTTAGTACTTGCGATCATCGCAGCGGTCATAGTTCATCCCGGCAACGCCTCACTAGCCACAGAGAAAATGCACTACGTGGCTAAGGATGCCCCAGGTCTCGCGGATGTTTTAATTAATATAGTACCAACCAATCCAATGCAGGCCATGAGCGAAGGCAACATGCTACAAATCATTATCTTTGCAGTGATTTTTGGTTTTGCTATCGCCCATATTGGTGAGCGCGGAAAGCGTATTGCCGTGTTGTTTGACGATTTGAATGAAGTCATTATGCGCGTGGTGACCCTTATCATGCAGCTAGCACCCTATGGTGTGTTTGCCTTGATGGGAAAACTGGCATTGACCTTAGGCTTAGAAACCTTCGGCAGTGTGGTTAAATACTTTTTTGTCGTACTGGTTGTATTGCTGATCCACGCATTTATTGTTTATCCCACCTTACTCAAACTACTTTCAGGCTTAAACCCACTGATTTTTATCCGTAAAATGCGTGATGTGCAGCTATTTGCCTTTTCTACTGCTAGTTCCAACGCCACCCTACCTATTACCATCGAGGCTTCGGAGCATAGATTGGGTGTCGATAATAAAATTGCTTCCTTCACCCTTCCCTTAGGCGCAACCATCAACATGGATGGCACCGCCATTATGCAGGGGGTCGCCACGGTATTTATCGCACAGGTCTTTGGCATAGAACTCACCATGACCGACTATGCCGCCGTAGTTGTTACGGCAACACTGGCATCTATTGGCACGGCTGGCGTCCCTGGTGTTGGTTTGATTATGCTTGCTATGGTTCTGAATCAAGTGGGTTTACCCGTTGAGGGCATTGCTTTGATCATTGGTGTTGACCGTTTACTCGATATGGTGCGCACCGCCGTGAATGTCACAGGGGATTGCGTTGCAACCGTCGTAATAGCTAAATCCGAAGGTGAATTTAACGAAGCCGTGTTCAACAATACTCAAGCAGGGAAAGTAGCCAGAAGCTTTGATGAGCAAGTGCATCAAATGGATAATAAAGGCTAATACAATGAGTTAAGTCTATAAACGCCCGGCCTTTGCTGGGCGTTTTTATGGGTGATATTTAAATCTGTGAACATGCCAATAGAATGTAACTTTATTTTTCGCTACATTAGCACGCTATACAGTTCCAAAGATGAGGAGAGACTATGTGGTGGAGAACAATATGGATAATCGCAGCATATTGGTTATTGAGCGCCCACTTTTTGCGTTATGACCAAGTGTATCTGACTGGCATCTTCGCCTTAGCGCCCCTCTGTATCTTGATCAAACACCGCCTCGTTATGCGGCTACTACAAGTTGTACTATTTGTCTGTATATTTGCTGTTTGGGGCGTTACCACTATAGAAACCATTCAAATGCGCATTGCCCATGAAACACCTTGGATAAGATTGGCTGCCATAATGGGGAGCGTCATGCTATTTACCTTAGGTTCCATATTGTGTGGGAACGGGATATTACGCTTAAGAATGCACCACTCCCGCTGGCGCACATCACCTATTCGCTAAGATGTAAAATCGTCAAATGCCTTTTAAGACAAGAAATTAGTTTTTATTTTAATCACTGGATAAGCTTGGTCAGCAAAGGTTAAGTTCATCTAGAATATGATAAGACAATATTTGGTCCTCACGGATAATTTGCGTAAACTGGGCCTAATCGACTTAGAGGCATGAACACTATGAGAATTTTGGTTGTTGAAGATGATCTTATTTTATCCCACCATCTGAAAGTACAATTAAGTGATTTAGGTAATCAAGTACAAGTCGCCCTCACTGCTAAAGAAGGATTTTATCAAGCGACAAATTATCCTATCGATGTCGCCATTGTGGATCTAGGCCTGCCAGATCAAGACGGCATAAGCCTTATCCAACAGCTTCGTGAAGAGGGACTTAAAGCTCCCATACTCATCTTAACCGCCCGTGTAAATTGGCAAGATAAAGTAGAAGGCCTGAATGCGGGCGCCGATGACTACTTAGTGAAACCTTTTCAAAAAGAAGAGCTCGTCGCCAGGCTCGATGCTTTAGTCCGCCGTAGTGCAGGATTTGTTAAACCTGTTATTACGAGTGGTGAGCTCAAGCTCGATCTCGCCGCTAAACAAGTGACCCTTGGTGAAGAAATAATGGAAGTCACCGCCTTCGAGTACTTAATTCTCGAGTACCTAATGCGCCATTGCCACGAAGTCGTCGCCAAACAAAGGCTACTCGATGTCATTTATGGTGATAAGGAAGGCGATCCTAATACCATCGAAGTCATGGTCAGTCGTCTTCGCAAAAAACTCATCCGTGATGGGATAGATAACCCTATAGTCACCATTCGTGGCCAAGGATATAAATTCAATCTGCCATGCAACTAAAATTAAAATTTAAGAAACGCCTGCTCACTCGGATGTTTCTCACCTCACTATCGATTATCACCTTAGTGGGTTTCGGTCTCGCGTGGATGGTCAACATTCTGCATGCGCAAAATAGTTACAATGAAGAAACCGCCCAACTGATCGCTGAAATCCCCCAAGTCGCCGCTGAATTACGGGAACACGATCTGATCCCCGATACCAGCGCATGGCTAGAGGAGAATAACAAACAAGAACGTTATGTGATTGCGAGCTGTGATGAAAAATTCAAGCAGGTCTGGACATCCTCCCTCGCCGTTGACCGCGGTTTATTTGATACCTGCGAACGTTTTAATGAAATACGCAACGATTCTCCCCCCTATTACTTAACCTTGGCCGACGACAGGGGCTACTTTGTCTACTTACTCGCGGTAGAAATCGCGGGGGTACATTACAACCTGCTAGTGATGAAAGATGCCGCCAAACTCGAACAGGAATACAGTAAATTCAGTAAACGCACCTATATTCGTTTAGCCATGGTACTCGCACTCGCATTGATACTGTTGGTCAGTGCGGCTTATTGGGGGATGCGCCCACTGGTTCGGATGCAAAATGAGCTGCAATCGATTAATCAGGGCAAGAGTAAGTCGCTCTCTGAAGGTTATCCCGTGGAACTCGAAGGTGTAACACAGGCGCTCAACCAGATGTTGCAACAATCGAGTGCTCAGCAGCAACGCTATCAAAATGCCATGAATGACCTCGCCCATAGCCTTAAAACACGTCTTGCCGCAGTCCATGCTATCACCGACGATACCAGCTTGAATAAGCAATCTGCCAATGAGAAAATTATGGAGCAGATAAGCCAAATGGATCAATTAGTTAAGTATCAGCTCAAACGCGCCATGTTAGGTCGACAAGGACTAAAGCAGGAACAAACCGTCATTGCGCCGTTGGTGGATCAATTAGCTCAAATGTTATTTAAAATTTACCGCGACAAGAAAGTGCAATTTAGTGCCCAAATACCCGCCAGTTTATTGTTTCCGGGTAATAAAGGCGACCTGATGGAACTGTGCGGCAACCTAATGGAAAATGCCTTTCGCCTCTGCATCAGTCAGGTACAAGTAAGTGCCAGATTTAATGAACAGGGGGAATTTGAATTAATCGTTGAGGATGATGGACCGGGTGTCGAAGAAAGCCTACGGCAAAAGATCATTCAGCGAGGTGTTCGTGCCGACACTCAATCCCCAGGTCAAGGCATTGGTTTAGCGGTATGTGATGAAATCGTCAACAGTTACGGTGGTAGTCTGAGCATTGAAGAAAGCCCCTTAGAAGGGGCACGTTTTAGAATAAAAATTCCCGTCTAAGCAGCATTCCACTCTGTTAGGCGTATACCGCGTATAATTGCTCTGCGCGGTTAAACATCACCCAAGAAGTCGCAATGTATTTATCATTACTTTTTGGCATGTTGCCACGGTGGGAATGGGTAAACCCGGCAGGGGCAATCACCATAGTGCCTTTCTTTGGTGAAATTTTGCGCTGCTGATAATAAAACTCAGTTTCGCCGCCCTCTTCCACATCGTTCAAATAAAACATGTAAAGCACAACACGGTGCAGAGCCTCATTATGACCGTTTTGCGGAAACTGCTCCGAATGCCAATGGGGGTAGCCGCCTTTATTACGCTGATATTTTTGAATATTGATACTGCCACTGCGGTATAAATACTTTACTAAGGCTTCGGCTCTGGGCTGACCAAGACGCTCAAAATTATTCGGTGTTAAAGTAACGGCTTGCCCTTGTTCATCACTGACAGATACCGATACCGCCCCCATTAACGCCATCGCATATTTGGTGAAATAATCTACAGTACCTTTTAGGGTATAACCTAACAGCTCATTCTTTAGGGGCTGTAAATCGGCAAAATTATCTAATGTTAAATCCCGACTGACTTTTTTTTCAGGATCGACACCATTGCCTGTTTGTCCATCGACAACACCAGCGTGTTGATCAAATGCTAAAATGAGACGGTTACACAGGTCATCTGGCAACGCATTAGGGTATACTTCAATAAAGTCCATACATCCTCAATGGTGTGGCTTTGCTACTCTGACTATGCTGACATGTAAGTTAAGTAATTGTAAAGCTGCATCATTGATATAAAATAACGCGATTGCCTTCACGATAACAAAAATATGAAAAAAAGCTGTAAAGTCTCAGTTCACCAATTACAGGTCGGCAACTTTGTACGTTTGCCAGTGGCTTGGAAGGATCATCCCTTTTTATTTAGTAGTTTTCACATAAAACAAGCTGCACAAATCGAGTTAATCAAAAGCTTAGGTATTGAGCATGTCATTGTCGATCTTGAGCGCAGTGAAGTGGCCCCGCTGAATAGCGAAGCCGTTAATCCCATTAAACTGCCCCCAAGCCCTGAAATCAATGTGCTTAAAAATGACATGGATCAATACAAGGCTGAACAAATTGAAGTGCAAAAAAAGTTGCGCCGCGATATCCACAAAACCGAGCAAAACTTTACCCGGTCTGTGGCTATGATGCGCAGCCTTATCTCAAAGCTGTGCAATCGTCCCTTAAATGCAGTGGACGATGCTAAGCTCTTAGTCCACAGTATGGTCGAGCAGTTGTTGACATCAGATAACCTAGTACTGCACTTAATGAGCAATGCCAAGCAGGATGAGAGTATTTATTACCACTCGTTAAACGTCGCTATTCTCTCCATGCTCATTGCCAAAGAAATGGAATGGGAACGTAGTGAGATAGAAGCGATAGGCTTAAGCGCATTGTTCCATGATGTAGGCAAGTTAAAAGTTCCACCACAAATTCTGAAAAAATCTACTCCTTGGACAACACCTGAGCTGAATTTTATCAAGCAACATCCGCTACTTGGGATTGAGTTACTCAAGCTTGCCGATAATTTCCCACAGGCGGCATTACCCGCAATCACCAATCACCATGAGTTCCTCGATGGTAGTGGTTATCCGAAGGGATTAAAGGAAGCCGAACTCGATAAAATTTCTCAACTGTTAGCCGTAGTCAACGAATATGATTCACTCTGTTACCCGAATAATCAGGGCAAAGCACGTATGCCCTATGCCGCCTTAGGGCATCTGTACAAACAGTATAAAACCAAGTTAAATCAAGATTATATTGGCAAGATGATCAAGATGTTGGGTATTTATCCTCCAGGGAGTGTAGTGGAGTTGTCGAGTGGTCAATACGCCATGGTGATGTCGGTCAATTTACAAAAGTTACTCTGTCCTAAAATTCTGGTCTATGATGCGTTGGTCCCAAAAGACCAAGCTCCTATCGTTGACCTAGAAATCGAAGGCATCAGTATTGTACGCTGTCTTCCACCAGCAGCATTGCCCGAAAAAGTGCACGAGTACCTCAATCCCCGTGAACGAGTCAGTTATTATTTTGGTGGCGATAGCCGTAAATAATGCACAACTCAACAAAAAGCCGGATAAACATCCGGCTTTTTGTTTTATCCAGCAGCAAACGATATTACAACCAATGCTTACGCTTAAAGAAAAAGTAGGTCCCCGCCGCACTCGCTAACATCATCAAGATCGCCATTGGATAACCGTATTGCCACTCCAGTTCAGGCATACTGCCAAAGTTCATGCCGTAACTGCTGGCGATGAGCGTCGGCGGTAGAAACACCACGGCCGCAACCGAGAAAATTTTAATGATTTTATTCTGTTGTAGACCGCTAAAACCCATGGCCGCATCGAGTAGGAAGTTCAACTTATCGAAAATAAACTGGCTGTGGGGCATTAAGGATTCGATATCCGACAACATTTCCCGCAGATCTTTCAGGTGCTCATCGGAAAGCTGTCCACGGTAATAACGCTGCATATAACGCAGTGAACGTTGGGTATCGAGCAAACTCAAACGGATCTTACCGTTAGAGTCTTCTTGTAGGGTGATCAGCTTAAACACATCGTCCAATTCATCATTATCGAAGACTTGTTCGCCGACATTTTCGAGCACTGTATAAACATCTTCAATTAAGTCAGAAAGATAATCCACTTTCAGGTTAAAAAGTTCGAGAAACAACTCCTGCGGCGTCGACACTTCAAGCCGTCCCAAGCGCAAATAGTTACGCAGCAAACGGATGAGCCCGACATCTTCTTCCCTTATGGTCAGTAAAAAATTAGTCCGGAGGTTAAAGGAGACGTTGACGCCACGCACATCTTGACCGACGCGCTGGGGGAATAAGGAATTGATATGCAGACCATCGCTGTTTTGATAGAAACGCGCCGAAGCCTCAATCTCGTTGATATCTTCTTCGTCAGGCACTTCCTCAACGGAAAAATGACTTAACCATTCTCGCTCTGCATCATCAGGCTTATAGAGATCTAACCAAATGGTCGACGTCGGAATACTGTCTTGAATATTGATTTCGGTCACAGTGAGGCGACGGTTTTCGTAGACATAAGCAGTAATCATTTGTCCTCCTGAAAAAAACTTAAGCTAAAAAGTCCACTTAAGTGCAGGCTAAAAAATTGTCGCTAGTTTAACGCATAACTTGGCAATGAAAAGGCGAGAGAGATGAATTCGTAAAATAAATCTGCCTTAGTCTTCGAGGATCTCCAGCCGCTCCGCATTAGAAAAACGAATATGCATGCCCTCAACTGTGACCATCTTACCTTCTGAGATTTCACCTTTACGGGCATGATAAACACCGGAACTTCCTCCAGATGGTGACACAATCGTCACTGTCACCACTTTATGCTGATCGCGCCAGTACCACACACTGTAGCTTAAAAGACAAAGTCCCAGCAGCAAAAATGCCCCACTCATGCCGTAGCGGCGCCATAGACTCGGTGACACAGGCGTATTTGGCAATGACACTGGAGTCGCGCCAGGCTTACGCTTAGCGAGCAGCAAAATCGCCATAATGATCACGGCGAGCGTGAGCAGCAGTTTTGTTAACAAGATACACTCCAGAGGAACCAACTCGCCATATTATAATCGACAAATCAACGGGAAACTGTCATTAAGATCAAGCTTATGCAACTCATACTTGACGTATTTAGCTTAGATCTTGACCTTCAAATAGAAGATAACGCCACAAGATGACAAACAAAGGAAAACCTAAAAAGCCTCAAACTGTTTTGCCATACGTTGTATTTGGCTGAAAGGCACTTGATGCCGATTGCGCTTTGCACACAGTTTTTGATGTTCTGGGTCTAAAGGGTCGCCCACAAGCACGATACGCACTTGATAGCCGAGCGCTTTGGCTGCAGTCTCATAGGCCATATACTCCCAATGGCAAAGGTTAGTATTGTCGCAAATGACTATGGGTTCTTCTGAGGCCAGTGCTTGAATAAATGCAGTCAGATTTCGTTGATGATATTCGGACAGTTTTTTCGCATCGAATTGATATTCACCTCCTTGGTAAAAGAAACGATCCGTGGAAAAAATCCCCTGCCTTCGAAGGCGGAACCCCACATCCAAAGGCAAGCCACCAATATACTCCTCGATCCAATGGGATTTTCCGCTTCCAGGTAACCCCCGCATTATAATGGCGAGTCTTTGACTCATAAAGCCGCCAAATCACTGCCAATAACATGTCCGGCTAAGATGGCATCAACCAATTTAGGCACGACTTCTCCCGCCCTGCCAGTCAAATGGTATTGAAATTGGCTGTGTCTATCGGGGACGAGTAAATTAACTTCGACAGTCTGTGCGCCGTGGTGATTGACCGAATCGACAAAACCTGCCGCAGGATAAACGGTGCCAGAGGTGCCAATGGCAATAAATAGATCGCAGTGATCGAGCGCCTCGTGAATTCTATCCATTCCTAAGGGCATTTCACCAAACCACACCACATGGGGACGCAGCCTTTGCGCCGGAATACAACAGGTACAACAGTTATTCGGGCCAAAAGGCTCACGCAGGATAAATGTTTGACGGGAACGGGGGCAACGCCCCTTAGATAACTCCCCATGCATATGCAATAGACGCCGAGATCCCGCCCGTTCGTGCAAATTGTCAATATTTTGAGTGACGATTAATAATTGCCCAGGAAACTCTGCTTCCAACCTAGCTAACGCCAAATGCGCAGCATTAGGCATCACATTGCCACAGTGTAATTGCTCCCAGCGGCTATTATAAAATCGCTCAACTAAGTCTACGTCCCGCTCATAACCTTCGGGTGTAGCGACATCTTCAATATGATGTTCTTCCCACAGACCATCTTGATCGCGAAAGGTACGTAATCCCGACTCGGCGGAGATCCCTGCGCCAGTTAACACCACAATATGCTGGTACATACCGATTCCTTTAGTTTTAATTATGATGCCTATTGTCACGGACTTTTGCGGCCGTGAACATTGTTCCTTGGTATAACCATACAAAAACTATGCTTGAATTGCCGCAAATTCTTGCAATTTCGCGTTAAGTGACACAATTTATCCGCATATAGGCGCAGAAAGCTAGAACAAAGGTTTAAGTTTTCAATTTGTGCCCCTATAATGGCTAACACTATCCACGGATGAACCTATTGGTTCTGCAATCAAGAGATTAGCAATGACAGATGGAAATCAAGCGCTCAAAAAAGCCGGTTTGAAAATCACCCTGCCACGAGTCAAGATCCTAGAACTGATGCAAGGACCTGAAAACCAACATATCAGTGCAGAAGACTTATATAAAAAACTGCTCGATTTGGGGGAAGAAATTGGCCTAGCGACAGTTTACCGTGTATTAAACCAGTTTGATGATGCCGGTATTGTAACTCGCCACCATTTTGAGAGCGGTAAAGCCGTATTCGAGTTATCGAGCCAGCATCACCATGATCATTTAGTTTGCCTATCTTGCGGCAAAGTGATTGAGTTTTCGGATGAAGTTATCGAACGTCGCCAAGACGAAATCGCCATGAAACACAATATTAAGCTCACTAACCACAGCTTATACTTGTACGGTCATTGCACCAATGATACCTGTGAGCATAACGATGCTTAGCCGCAGTCTTGCCGGCTAATGTAAATACACATTTTTACCCAATAAAAAACCAGCTAATGCTGGTTTTTTAATGTCTGAACAATGTCTACTCGCGCCTCACTACAACTTACCGCCATTACGCAAAACGCTTATCGGGCAATGCCATCAAAACACTTTATGGTACACATTCACTTTATGACCCATAAACACATTCGGCTCACGCAACTGCATACCGACTTTTTTCGCCACGGCTTCAGAACCGAGATTCCCCTCAAGGATGAGTGCAATCGCCTCTTTGATGCCAAAGGTTGGAAATGCTGTTAGCGCCGCCGTTGCCGCTTCGACACCTATGCCTTTGCCCCAATACTCAGGCAAATACCGATAGCCTAATTCGACCTCATTATATTCAGTAATATATTTAGGCCCACAAAAACCGATAACTTTACCATCTTGCTTATGTTCAACCGCCCAACGACCAAAACCACGACGCTCGTAATCTTCAAAAATAACATTGACCAGCATGGCTTGTGCTTGCGCCACATCCGTAAAGGGCTCACCCGGAATATAGGTTAAAATCTCCGGTATGCTATTGAGCAGAAATAACGCTTCGGCGTCTTCAACTTGAAATGGGCGGATGAGCAACCGCTCAGTTTCAGCGATAACTTTTGGTATTAACATAAATTCGTCCCTAAAAGATAACACTTTACATACTGCACTTGCAGAATATCTATCAAATATCGGCTAGCTACCTAGTCACATGTCTTACAATATGGATGAAAATTGAGCCTTTCATTTCACCATTAGTGCAATAGCAACGGTTTGAGTTAAAAGAACATCCCTCAAAAAATGGCTTATCACAATAACAAAGTTAACCACAGACTAAAACTAAAAACCGATAATACTGTCGATAACACCACAGTACTGGCCAGTGTAGACTCATGTTGTTGCAACTCAGTGGCAATCAAGTACGCATTGACCCCTAACGGTGACGCGCTAAGTAGCACCACCATGGCCAACGTATGAGACGGCAAACTAAATACAAGCTGTCCCATTGCGTAAACCAACAAAGGTAACAGCAGAATTTTTAACGCACTCGCCAGTAACGCAAGGCGCCAATCATCACCTATTCGGTAAAAACTCAAATTCGCACCCAGTACAAACAACGCGCTGGCGAGTGCTGGCTTTGCTAGTAAATTCAGTCCCGCATCAATTTGGGGCCATAATTGCAGACTCGCAGCGTTAGCGATAAGTCCGAGCGAAATACTCATCACCACTGGATTAAGTAACATAGAACGGCCAAATTGATGCCACGAAAAAACCTTATCATCGCCTCTGGCCGCTAAAAAAAGGTCAAGGCAAACAATAAGGCGCTGTGAAAGGTAATAATCATGAACACTTGCCCAATCATAGCTTGACCGAGCGCCGCGATAATCACTGGTAAACCCACTAACACTGTATTGGAATAACTGCAGCCTAGCGCGAACACACTACTGGCTTGTCTCCCCCGCTGTGCTGGCGGACCCAGATGACGGTTTACGCGATAGGATAGCGTAAATAGCACTAACACTGGCAGATAAAAACTCAGTAACACGCTCACATCAAGGCTTTGTTTTAATGGTGCGGCCAACATATTTAAAAATAAGAATGCCGGAATACTGACATAAAAAGTAAATTTACTCACGCCGCCTATCTGCTCCCGATTAAAAAATCCAAACCGAGTCAGCCCATAACCTAAGCTCACCATAAACAGCAGCGGAAAAATAATATTCAATATTGTCATGCTAAAGAGACCATAAACGAAAAAACACCGATACTTTCACTCGCTCGCGACAAATCGGCGCTATCATCGATAATAGCAACGATAACAATAGGCTAACGCTTTAACAAATAGCGACGTGAAAACATCTACCGTTGAAGATAAACAAACTGAGCCAGACACTACAACAAAGCCACCTTAACAAAGATGGCTTATGTCGCCGCGGTATGAGTGATTGCGTTTCGATATTATTAGCGGTGCAGATCGCCGCTACGCTCAGGCTGGTACAGGATTTCTTCGATGCGCACTTTTACCATAGAACCACCAGGGCCAGGCCATTCAATCTCATCACCTTGGGCCAGCCCTAATAATGCGCTGCCCACGGGAGCAAGGATGGAAATGGTGCCCTCACCCGTCGCATCCTCAGGATAAACTAAACGCAAACAAAAGGTGTCGTTGCTGGATGACACACTAAATTTCACTTCCGAATTCATGGTGACCACATTCGCTGGCATCTGCGACGCAGGCACAATATCGGCTCTGTCTAATTCAGCCTCCAATGCCGCTTTGCCCGGAAACGCATTTGCCGGCAGTGACTCCAATAATCGCTCAAGTCTTTCTAAGTCGATTTCCGAAATAATGATTTTAGGTATTTTCACAGTTTTCCCTCATAAAAAATAGATGTTTACCCCATGACACAGGTAAATATCGACCCCGTGACTTACCCTCCCCCAATGGGATAAGCCCGATAAAAATTCACTCGCAGCCAAAGGCGGCAATCGTGTGACATAAATTTGAATTCAAGATATTTTGCAGGAACAGCGCTGAAACCATAATCCCTGTGATTATGGTTAATGGCTCCACTCACCCTATGCTCACCCATTGCGCAAGCAAGTGCCGAGTAGAGAATGTCCAATCTAACCCGTAGAAGAAAAAATATCTAGCCTTCATGGTGTTATGTCAGTTTCATCCCGAACATTAAGCCTAAGAATCGCTAAACAGCAGCAATAAAAAAGGCGCCCTAGGCGCCTTTTTGTGTTTCAACGGTGATTACCAACCCGTTTTAGCACGCAGCGCTTTGCCGATATCAGCTAACGAGCGGACAGTTGTCACGCCCGCTGCTTCTAATGCAGCAAATTTGTCGGCAGCTGTACCTTTACCGCCAGCAATGATCGCACCAGCATGACCCATACGCTTACCAGCAGGTGCAGTTACACCAGCAATGTAAGAAACCACAGGCTTAGTCACGTGAGCTTTGATATAAGCAGCCGCTTCTTCTTCAGCAGTACCACCGATTTCACCGATCATCACGATCGCTTCAGTCTGAGGATCGTTTTGGAACATTTCCAATACGTCGATGAAGTTAGTACCTGGGATTGGGTCACCACCGATACCTACGCAAGTAGATTGGCCGAAACCTTCATCAGTCGTTTGCTTAACCGCTTCATAGGTCAGCGTACCTGAACGAGAAACGATACCCACTTTACCTTTTAAGTGGATGTGACCTGGCATGATGCCGATCTTACATTCACCTGGAGTGATAACACCTGGGCAGTTTGGACCGATCATGCGAACGCCAGTTTCTTCTAGCTTCACTTTCACTTGCAGCATATCCAGTGTAGGAATGCCTTCAGTGATACAAACGATAAGCTCAATACCACCGTCGATAGCTTCGAGGATAGCGTCTTTACAGAAAGGAGCTGGAACGTAGATCACAGATGCAGTCGCGCCAGTCGCAGCAACGGCGTCTTTCACAGTGTTAAACACTGGCAGACCTAAGTGCTCGCTACCGCCTTTACCTGGAGACACACCGCCCACCATTTGCGTACCGTAATCGATAGCTTGCTGTGAGTGGAATGTACCTTGACCACCGGTAAAACCTTGGCAGATTACCTTGGTATCTTTATTGATTAAGACAGACATTATTTGCCCTCCGCAGCTTTAACTACTTGCTCAGCCGCATCAGTCAGACTGGTAGCTGCAATGATATCAAGACCAGATTGTGCCAGAACTTCACGGCCAAGCTCAGCGTTAGTACCTTCTAAACGCACAACAACAGGTACTTTTACGCCCACTTCTTTAACAGCGCCGATGATACCTTCTGCAATCATGTCACAACGTACTATACCGCCGAAGATGTTAACCAGAACCGCTTTCACATTGCTGTCAGACAGAATGATCTTGAATGCTTCAGCAACGCGTTCTTTGGTCGCGCCGCCGCCTACGTCTAGGAAGTTCGCTGGCTTGCCACCGTGCAAGTTAACGATATCCATAGTACCCATAGCCAGACCAGCACCGTTCACCATACAGCCAACGTTACCGTCTAATGCCACATAGTTCAGTTCGAACATAGCGGCGTGGGCTTCACGGGCGTCATCCTGTGATGGATCGTGCATTGCTTTGACTTTAGGTTGACGGAACAGTGCGTTACCATCGATACCAATTTTACCGTCTAGGCAGTGCAGGTTACCTTCAGTGGTGATAACCAGAGGGTTGATTTCTAATAATGCGAAATCATGATCAACAAACATAGTCGCTAGACCCATAAAGATCTTAGTGAACTGTTTCATTTGAGTTGGGTTCAAACCCAGTTTGAAGCCAAGATCACGGGCTTGATATGGCTGTGGGCCTGTCAGCGGATCGATGATCGCTTTGTGAATGAGTTCTGGCGTTTCTTCTGCCACTTTCTCAATCTCAACGCCGCCTTCAGTTGACGCCATAAACACGACGCGGCGTGTGCTACGGTCAACGACTGCGCCTAAGTACAGTTCGTTAGCGATGTCGGTGCAGCTTTCTACTAAAATCTTAGCAACTGGCTGACCTTTCTCATCCGTTTGATAAGTCACCAGATTTTTGCCTAACCAGTGTTCGGCAAAGGCTCTGATTTCTTCTTTATCGCCAGTGACTTTTACGCCACCCGCTTTACCGCGGCCGCCTGCGTGTACTTGACACTTAACAACCCATAAATTTCCGCCAATACGGCCCGCCGCTTCTACAGCTTCTTGGGCTGTATCACATGCAAAACCTTCTGACACTGGTAAACCATATTCGGCAAATAGGGATTTTGCCTGATACTCATGCAAATTCATGATGATCTATCCGTATACTTCTAATCAAATCCAACTGGCCCTTAGGGCCAGTCACGAGGGTATGTCTGGCTTTTTCTTATAGATCGAGCAGCAGACGTGTTGGGTCTTCTAGGAAGTCTTTAATCGCAACCAAGAAACCAACAGACTCACGGCCATCAACAATACGATGGTCATATGAGAGTGCTAGGTACATCATGGGCAGAATTTCAACCTGACCATTGACTGCCATTGGGCGATCTTTAATGGCATGCATGCCTAAAATCGCGCTTTGTGGCAGGTTAAGAATCGGTGTAGACATCAGTGAACCGAAAACACCACCGTTAGTCACAGTGAAGTTACCGCCGGTCATATCAGCAACCGTCAGCTTGCCATCACGGCCTTTGATCGCCAGATCGCGTACTGCTTTTTCGATTTCAGCGAGGCTCATAGTATCGGTATCACGCAGCACTGGCGTTACTAGACCACGTGGTGTAGAGACGGCAATGCTCACATCGAAGTAATTGTGATAAATAATATCATCGCCATCGATTGACGCGTTCACTTCAGGGAAACGTTTCAGCGCTTCGGTCACGGCTTTCACGTAGAAAGACATAAAACCTAAACGAATACCATGGCGCTTTTCAAAGATATCTTGATATTGCTTACGGATATCCATGATGGGCTTCATGTTCACTTCGTTGAACGTGGTGAGCATGGCGGTAGAGTTTTTCGCTTCTAATAGACGATTAGCAATTGTCTTACGCAGGCGAGTCATAGGAACACGCTTCTCGCTACGGCCCGCAGCAAGAGGTGCAACTACGGGCGCAGCCGCTACCACTGCGGCCTTTGGCGCAGATTTTACATAGGCTTCAACGTCTTCTTTAGTGATACGACCACCCACACCCGTGCCTTTTACTTTGCTGGCATCCACATTGTGCTCAGCCAGTAAACGACGTACTGAAGGGCTTAAGGCATCGTTGCTTTCTTCGCTTGCAGCAACGGGCGCAGCCGCTTCGGCTTGGGCTTTAGTCACTTCTTGACCAGAAACCGCACCGGCGATGAATTTTGCAATCACTTGTTCGCCAAGAACGGTGTCGCCCTCTTGGAACAGAAACTCACCGATGTGGCCATCTTCCGGTGCAACCACTTCAAGAACCACTTTATCGGTTTCAATATCAACCAGGTTTTGATCACGAGAAACGTGCTCGCCCACTTTCACATGCCAAGTGGCAATCGTGGCATCGGCAACAGATTCTGGTAGTACGGGTACCTTGATTTCGATACTCATGAAAAACTATCCTTTTATAAAATGTCTATTACTACAGTGTGGTTGTGAGTTTTAGGGCACTGTTTACTAAAGATTCTTGCTGATGTGCGTGCAATTCTGGATAACCACAGGCAGGTGCAGCCGAAGCTTCACGACCCGCGTAGGTTAACTGTGCACCCGCAGGAATCGCAGCCCAGAAGTGATGTTGGCTAGAATACCAAGCACCTTGGTTTTGCGGTTCTTCCTGACACCAAACGAAATCTTTCACATGTTGGAAATCAGCCAAAGCAACGACCATTTCATCATGTGGGAACGGATATAACTGTTCGACACGAATAAGCGCTACGTTAGTGATATTTTCTTTACGACGTTTTTCCAATAGCTCGAAGTAAACTTTGCCACTACAGAAGACGACGCGATCAACCTTGCTCGCTTCCAAGGTGTCGATTTCACCGATCACATTTTGGAAACTACCATTGGCTAATTCTTCCATGCTTGAAACCGCTAATGGATGACGAAGCAATGACTTAGGTGACATAACCACCAAAGGACGACGCATAGGACGCACCACTTGGCGGCGCAGCATATGGTAAACCTGTGCCGGAGTTGAAGGTACACATACTTGCATGTTGTGGTTAGCACACATCTGCAAGAAACGCTCTAAACGGGCGCTTGAATGCTCAGGTCCCTGACCTTCATAACCGTGCGGTAACAGCATAGTCAGACCACATAAACGGCCCCACTTCTGCTCACCGGACGATAGGAATTGGTCGATTACCACTTGGGCACAGTTCGCAAAGTCACCAAACTGGGCTTCCCAAATCGTTAAACCACCGGGTTCTGCCGTGGCATAACCATACTCAAACGCCAGCACTGAGGCTTCAGATAAGACTGAGTCAGTAATATCGATTGGGCCTTGATCATCGGCAATATTGCGCAGTGGCATGTAAGTGGTGCCATCGTTTTGATTGTGCAGCACAGCATGACGATGGAAGAAAGTGCCACGGCCAGAATCCTGACCTGTGATACGCACACGTTTGTTGTCTTCCAGAATCGAGGCATAAGCCAGCGTTTCTGCAAAGCCCCAATCGAGTAACTTCTCACCTTTGGCCATCGCTAAACGGTCGCTATAAATCTTAGCAACCCGTGATTGCAATGGATGACTTTCAGGCACATAGCTCAGCTTGTCAGCCAGACTTTGTAGACGTTCGGCCGACATAGAGGCTTGATACGCTTCGTCCCACTCGCGACCGATATACGGTGTCCAGTCAACGGAATGGAGTGTCATTGGGCGCCATTCTTTGACCACACAATCACCTTGATCGAGTGCATCACGGTAATTATTGACTAAACCAGTCACATCATCGGCAGCGATCACGTTTTCAGCGATTAACTTGTCTGCATAAATCTTACGTGGAGTTGGGTGTTTCTTAATCTTGGCATACATCAGCGGCTGAGTCGCACTCGGCTCATCGGCTTCGTTATGGCCATGACGGCGATAACAGACTAATTCAACCACCACATCACGTTTAAACTCGTTACGATAATCGACTGCCAGCTGAGACACAAAGGCCACAGCTTCAGGATCGTCGGAGTTTACATGGAAAATCGGTGCCTGAACCATCTTAGCGATATCAGTACAGTATTCAGTCGAACGCACATCCGCATGGTTAGACGTCGTGAAGCCCACCTGGTTGTTCACTACGATGCGAATACTACCGCCCACTTTAAAGCCACGGGTCTGAGACATGTTGAATGTCTCTTGTACTATCCCTTGACCCGCGATTGCAGAGTCACCGTGAATAGTAATAGGCATGACTTGTAAGCCATCCTTACAACCGCGACGGTCTTGGCGCGCACGTACAGAACCAATCACCACAGGGTTCACAATTTCAAGGTGCGATGGGTTGAAGGCCAGTGCTAAATGCACGTTGCCGCCCGGCGTTTCGAAATCAGAGGAGAAACCTTGATGGTACTTAACGTCACCCGAGCCTAAATTGTCGTTGTGCTTACCCGCAAACTCGTCGAACAAATCGGCAGGACGCTTACCTAATATGTTGACTAACAGGTTTAGACGTCCGCGGTGCGCCATTCCGACAACAATTTCCTTAGTACCGGCTTCACCTGCGCGATAAATCATTTCACGCATCATAGGCACTAGAGCATCACCGCCTTCTAAGGAGAAGCGTTTTGCACCAGGGAATTTAGCCCCTAGGTATTTTTCAATACCTTCGGCGGCATTTAAGCCTTCGAGAATACGGGTCTTAACACTTTTATCGTAGTTAGCTTTACCTAAAGACGGCTCGAGGCGTTGTTGGATCCAACGCTTCTCATCGGTGTCAGTAATATGCATGTATTCGGCACCGATAGAACCACAGTAAGTGGCTTTTAGCGCCTTGACTAAATCCGCCAGCTTCATGGTTTCGCCGCCGTGGGCGAAAGAACCGGTATTGAACTCGCGTTCCATGTCTTCTTTAGTCAGACCATGGAAAGCAGGATCTAAATCGGCGACAGGTTCACGTTTCCACAGTTCGAGGGGATCAAGGTTAGCACCTTGGTGACCACGGAAACGATGGGCATTGATCAGCTGCAGGACTTTAACTTGCTTAGCATCCATTTCAGGATCGGTCACACGAGCCGAGCTCTTATGGCGTCCTTCAAGGGCTAAACTGCGGAAATAATCACGTACTTTTGAGTGAGCAGCTTCAGGCGCATCTATTGAGGCACCGTTCACCGGAGGGAGATTATCAAATACCGCACGCCAATCGTCAGAGACTGACTGTGGGTCTTCTTGATAGGCTTCATACATCTCTTCTACGTAGGTCGAATTTGCACCACTTAAGTGAGATGATTCGAGCCAGGCTTTCATGATGCCTTGGTGCATTTCTATTCCTTTCAAACTTTATACACGTGCTTAGCCATAGTATTGAATATGCAATCTGTTGCGATGAGCATCGACGCATAATTTCTGCCGCCCCTAGATGTCCAGATATACGGCGCGTTGTCTTCCATTACATACGCAAAAGAGTCACCTTCTGCTACCAGAAAGTGACTCTTCAAGAGCTATATTATTATTGGTTTCAGCTCGGGTTCTCGCATTACACAGCTCGCTTAAGCAGCATAGACTTAATATGACCAATTGCTTTAGTCGGATTAAGTCCTTTTGGACAGACGTCAACACAGTTCATGATGCCATGGCAACGGAACACGCTATAGGCGTCGTCCAGCTCAGAAAGACGTTCTTCTGTCGCTGTATCGCGGCTGTCGATCAAGAAACGGTAAGCATGTAGCAGACCGCTAGGACCGATAAACTTATCAGGATTCCACCAGAACGATGGACAAGCCGTAGAACAACAAGCACACATGATACATTCGTACAGACCATCTAAATGCGCACGCTGTTCAGGCGACTGTAAGTGTTCACGGGCTGGCATCTTCTCATCATTGATGAGATAAGGCTTGATCTTCTCGTATTGCTTGTAGAATTGAGTTAAATCAACCACTAAATCACGTACCACTGGCATACCTGGCAGCGGACGGATTTCCAATTTCTTACCCTTAAAGGTAGAGATTGGCGTAATACAAGCTAAACCGTTTTTACCATTCATATTAACGCCGTCGCTACCACACACGCCTTCACGGCATGAACGACGAAACGCTAAGGATGGATCTTGCTCTTTTAACTTGATCAGTGCATCGAGCACCATCATGTCTGAGCCTTCAGCCACTTCTAAGCTGTAATCCTGCATGTATGGTTTAGTATCTACATCAGGATTGTAGCGATAAACTGCAAATTCCAATTTCATCTTTGCAACTCCTAGTAGGTACGTTTCTTCGGCGGGAATGCTTCACGTAACTTAGGCGCCATATTTACAGCACGACGGTCCATGGTTTCGCTCACAGGGTCAAACAAGCTGTGGCATAACCAATTTTCATCATCACGCTCTAAATAATCTTCACGTGAGTGAGCGCCGCGGCTCTCAGTACGGAAGTTAGCGGCATAAGCGGTCGCAATCGCCGTTGCCATTAAGTTATCTAACTCTAAACATTCGATACGTTGAGTATTGAATTCACGAGAGTTATCAGACAACTTAGCATTTTCTAAACGCTTACGGATCGCTTTCAACTGCTCTAAACCTTCAGCCATAGCATCGCCACGACGGAATACAGAGAAGTTTAATTGCATGCAAAGTTGTAAATCCTTACGGATTTGCGTTGGGTCTTCACCGTCTTTGTTGTTTTCCCAACGGTTCAGGCGTGCGAGTGACGCTTGAATATCCGCATCGGTGGCATCTTTAGGATCGGCGGTCTCATCGAGAGCCTTACCTAAATGTTGACCCGCTGCACGACCAAACACCACCAAGTCAAGCAATGAGTTACCGCCTAAACGGTTAGCACCGTGTACAGATACACAGGCAATTTCACCCACTGCAAACAAACCAACCACATCTTGCTCGCTGCCATCTTCGTTCTTGCGAACCACTTGACCGCTGACCTTAGTAGGTAGACCGCCCATCATATAATGACAGGTTGGCAATACTGGGATTGGACCATCGGCCGGATCGATATGGGCAAAGGTACGAGACAATTCACACACACCTGGTAAACGTGCTTCTAAGGTTTCTTTACCTAAGTGGTCGAGCTTCAGTAAGCAGTGTGGGCCTAATGGGCCATCTAAACCACGACCTTCGCGGATCTCAGTCATCATAGAACGTGCTACCACGTCACGGGATGCTAAATCCTTCGCGTTAGGCGCATAGCGCTCCATAAAACGCTCGCCGTCTTTGTTCAGCAGGTAACCGCCTTCACCGCGACAGCCTTCAGTCACAAGTACACCCGCACCGGCGATGCCCGTTGGGTGGAATTGCCACATTTCCATATCCTGCATTTGCACGCCAGCACGCATTGCCATACCGACACCGTCACCGGTATTGATATGTGCGTTTGTCGTAGACGCATAAATACGACCCGCACCGCCTGTCGCAAGTACAGTCGCCTTGGCTTTGAAATAAACGATCTCACCGGTTTCGATTTCAATCGCAGTACAACCCACAACGACGCCATCATCGTTTTTAACCAAATCTAATGCATACCATTCTGAGAAGACTTGCGTCTTGTGCTTCACGTTTTGTTGGTATAAGCAGTGGAGTAAAGCATGACCGGTACGGTCGGCAGCTGCCGCAGTACGTGCCGCTTGCTCGCCACCAAAGTTTCTAGATTGGCCACCGAAAGGACGTTGATAAATCTTGCCGTTCTCGAAACGAGAAAAAGGTAAACCCATATGCTCGAGTTCGATAATGGCTTCTGGACCGGTTTGACACATAAATTCGATAGCGTCTTGGTCACCGATAAAATCGGAACCTTTAACGGTATCGTACATATGTTGTTCCCAATGATCCTCATGGGCGTTACCTAACGCAACGGTGATACCACCCTGCGCAGAAACAGTATGAGAACGGGTTGGGAATACTTTTGATAAAAGCGCACAGCTCTTACCTTCTTTGGAGATCTGCAGTGCTGCGCGCATACCCGCACCACCAGCGCCGATCACCACAGCATCAAATTCGCGTACTGGAATACTCACTTAGACACCCCACACAATAACAATGCCGGCCGCTAAATAGCAAAATACGGTAACGACAAAGGTGAACTGTAAAACACCACGTAATGACGTGCACTTGACGTAATCTGTCAGCACTTGCCATACACCAATCCAAGCGTGAATAAGCAATGCCACCAGTGCAAGCAGTGTGAACACTTTCATCGGCAGAGCACTAAATAGGCCATGCCAAACGTCGTAGGTGAGAGGGGAACTACATGCAATAAAGCCAACCATGAAAATGGTATAACAGGCGAGGATCACTGCACTAGCGCGTAGTAGAATAAAGTCATGAACACCACTGCGTCCAAAACTTGCTGCATTGGTTACCATACCCACATCCCCGCTAAAATTGAAAAGGCTACCGTTAATACAAAAACAGCTTTCGCTGATGCGGTACCCGAAGCCAACTCTTCCCAACGACCGGTATCCATTACTAAGTGGCGCAGGCCACCGAATAAGTGATAAGCCAGTGCTGTCAAAATGCCCCACATGATGAACTTCACAACGAAGTTATCGAAGAGAGATTGTACGCCAGCAAAACTTTCAGCGGAGGCTAAAGATGAATTTAGCAACCAAATAAGAATGCCAACAGCAAACAGCATGATGACACCGGAAACACGGTGAAGAATTGACACAATCGCTGTTGCAGGAAAGCGAATGGTCTGCAGATCTAAATGGACAGGTCTTTGCTTTTTCACGTTCTGCTCACTCAGCTCCATTGAGCATTTTTTTTGTTATGTGAACCGCTTTTGTACAAACTTTAAACCGAGAGGTAAATCACAGCAAAAGTAAACACAAAAGCAAAGTTTAAACAAACAGTTAACTATCTGAGCACGCTCTTATTTAACATGTAAACTAAGGGTACTTTATAATCGTTGTTTGTGGCCCTTATTGGGCGGAGGCAAGTATACTCGCGGCAAATGTCAAATACAAACATCACAGAATGCAAATTATGTTTTTTTGACGACTTTTTGGCGTAAGTGCCAGTTGCAGCAAGGAAAGTAAAGCGTTTTATACCATGGTCTAACAAATTTAAACGCTTATTTAAATTGAAATGTGATCTAGAATAGCTGTAAAGTAATGGCGGTTTGACATGCCGCACTCACAGATAAGAATGAAGTAAGGAGAACGGGGTATGGCTGATTTAAAAGCCAAATTAGAATTACCAGGGAACGACTCGATAGAATTGCCAGTAAAGCAGGGAACCGCTGGTTTTGACGTAATCGATATCAGTAAACTTGGCAGCAAAGGTTACTTTACTTTTGATCCAGGTTTTCTCGCGACAGCCTCCTGTGAATCTGCAATTACCTATATCGATGGCGATCAAGGTATATTGTTACACCGTGGCTATCCAATTGAGCAACTCGCCGTTGACTCCGATTACCTAGACCTGTGTTATCTGCTGCTTTACGGTGAACTGCCGACGACAGAGCAATATGCTGAGTTTGTACATACGGTTAAAAACCACACTATGGTCCATGAGCAACTAGCCTTCTTCTTTAGAGGCTTCCGTCGTGATGCTCATCCTATGGCGATGTTATGTGGTGTAACTGGTGCATTGTCTGCATTTTATCAAGACTCACTCGATGTCAACGATCCGCACCACCGCGAAATCGCCGCTTATCGTTTAGTCTCCAAAATGCCAACGATTGCCGCTATGTGCTACAAGTATTCCTCAGGCCAGCCATTCGTTTACCCACGTAATGACTTAAGCTATGCGGGCAACTTCTTAAGCATGATGTTTGCAGTGCCATGCGAAGAGTACAAAGTTAACCCAATCGTTGAACGTGCGATGGACAGGATCTTCATTTTACATGCGGATCATGAACAAAACGCATCAACTTCGACTGTACGTTTAGCCGGTTCTTCAGGGGCTAATCCATTTGCGTGTATCGCAGCGGGTATCGCTTCACTTTGGGGCCCTGCCCATGGCGGCGCTAACGAAGCTTGCCTACAAATGTTGGAAGAAATCGGTTCAGTTGACCGTATTCCTGAATTCATTGAACGTGCGAAAGACAAGAATGATCCATTCCGACTGATGGGCTTTGGACACCGTGTTTACAAAAACTTTGACCCACGTGCCAAAGTGATGCGTGAAACCTGTCACGAAGTACTGAAAGAACTGAAGGTCAAAGATCCGTTATTGGATGTGGCCATGGAACTTGAGCGTATTGCCCTTGAAGATGAATATTTCATTTCTAAGAAGCTCTATCCAAACGTTGACTTCTACTCTGGCATCATCATGAAGGCCATTGGTATTCCAACCAGTATGTTCACTGTGCTATTCGCACTGGCACGTACTGTAGGCTGGATTGCACACTGGAAAGAAATGTTAGATCAACCAGGCCACAAAATCAGCCGTCCACGTCAGCTATATACTGGCGAAACTGCACGTGATTTTGTTAAGCAAGACAAACGCTAAGCTCACTGTCTTAAGCATTAAAAAGCGCCCTAGGGCGCTTTTTTTATCCCGCATGACCCGTCCTAAATAGCGTTGACACTTTTCAATCTTTATTTGGAGAGTGTAATGAAATCAACAACCAAACGAACTCAACGGGATTATTCCCTCGCTTTTAAATTGGCCGTGGTCGACCAAGTCGAAAAAGGCGAGTTCAGTTACAAACA
>NZ_AFOZ01000021.1 GCF_000217915.1 Shewanella sp. HN-41 | reverse complement strand
TTTTTGATGAGTTTTAGCGACTACATCGTGGCCCATTGCGAGGCCGATTAAAAGTGGATGGGTCCATTCCATTATCCCTATTTTAGAAGGTCACTGGTGCAACAATGGCAATCTTAACGGCCATTGAACGGTTCATCGGGCTAAAAGCTTGTACCCCAAAACGAGTTAACAAGTTGTCGATGGAGCAGTAGCGAACGGACTTTCTGGCCTAGAAATTTTCATCGTTATACCCCGTGTGATGTAACTCACTTCTACCCATCAATATACAGTCGTATTCAAATTATAAGGATTTTGGACGATTTTCATCCTGCAATCGTGCGCGTTTTCGCATTTCCGTTTAAATAATTGGCATTAGAATTAAATACTTATACTTGTCAATAAGTAGATAATAGGTTTGGAAAACGCGCATGCGCGTTTTTCCTGATGGTGTATTTAATAAAAAGCTGATAAGTTCTTTGCATACAGATAGTTAACTGTGCGCGTTTTCACTGGTCTAATGAGGTAAACGCGCATGCGCACTAATAAAATGTTAGGTAACTATGGATAGTACTGCCTCGAAATTCAGAAATTCGTGCCTAGACATTTTGAGCTTTTTATCGTCTCCGCCGAGACAGAGAGAATTTGCATCAAAAGTTGAATACATCGACTATAAAAGCGAATTTGTTTGTTGGTGGTTTGATGATTTAGTTATGGACTCCTTACCTCAAGGGTCTGGTTTAATATCTGAAAGTTTCACCGCGGATGAAAAATTAATCCTCTGGGAGTTTACAAAACTTTTTGAGCGAAATATTGATAGCGAGAATCAATCTATTGATGAGCTATTAAAAGACCCTAAATGGAAAGTTGTTATGGTAGCAGCTTACGAAGCACTAGCAAAAATTGGGTAAAGGCACCTAACAAGGCCATTAAAACGCGGACACAAAACAGCTGGCTTGTGTTCCTCCGTCGCCAAGTATAGCCAGCTATTTTGTGCCGTTTATGGCGGCGTTATATGCACTTAGGCATCTGATGAAACAGTACTCTGTCGTTAAGATCAAAACTTTGAAAAAGAAATTTGAGCACACCGAACTTAGCTTCGGATCGCGGGCGCCTCGTGTTGGTGATATAGCAACGGTAATCGATGTATACGATGGAGCATTTGATCTAGAGTGCTGCGATCAAAATGGCATTACAATTTGGTTAGAAGTATTTAAACCAAGTGACGCAGAGTTGGAGCTAATGTGAATATAACAAGTCAATCATGTTCGCCCAACAAGTTGGGCTGGGACGCGCAAACTGCGCGCGCCCCATATTGAAGCGTTAGGAGTTAAAAGTTGGCCGAAATCCCCCTCGCCTTTAGCCGCCCTTGGAGTCTTCGAGTGCCTCTGCTTACACGACAGATGAAGACTGAGCATGTTGACGCTTTCTTCCGTGATGGGACATTGAGGCTTTCCTCATTCGAGGTATTTCGCCAACATCCAGATGAATTGCGACGTGATACTCAAGAAGGCCGGGTGGTCATGGAAATTGAGGCTCCAAATGGCAAGACCAGCGTATTGGGGATAAATGGCCAAGAGGCATATGTAATGTGCGCATCTACAATCGAAAGCACTTTACCGCATGATGGTTCAATTTCAGCTTTCAGAATATTGGATACCCTGGGGTTTGCGAATGCAATTTCAGGACAAATCCTTGGATTTGCTGGCGGAACCGAGGGGCTCTGCAGCTACCGCGACAATACAATGCTCAAAAAGCATGATCCCCGCCCCATTACTCCGCCAGCAGAAGGAGTTGATCCGGAGAAATGGTTTGAAGAACAGCAGCGATTTATTGGCAGGCATTCAATCGATGCATTTTTCGTCAAGGCGAGTCGTTTTTCCCATGAGGCGGAGTATCGATTCATCTGGTTTGCATCTGGTGAGCATAAAGATTTTATCGACATCAAATGCCCCGCTGCTCTTCAGTTCTGTGAGCGTGCTTAGCACTCCTAACAATGCGCTTAAATCGCTCGCTTCACTCGCTGGGACCGGCGAAGCCGGCCCCTTAGCTTAATCGTTATGAGTCATATGAATAGTTTATTAATTTGTAGCCTTGCAATTCTTTTGGCTGGTTGCACAACCATAAATAATGTTTCATATAGCTCTCAATTTGATGATGACATAGGCATAAAACATTTAGTAAAGAACGCTTTCATTTGCCTTGTTGATAATAATGCAATGTTTGCGAAGGACTTACCCGTTAACGAGCTATATGAAAACCATGGTTTTAAATCCTGTCCTCGCGGAACGGATGTTGCCTTCCTTCCCAAAGGTACAGAAATTAAAGTTTCAAAGGCGTCTCATCACTCACACTTCGGCTTAGTATCTTATACAGATCATTGGTATTTTGTTGGTTCCGCTTACACCGGCGGTGAAACGGTGAGTTTCTATTACTACTTAGGGTTAACTACTGATGGAAAACCTCCAGCGAGCTATAAGGATAATTTGTTGTGGCGTTAGCAAAATCTCATAACAAGGCCAGCCAGCATCGCTCCCTGCGGTCGCTGGACCTCGTTTCACTCGGCCGCATAAGGATCAGAAATGAACTTTAATATTGCCGTTTTACCCATAATGATTCTTATGATTTTGGGAATTGGTTCGATGTTTTTGGCAATGAACCTCCTATCAAGAGAAGTGTCACGGGAAAAATTACATAAGGTCGAAGACCTAAGCTCACTATGGAAAACTAGCTTTCCTCCAGCTCAGGTGTTGACTGAACGTGGCTTAAAAATACAAAAATGGTTTCGGGCATTTATTGTCATATTAGTTCTTAGTGCTGCTGTTCTTGGGCTCTTTGTTACGGGATTTAGCAATACACCAATCATTACCACATAACAAGGCGCATCACTCGCAGCCTGCGGCTGCTGGGACGTCAAACGCTAACGCGCTTTTGTCCCAAAGTGTTTTAAATCTACCGGTTACACTAATGCCCAAAAGGTGAGTCATGGTGATTAGCGAGACGACCGTCCGCCCCATACAAGGAGCGGCACTGCATCCAAGGACAGACTGGCACAATATCCCTGTTTAACTGCCAGTTCGCCATCTGATAGGCAGGACGCCTGAATGTCGTGCAATGCAGGGATGCATGAGAACGACCATGGCTGTCGTTCATAAGCTTATAAACCCTAGGTTTCTATTCACCGTGTCGGTGAGTCAATTCCATGGCAAGTCTGCGTGAGTTGATATCAGCAAACACTAAACAACTAAAGTTACAGATCCCCTACACTACCTCCCAACACATTTCGGTCCACTTTAAACATTCCTCCAACAAACATGCTCAATGGCTTCGTTTAGCGATAACCACCTGCCTTTTCACAAAAACGCATAAATATTCTTATTTAATTCAAATTGGCTGTTGCAAAGGCTCATAAAAGCGGTTAGTTTAAATCCACCAAATACGGATAGACGTCCGTAACAACGCATTCAATGCTTCGCTGTATTCGAGCAGTTAAGCCAATAAAGTTAAATACCGAGAGAGTAAAATGAGCCCATTACTGAACGCTATCCACCACCATCACCACCATATGCGGTAGCCTTCGGACGCTCACTGCCGGAGGACTATATCCTTCTGGCGGACTGATTCAAGATGATCAAAAACCCCTGGAAGGAATTCTGGGGGTTTTTGCTTTTAGGCGTTAATTTTGGTTTTAATTTAAATAAGCAACTTTAGATATTTAATAAATTATCAATACGTTAGCTAGAGCTCTTAACTAGATTTCTTAGCTGAGCCCATTGAACGGCAGGCGTATTAAACCGATTAAACAACACACTTTTGAATCTTTTAATTTTGATACTTTTGAGCGAGATAACACTATGACTGAATCGAACCGTTTACGCATCGCCATCCAAAAATCTGGCCGCCTATCTACTGAGTCCCAGCAACTGCTGAAAAGCTGTGGTGTTAAATTTTCCATTAATGAACAACGCCTTATCGCTCACGCGGATAATATGCCTATCGATTTACTGCGCGTTCGTGATGACGATATCCCAGGGTTGGTGATGGACGGTGTGGTCGATATGGGGATCATCGGTGAAAACGTGCTCGAAGAAGAACAAATCGAGCGTCAAACACTGAACAAACCCGCAGATTGTCTCAAACTGCGTCAGTTAGATTTTGGCTCATGTCGCCTCTCGTTAGCCGTACCAACAGAATTCAGTTATGCCGATGCCTCCTCGTTAGAAGGATTACGCATCGCCACTTCTTACCCGAACCTGCTGCGCCGTTTTATGCAACAAAAAGGCATAACTTATCGCGACTGTATGTTAAAAGGCTCGGTTGAAGTCGCCCCACGTGCCGGCCTTGCCGATGGTATTTGTGATCTCGTATCGACGGGCGCCACCTTAGAAGCCAACGGTTTATACGAAACCGAAGTGATTTACCGCTCTATGGCCTGCATCATTCAATCGACCCAAACCCAAACGCCAACTAAACAAGCGCTCATCGACAAAATTCTGTCCCGCGTCAATGGCGTTATCCGCGCCCGTGAGAGCAAATACATCCTGCTGCACGCGCCAACCGAAACCTTAGATCAAATCGTCGCCCTGCTGCCCGGCGCTGAAAACCCAACCGTATTGCCATTAAACGATGACACTAACCGCGTTGCTATCCACGCCGTCAGCACCGAAGATTTATTCTGGGATACCATGGAACAGTTGACCGCGCTCGGTGCCAGCTCGATTCTGGTGATGCCAATCGAAAAAATGATGGGGTAATGTATGGATATCCTAACTTGGTCAACCTTATCCACCGCCGAGCAGAAAATAGCGCTGAAACGCTCGCCCTTAATCGGTGACAGCGGCTTAGAGCAAAGCGTTCGCGCCATTATCGATGCGGTGGCGACGCGGGGTGATGCCGCTATTGCCGAATTTAATCAAAAGTTTGATGGCTTCAATAGCACGACCAAAGACTTAAGTGGACAAGGAAGTGGCGAGCTGCGCATGGGTGAAGCCGACATTGCCGCGGCAAGCGCACGGGTATCACCAGAGCTGAAAGCGGCGATCGCCAAAGCCATGGCGAATATAGATGTGTTTCACAGTGCCCAGCAATTTCGCCCGATTGATATGGAGACCGAGGCAGGAGTTCGCTGTGAGCTACGTAGCGAACCGATTGAAAAAGTGGGTTTATATATCCCCGGTGGCAGCGCGCCATTAATTTCTACCGTGATGATGCTCGCCCTGCCCGCCAAGATCGCCGGCTGCGAACAAAGAGTATTGGTCAGTCCACCGCCCATCAACGATGCCATTGTCTATGCCGCCAATGCCTGTGGGATCACTGAAATTTATCAAGTGGGCGGCGCGCAGGCGATTGCGGCACTGGCCTTTGGCACTGAAACGATTCCGGCGGTCGATAAAATTTTTGGCCCAGGTAATCGTTATGTGACTGAGGCTAAACGCTTAGTATCACAGGATAGTCGCTGCACTGTGTGTATCGATATGCCCGCAGGGCCTTCTGAGGTATTAGTGATTGCCGATAGCGACGCCAATTGTGAATTTATCGCCGCCGATTTGCTTTCACAAGCGGAGCATGGCCCTGATTCACAAGTGATTTTAGTAACTGATTCACAAGCTATCGCCGATGGCGTAAATGATGCGCTAGCAAAACAGCTTGCCGCCCTACCGCGTTGTGATATAGCTACAACGGCGCTACTGAGCAGTCGTACTTTTGTTGTGGAGGATATGCGCCAAGCCGCCATGGTTTCTAATCAATACGGGCCTGAGCACTTGATCATTCAAACGCGCTTTCCCCGTGAGGTGCTGAAAAACATTCGCGCCGCTGGCTCAGTATTTTTAGGCGCATATACGCCTGAATCCGTTGGTGATTATGCCAGTGGCACCAACCACGTGCTGCCGACATACGGTTACAGCCGCGCCGTGTCGAGTCTATCCCTAGCCGACTTTAGCCGCCGCTTTACCGTGCAGGAACTCAGCGCTAAGGGCTTAATCGGACTTGGGCAAGCGGTCATGACACTAGCCAGTAACGAATTACTCGATGCACACAAAAATGCCGTCGCCATTCGTTTAGATGCACTGCGTTCAGGTGTTTAGCGGGTCAAGAGAAATGATCTACCGCCCCTTAAGTGTGTAAACCTTAAGTGAGTGAAGATAGAGGTGAGTGAAAAAATGAGCCAAGTGAGCAGCATGGAAAACACCGCAGAATCCACAGTATTCGCAGCATCAAAGTTAACACAATCGGCACTGACTTTAGCCGAGCGCCTAGCGCGTCCTGAGTTACTGGATTTAGTTCCCTACCAGAGCGCCCGCAGGCTCGGTGGTCAAGGGGATATTTGGATCAATGCCAACGAATCGCCCTTTAATAATGTCGATACGGCAGCGCTCGATTTATCGAAATTGAATCGTTACCCAGAATGCCAGCCGCCCGCCCTTATCAACGCCTACAGTGAGTACAGCGGCGTAAGTGCCAGCAAGATAGTCGCCAGCCGCGGCGCCGATGAAGCGATTGAACTGTTAATTCGCGCTTTTTGTATTCCAGGCGTCGACAGCATTGCCTGCTTTGGCCCGACGTACGGCATGTATGCCATCAGCGCGAACACCTTTAATGTGGGCGTTAAAGCGTTAAATCTCAGCGCGGAATATGGCTTACCCGCAAACTATGCAGAAGACGTTCGCGGCGCAAAACTGGTGTTTATCTGTAATCCCAATAATCCGACGGGCACTGTGATTGACAAGGCCATTATCGAGCAAGCGATCAACGCCCTGCCCGATGCGCTTGTGGTGATCGATGAAGCCTATATTGAGTTTTGCCCTGAATACAGCGTGGCGGATCTGCTGGAAAGCTATCCGAATCTAGTGGTACTGCGCACCCTATCAAAAGCCTTTGCACTTGCCGGCGCACGCTGTGGTTTTATGCTGGCAAACGAGGCCGTGGTCGAAATCATTATGCGCGTGATAGCGCCCTATCCTGTGCCGCTGCCCGTGAGTGAAGTCGCCACCCAGGCGCTATCGAGCGCTGGCGTAGCACGAATGAAAAATCAGGTAAGAGAACTCAATCAACAGGGTAAAAGACTCGCCGCGGCGCTCAATCTCTATTGTGAGCAATGGGGTGGATATGTGCTAAAACCCAATGGTAACTATGTGCTGGCCGAATTTGATGATGTCACCAAGGTTGCAGCGTTACTGCAAGGCAGTGGTGTTGTCGCCCGCGCCTACAAGGACCCAAGGCTTGCCAAGGCGATACGCTTCAGCTTTAGTTCAGAGGCGGATACCGATCGCTTAGTCGCCCTATTTGAGTCTCAACGAGTTGAATAATAAAACGAATTCTATTTTAAGGTAGCGCCATGAACCCACAATTTATCCCAAACGTTGCACAAAAAATTCTGTTTATCGACCGCGATGGCACCTTGATTGAAGAGCCCGTCACCGATAAACAGGTCGATAGCCTGGCGAAATTAGTGTTTGAACCACAGGTGATCCCCGCTTTGCTGCGATTGCAAAAGGCTGGGTTTCGCTTAGTCATGGTCAGCAATCAAGACGGCCTTGGCACACCGTCCTTCCCGCAGGAAGATTTCGACGCGCCCCACAACATGATGATGCAAATCCTCAAAAGCCAAGGGGTGAACTTTGAAGATGTGGTGATTTGCCCGCACTTTAACGATGAAAATTGCAGCTGCCGTAAACCTAAGCTTGGGCTAGTGAAAGACTATCTCACCCAAGGCTGTATCGATTTCACCCAATCGGCTGTGATTGGCGATCGCGAAACCGATGTGGAACTGGGCAATGCCATGGGCATTAAAAGCCTTAAATATCAACGCGACACTTTTGACTGGAACGCCATCGCCGATGCGCTACTCAATAAAGGCCGCACCGCGACGGTAGTACGTACCACCAAAGAAACCGATATTCGCGTAACCGTTGATCTCGACAGTTCAGTCAAAGGCAAAATCGACACTGGTATTGGCTTTTTCGACCACATGCTCGATCAAATTGCCACCCACGGTAATTTTAGAATGGATGTGAAAGTCGATGGCGATCTGGAAATCGACGACCACCACAGCGTCGAAGACACTGCGTTGGCCATAGGTGATGCCCTGCGCCAAGCGCTCGGCGATAAACGCGGCATTGCCCGTTTCGGCTTTAGTCTGCCGATGGATGAAGCCAAGGGCGAATGTCTGCTGGATATTTCTGGCCGTCCTTTTATCAAATTCTCGGCCGATTTTGAACGCGAGCACGTGGGCGAAATGGCCACTGAAATGGTGCCGCACTTCTTCCGCTCCTTTGCCGATGGCCTACGCTGTACGCTACATGTGTCAACCGAAGGCGATAACGATCACCACAAGGTTGAAGCCCTGTTTAAAGTGCTCGGCCGCGCGCTGCGCCAAGCGGTGAAAGTCGAAGGTGATATTCTGCCATCGAGCAAAGGCGTGCTTTAAGGCATCAGCATAAATCGTTTAAGAGGTTAGGATGCAACAAGACACTCCATTAACAGCTGGCCAGCAATTAACAGCAAATGAATCGCCAGATGCTGAAACCGTCATCATAGATACGGGCTGTGCCAATTTAAGCTCAGTACGTTTCGCCTTCGAGCGTTTAGGCGCTAAGGTGTTGGTTACAGACGATAAAGCCAAAATCAAAGCGGCAAAACGCGTGGTGCTGCCGGGTGTGGGCACTGCGGGTGCCGCCATGGCGTCCTTACATGAAAAAGGCTTAGTCGAACTGATTCAAGGCCTGACTCAACCTGTGCTGGGCGTGTGCCTTGGCATGCAAATGTTGGCGGCGATTTCGAAGGAGCGCGGCGGAAAAGGCCAAGATTGCGAGTGCTTAGGCATAATCCCAACCGACATTTGCGAGCTGGACACGCAGTTACTCAAAGCTGAAGGCTTACCTTTGCCGCATATGGGCTGGAACCAAATTCGTGTGTCACAAAACGCATCAAATCATCCATTGTTTACGGGTATTGAAGATGGCAGTTATGTGTATTTCGTCCACAGTTACCGCGCGCCGTTGAGTGAGTTTACCTTAGCCGAATGTTCCTATGGTGAAGGCTTTAGCGCCGCCATCGGCAAAGGCAACTTTATGGGCGTGCAATTCCACCCCGAAAAAAGTGCCGCCGTGGGCGCGCAAATTCTGCGTAACTTTTTACAGATGGACGAGTTACAGATGAACGAATTACAGATGAGCCAAGTGCAGCGAAGCAACCCTGCTGATGGCCAAGCGGGTGTAAATAAGGCTGACCAATGAATAAATTACTCATTAAAAAAACAGTTATTAATAAATCACTTATAAACAAATCAATCAAGGAACTAAGCCTATGATTATTCCTGCAATTGATTTAATTGATGGCAATGTCGTCCGCCTCTATCAAGGCGATTACGGCCAGCAGACCACCTTTGATTTAAGCCCTTTGGCGCAGCTACAATCCTATGAGGCTCAAGGCGCGAAGTGGTTGCATATCGTTGATTTAACAGGCGCGAAAGATCCCGCTAAACGCCAAACTCGCCTCATCAGTGAACTCGTGGCGGGACTTAAGGCTAATATTCAGGTGGGCGGTGGCATTCGCACTGAAGAACAAGTCACTGAATTATTAGCTATCGGCGTAAAACGCGTGGTAATTGGCTCACTGGCAGTAAAAGAACCTGAGTTAGTTAAAGAGTGGTTTATCAAATACGGCAGCGATGCGATTTGCCTCGCACTCGATGTCAATATCAACCAGAGCGGCGAGAAGATTGTCGCCGTATCTGGCTGGCAAAGTGGCGGCGGTAAGAGTTTAGAATCCCTCGTGGAAACCTTTAGCGCGGTCGGTTTAAAGCATGCGCTGGTAACTGATATTAGCCGTGACGGCACCTTAACGGGCGCGAATACCGCGCTTTATCAAGAAATTGCCGCCAGCTATCCCGATATCGCTTGGCAAGCCTCCGGCGGTATTGCGACCCTTGATGATGTTGCCGCCGTGCGAGACAGCGGCGCTGCGGGCATCATCATAGGCAAAGCCTTGCTTATCAATCAGTTTAACGTGGCGGAGGCAATCCAATGCTGGCCAAACGACTAGTCCCCTGTTTAGATGTCAAAGACGGTAAAGTAGTGAAAGGCGTGCAGTTTCGTAACCACGAAATTGTCGGCGATATCGTCCCCCTAGCCGCGCGTTATGCCGAAGAAGGCGCCGATGAGCTGGTATTTTATGATATTACCGCCAGCGCCCACGAACGTGTAGTCGATAAATCTTGGGTGAGCCGCGTGGCGGAGCAGATTGATATTCCCTTCTGCGTGGCGGGTGGCATTAAAACCATTAGCCAAGCCCGTGAATTATTAGCCTTTGGTGCGGATAAGATCTCAATCAACTCGCCCGCCTTAAGCGATCCGAGTTTGATCTCGCGCCTGCAGGACGAGTTCGGCCGCCAGTGTATCGTGATTGGCATCGACTCCTTTTTCGATGCCACCAGCAACAGCTATAAGGTAAAGCAATTTACTGGCGATGAAGCGGCGACTAAGGATACCCAATGGTTTACCCAAGACTGGGTTGAAGAAGTGCAAAAACGAGGTTGTGGTGAAATCGTGCTCAATGTGATGAACCAAGACGGCGTGCGCGGCGGCTATGATATCAAGCAGTTAAGTCTTATTCGCACCATCTGCGACGTGCCTTTAATTGCCTCGGGCGGTGCTGGGACTATGGCGCATTTCCGCGATGTATTTATTGAAGCCAAGGTCGATGCGGCGCTGGCGGCAAGCGTATTCCACAAGGCGATTATCAATATTGGTGAGTTAAAAGCCTATCTAGCAGCCGAAGGTATTGCGATTAGATGCTAGAGCGGTTCTAGGTTCTAGGTTCTAGGTTCTAGGTTCTAGGTTCTAGGTTCTAGGTTCTACAAACAGATTAAGAGTGAACACTATGTCAACGCAAACAAACACTAAGTCGGATTTCAGCCCTATTCAAGTTAATGAGCTTGCTTGGGACAAACAGGATGGGCTTATTCCTGCCGTTATCCAAAATCACTTATCGGGCAAGGTATTAATGCTCGGTTATATGGATAAAGCCGCGCTGGAAAAAACCTTAAGCACAGGGGATGTCACCTTTTTCAGCCGCTCAAAGCAGCGCTTGTGGACTAAGGGAGAAACCTCGGGTAATACCCTAAGACTCGTCGCCATCGATATGGACTGCGATAACGACAGTTTATTAGTGCAAGTGATCCCCAATGGGCCAACCTGCCACAAGGGCACTGAAAGTTGCTGGGCTGCGGCTCAAGCTCACCCCTTTTTGAATCAATTAGCTGAGCTTATCGCCAGCCGCCGCGGTGATAGCCCAGATTCCAGCTATACCGCCTCTTTATTTGCGCGCGGCACTAAACGTATCGCCCAAAAGGTCGGAGAAGAAGGTCTTGAAACCGCCCTTGCCGCCGCGACCCACGATAAGGAAGAGCTGGTTAACGAAGCCTCAGATCTTATCTATCACTTGCTGGTATTACTTGAAGATCAACACTTAAGCCTCAGTGACATCACAGCAAACTTGCTGGCAAGGCATGAAAAGGCGCTGCAGAGCAAAGCATAATCTGCTCACTGACTCTGATATCACGTCTATCGGTTCTACCTCTAAAATGCCAAATGCCGCACACTTGAGCCAAGTCTGCGGCATTTTTTATCGCGCTATAAACGTAGCTAACTCCTCTTTCCTCCCACCGTTGACCATAAACTCAGTGTGAGTCAGGCATGTCGCATGGCAAGAAACAAGTAAAATGCTGTTGTAATGGTTGACAAGTACACTTCAAGTCCCTATGGTAGCCTCCGTTGCCGATGTTAAGTCTCGGCAGCCAAAAGACTTAAGGTGCGGCTGTTCCAGCTACTCATAAAATGACAGTCTCTTAAGTAAAAAATATTAAAGAGAGCGCCACCTTTAATAATCGAACCGTATTTAATCGCGGTTATCCCTGTTTACTCAAGACACGCTAAGGCAAGTTTTATGTGTTTCACAGCATTTTATACTCCCTATCTGTAGCCGCAATGGATATACCCAAGCTATCTGAAGATACGAGTTTCAGCATCTTCAGATTGTTTGGGTATAGATAGGCTTCCTCGCCTGACCTTCCATTGTGGCCATATCCTTTCGGAACCGCTGAGCGCCACTGTCTCATTTGCTCAAATCATTTTGAGCTTGAATCGTTTCATCATTGAATCGCATCAGCATCTTTTAAGACAGTAGCTTTCGGATCAAATCCTTAGCTCATTTTCTTGTGACACGCTTTTGAGTACATGTTATGACACAGAATAAAATTTTCGGCAGTTTACTGCTTATCGCAGGCACCACTATCGGCGCGGGTATGTTGGCTTTGCCTATCGCATCGGCTGGACTGGGTTTTGGCACCTCCTCCGCCATCATGTTGATCCTGTGGGCGCTAATGGCCTATACGGCGCTACTAATGGTGGAAATCCATCAATTTGCCCCCAGCGATGCCAGTCTTAATCAATTAGCGTTAAATTTATTGGGCCGTAAAGGCCAGTTGATCGCCAATAGCGCCTTGATGTTTTTACTGTACGCCCTTTGCGCCGCCTACATTGCCGGAGGCGGTGAGCAAGTAAACCAAAAGTTGAACACCTGGCTAGGGTTAAGTTTGCCACCGCAGGCGGGCGCCATACTGTTTACCCTGCTGATTGGGGCGATTGTGGGCATGGGCACACACTGTGTAGACCTCATCAACCGCGGCCTCTTTAGCCTAAAAATCATGGCGTTAATCTTAATGCTCACATTGTTACTGCCGCAGGTAGAAGGCCCACATTTACTCGAACTTCCGCTTAACCAAGGGTTGATTATCACGGCTATTCCGGTGATTTTTACTTCCTTTGGTTTTCACGGCTCGATTCCTTCAGTGGTGCGCTACTTAGGGGTTGAGGTCAAAGCCCTGCGCAGGATCATGCTGCTCGGTTCCGCTTTACCTCTGGTGATTTACCTTTTGTGGCAACTGGGTAGCCAAGGCGTACTAAGCCAAAGCCAATTGCTCGAAAACCAGAGTTTATCGAGTTTTATTAGTCAACTGGCGAGCGTGCTGCACAGCGAATACTTAAGTAGTGCAATTAGTCTGTTTGCCGATCTCGCCCTTGCGACCTCATTTTTAGGGGTGAGTTTAGGCTTGTTCGATTTTATGGCCTCAAGCTTAAGACGAGAGGATAATTTCTCTGGCCGTAGTCTGACCACAGCCATTACCTTTTTACCCCCCTTAGGTTTCGCCCTCTTCTATCCACAAGGTTTTATCACAGCCCTGGGCTACGCGGCGATTGCGCTGGTGATCCTCGCCATCTTTTTACCTGTGGCCATGGTGTGGACACAGCGCCAGACGCGAGACGCAGCCAATATGCCGACAGGATATCGCGTCGCTGGCGGTAAGCTTGCCTTAATGCTCGCCACTCTTTGCGGAGTCGTGGTTATCGCCGCGCAGATGTTTAGCTAGCCGCGATTCACTCACCAAGAGTTAGCTAGCTCGAATAAAAGATTAGATACAAGAGCCTGTAAAGCTTCAACTATTGACAGCAGGCTCTTGTCTATTCGATGATCCTTTCACATTAGTCAGCTAAGCCCTTGAGTGTTAAACTGCCTCTGATGCTCGTGCGCACTGCGGCAGCGACTAAGAAGACGGCTCCTAAAGATAGTTGCTAAAAAGCTCGCGTGAATATATTTGTGCACTGCTAACGTACGAGTTTGATCAGGGCTCAGTCAATAAGGATAGAAGTCGAACCCAATGCCAATCCACAACAAGCCAAGCTGTGGCAGTGCCTCCGATAGCGGGACACCTCAACACGAGGCAACGGAGACATCCGCAGGCCCTCGCAGTGGTGCTGCTAGTTCTGGAGCGGATGCTCGTATTGCGACACAAAGCCGTCGTAAATTCCCCCTAAAAAAGACCCTATTGGCGACCAGTTTAACGGGCATCTTGGCGGGCGTGGCGTTAACCGTTTGGATCATGAATACCCAAGCTGAGAAACTCATCATGCAGGCGGCAAATGTTGCCCTCGCAGGCATGGACAGCGAGCTAATTGACGTTGATTTAGGGAAAAGTCAGTTAGAACATTGGCGCATTACTTCTGCCAATCTTAGGGTACATGACAGCCATATCAGGCTTAATAACCTGAATATCCAGCTAAAACTTGACTGGCCGCAGAGCTTCGCCGAGCTGAAACAGTACGGTCAAGTCGCTTACCTCACTCAAAAAATCACTCAAATCTCCACAGGCGATATAGAGGTCGAGTTAGGGCAATCCCTATTTGCGTCGAGCCAAAGTGCCATTGATAAACAAGGCCCCGCCTTGGCGTTAGATATCAAATCCTTGCCATCAATCGATATAGGCAAAACTAGCCTCATTCTCAAAGCCCAAAATGACTTGCCCGCCTATCGCCTCGTGATGGATAAGTTGAGCCTTAACGGCGCGGGGGAAATCAGCAGCGAGTTTAGCCATGCAGGCGAGCGTATCGCCAAACTCAAAGCAACACTCGAAGCCAATAAGTGGCAACTCAATAGTCAAATAGCCCTCGCGCCGCTGCTGGCGAGCATTCATCAGATAAGCCTAAGGCAAGCTCAAGACAGTGTATTAAGTCCGTTAACTGAGCTTGATAAAGAGTGGCAAGCATTAGCGATTGATTTACAAGGTCAATTAGTGTCAGACAGCAGTATCACACTAACTTCGGGTGAAGTGATCAGCCAGCACCAATTAATTGATCCTAAGCTGACGTTTAACCAACTGGCTGCACTAGAACTTGCGCCTAAACCTGAGCTCACATTTCGAATTGCCGGGCATTTAGCCGAGCTTGACTTAAGCCTCGAGCCCTTTACCTTAGCAGTGAACCCCAATGCCGCACAGCAACAGCGGTTGATGCAATTACTCGATGCGTCGTTGGCAAAGCCGATAACAGAGCAAGGGCCTGCTCAGTTAACGGATCAAATAACGACGTTGCTCTCAGGGCTTAAAAGCACAGAGGCTCCCATGGGGATCGCGCTGATATTGCCGGACGCTCTGCACTATCCGCTAACTCAACCCCAGCAAGATGCACAGGGTGAGCCAAGTAAGAATAAACCGCTTAGGTTCAAACTTCCCCGTATTCAGCTTAAAACCTTAGGCAGTAAGCTAGATACTCAAGTCGATTTGGCCAATGTTGAGGTAATAAAGTCCGCCGAAATGTTAGCCTTCAACACGGATTGGCGCCTCAATGCTAAACAAACAAGCCCACTGCAATTATCTGAATTATGGGTGAATACGCCACAGGATCTCAGTTGGAATAGTAGCCAGTTGACTGCCGCGGGGAAATTGCATTTTAATCAGGCGCCAGGTTCAACCGACTGGCAATTTATCACTGCGCCGCTCGAGGCGGCAGATACAACGCAAGCAGCAAAGCATAATGCTGGCGATACCCTGCTATTGGCCATCGAAGGGCTTAAATATAGCAACCCCCAAGATAAAAATGCGGCTAAACATGCCGATATAGGCCTTGGCAGTATCAGAATACAGGCCCTTGCACCGCTTAAACTCGGCTCGCAACACACACCAAGCATCAGCGCAGCACACACCTTTGACCCCGCATCCGATACAGCAAGTAAGTTAACGCTGGCCTTACCACCTTTGACCTTAGCACTGGAGCAACTGCATGTTTCGCAAACCACGCAGACACTTGTGGCTGAGGCTAGCACTGATAACCGTTCTGAAAAAAATGCTGAGAAAGGCGCGAACATTAATATCATAACTAAAACCGATATGAGCGCAGGCCATTTCTCGATTGCATTACAAAAAGCCATGTTATTTGCGCTTAAGCCCGAGGTCGAAACACCTATCGACTCATTGCTCACCTCCCCTTGGCAGAATCAACTCGAATGGCAAGCCAGTCAGCTCAATATCGAAAAACAGCTCAGTAGCAAAGGCCGAAGCCGTAAAGAAACGGTGCTAAAGCTGGATACCTTAACGCTGACACAAGCCTTAAATTGGAAAAATAACACACTCTTTGGTGATGAACACTGGCGAGTGGGCACGGTTGAGCTACAAAGCCAACACAAGCTAAACCTTGCCACTGCGAGCAAGCCTTTAGTGCTAACGGGTCACTGGGTTGTCGATACCAGCATGACCGAGGCATTGTCCTTACTCAATCAAACCCAGCCCTTGCCTTCTGAGCTTAATGTCACGGGTCATAACCAATTACAGGCGCAGTTTAACCTGACGCAAAAACGCGATCAGATCCAATTTGCCATGCAAATCACCCAGTCGATGACAGAACTCGAAGGTTTTTATAAGGACACCACCTTTGAGGGCGGAAAATTGCAGGCGCAGTGTGAGTTCACTTGGAGCCAATCCTATCAAAAACAGCCGGATAGAAAACCGCAGGATAAAGGCGATGTTAACAGTCTAAGTAAACTCAATTGCCCGCAGACGCTGATGACCTTCAACCTGTTTGATCCTGGCTTTCCCCTCACTGATATTGAAGTGGAAGCCGATATTGCGCTCGGTAAAGATGCACAGAAACTGCCCGACAATTGGCTGCAACAACTCACAGGCTTAAGTGATACCGATGTTTCCATGACGGCTAAGGGTAAGGTATTGAGTGGCCAGTTTTTGCTACCCGACTTTAACTTAAAACTGCAGGATAAATCCCATGCCTATTTACTGCTGCAGGGTATGAGCCTAGAAGAAGTGCTACGCATTCAGCCACAAATTGGTGTCTATGCCGACGGTATTTTCGATGGCGTATTACCCGTGGATTTAGTTAACGGCAAAGTATCTATCAGCGGCGGTCAATTAGCCGCCCGCGCGCCCGGCGGCTTAATCGCCATCTCGGGCAACCCCGCTGTGGATCAGATGCGCCAATCCCAACCTTACCTCGACTTTGTATTTTCGGCACTGGAGCACTTACAATACAGTCAATTATCCAGCAGTTTTGATATGGACACTGTGGGTGATGCTAAACTGCTCGTGGAAGTGAAAGGACAAAGCCAAGGGATTGAACGCCCAATCCACTTGAATTACTCCCATGAAGAGAACATGCTGCAATTATTCAGAAGCCTGCAAATTGGTAACGATCTGCAGGATAGAATCGAAAAATCCGTGAAGCAATAAGGAAATATCATTGAAAACCACTCAATTACAGCAAATTAGCCTAAGTGCCCGAAGTGCTCTTGTCGCCTTGGCTGCACTTGCCACATTGCAGGGCTGCGCGCCCACGGTAAAAATTGAACCGCCGGATAAACCTATCGTCATCAATCTCAATGTGAAAATTGAACACGAGATAAAAATCAAAGTGGATAAGGAGTTAGATCAGCTCCTGTCAGATGAGCAGTTGTTCTAATTACATCAGAATTGAGGAATCACTATGAAATCAATCCAACTAAAAACAAAGTTATTATTGCTACTTACCCTCAGCTTCTTGAGCCTAAGCGCCTTCGCCATGTCACTTCAAGAAGCTAAATCACAGGGCTATTTAGGCGAGCAAGCCAACGGCTATTTAGGTTTAGTAAAAGCCAATCCCGAAGCCAAAGCCGTGATGGACGATGTCAATAACAAACGCCGCGCCCACTACGAAACCATAGCGAAAAAGAACAATATCTCCGCCGCCGATGTCGCTAAACTCGCCGGCGAAAAAGCCATAGCCGCCACAGATAAAGGCAACTATGTGCAAGATGCCAAAGGCAAATGGATTAAAAAGTAGTCCACTTTTGCGAAGCTAATTCGTAAAAGCAAAACGATTAGAGATAAACAAAACGCCTGCAATAGCAGGCGTTTTTATGGGTGAAACGTCTAAAGGGGCATGCTTAACATTTAAGATAGGTCGCGGCTACGCCATGCCTATTGCTATTTGTTTATGTCTTAGTCTTCAGGATACGCACATAAAACAATTGATATATCTAAATCTGCGGTGCTTTTTAACAATGACGGCTCTAAATAGATAGTCATATTTATGCTATCCACACTGAACCACCCGACAAAATATTCAATTGTGCCACCAGAAGAACGTATGTGGTTGAAAAAGGATTTATGCCTTTTAAACTCTGCATTTTTTGATGAGATAAAGTCCTCAAATAACACGGTTTCGGCATCAAACTTATTGCCGTTGCATAAATCCAGGCTCCAGCGCATGTCTTCATACGTTCCACCAAGCTGCCTTCCATGTTTTGTAACTCGGAGGTCTCCAACATCATGTGATGATGTTGGCTGAAGGGACAATTGCTCACTAATAGTTTGCACTTCCATACTGGGGTGCGAAATATTTAACGAAACACAAAACTTATAATCAGGCACTAATCACCTCTAGAAACATAACGCCATGCACAACGGCGGTCGACGCAGGAGGCCGTAGCGAATTGTTCCACTTTGTTAAATGTTTTTCTCGGCATGATACTTTTGCCATATATCCTTAGCGATACTTTCGTAAACGGTTTCTGGGCCTGCTGTGGGCTCGCCGAACCAATGCAGGAACTCTTGATGGATGATACTGCAAAGCTCGCTTTCAGAAGAGGCAGACTTTAACCGCGGCAATATAGTGCCCACCTCGGGGGCGTATTCATCCGGTGGTGCGCCCAACTCAAGAAGGCCTATGGGGTCCTCCTTTCGAATGGCGCCATCCACTATCCGCCAAAGCTCTCGGTACCTCGACTTCAGTTGCTCCCTTTCAGATTTATTCATGGCTAGTCCAAACATTTAACCTTTGTATAGTGCAACCTTTATATAGTGTGTATACACATGTACCTCATTAGACCTGTAAAAACGTGGATGGGTAACCAACTGTAATAAAAGGAACTTATCAGCTTTTGTTTAGATATACCATCAGAAAAAACACTCATGCACGTTTTTTCAAACCTATTATCTCAAGCTGTCAAAAATAAGTTATCAAAAGACCTGACACCCACAACTCTTTTTGCTTTTAGCACTACACAAACAACACCGAGATAACCAGTTCAAGTCAACGAAAATGACTAACTCCTGTCTTTAAATCAACAGACGATGCATATGCTAAAAGGTGCGCCATGGTGATTAGCGAGACGACCGTCTGCCCCAAGGCCGCTTTTGGCATCCATGCCATCGCGGCATTTGTAA
>NZ_AFOZ01000022.1 GCF_000217915.1 Shewanella sp. HN-41 | reverse complement strand
AGTTTTCATCAGACCTTAACCGACGAAGAGTTGACCGATGTTAGCGCCGTTTTGCTGCAACAGACTCATTTGCCGATTGTTTATAATGACAGGTCATTAGGCCATTCCCGCGTATTGAATACCTTATCACCGGCACTGACGGATATTGCGAGTTCTGAGCGAGTAATGCAGGAAAATGGCATCAAGTTCAGCACTAAGCTGCGCCACGAAGGACAAGATCCGCTGTTATTCCTCGATATGCGCATTGGCCGCGAATATGTGCGGGCAAACAGCCAAGATAAAACTGTGTTGAATTTGTTTTCCTACACCTGCGGTATTGGTACCGCGGCCGCCATCGGCGGCGCGACTCGGGTGATGAACGTCGACTTTTCTTCCTTTGCCTTAGCCACGGGCAAAGCGAATGCGGCGTTAAATCAGGTGTCGAATGTGTGTGAGTTTGTGCAGAGTGATGCGTTTCCGGCATTGCGCCAATTGGCTGGTTTGAGTGTGGGAGGGCGCCGTAATCAAAAATTACCGAGCTACCCTAAATTGCCGCAAACCCAGTTTGATCTCGTGTTCCTCGATCCACCGCGTTATGCCAAGAGTGCTTTCGGTATTGTCGATTTGATCAATGATTATCAAGGTTTATTTAAACCCGCATTAATGGCGACCAAAGTTGGTGGTACTATCGTTTGCTGCAATAATGTGGCGAAAGTCGAGCGCCAAGCATGGTTCGACAGCTTAGTGCGCTGCGTTGAAAAACAAGGCCGCAGTGTCACTGCGCACACTTGGCTCGATCCCCATGAGGATTTCCCGTCATTCGATGACAATCATCCACTTAAAATTGTCGCACTGACCTTAAGCTAACGGCATAGCAATACGAACGGCACAGTGATAAGAACTATATAGTGATACAACAAACAGGGCACCCGATTCGGTGCCCTTTTTATTTGCCCATTTGTTTGCCATTAGATGGGTTGAAAATGGAAGGCAATCGCGACGCGGTTCCAGCCATTAATGGCAATGATTAAGCCGGTGAGGTCGACAATTTCTTTCTCGGAATAATGCTCTGCAAGCGCCGCATACTGACTGTCATGTACGGGCGCAGTGGCAACTTGGGTTAAGATTTCGGTCCAGAGCAGCGCTGCACGTTCCCGTTCATTAAAGAGTCCATCGACCTCATGCCAAGCGGCGAGTAAATCTAAACGCAGCTGTTCTTCACCGTCACTTCTGGCTTCCTCTGCGTGCATTCGCTGACAAAACGCGCAGCCATTGAGTTGCGATGCTCTGAGCTTGACTAAATGCACCAGTAATGGTGCAAAGTGAGAATCACTAGCCGCTTTGTCTAAGCTTAACAGTGCGTTGGCGAGTGCGGGTTGTAGCCGATAAATTTGCTGGCGTGGTATACGTTCTGACATAAAGCCTCCTATAAGCTGAGGCTTCAATCTAAGCGGTTAGCGTGGCTTAGGATTGGAGATTTGCGACATTTTACGCTTTCTGTATTGTCCTGGTGTTTGTTGTGTCACCCGTACAAAGTGTTGATGTAGATGGGCTTGATCGTAAAATCCACAATCGAATGCGACCTGCACTAGGCTGAGGTTAGGTGATTGGCTGAGTAGGTTACGGGCGATTTTGACTCTGTTTAATTGCAGTAACTGCGCGGGTGACAATCCGGTTTCTTGTTTAAATCTTCGTTCAAACTGGCGACGACTTAAGGGCAGTTGCCCGTAAAAATCCTCTAAACTGGCTTGGGTTTGAATGAGTTTTGGCAAACTCGCCTGCACTAAGCCAGTCCTAGTGCATTTATGCCTAGATAAAGTTGCATCGAATTGTTGTTGGGCTAGTTGCAATAGCCAATGCTCAAGTAATGCGATACGCCTGCTAGGCTGATTTGTTTCCGCCAGTTGCGATAACAGTCGATGCAATCCCGTTAGCTGCAATTGCGTCGCATCAATCACAGTCGCTGAAGCCGTAGACTGAATATCTTGTAATTCGATGCCGAGCAAATGAAACGCACCGCCGGGGTGAAAGCGAACGGTCATCTGTTCGATCCCTGGCAAAAAGGTGTGGCAATGTCGGTTTTGACCACAGTGAAAAAATACTTGAGGTTCATCGCCACTTGGCGCTTGGGTTAGTATTTGCGTTGGGAAATAGAAATGCAGGCTAGTGCCGCCGTCTGGGTAAAATGTCTGCTCGATACTCTGCGGTAAATCGGTCGCTACGCGTAAATGAAAGTAGCGCTGCACCCAAGGGCGAAGTAGCGTTATGGGTTGAAAATGCGTAAAGCCTAAGTGTGCGAGTTCGGTCTCGAAACGCTTAAAGCTGCGCATTTCTAATAAGTCGGCCGAGTATCGCAAGATGAGCACCATGACGCAAGGAAAGAAAAGTCAGATTAATCTAACTTAAGCATTTTTGCACCTGTGCTTCGATTTATACCGATTTAACGGTCAATGGGCACGAACTGAATTTACGCCAACATCAGCTAAGACGCCTCGACTATGGTTAACTTTTACGTTTGTATTGGGATAAACCGGAGCTATCTGGCAATAAAAAGTCACCAAGGACAAGGTACATTCTTGGTGACTGTCTATTTTTTTACTCTGTATTTTCACACTCGCTTAAGCATTCAAGTTAATGCACTGAACTTAACACGCTAAATCTAAAGTGCTTTAAAGCGTATTGCCGTGCCGCCACTGCTGGCGAGTGCGAGGTTTAGGCTATCTTTAGCACTCACCTCTTTAGTTTCAATCACATAATCATAGGGGTTGGTTTTCCAATTAGCTTTTGCGCCATCGCGGTAAATCTGCGCTTGGTAGCGTTTCTTGGGATCGAGGAAATCCAGTTTGACCGTGACCTTGCGCGCGGTTTCATCCGTGAGTGCACCTAAGTACCAATCACCTTGATCCTTCGCTTGGCGGGCAAAGACCACATAGTCGCCGACTTCACCGGCAAGTGCGACACTCTGATACCAATCTGTGGGCACATCGCGGATAAATTGGAAGGCATCTAAGTGCTTTTCATAATTGCGTGGCAAGTCTGCTGCCATTTGGATTGGGCTATAGAGCACAACATACAAGGCAAGCTGTTTGGTCAGTGTGGTTTGCACACGGTTTTCTGCATCCAACCCCTTAGGCGCTAAGTCAAAAATCCCCGGGGTAAAGTCCATTGGGCCCGCGAGCATACGGGTGAACGGTAACATGGCAGTATGTTCAGGGCTGTTTGGTGGGCTACCCCAAGCATTGTACTCTTGGCCGCGGGCACCTTCGCGGGCGATCCAGTTCGGATAGGTTCGGCGCAGGCCAGTGTCTTTAATTGGCTCATGGCTATTGATGCTGATATGGTGTTTCGCCGCCTCGGTGACACTGCGCAGATACTCGCCCACCATAAACTGGCCGTCGTGCCACTCGTGACGGGTAATGCCTTGGTCATCGATACGCTTGATTTGGCCACCATCGGCCACGTAACCCGTTTTGACTTGAGTCACGCCGTGTTTTTCATACAGGGCGAAGGCATCAGCCATTTGATCGCGATAATGGGTGACTGATCCTGCTGTCTCATGGTGGCCGATTAAACGCACCCCTTTTTTCGCCCCGTAGGCAGTGATGGCGGGCAGATCGAAATCATCATAGGCCTTAGTAAAGCTAAATTGATCGCCATTGTGGAACCAGTCGCCGTCCCAACCCTCATTCCAACCTTCTACCAATACACCATCAAACTGATATTTAGCGGCGAAATCCATGTAGCGCTTTGTTTCGCTGGTGGTGGCGCCGTGGGTTGGGCCCGAACCCCAGGTATTTTCGTTTAAATGCATTCCCCACCAAATACCGACGTATTTCCCCGGTTTTACCCAAGTAACATCGCCGAGTTTATTGGGCTCATTGAGGTTAAGGATAAGGTGAGAGTTGAGCAGTCCAGTCGCGTTGTCGGCAATTTGAATGGTGCGCCACGGCGTATAAAAGCCCACTTGAGTTTTGACGCGAATGCCATCTGACCAAGGGGTGAGATCGGCCTTAAGCTTGCCATCGCGCTGTTGATCTAAGGTCATGGCGGCAAAGTCCACCAAGGCGGCCTCGTGAATACTTAAGTGCGTTCCATCTGCGAGTTTAAAGGTGAAGGGGGTGTGGACCCTATCGACTTCTTTCAGCGCTGTGGTGCGATACAGATATTCGTAGCGATTCCAGCCGCGGGCAGGGATCCACCAAGCGGTGGCTTTATCGGCTTGACCGACATTGAACTCGGTTAACTCGTCTGTGATGGATAGCGGTGAATTGGCGGGCAGGGCGGCTTGTTGGGCTAAGTGATAGCGAAAGCCAATCCCATCGTCAAAGGCTTTAAACTCGACGTCGAGTTGCACCTTGCCGTTGCTTAATACTGCGGTCAGTTGATTGTGTTGATCGCGGATCCATTCCTGCTCGCCCCAGGGTTGTTGCCACTTCTCATCGGCACTTTTTTTATCGCTGCTTTTTATCTGTAATCCTTGGCCGAGTTCACCAAGGGATTGAAAAACTAAGCCTAAGCGGCTCGGTTCTATGACTGTCTTGCCGTGAAAATCGATTGTATATTCGGGGCGGCCAGTATCGTCACTCAAGCTGATTTGAATGTGTTGGTTGGGTGAGCTGACGGTAACGGTTTTGGCAAATACGTTGGCACTCAAGAGGCTAGTGACCGCAAGGGCGATGACTGTTGGGCTTAATAGCGCTTGCGATAGCTTTTGGCGCGCTGAACTCTTACGAGCGTGGCTGTTTGTTAAGTGGCAGTCTGTTACGTGACAGGCAGTTAAGTCGCTGCGAGTGAACTGAATAGGGTTCGTCTTGATGAACATTCCTTGATCCTTGTTTTTATAATGAATGTGACTCACAGCATACTAGTGGCGATGGCTTTTTAACCGCAACGGCCTGCATACGTATTCACCCCATTAAGGCATGGTGTGACAAAAGTGACGTGAAGCTCTGCGAGGGAATGAACAAAAGGTGTGGTTTGGTTTTGACTCGGGTAAAATGCGCGCTTTCTTTTTGCTTAAAAATGCAATTTAGCGCGGGATTCACAGCATTAAAAGCCGTAGCAGTAAGGTCAAACCGTGAAAATTAGCCAACGTTTACAACAGATAAACAACATGATCAGTGGTCATTACGATCATATTTGGGATTGCTGCTGCGATCATGGTTTACTCGGTATGCTGTTGTTAGAAAGGAGCGCTGCCCGCCACGTACACTTTGTCGATTGTGTGCCTTCGCTAATGCAGGCGCTTGAACTGCGTTTGCAGCGTTTCTTCCCCGCTGACGTATCAGGCCTTAATCCACACTTAGACCCACACTTAAACCCAGACATAGACCCCAATTTATGTCGTCATACTCAGTGGCAAGTCCATTGCCTTGATGTTGTGGCGTTACCACTCGCGCAAACCAGTGACAAAGATAAGCAGTTGATTATCATCGCTGGTGTGGGTGGTGAACTGCTGGTGGAACTAGTGCGGGCAATTGTCGTTAAGCATCCAGAGAGGCGTCTTGAGTTTATTTTGTGCCCCGTTCATCATAATTACTATGTTCGCCGATCCCTTGCCCAGCTAGGGCTGATACTTCAAGCTGAAATGCTACTAGAAGAAAATCAACGTTTTTACGAAATTCTCCATGTTATCAATAACCGCAATGACGATGGCCCTAGTATCAGTCCAACGGGATCGTTAATGTGGGAGGATCTTCGGGGAGAGGAACTCGCTTTAGCTAAGCGTTATCTGCAGAAAGTGATCAACCATTACCAACGTATACCCGAAGATAAACGCCCCCACAGCATTATCAACGCCTATCAACACCAGCTTGGGTGTGTCACTGGCACCATTCTTTCCTAGGTGTGATTTATTCGGATCTTTATACTTTGTTATCGCTCGCGTTTTCATCAAAAAATGCTAAGTTTAGCTTGGTTAATAAGACTAAATATGTCGCCACCCGTTTAGTGGTCTCCCTCGTTTAGATGGATAAATTAGCACAGAATATACAGAATATGAGGAGACTACTGGATTTCACGCTCCCTTAATTAGATTTGGGCAGCAACTCGATTAGTCGTACAGACGATGAAGGAATCATCAATAATAGTTGAGTTGGGGGATATCTAAACGATGCATAATTTTTCTCGATTCCAGTTCGTTGTACTTGCGGTTGCAAGCTATGCTCTATTAGCCTTAGGTTGGATTTATTTCTCCGATCAACTTCTGCTATTTATGACCGATCAGGAAACGGTGTTCCGTTTTTCCCTCGCTAAGGGGATATTTTTTGTTTTCACATCGGCATTAGTATTTACTTATGTGTTAAATGCGGTACCCGATCGCCATATCGCTCCGTCCCACAGCGCCATCGAACTGACCTTTTCCCATTCAATACTGTTAGGACAAAGCCTGTGGTTTAGTTATTGTGTTGCAGTTTTACTCCCATTGCTCACCCTATGGTTTGTTCAGTATTTACCCCTTGAATTGCAGACGCGGTTGCTCCTGTTGATTTTTACGTTACCTATCTCCTTAAGTGCCATTATCGGTGGCTTTGGCCCTGGCCTATTGACGACATTTATATCGACATTGAGTGTGTATCTATTAACTATCAATGCAGATAAACCCCAGAACGAGATGATCTTCACTTGGCTTCCTATTGTGAGCCTGAGTATTAATGGCATTATCATCAGTGGGTTAAGTGGTTATTTAAGGGCGTCCTTACGTAAATCCGATTTAAATCATCAGTTGCTGGAATCTATGGTATCCCAGACGACAGATGCCATTTTTGTGAAAGATTTGCAGGGGCGTTATGTAATGGCGAACCAAAGAGCTGCGGCGTTTGTAGGCAAGTCGACAAAGGAAATGATTGGCCAGAATGATGAGGCGTTATTTGAACCCGCATCGGCGGCCTTGATCCGTGTTAAAGATGAACGAGTGCTTAAAGATAAGGGGGTGACAACCCATAAAGAGCACTTACTCCTTAGCACTGGACCGGCGGTATTTCAGGTGACAAAGGGTCCTGTGATGGATTCAAAAGGACTGGTCCGGGGCCTCTTTGGTATCGCGCGCGATATTACTGCGCAGGAACAAAGTGCCGAGCGTCTGCGCCAGAGTGAGACCAGCCTGAAGCAGGCACAACAATTGTCCGGTATCGGCAGTTGGGAGTGGGATACAGTGACTAACACCCATACTTGGTCAGAACAAGTTTTTGCCATTTATGGATTAACCCCAAAAAAAGCCTTAGATTTTGAGCAACTCCAGTCACTCTTTACGCCCGAAAGCTGGCAAAAATTGAACCAAGCGGCCATGCGCTGTTTAGAAACGGGCGATCCCTATGAATGCGAGGCCGAGCTAGTTGAGACTGAAACTTCCGTTTCTGCATGGATTATGGTCCGTGGTCAAGCGACGCTGGATGAGCAGGGTAAAGTGATAAAACTCCATGGCACAGTGCAGGACATTACTCAATCTCGTATGTTGCAACAGCAAATTGCCGCCCAAACGGCGCTATTACAACGGGTGATCCAGGGCTCGGAGCAGGGATACTGGGACTGGAATGTCGCAACGGGTGAGGTGCAGGTCAGCCAAAAATTTGAAGCGATTTTAGGTTACTCAGCGGGTGAGATCCAACTGACTGTGCATAACTGGACCCATTTTGTGCATGAAGATGATTGGGCGGATGTGAAAAGGATCGTGCGACAACATTTACGACACCGGAGTGCGAGCATAGAACTGGAAGTGCGTTGCAAGAAAAAGTCCGGGAATTTTTGCTGGGTACTCTGTAAGGGGCGCGTGGTAGAGGTGGATGGTCGTGGTCGCCCCTTGATGATTTCGGGGACTCAAGCGGATATCACGCAGTTAAAAAATCACGAGGCAGAACTCGATAGGGTGGCAAACTATGATGTGCTCACCGGGTTGCCTAATCGGCGGCTATTACTCGACAGATTTAACCAGGCGATTTCACGGGTAAACCGTAATGGCAGCCTTTGCGCTGTGTGCTTCCTCGATCTCGATGGTTTTAAAGTGGTTAACGATCAATATGGCCATGATGTGGGCGATCAATTGCTGATCGCGATAGTCGAGCACCTTTCCTACATCATGCGCGAGCAAGATACCTTGGCGCGGGTGGGGGGCGACGAATTTGTTGCATTATTTGAAATTGATTCAGAAACCGAAGGTACACAAGTCCTAGAACGAATGCTGGGGGCGATAAATCAAACGATTTATATTGGGGATAAGCCGTTGCGCTTAACGGCGAGCATTGGCGTGAGTTTATATCCTGAGGACAATGTTGATCCCGATATTCTGCTGCGCCATGCCGATCACGCCATGTATATGGCCAAAGCGGCGGGTAAGAACTGTTTTCAAATGTTTGACCATGATGTTGAGCGAAAAGTGATCGCGAAAAGACAATGGTTAGAAGAGTTAAAAGCAGCCTTTGCTAAGCGGGAGTTTGTTCTTTTCTATCAACCTAAGGTCAATCTTGCCACGGGAGAAGTCATAGGGGCGGAAGCATTAATACGCTGGTTACATCCACAACGGGGTATCTTGCTGCCGAGTGCCTTTTTACCCGATATCGAGGGCAGTGAACTTGAAATTCCCTTAGGGGAATGGGTCATTAATACGGCGCTTGCACAACTACAAGCTTGGCATAAAGAGGGGCGAAATATTAAAGTCAGCGTCAATGTGAGCGCGCGGCAACTCCTTGCCGATCACTTCTATGATTTTTTGAAACAAACCTTGACTGATCACCCCGATGTGCCAGCATCAGCCCTTGAACTCGAGATCCTCGAAAGTGCAGCCATTAAAGATATGGCCCTTGCTATTGCGATTTTAAATGAGTGTGTCAGCCTAGGTGTGCATTTCTCCCTCGATGATTTTGGTACGGGTTATTCCTCCTTGACTTACCTGCGAAAACTACCTATTTCAACTCTTAAGATAGATCAGAGCTTTGTCCGTGACATGCTGGAGGATCAGGATGATCTACGGATTGTCGAAGGCGTAGTTAGGCTTGCGACTGTGTTCAATTTAGCCGCGATTGCCGAAGGGGTTGAGAGCATTGCCCATGGCATAAAATTGGCCGAACTTGGCTGCCAGATGTGTCAGGGCTATGGTATTGCACACCCTATGTATGCCGATGACTTTATAAACTGGTATGAAAATTGGCCCTTACAGCATGCACAAATGCAGCTGGGTTTAATGCATATAGCTGAGCCAATCTCTGTAAATAGCCGTTTCAAATGAGAGATTATTTGATCTGCTTTTAAGAGAATTTCATTTATGCTTCGACTCTTTTAGATAATGGATTAGCTATGCGCCTGCTGAAATCGACCCAAAACCCCACCGTAAATTTACTCACGGCTCGCGTGTTTTACCGCCGAGCTGCCCGCGCGATTGTGTTATCGGGTGAAGATATTTTGCTGCTCTATACCCAAAAATACCGTGACTATAGCTTACCCGGTGGTGGAATTGATGAAGGTGAGAACTTAGAAGACGGGCTGATCCGGGAATTACGGGAAGAAACGGGGGCAATTAAGGTTCAAGTGGGCGCGCCATTTGGCCGTTATGAAGAGTTTCGTCCTTGGTATCGGCAGGGGGCAAATGTCGTGCATATGGAGTCTTATTGCTATCAATGTGAAATTGACACTGACTTAGGAATAAGAGGGCTGGGTGAACCTAGCTTTGAGGACCATGAAATTAAAAATGGCATGAGACCAGAATGGATTAATATTCATCGGGCCATTGCCCATAACGAAGATATTCTGCGCCATTTCCCAAACAAGGGGCAATCGATAGAGCGGGAAACATTCCTGTTGAAACTGATCGTTGAAGAACTGCTATAGAAGTGTTGAACCTAATGGCCTTAGCCTCCCATGAAGCGATGCACTCTCGCATCGCTTCAGTTAAGGACAGAGGTAAAGCGTGCTAAATGACAGTGAGATAGATGCAGATAAAATGGCTCACCGCCCCAGCGAGTACAAATAAATGCCAGATCGCATGATTGAAGGGGATGCGTTTGCCCACATAGAAAATCACCCCTAAAGTGTAAAATAGTCCACCTAAAATCAATAAGTTAAACCCCAGTTCTGTCATCGATGCCGTCAAATCGCCTATCACAGTGACACATAACCAGCCCATGATCAGATAAAGCCCGAGGCTGAGTTTTTTAAACTTATGAATAAAAAGGGTTTTAAATAAAATGCCCCCAATCGCCAGTGACCAAATCGCCGTGAGAATAACGGTTGATTGCGTCCCCTGTAGGCTAATTAGCATCAGAGGCGTATAAGTGCCCGCGATTAAGCAATAGATGGCACAGTGATCGGCAATCTTAAGTTTATGTTTCCATCTACTATTGGTCACACTATGGTATAAGGTTGAGCATAAAAATAGCACTATGATACTGGCGCCATAAATAATAACGCCTGTAAGTTGAATGCTGGAAAGATGCCCCGCACCTTTTAACAGCATTAAGATTAAACCGACTACACCTGCAATAACGCCAAGAGAGTGACTAATACTATTGGCAATTTCTTCATTTAGGCTGTATTCATTGATATGTAATGGTTTTTTTCTGTTGACCTGGTGTTCGGTTATACCCTGACTTGACATAGTAAATATTCACTCAATAGCGATAATGACCCAGTCTAACAGCTGATCAAATTGAAAGCCATAATTAGCTTACACGTGTAAGCTAAAATGATTTTTGTCCGCAAGCATTTTGATGAAAACATCCATTCAGTGACTATTGTTCAACGCCAAAGTGTTACCACAGTGGCTTGTTAGCTATGTCAATTAAAGCAAAAACCTACGTCAATTAAAGCAAAACCCTTGGAACTTTGCCCGAGTCATTTTCTCTAATTTGCGTTAGAGATAAATGGAATAGTTCAGTTCTAGGGGATGGATGTTGCCTTTTCAATCTTATTTAGCACCAAGTGATGCCACGAAATCCAAAGCAGATAACATATCCGCGGCGGAGGGCTTCAAGCCCATTATAGGCTTTTCCCACAGCGCCTCAGGAATGCCATTCAATACGCTATTGCCACTCGATTTGATTGATAAGCAAGATAATGGAGGGATGACTGTATTTGAGGGAAAACAGAGTCTTGGTTGGGGATATCGACTTAGCGCTTCGAATATAACCCTATTACTTGGGGTGCTACTCGGCCACGGTTTATTGTTATTCCTTTTGGTTTTTTATGGCGCAGTCAACAGAGTGAATCAGGTTTATCCCAAGCCGATCGGGGCCCAAAGGTGAGCGCACTCAAGGCTTACTTTATATACGCCCCTTCAACGCAGCCAAACCTTAGTAATAGTGCGACTTTCAGGGCAGAAGCGTCCACACAGACTGTGACTATTCAGCCAGTCAAGGTGTTGCAGGATAAAATAGTCGAGTCAGCGGTTATACAATCTAAACTTGCACCTAAGCCAGTGCTTAAGCCTGCAACAACCACTGAAACCGAAGCTGTGCAGGAGCCTCAGTCTGCAGATGCAACAGCGGTTAAATCGGTTAGCACGACAAAGGCGTCTGCTCGGCCAGCGCAATCGCAAATACTAGAGTCCAACCAGGAAGGAATAGGTGCTCAAGGGAAAAGTGATCAGGGATTTGAAGCGTCAAGCGCGAGTGTTGGCCTATTCACCCAGCAATATTTTGAACGTCAGCGTGAGCAAGCGCTCGATGATCTCGTCATTGAGCAGGCCGATAAATTCACCCGGAAATCGAACATGAGCGAAATGAGCCCAGAGATGGAGGTGTTATTTGTCCCTAACGCCGATGATTTTGGTGGCACAACGAGTCTAGATTTACCCTTAGATCCAAATCGTATTGTGCGTAAAGGGGACACTTGTTATCGCGTCGTACAAGTCGGCACTCAAGTTAATCCTTACGCCGAAAATTTAGGCTTCCCATTTGATTGTAGTGGCAAGAAAATCAATCAAGCTATTGATGATGCCATCCAATCTCGATTAAATAAAATGATGCTCAAACCCCATCAATAGTGACTTTGTTTGATGATTTGTTTTCACACTAATTATAATTTAATTGGTTTAATTTAATTTATTTAATTAAAAACAATAAATTATGAATCTTTATTTTGGATTGGTAGTTAAGATTTTTAATTGCTTTTTTCCTTGTTTGTTGCTGCCGCTTCTGTCTATACTGCGCACTCATCTTGTCGGAGTGCCTCTTGGCTGAGACCGTTTATTCGGGATCCGTTGAACCTGATCAGGTTAAAACCTGCGAAGGAAACAAGCGTAATAACACACATTAAATCGCGAAAATAGCCGGCTTTAACACCTATTTACTCAGCAGTGTTTTAAGCCTTAATGTTTAGATTTAATTGTTATTGAGCAGGGTAACTCAATTTTTGAAGCCAGTGTTGGCCACAAAAATTGATTGCCATGTCCAGCTATCAACAACGCAATTCTCCAGACAAGCAACTCCATTTTTTAACGTGAGATTGCTTATGTCCAGTTCAAACCAAAACCCAGCTGTAGCTGCCAATGCGATAGACATCACAGCGCCTAAGGCGCCGAGTCGCCGCGAAACCCGCGCGCAGGCCCAAGCCTTTATCGATACGTTAGCACCACTGCAACGTCCTAATTCACAAAAGATTTATCTCGAAGGTTCCAGTGCCGATATTCGCGTTGGCATGCGGCAAATTCTGCAGACTGACACCCTTGTCGGCGGTACAGATGATGCGCCTATCATGGAAAAAAATCCGCCAATCCGCGTGTATGATTGCGCCGGCCCCTATTCCGATCCCGAGGCTAACATCAATGTGCGTCTCGGCCTTGGTAAATTAAGACAAAACTGGATTCTAGCCCGTAACGATACGGAGCAATTACCCTGTGCCACCTCGGATTTCACCCAACAAAGACTCGCCGACGACGGTTTAGACCATCTGCGTTTTGAGGCGGGGTCGAGTGCCATTGTCCGCCCACGCAGAGCGCTGCAGGGCAAGCGAGTCAGTCAATTACACTATGCCCGTCAAGGGATTATCACTCCCGAAATGGAATATGTGGCGATCCGCGAGAATATGGCACTCGCCAAAGTACAGGATGAAATCCTCAATCGTAAAGCCAAGGGCGAGGCCTTTGGTGCCCTAGTTGGCGAGCCGATTACCGCCGAATTTGTCCGCGCCGAAGTCGCCCGTGGCCGCGCGATTATTCCGCTGAATATTAACCATCCCGAAGCCGAACCTATGATCATTGGGCGTAACTTTCTGGTAAAAGTGAACGCCAATATTGGTAACTCGGCGGTGACGTCTTCCATCGAGGAAGAAGTGGAAAAGCTCGTCTGGTCAACCCGTTGGGGCGCAGATACGGTCATGGATTTATCCACGGGGCGTTATATCCACGAAACCCGCGAATGGATCATCCGTAACTCGCCAGTGCCCATTGGCACAGTGCCGATTTATCAAGCGCTGGAGAAAGTGAACGGCGTGGCAGAGGATTTAACCTGGGAAGTGTTCCGCGATACCTTGATTGAACAAGCGGAACAAGGTGTTGATTACTTTACGATTCATGCTGGTGTGCTGCTTCGTTACGTGCCGATGACGGCTAAACGCGTTACTGGGATCGTTTCCCGCGGCGGTTCAATTATGGCGAAATGGTGCCTGAGTCACCATAAGGAAAATTTCCTCTACAGCCATTTCCGTGAGATCTGTGAGCTTTGCGTCGCCTACGATGTATCCCTGTCTTTAGGTGATGGTATGCGTCCAGGTTCGATTGCCGATGCCAATGATGCAGCCCAATTTGCAGAGCTTGAAACCTTAGGCGAGCTAGTCAAAATCGCGTGGGAATACGATGTACAAACCATTATCGAAGGGCCGGGACATATCCCGATGCAGCTCATTAAAGAGAATATGGACAAGCAGTTAGTTCACTGCGACGAGGCGCCGTTTTACACCCTTGGCCCACAAATTACCGATATTGCCCCTGGGTATGATCATTTCACCTCCGGCATAGGTGCGGCCATGATCGCTTGGTACGGCTGCGCTATGCTGTGTTACGTCACGCCAAAGGAACACTTAGGATTACCGAATAAACAAGATGTTAAGCAAGGCTTGATCGCTTACAAGATTGCCGCCCACGCCGCAGATGTGGCAAAAGGCCATCCGAGTGCACAAATTCGTGATAATGCGCTGGCAAAGGCGCGGTTCGAATTCCGCTGGGAAGATCAATATAACTTAGGGCTCGATCCTGAAACCGCCCGTGCTTATCACGATGAATCTTTACCGCAGGAATCGGCTAAGGTCGCGCATTTTTGCTCTATGTGCGGCCCTAAATTTTGTTCGATGAAAATCACCCAAGATGTGCGCGCCTATGCCGCTGACTTAGAGGCGGCACAAGCGAAGACCGAGCAAGTTGAAGCGACTGCGCAAGCGATGCAAGTCACAGTCAAGACGCCGCAGGAGTTGGAAGCGGCAATGGCGCTAAAATCGGCACAATTTGCTGCCTCGGGCGCCGAGATCTATCACGTGAAAGACAAGCTTGTCGCCGAAGCTGAGGAAGCCTAATTATGCAGGATATTCATGGGGATAAATTGCCCATGAATACCGAGCGCCCCGCGCTTGTTTGGACCATAGCCGGTTCAGACTGCGGCGGCGGTGCCGGTATTCAGGCGGACTTAGCGACAATTCAAGATTTGGGTTGTCATGGTTGCAGTGTGATCACCACAGTGACGGCGCAAAGCTCAGTGGCGGTCACCTTAGTCGAACCCGTATCAGCGGCGATGCTATTGGCGCAGCTGACGACTTTACTTTCCGATTTGCCGCCCAAAGCGATCAAAATCGGCTTACTGGCGGATCAAACTCAAGTGGGATTGCTGGCAGATTGGATCGCGAGTTTTAAAATCCACTATCCAACTGTGCCTGTGATTGTCGATCCTGTGATGGTCGCCAGCTGTGGTGACGCGTTAGCAGCAGATAACCGTCTGGATATAAAAAATACGGCTAAATCAGCTTTAGATTTCAAACCCTTCAGAGGTTTAATCGACCTTATCACACCCAATGTGCTCGAACTTGGACGGTTAACTCACAGTGATGTTTCGACTAAAGCGCAATTCGCAGCCGCGGCATTGGCTTTATCCCAGAGTCTTGATTGCAGCGTGCTCGCCAAGGGAGGGGATGTGAGCTTTCAGGCTAACGCTCACAATATCGCTCACGATATCGCTCACAAGAGTAACAGCTGGGATAGTGAGCTTGCCGAGGATTATCTGGTTTGCCATCAAGTGCGCGCGAGCTCAGAGCTTCATCAAAATGGGCGTTTCTGGTTAGCAAGTCAGCGGGTTAATACCCGTCATAACCATGGTAGCGGCTGTACTTTGTCATCGGCCATTGCCGCCGTGTTAGCGCAGGATTTTGTATTACAAGATGCGGTGGTTGTTGCGAAAGCCTATGTGAGTCAAGGCTTAAGCGCGGCGATTGGCCTAGGGCAAGGTCCAGGGCCGCTGGCCCGTACGGGTTGGCCTAATGATTTATCCCGCTATGCCAAGATAAATCAGTGTGATGGCAATTTTATCAATAATCACCTCAACCAACACCTTGATATTGTGAGTGATTTATCTGCAACAGATCAGGCAACCGCTCAGGTAAGAATAACCTCGACGCCACCTCAAGATATTTCATCCCTCGGCTTTAAAGTGCTCGAGACCGATCTCGGTGTTTATCCCGTGGTGAGTGACTTAGTCATGCTGGAAAGTTTGTTAGCTGCCGGCGTTAAAACCGTGCAGTTACGGATAAAAACCGATTCCAGCGAGTCAACCGCTGCAGAACTCGCTGAATCTGATTTAGGCAAGTCTGCGCTAGTTGGTTCTGATTTAGACGCAAAAATTCAAACGGCCATTGCCTTAGGTAAGCATTTTAATGCGCAGCTTTTTATCAATGATCACTGGCAGTTAGCGATAAAGCACCATGCCTTTGGAGTGCATTTAGGCCAAGAAGATCTCGCCGCTACTGACTTAGCGGCTATTCAAGCGGCGGGACTCGCGCTTGGTATATCTAGCCACAGTTATTTCGAGTTGCTATTGGCGCATCAATACTCGCCATCCTACATCGCCCTTGGGCACATATTTCCAACTACGACGAAGCAGATGCCTTCTACGCCCCAAGGTTTAGTCAAACTTAAACACTATGTGGCGTTGCTCCAAGACCATTATCCCTTGGTCGCCATTGGTGGCATTGATCTAGACAATCTGGCAGGCGTGAAAGCCACTGGCGTTGGCAATATTGCTGTGGTGCGTGCAATAACGAAAGCTAAGGATCCGTTCGCCGCCTTTGCAGAGCTTAGCCAAGCTTGGGCGCAACGCTGCGTGTCTGAGGTATTGGGTGCAAAACATGAGTTGGGTGCAAAGCATGGGTAAAAATCAATCGCTTGCTCACGCTGAAGTTCTCAGTGCTCATACAAACAGTGCTCATACAAACAGTGCTCATACAAACAGTGCTCATACAAACAGTGCTCATACAAACAGCGCTCATACACTCAGCGATGCTGATTTTATGCGCTATTCACGGCAAGTCTTATTGCCAGAAGTGGGGGAGGTCGGGCAATTGCAACTGGCCGACGCCAGTGTCGCGATTATCGGTCTTGGCGGTTTAGGGCAATTGGCTGCGCAGTATCTAGCCTGCGCAGGTATTGGCAACTTGACCTTAATCGATATGGACAAGGTTGAAGTCTCGAATCTGCCAAGACAATTGTTATTCAGCGATGGCGATATTGGGCTCAATAAGGCGAGAGTTGCCAAGCAAAAGCTCAATCGTTTAGCGCCGCAGTGTACTGTGACTGCCCATGAAACAGCATTTAATACAGAAACTGTGGCTCATCACTTGGCTAGTATTTTACAGGCAAAGCAACAGGGTAAAAGAGTGCTTGTGCTTGACTGCACCGATAACTTTGCGACTCGCCAAGCCATTAATCGTAGTTGTATCGAAGCTGCTTTGCCTTTAGTCAGTGCATCAATCACGGCATTTAGCGGCCAGTTGTTCGCTGTTGATCAAATGCAGTTCCCCTCAGGTGGTTGTTATCACTGTATTTTCCCCGCACAGACTCGAGTGTCGCAGAGCTGCAGTACACAAGGTGTACTCGGCCCGAGCGTGGGCGTGATGGCATCAATGCAATCCTTGGTAGCTATGCAACTCTTGCTGAGTGTGGATAGCCGTTGTGATGAACCTAAAAACGCCCTGTTGGGGCGTTTTTGGCGTTTCGACGCTAAATCACTTTCATGGACTGCTGCTGCGTTAACGCGGGATCCCCATTGTGATGTGTGTGGTCCAAAAGAGGTTACCCCATCAACCAAGATGCATTGGTTTGAGGTTTGATATGATTTTAATTCACATAAATAATGTCCCACAGTCGTTAACTGAACCGACGTCACTCGCGGCGGTGATCCTCGCGCAAGATATCGCCCTCGATTCGGTTGCTATCGTGCTCAATGCAGAGGTGGTTCCGCGTAATCGCTGGCAATCGATTCTCTGCCAACATGAAGATAAATTAGAGCTTTTTTCAGCTGTAGCGGGAGGTTAGTATGTTAACGATTGCCGATGTGGAGTTTGAATCTCGGTTATTTACCGGAACGGGAAAATTCAGCAACAGCCAAGTGATGCTCGAGGCGATAACGGCTTCAAAATCGCAGTTAGTGACAGTTGCGATGAAAAGAATTGATTTTAAAATGGGGCTTGATGATTTACTCACGCCGTTACGCCAAACGGGAGTAAGGCTATTGCCTAACACCTCGGGGGCGAGAAACGCCAAGGAAGCGGTGTTTGCGGCCGAGCTTGCCCGTGAAATGCTGGGCACTTCGTGGATTAAGCTCGAAATCCACCCGGATCCTAAGTATCTGATGCCCGATGCGATAGAAACCTTAGAGGCGGCCAGAATCCTCTGTGAGAAAGGCTTTATCGTGATGCCCTACGTGCATGCCGATCCTGTGCTGTGTCGTCGCTTGGAAGACGTGGGCTGCGCTGCGGTTATGCCACTGGCGAGTCCGATTGGCAGTAATCAAGGTTTAGTCACTGAAAGCTTTTTAAAAATCATCATAGAGCAGGCGCGGGTGCCAGTGGTGATCGACGCAGGCATTGGCGCACCTTCGCAGGCTGCGCGGGCAATGGAGTTGGGCGCCGATGCGGTGCTCGTCAACACCGCCATCGCCAGCAGTGCGTCGCCGATAGTGATGGCCGAGTGCTTTAAAAACGCGGTGCAATGCGGTAGACGGGCCTTTGAAGCGGGGCTTGGCCGAGTGCAAATGGGCGCGGTACATACTAGTCCTCTGACAGGATTTTTAAACCAATGAGTTTTGTAGCGGAATTTGTCAACATCCCACGGGATAAATTGTTACTCGATTTGTATTCTTGTACAGCCCAAGATGTTGAGCGGGCGTTAGTCAGTCCAGCAGGGGATTTACGCAGCTTAATGGCCTTGTTATCACCTGCGGCTGAACCTTATATCGAAACCATGGCGCAGCATTCTGCGGCGCTTACGCGGCAGCGATTTGGTGCGAATCTGGGCATGTATTTACCGCTATACGTCTCGAACCTCTGCGCTAATGAGTGTGATTACTGTGGTTTTAGCATGAGTAACAAACTCAAACGCAAAACCTTGAATGAACAGGAGTTGATGGCCGAGATGGCCATTATCAAAGATAGGGGGTTCGATTCTATTTTACTGGTGTCGGGTGAGCATGAAACTAAGGTCGGCATCGATTATTTCAAGCAAATGTTGCCGCTGGTGAAGCAGCAATTTAGCCATGTGGCGATGGAGGTCCAGCCCATGAGTGAGGACCATTATCGCCAGTTAGTCACACTAGGTTTAGATGCTGTGATGATTTATCAAGAGACCTATCAGCCAGAGACGTATGCAAGTCATCATTCCCGAGGTAAAAAAAGGGATTTTGCCTATCGTTTAGCAACACCGGACAGAATCGCGGCGGCGGGCGTCGATAAAATTGGTCTTGGGGTATTACTGGGGCTGGATGATTGGCGTTTAGATGCGTTAATGATGGGTTATCATCTCGACTATTTAGAGCGCCGCTATTGGCGCACCCGCTTTAGTATTTCGCTGCCCAGACTAAGGCCTTGTACTGGCGGGATCACCCCAAAAGTGATGTTATCGGATCTAGGTTTAGTGCAAATGATTTGTGCATTTAGACTTTTTAATCAACAGCTTGATATCAGCATGTCCACAAGGGAAAGTCCTGAGCTGAGGGATAATCTTATGCCACTTGGAATAACTCAAATCAGTGCGGGCAGTTCGACGCAACCGGGTGGCTATCAAGCGCCTGACAGTCAACTCGATCAATTTGAGATAAGCGATGATCGCAGTGTCGAGCAAGTTATAAAACAGATGCGACTACAGGGTTTTAATCCCGTATTTAAGGATTGGGAAGCCAATTGGATCACAGGATAAATCAGGTCGTAAATAAATGGTTAGAATGCGGATAAAACCTGTACTTTTACTGGCGGCTGGTCAATAATTGACCCATTAATCACCGCGTGCAGGATACCGTCATGCAAATTCAATCTGCTTATTCATCCGGTCTGCAGGGTTTGCAAAGTGCTCAATCTGGGTTGACTCAAGCGACGATCGATGTGGCTAAACCGACACCGACTCAGAGTTCGACACCTACAGAACCCAGCCAAGAGGTGGCTCAAACCGATAAAACCTCGGCATTGCTCGCCGCAAATGAGTCATTAAGGCAAGGTGAAGCATCAGCCGAAGTGCTTGAAACCGATTCAGAAACTATAGGCTCGATCATTGATATCAAGGTATAAGTACTATGTCTGTCGTGGCGCTATCATCCAAGGTTGGAGCGCCATCCTCTTCGTTTTTAGGGCATGATAAGCCGCAGCATCAAACTAAGGTTTATCAAGGAACGAGTGATCAGACGGTATTAACACAAACCGCTGTAACCTCACTATCCAGCTCCCCTAGAATTGAAGCGAGTGGGCCGATTGAACCCCTTTTGTTCAGTGCCGCTGGAGAAGTTAGCGCTGCCTCTCTTTTTGCATCTAAATCAGTTACTTCGATTCATCCCACTGTTTTAGCGACTGAGAATAGCTCTGTTGTCAGTAAGTCATCGGGCGTTGGCACTGGAATAACGACGTTTTCTACTTTAGCTTCATCTGATTTGACTGTTCTCCCCAGCCCAAATGGCCCGAGTTTCGATTCCCTACGTAGTGCGGCCTTACATTCTGATAGCGCGAGTTTCAGTTTACTGACGGGCCCGCGTTCGATTGCTGGCATGCGCGATGGGCAGATTGCCGCGCCGATGTCGACATCTGTGGCACTTGGGGCGCAATATTCCCCATCAATTGATACTGCGGCCTTAGAGCCTTTAATCACCGCCTTCACTGGTATCGGGGGAAATTCCTCCGCGATAGGTGTTCCTCCTTTGCCACTCAGCCCAATGGACGGCGCCTCTTCCCAAATGAGCGGGCCAATCGTTTCAGACATAGTGCCCGCACCGGATGTCTTCGCTGATATTTCTAGGGAGGAGATAAAGAGGAATGATGTCGCTTTCTCTGGAATTAATCCTTCCGTACAGAATGAACCTCCTTTGACTCCTGTTGAACAAAAGCCACATAGCAAAGAACAAAAGACGGTGCAGGAGCAATTTAACTCATTGTTTGGCCAGTCTTTAATCGATGAAAAAGACGTTAAGACACAAAAGGATAAAGCCGCGCAAGCGGAAGCCGCCCGTGAGCAGGAGGAAAAACAGCAAGCATTAGCTGCGATATTTGCGGCGCAGAACAGCCAAGCCAGGGTGAACGCACAGGGGGAAGAAGAACCTAAAAATGCAACACAAGCGCAATCCTCCGAAATAGCTAAAGAGAAACAACAGCAAGTCGAAGAGCAAGAGGCAATTAAACAGCAAGAAACACAAGTAGCAACGCTTAAGTCAAGGGATTTAGAAGTAAAAGCCCATGAACACGCCCATGCGACCGTCGGTGGACAGTATGCCCAGAGTCCCAGTTTTAAATACCAAAAGGGCGCGGATGGGCAACGTTATGCGATCGATGGCGAAGTTCAAATTGATGTGTCCGCTGTGCCTGGTGATCCCCAAGCAACAATCAATAAAATGAAGCAAGTCTATGCGGCGGCAATGGCACCAGTGGATCCCTCTAGTGCAGATATTCGTGTTGCCACAGAAGCATTAAAGAAAATGGATGAAGCTAAGGCATTATTGGCCAAGGAGCGTCAGAAGCAAATTGTGGATCAAGAAACAGTCCAAACTTTGATAGGTGCCGATGCCCAAATTGATGAGTTGCCCCCCCTTAAGGAACATACTATTAGCATAGCGGGAGAAGTGGATGCATCGGGCAATATTATCCAGCCCCAAGAGTCGTCTTCAACACCAGTAACAGACGTGATTGATAAGATAAAACAAACAATAGCGAAGCAGATATCTTCACATTCGACAACCGAAGATGAGGCTATTACTGATAGCGCTGAACCTCCAATGGCGACATTAGCCTTTAATACTTTGCAAGCACCAAATAGCCAGGACCTATCTATGGCGGCATTACATCGTCAGGAGGCGCCTTCAACACAGATGGACAGCGGCGCAATGCGTTTTTACACTTCTGTTGGTCATCAAAAAGCCCATTTCCTTGATGTCAGTGTGTAGCGCTCAAATACTGACATACTGAGCGGGTTAAGCCTCATTCCACCGTTGTTATTCCGTGGTGCTTTAAGATCAATGCGGCGAGTAATTTTGATGCTGGCCCCTGTTGATCACGATTGGGGATCACTAGACTCAAGATGATCCGGCGTTTTTGGCTGCCCTGCAAATGCAAGCGGACTAATCCACCAGAGGCCAATTCCTCTTGAATTAGGAATGAAGGTATCCAGCAAAAACCAATTCCCTGCTTTAATATCACTTTTGCCTCATGGAAATTGGAGACAGTCCAGCGCTGCTCAGCCTTAAGCCAGCCGATATCGATATTGGATTGCACCCCTGTATCTTTGATGACGAGCTGTAGGTGTTGCGCCAGAAGTTTATCATCATCGAGGCTGCCTATTTCGGCGAGTGGGTGGCTTGGATGACAAACGAGGTGAAGTTCGTGTTCACACAAAGGCTCAGATAAATAGCCTTTGGGGGGAATACCGGCACAGATCGCAATATCCACTTTATTCTGTTGGATCAACTCTTGGGTTCCGGTGATGACAGAGTCCAACACTATGATACGAGTACCGCGACTATGGGGAAGAAAATCATTGAGGGCGCAGACTAGGCTCTCCATTGGATATACAATTTCGCGGGCGATAGTGAGTGTGGGTTCCCAGCCCTGCTCAAGATTGCTGGCAAGTTGTTCTAACTCGCTAACGGCTTGGGTCACATGGCGTGAACGGCGTAATAGCACTTCACCTTGCGGGGTGAGATAGGCTTTACGTCCCCTGACTTCGAGCAGTTCTATCCCAAGCTGATGCTGCAATTTGGCCACGGCATGATTGAGGGATGACTGGCTCTTGTTAAGTTTTTCTGCCGCTTGGGCATACCCGCCAAAATCGACGACGGCTTGCAAAATACGCCACTGTTCTAGGGTAGATTTAGCCCGAGTCATAATTGTCTCAAAAAAACGATAGATAGGGGCTTATAGTGGCGGGTAATTATCATTTTTTCAATTAAATCTGCATATTTACCGCTGGCAAAACACTGACTTATTGCGTTTGGTTTTCCCTTCACCTATGGCTCTGGTCATTCTCTGAATGAGAGACGCGGGATCGATGGGATCACCAAGGCAAGCGCTTAACTGGCCGCTCAAGGTGAGTGCGTCCTCATTGACCACAATAAGCTGAAATAAGCCGGGTTTATCTTGGGTGCGCAAGGTGGTTTGATAGACGAGCTGTGCTAATGCTGACTGCCAAAGGGACTGGTAATAGAGTGGTCCTTCATTGACTATGGCATTGAAGCTATATTGATAATGGCTGGATTGCAGCCAACGTTGGCCAAAACTCTTTTCGAATTCAGCACTGAGATCGGGGTAACTTTGGGTGCTAAAGGTCTGGGAAAAATGTAAAGCGACCTTAGCACGGAAGACTTTTAATTGTTTCTCATAGGCTTTGGCAAGATATTCCCGCTCATTAAGATAGTGTTCTGCAAACTGTGGAAAAAGCTGATGGCGTAGCACTTCGGCCAACCATAGGCTAGGTAGATGATTGCTATCCATGGTTGGAGCTAAGGTATTATTGAGGTAAAAGTGGCTACCCCGGGCAAGGGCGGTGATGGCCTTGGCAATGGCTTGGGTAAATTGCTCAATGTCTTTGTAACTGCCAAGTTGTGGTTTGAGATCTAAGGCCTGTTGACCAAATTGCTGACCGATGACACTTTGACGCAGTGTTTGTTGGGTATTGCGGTGATGTGTTTCATCGAAGGAAATATAAAGCTCACCCAATAATCTTTGTTGGTGGTAGACGCGAACCATTTGCTGTGTTGGCAACGAGCCCTGTTGCTGAGGGAGCAAGGGCTCAAACTCCAACCCAAAAGTGGCTAAATATGCAAAGCCTTGGGTGAGTATGGCCTGAGTCGACAATCTTGGGCCATTGGCAGTGTCGAGCGTTGCCAGATGTCGACCAAGATCCCAAGGGGCAACATTGATAGCCTCTGTTTGGCTGTCGAGAAACGCTTTAACTAATGCGGGGGAAGAGAGCTGCTGCGTATTCAAACGTAAACTGGCGTAATCGTTAAAACCTGCGGCCGTCGCGGCTTCTTGCCATAGAGCGGCGATGCGGCGTAGTGCTGTCTGATTATATTCGCTCGCCCGGCCTTGGTAGGCCTGCCACACGGTTTGGCGGCACTGTGGATCGGTTTGTTTCAGCAGATAATGGGCAATGGTGCCTGAAAACGACTCACTCTTAGGCTCGTTTGTTTGCTCATCTAAGTCGATTTCCCCTGTGCTGTACCGCGTTTCACTGGGGAGCCGACATTGAACATTTTGAATATCGAGACTCAGTTGCTGGCTTGCCAATCCCCGTCGAATACTCGCTTGGGCTGTGTGCAGTTTGGCTTTATCGCTAAGCTCCCAATGTTGATCTAACAATGACTTAAATTGTGAACTCAGTAATATTTGCTCGCTATTACCTTGGCTTAATGCATCGGAAAGTTGCCTAAATTTAGTCTGGTTCAACAATTGGCTGAGCGTATCGGCTAAGTGTAACTGACATTGCAATAGCCCCTGTCGTTCCTCGGCAGAGAGGTTGAAGCCGCGGTAATACTTCAACCTGTCATTGACATTATTCAGTCCTATGGTCTGTTGTTCTAACACTAGGGCTTGCTCTGCCAGTGACAATTCCTGTGGTGTCTCAGATGCTAAAGTCCCAACTTTGCGAGCCTTGAGAATGGCAAAGGCGCTTGTCAGATCGATACTGGGCAATCGCAGACATTGTTCTACTAGCAGTGGTACTGGGCTTGGCGCGGCATATACCGCAGCAGTCGACAGTAAGCAAAAGCTAAGTAGGCTAGTGGTTAAGGTGGTTTTTAGCATAGGCAATGGGGTCTGCAACTGTCATAAAAAACCATGGTTTATCCGCTAATTGAGATCAAGATTTGGCTGGTTTTTCACCGCAATAATAGTGGCCCGCTTGGGCGCCGGATAACCTTCAATCGTTTTAGTGATATCCGTTGGGTCTAAGTATTCAACCAGTGACTCATTGGGCATCCAGTCGGTACGCCGCTGCTCAGCAAGCGCGGTGACATCAATATCGACACAACGTATATTGGTGAAATCACATTTCTTTAACCAGAGCATCAAGGCTGCGACGGATGGAATAAACCATACATTATTCATCTTGCCATATCTATCCTGGGGAACGAGCACGGCATTTTCATCGCCATCGATGACTAAGGTCTCTAACACTAACTCACCTCCCATGCGTAATTGATCCCGCAATTGCAGCAAATGATCGATAGGTGAGCGTCTGTGATACAAAACTCCCATGGAGAAAACGGTATCGAAGGCATCAAGTGGGGGTAATTCTTCAATCCCCAGTGGTAAAAGGTGCACGGGGTGATGGTTACCCGCTAATCGTTTTACCGCCTCGAATTGGCATAAAAACAGTGGTGAAGGATCGATACCCACCACCCGTTGTGCCCCTGCGCCCAACATGCGCCACATGTGATAACCACTGCCACAGCCGACATCGAGCACAGTTCGATTATGGAGCGGTGAAATATGTTGTTTTACCCGATCCCATTTCCAATCGCTGCGCCATTCGGTATCGATATGAATACCGTGGATATGAAAAGGCCCTTTACGCCAAGGCATAAAGAGGCGTAACAGATTTTCTAGCTTTTCTTTTTCACCAGAACTGAGTTGCTCGCCTGTGCCGACGGTGACGCTATCGATAAAATCCACTTGGTCAGGCGCTGGGTAGTGCAGCTTATTGAGCACTTTCTCCCATTTAGGTAAGTTGCCGTGTTTATGCTCCCGTTGCCATTTACCCAAAATACTGGGGAGGGTTTCGAGCCAATGTTGCAGATTTGAATCGGCGATTTGTTGGTAAAACGAGCTAAAACTGATCACTTGATGGCTACCATAGATGCAAAATTAAAACATTGAAACCAAAGGCTAAAGTGGCTAAATCCTTGGTTGATGAGGCGTTGCTGGTGTGTGGTTAAGGTATCGGGCTTCATCACATTTTCCAGCGCGCTGCGCTTTTGGCTAATTTCGAGTTCGCTATAGCCGTTGGCCCGCTTGAAATCTAAATGTTGCTCTTCAAGTAAGGTTTGGATTGGGGCGTCCTCGAAGCGAATTTTTTCCGATAACACGAGTATTCCACCGGGATTGAGGCCACGATAAATTTTTGCGATCAGTGCATCTCTATCTTCTGGTGGTAAAAATTGCAGGGTAAAATTCAGCACGACCAAAGAGGCATTTTGAATATCGATATCACGGATATCACCACAGACAAGGTCGACATCGGTATCGCTCACATAGGCGTTTAAGTTTTCTTGGCAGCGCGCCACCATAGATTCACTATTATCTACGGCAATGATACGACACTGACGGCCTTGGATCTGACGACGGATACTTAGGGTCGCGGCACCTAGGGAACAACCTAAATCATAGATTTGCGTATTTGGTATGACGAAACGATTCGCAAAATCGCCTATGGTATTGATAATTTGCGTGTATCCAGGCACCGAACGACGGATCATGTCACTGAAGACACCTGCCACTCGATTGTCAAACTGGAAATCGCTAATGTGTTCACTCGGTTGAGCGTAGATCGTATCTTGAGAAGCGTTCATCTGGGTTTATCTCGGAAATTCAACCCGGCATTTTAACGAATCCCATTGATTAGCAGCAAGTCTCAGGCTAGTAATTTGTGATAAATTTTTGTCTAATATGCCACGGATAACAAAATTGCTACATGTACATCAGGTACTAGGGACCCAACTTGAAGTTAGTGATCCATTTAATTGTGATCTTGTGTTGCTGTTTTTGGAGCATGGCTGGACAGGCCAGTAATGCGTCATCTATGCCACTTGTGGTGGTAATGGGAGAAGATAGCTTTCCCTATCAGTATGTCGATAGTGACGGTGAGCCTACTGGTTTATTAGTGGATCTCTGGAAAGAATGGGCTAAGCAGACCCATACTGACGTCGTCTTTGTTGCGCGCCATTGGCATGAATCACTCGAACAACTGCAGCAAGGCAAAGCCCAAGTCCATTTAGGCATGGGGAAAACCCCTGAACGTGAAGCGATATTTGATTTTGCCATCCCGATTGCTGATGTGAGGACTTATTTATATTTGCACAAATCCTTGCAGGGTAAGAAATCGATCAAGGAGCTGGTTCCCTATCAAATTGGGGTGGTCGCAGGCTCTTCCCACGAAGCGGAATTGCACCGACTCGAGCCAAAGTTAGTCTTTAAACGTTATGAAAGTCGTGAAAAACTGCTCGCGGGTGTCTCATCGGGTGAGACTGTGGTATTTGCAGGGCTTGAGGGATACTTGAAAGACCCTTCGTCATCCCAAGATATTTCGGCCAACTTCCCTATTACTGCACGGCTCGAAATTAAAGCGATGCAGTTTGTTCCTGCCGTGCTCAAAGGTAATAAAGCCCTGCTCGATAAGATTAGCCAGGGTTTTACGACGTTAGATCCTCATTTTATCCAGCAGACTGAACGTCGCTGGCTTGGCTATCATAGTCAGAAAAACGGACTAGTGATCGCGATGCAGCTTGGCGTCGAGCCCTTTGTGGATCTCGGTGTTGATGGTTTACCCCACGGTTTATATGTCGACATGTGGCAATTGTGGTCTGAAAAAACCGGTATCGATATTGATTTTATCCCCGGTGATATGAATGCCAGCGTGAATGATGTCCGCCAAGGCTTGGCCGATGCACACATTGGTTATCCTGAAAGTGATGAGCTTAAAACGGGGCTCAGTCGTGCATGGCAACTCTACACGGTGAAGAGCCGTTTATTCCTCTATCAACAGCAATTAGCGGATTTACGCCAGTTAAAGGGCAAACGCATAGGGGTTGTGCCGACGTCACCTTACCTTGTCGCCCTGAGGAAATCCTTGCCAGAGGTGTCATTACGTTATTATGACACTATGGATGCGATGATCGCGGGAGCGAGGGCAGGCGAAATTGTTGGATTTGTGGCTGCGGGCGCTTGGACTTCGCATTATTTGCTGCTCAACAAAGGATGGTCCGAATTTTATCAATATCCCGATCTCGAGTTCTCGACCAATACCTATGTGTTAGCGCGCAGTGATGATCCTGGGCTGATTCAGCGGATAGCAAATGGTTTTAGCAGCATCAGTTCCCAAGAGTTTGCCAATATTGAGCAAAAATGGATGCTCAATCCCAAAGATCATATTTTCAATGAAGCTACCCATAGTCGCATCACCTTAACCCCTGCCGAACGCGCTTACATCGAAGGGCTTGGGGAAGTCAAAATAGGTTATCTCAAGCAATGGTCTCCTATGGAATTTACCGATGAGGTGGGGGGCTTTGCAGGGATCAATAGTGATGTGGCCAAGCTGTTGCAAGAACAATTAGCGCTTAAGCTGACTGCCGTCGCCTTCAATGATTGGCATGGTCTAATTCAGGCTCTGCAGAAGGGTGAGATAGCCATGGCGGGCAGTGTGGCTCAAACCGCGGAGCGTCAACAAAGATTGGCCTTCAGTGATGCCTATTGGCCATCACCTTGGGGGCTAGTGTCCCAACTAGAACAAGTGTCAGTTTTTAATATTGCCCAATTAGCAGGACAAAGGGTTGCAGTGGTGGAGGGCTATCACCTTGTCGCCCAACTTATGGCGCTGCAGCCTTCACTTAAACTTGTGCTTGTCTCTGATACTCAAGCTGGGCTTGCCGCCGTGGCAAATGGTCATGCCGATGTGTTTATCGATAAAGTCGTGGCCTTGGCCTCTGAGCTTAAAGCGGGCCAATACCCTTCACTTAAGATGTCACTTCTGAGTGACTTAGCCGATCAGCACAGCCACATTGGTGTTTACCCTAAGTTTAAGCCATTAGTGCCACTTATTAATAAAGTGCTTGCGCAGATCGATGCCAGGCGCCAGCAACAGATCTACTCCCATTGGGTGTCTTTCGCAGTGGAGACTGATAACAGCCAATATGTAAAATGGTTGCGCTATTTACTCTTCGGGGTGTTGGCATTATCTGTCGTAATGGTTGCGGTGTTGGCTGTTAATCGAAGGCTCAACCTTGAAATTACCCGTCGTCTTGCGGCGGAAAAGCGCCTGCGGTATGTTGCGAGCCACGATGCACTAACTCAGTTACCTAACCGTGCCTTACTCGATGATCGTTTATCCCAGGCATTGTTATCACACCAAAGGGAACAGATCCATTTCGCCCTGTTATTTGTCGATTTGGATGGATTTAAGCTGGTCAATGATCATTACGGACACCCAATTGGGGATGAGCTGTTAGTGCGAGTCGCGCATTTGTTGAGCAAGGCGGTACGCGGCTCTGATACGGTTGCGCGTTTTGGTGGCGATGAGTTTGTGATCCTACTAAATCGTGTGCAAGATCTCGATGCGGCTACCCAAGTTGCTGATAATATTCTGCAGTCACTCTCAAGTCCCTTCACCATAGAAGGGGTCAATGTTGACATTGCCGTTAGCATAGGCGTGGTGATCTATCCCCGTGATGGCGATACTGCTATCGGATTGTTGAAAAAGGCTGATCAGTTAATGTATCAGGCCAAAAGTGCGGGCGGACGTTGCTATCGCCTCGGCTGATGTTTTTTTGAACGCTTATTCGTCGACAGTGCGTTCGCTACTAGTCAAGGGCGTAAAACTGTTTGATACTTCACCGCCTAAGAGTGAAGTACTTTGGTAATCGGCATTATTTGACTATAATGCCGCTTTTATCTCGTTTTGATTATTTCCAAAGCACCGGTTTCCGGATAAAGGATAGAGTTAGATGCGCAGTCATTATTGTGGAGACGTCAATAAGTCTCACGTTGGACAAGAAGTTACCTTGGTAGGTTGGGTTAATCGTAGCCGTGATTTGGGTGGCGTTGTCTTTTTAGATTTAAGAGACAGAGAAGGTCTGGTCCAAGTGGTTTATGATCCAGACTTGCCAGAGGTGTTCGCTGTCGCTAGCACGCTGCGCGCCGAGTTTTGTGTTCAGGTAAAAGGTCTCGTTCGTGCCCGTCCTGACAGCCAAGTCAATGGTCAAATGAAGACGGGTGAGATTGAAGTCTTAGGTACGGCCTTGACGATTATCAATGCTGCCGATCCACTGCCACTGAGCATGGATAATTATCAGAACAACAGTGAAGAGCAACGTCTTAAGTACCGTTATTTAGATTTACGTCGCCCAGAAATGGCGCAGCGTTTGATGTTCCGTGCTAAGGTGACGAGCGCTGTGCGTCGTTTCCTGGACTCAAACGGCTTCTTAGATATTGAAACGCCGATCCTGACTAAGGCGACCCCAGAAGGCGCCCGCGATTATTTAGTCCCGAGCCGCACCTACAAAGGTCAGTTCTTTGCTTTGCCACAGTCACCACAACTATTTAAACAGTTGCTGATGATGTCAGGTTTCGATCGTTACTATCAAATCGTTAAATGCTTCCGCGACGAAGATTTACGTGCCGACCGTCAGCCAGAATTCACCCAAATCGATATTGAAACTTCATTTATGACGTCTGAGCAAGTGATGGCGAAGACTGAAGAAATGATGCGCGGTCTGTTCCTTGAAATGCTGAACGTCGATCTCGGCGAGTTCCCTCGCATGACCTATAACGAAGCGATGCGCCGTTTCGGTTCAGATAAGCCAGATTTACGTAACCCATTAGAGTTGGTAGATGTTGCTGACTTATTGAAAGAAGTCGAATTTGCGGTATTCGCAGGTCCTGCTAACGATGAAGAAGGCCGAGTTGCTGCACTGCGTATTCCAGGTGGCGCTGCACTTTCACGTAAGCAAATCGATGATTACACTAAGTTTGTTGGCATCTATGGTGCTAAAGGTTTAGCGTGGATGAAGATTAATGACCTAAGCCTTGGCTTAGAGGGCATTCAATCACCTGTGCTGAAATTCTTAAACGAAAGCATAGTCAATGAAATTGTGAGCCGCACTGGCGCGCAAACTGGCGATATTATCCTGTTTGGTGCTGACCAAGCGACTGTGGTTGCCGAGTCTATGGGCGCACTGCGTCTTAAAGCGGGCGAAGATTTTAGCTTACTGCAAGGTGAGTGGCGTCCACTGTGGGTGGTTGACTTCCCAATGTTTGAGAAGATCAACGGTAGCTTCCATGCGGTTCACCATCCGTTCACTGCACCACGCGGTGTAACGGCGGCAGAACTGGAAGCTAATCCAGCAAATCGCGTTTCAGATGCCTACGATATGGTATTAAACGGCTGCGAATTAGGTGGTGGCTCGGTACGTATCCACAATCAAGAAATGCAGTCTGCGGTATTCCGTATTCTGGGTATTACCGACGAAGAAGCCAAAGAGAAGTTCGGCTTCCTGTTAGAAGCGCTGCGTTACGGTACTCCGCCGCATGCGGGCTTAGCATTTGGTTTAGACCGCATCATCATGCTGATGACCAAAGCGACGTCGATTCGTGATGTGATGGCTTTCCCAAAAACGACCACAGCCGCTTGTCCGCTGACCAATGCGCCAGGTTTTGCTAATCCACAGCAGTTAGCTGAATTAGGTATTGCGGTAGTAGAGAAAACCGTTAAAACGGAAGCATAGTTTTTAGCTTGTTGTTTCAAAAACCGAGGCGCTGGCCTCGGTTTGTTTTATCATCTTGTCATTTCATTTCTTATCAATATCTTGTGTTATCGAAGCCTAATGGGATCTTTGCCAGTCAGTAAGATATTCGGCTATTGATAAGATGTGCAATGGCTATGACTAAAGGAGATCTCCCATGGCAGGTCATAGTAAGTGGGCCAATATTAAACATCGCAAAGCGGCACAGGATGCCAAACGCGGTAAGCTGTTCACCAAATTTATCCGTGAGCTAACGGTTGCCGCCCGTGAAGGCGGCTCAGATCCCGATTCCAATCCACGATTGCGTGTTGCCATCGATAAAGCGCTGGGTGGCAATATGACCCGAGACACGGTGGAACGTGCGATTAAACGTGGTGCCGGTGAGCTAGAAGGTCAGCAACTCGAGACTATTATCTACGAAGGTTATGGCCCTGGTGGCACCGCTGTGATGGTCGAAACTATGACGGATAACCGCAATCGCACCGTCAGTGGTGTGCGTAATGCCTTTAGTAAATCCGGTGGTAATTTAGGCACCGATGGCTCAGTGTCTTATCTGTTTACGAAACGCGGCGTGCTTTCCTATGCGGCGGGAACCGATGAAGATGCCCTGATGGATGCGGCCCTCGAGGCGGGTGCCGAGGATGTCGTGAGCTACGATGATGGCGCTATCGATGTGTTTACCGATCCTAATGAATTTTACGCGGTAAAAGATGCCCTCGATGGGGCGGGTTTTACCAGTGAGAATGCGGAAATTTCGATGATCGCTTCGACCAAGGCTGAGCTTGATGCCGAAACCGCGGAGAAATTTATGCGCCTTATCGATACACTCGAGGAGCATGATGACGTGCAAGAGGTGTATCACAATGCCGAGATTTCCGATGAGGTCATGGCAAGCTTAGGTTAATCCCGATCGTGTGACATGTTAGCATTGGATCACTTTGGCATTTTTCTGTCCAATATAAGGCACATAATGGCAATTATTTTAGGTGTTGACCCAGGTTCACGGATCACAGGCTACGGCGTGATCCAGTGTCAGGGGCGACACCAGATTTATTTAGGCAGTGGTTGTATTCGTACATCGGGTGAAGAATTACCCCAAAGACTCAAGCAAATTTTTGATGGCATAAGTGAAATTATCCGCCAATATCAACCGGATGAATTTGCCATCGAGCGGGTGTTTCTAGCAAAAAATGCCGATTCGGCGTTAAAGCTGGGCCAGGCAAGGGGGGCTGCCATCGTTGCTGCTACCGTGGCGAATTTGCCCGTGGCAGAATACAGTGCCACTCAGATTAAAAGTGCCGTGGTGGGGACTGGACGGGCGAAGAAAGAGCAAGTGCAGCATATGATCCAGCAGTTGCTGAAATTACCCGCCGCACCCCAGGCTGACGCTGCCGATGCACTTGGCGTTGCAGTGTGTCATTATCACACCAGTCAGAGTTTAATCGCATTAAGTGGCCGAGCAACGGCGAGAACATACGGACGGTACAGATGATAGGTCGTTTACGTGGCGTGTTAGTTGAAAAACAAGCACCCGAAATACTGATTGATGTCAATGGTGTGGGTTACGAGTTACAAATGCCCCTCACCAGTTTTTACGAATTACCTGAAATTAACCATGAAGCTGTGATCTACACCCACTTTGTGGTGCGCGAGGATGCCCAGCTACTTTACGGTTTTATCACTAAGCAGGAACGGGCATTATTTCGCTTACTGATCAAGACCAATGGTGTTGGGCCAAAACTCGCCTTAACTATTCTTTCTGGCATGACGGCATCGGAGTTTGTCGGTTGTGTTGAGCGTGATGATATAGTGACCTTAGTTAAATTACCGGGAGTAGGTAAGAAGACGGCCGAGCGTTTATTAGTGGAAATGCGTGATAAGCTCAAGAGCTTGATGGAAGCCTCCGCTGGTTCTGAACGGGAATTTGTGCTGCAGTCGAATTATTCTCCTGCACCCACGGTAAATAGTGCAGAAGAAGACGCTATCTCAGCCTTAATTTCACTGGGTTATAAACCTGTGCAGGCGAGTAAATCCGTTGCTGCAGCCTATCAAGAGGGCATGGATTCAGAGACCCTGATTAAGGCTGCACTAAAGTCGATGCTTTGATGAGGTATGTCATTGGGTTTCACAACCGCCATATTGTCGATCTGGTAATAGGAAAATGTAGATGATTGAGGCAGATAGACTGATCCAGCCACAGTTACAAGCGCAAGATGATGTTATCGATAGGGCTATGCGACCTAAATTGCTCGATGAGTACACGGGGCAGGATGACACTCGGGCACAGCTGAAGGTCTTTATTCAAGCGGCGAAGAATCGTAACGAAGCCTTAGATCATATGTTGATCTACGGCCCACCGGGACTCGGAAAAACTACCTTGGCAATGATTGTCGCCAATGAAATGGGAGTGAATATCAAGTCGACCTCGGGTCCAGTGCTTGAAAAGGCGGGAGATCTGGCGGCGCTACTTACCAATCTCGAATCCGGTGATGTGCTATTTATCGATGAGATCCATCGCTTAAGTCCCGTAGTGGAAGAAATCTTATATCCGGCAATGGAAGACTATCAATTGGATATCATGATAGGTGAGGGGCCTGCGGCGCGTTCTATCAAGTTGGATTTGCCCCCCTTTACCTTAGTGGGCGCCACCACCCGCGCCGGTGCTTTGACCTCGCCACTGCGGGCACGCTTTGGTATTCCACTGCGATTAGAATTCTATAATATTAAAGACCTCAGCACGATTGTGGCGCGCTCTGCACAGGTGATGGGATTGGAAATTGATAAAGAAGGGGCGCTGGAGATCGCTAAACGATCCCGTGGGACTCCTAGGATTGCCAATCGTCTACTTCGCCGAGTTCGGGATTATGCCGAGGTACAACATGATGGTGCTGTGACTCAATATGTGGCAGAACAAGCATTGGATTTGTTAGACGTGGATAACGAAGGTTTCGATTATATGGACCGTAAACTGTTACTGGCCATTATCGATAAATTTATGGGCGGTCCTGTGGGGTTAGATAACTTAGCCGCCGCCATTGGTGAAGAGCGTGAAACCATTGAAGATGTACTAGAACCTTTCCTTATTCAGCAGGGATTTATTCAGCGAACGCCCCGTGGTCGAATCGCTACGGCGCGCGCTTATCAGCACTTTGAAATGATAAAACCAACATAATGATAATGTATTGTTTAGAAATGGCGGCCTCGGTCGCCATTTTTTTATCTTAAATTTGATGGTGCTTTTGCGAATAGAAAACTTGTTTATTGAAATACTGTTTAATATTCCAACTCAGCAATAAATATTGATTAACATTTATTAATGAATGACGGTGAATGATGAAATAAATTTAATATTGTAGGCAAATATTTTGAGATGAATGTGCTGTTGATTTATTTGTGTCTATTTCCCCTCCATAATTAGATTGAAATTCAACCATTTTAATCTGTGATTTTTAGAGCTTGCATGCTGTTTAATTTGAATCTTAATTGTTAATGACTTGTTTGTCGCACTTTTAGGGTGCATAAAAATTACAAATTATTCATTTTGTATCATTTTCCACAGGCTTTTTCCTTTGTGTGTATGGCTTTCTCTGAGTGTGGATATTTTTATATGCATAAACACCTAATAAATAATCGAGATTATGTGTTGTGGACTCTATACCTTTAAACCTTAAAAGTGTGATCGATGTCACATTTTTGAAGTCTTTATATGTTTATGGAATGTTATGTTATTAACAGATTTAATCACTAGTATTGTGGTTTTTTGACAGTTTAAGAATCTATAAAGGATTTATTATTGGTGTTTAGACTTTTGTTGAAACACCAAATTAACAATAGGCGTTATTCATTGTAACAATAAAAATATTTAGGTTAAAAAATTGAGCGTTGACGGAATTAAAGTGAATCCTCAGTATCAAGCGCAACAGTCGTACAGCAAATTGTTGTACAAGCTGTAAGCATAAAAATAATAGTAAGATCTAGGGAGCATTCATTCATGATCAAAAGAACCAAAGTTGCGTCGGCTATTAATTTAGCTGTCGTTAGCTCAATTGCCGCTGGTACCTTTGTAGCGTCAAGCGCATTTGCAGCAGAAGAGACTGCAAAAGTTGAGCGTATTGAAGTCACGGGTTCACGTATTCAACGTCAAGATATGGAAACAGCTTCTCCTGTTACCGTGATTGATGCTGCAGCGATTAAAGCCGAAGGCTTCACCTCTGTAGACCAAATGCTACAAGTTCAAACCTCAATGGCAGGTGCTGCGATTGGTTCAACCACTAACAACGGCGCAGACGGTGTTGCTCAGGTTGACTTACGCGGTATGGGCTCACAACGTACTCTCGTACTATTAAACGGTCGTCGCATGGTGAACTCCGGTTCAGGTGCCGACAGTTCAGTGGATTTAAACTCTATCCCTGTTGCTATGATCGCTCGCGTTGAAATCCTGAAAGACGGTGCTTCTGCGGTTTACGGTTCTGATGCGATCGCCGGTGTAGTGAACATCATCACTAAGAAAGACTTTGAAGGCTTCCAGTTCGATATGAACGGCAGCGGCACCGACAAAGGTGACGGCCAAAATGGTGATGTCAGTGCATTATATGGTTTCAACACCGATGGTGGTAACTACACCTTTGGTGCAGCTTACTCAGACCGTCGTAGTGTGATCCAAGGTGATCGTAGCTGGACTGAACCTGGTTCAAGCTCATTTATTCCTGAAGGCACCTTAGGCGGTAAAGTTCAAGATGCTAACGGTAACTGGGTACCTCGTTCATACGGTTATGACTTTACCCAAGACAGTTATTATCAAACGCCGAGTGAACGTCGTAGTTTATTCGCGAATATGACTCAAGAGTTAGGCAATGATGTGGTATTAACTGCTGACGCTATTTATACCAACCGCCGTTCAAATCAGCAGATGGCTGCGCAACCTGCTGATATTATGCTAAATGTATGTGGTGCTGCTGGTGTTCCTGCTGGGGCTCCTTGTGTAACATTAGACAGTGCTATGATTGCGGGTGGCATTGCAGCGGATGAAAAAGGTCTAGTTAACTACCGTCGTCGTACTAACGATGTAGGTCCTCGTATTTATACTCAGGACACTGACACTTGGCGTTTATCTGGTGGCTTAGCGGGCACTTTAGATGTCCATACTGGTATGAACTGGGATGTGACTTACACCTATGGTAAAAACCAAGCGAAGACTGCGGTAGAAAACTCTATCAACGCTTCAGATATGACGACTTCTATCTATGCAAACCCAGATGCTTGGTTTAGTGGTGATCCATTAACGCAGCAAATGATCAATGACATAAGCTACACCGAAGATGCTAAAGGCGGTAACGAGCAGCAAACATTGTCTGCTGGTTTAAATGGTGAGCTATTTGATCTGAGCGCGGGTGCTGTCGGTTTTGCAATTGGTGCCGAATATCGCCGTGAAAGCGGTTTCTACACGCCGGACGAAGTGGTTATTGCAGGCGAGAGCACATCAGCTCAGCAAGATCCTACAGATGGTAACTATAATGTTATCTCTATTTTCCAAGAAGTGAGCGTACCTTTTACTGAAAAATTAACCGGTGAATTCGCGCTGCGCCTAGACGATTACTCAACGTTTGGCAAAGCAACCACTTGGAAAATCGGTTTAACTTATGCAGCAACCGATGACTTGATGCTTCGTACTGTAGCGGCAACAGGTTTCCGTGCGCCTAGCGTAAGTGAACTCTACGGTGGTAACTCAGGTTCATACGATTATTTAGACGATCCATGGGGCAATGCTCAAGATCCACAGATCCTCGTGAATCGTACATCAGATCCAGACTTAAAACCTGAAGAGTCAGAGTCATACACTGCTGGTTTAGTATACTCACCAAGCTATGTTGACGGTATGTCAGTGACATTAGACTACTGGCGCTTTAAAGTGGACAACGCGATTGCGCGTATGGACACGCAAGCTGGTTTAGATGCTTGTTATGCTGGTGATGCAACAGCTTGTGAGACTTTCAACATCGGTGCTGGTGGTGATTTAGAAAACTTGACTAACGCGTTAACCAACGTAGGTACACAGGACACAAGTGGTATCGATTTCAACTTAGCCTATAGCTTCGAGCTAATTGGTTTAGATTGGAAAGTGAATAACGATACAACGTATCTGGTGAACTTCGAGCAAGATGGTGAAGATTACACAGGTACTATCGATGGTAACTTCGGTGCCTATGCCCGCGTTCGTAACAACTTCAGTATCTCTGCAGGTCAAGACGACTGGAGCGTAATGTACTTTAACCGTTACATCGGCGACATGCGTGATCTGGCTGAAGGTAATAATGTTGGTGATATTATTTACCACAACGTTTCTGGTACTTACCACATCAACGACATGGCCAGTGTTAGCTTAGGTGTTAAGAACTTTACTGATGAAAAACCACTTACTGTATCTAACGGTAGTGATGGCGGTACGGTTCCAGAAGTTTATGACACCATTGGTCGCACCATCTACGGTGGTGTAACTGTTAAGTTTTAAGTTTCGGTCAATCGACTTAACTTGATAAAAAGCGCCCTCGGGCGCTTTTTTTATGGGACAAAAAGGGACTGAGTTCCTATTTTGTCACTTGAGCTGTAACTAAGATCACAATTTAGCGGAAACTTATTTTTACTCTTGTATTAGGGCTAGAGTCATCATTATAGTCGTGTTAATATAAATGATATCGATTCTCGTTTAGGTAATAGGAATGAGTAAAATATTGCTGATCGATGATGATCCCTTATTCAGAACTTGGCTAACGGATGCTCTGATGGCGCAAGGTCATATCGTGGAATGCGCCGTTAACGGCCTTGAGGGGCTTTCGGGCATTCGTGCCTTTAATCCCGACATCATCATGCTCGACTTAGTTATGCCACAGATGAATGGCTTTGATCTGTTAAAGGCTAGGGAATGTTCAACCCCTGTCATCATGATCTCGGCGCGTGATAATGAGGATGACCGCATTAGAAGTTATGAATTAGGTGCCGATGACTATCTCTGCAAACCCTTTAGTATTAAAGAGCTTATTGTTCGATTACATGCGCTCGAACGCCGAATATCCGCTCATTCAAAGGCGTCACACCTTGAGCCGACAGCGGCGAGTGCGGTGAGTTTTGATGAGTCTAGTTACAGGATCACTATCGGTCACCGCACGGTGGATTTAACTCAAACAGAGTATAGAGTGTTTAAATATTTATTCGAGCGAAAGGGGCAAGTGATCACTAAGCAGGAGCTACAACGTTCTGTATTGCAAAAAGATCTGGGTCGCTTTGATCGTAACTTAGATATGCATATTAGCAACACAAGACGCAAATTAGCCAATACAAGTTTACCGCGTAATTTAATTAATACCGTGCGCGGGCAGGGGTACAGTTTTACGGTGTGAGGGATATGACTTGGCAGATGTGCCTTGGTTGCTCAATAAAAGGTCGACTGATTTAGCCTTTGCCGAATTTTATGGCTTTCGTTTTCCCCTGATGCGCTTTTGGTTTATTCTATCGGCCATAAAATAAGATGTGCTCAGTGCCATCTCGTGCCCTTACTTGAATAACCTATTAGGAATCATTATGCGGATCAGTGCCAATTTTGATGGCGGAAATATCCAAGTCGTCAACCTTGATAATAAAGATGATATCCAACTTGCCATTCGTCCAGATGCGGGCGGTGAGTTTTATCAATGGTTTAATTTTCGATTTGAAGGTGAAGTGGGTAATCAATACACCTTAAATATCATTAACGCAGGCACTGCATCTTACCCCAAAGGGTGGCAGGACTATCAAGCAGTTGCGAGTTACGACCGCCAGCATTGGTTTCGCGTACCGACACAATACCAAGATGGCACATTAAGTATTCAGCTTGAGTTAGAGTGTGATGCCATCCAAATCGCTTACTTCGCACCCTATAGCTATGAGCGTCACTTGGACTTGCTCAGCAGTGCCCAGTTACACCCTGATGTGACTTTAGAACACCTAGGTCTGACATTAGATGGCCGCGATATCACTCTGATGAAAGTTGGCGATGGTAATCCGGATAAACGTAATATCTGGATCACCGCTAGACAACACCCCGGTGAGACCATGGCCGAGTGGTTAGTCGAAGGGCTAGTGAATCGCTTGCTCGATAATGATTGCCCAACGGCTAAGGCTCTGCTCGATAAAGCTAACTTTTATATTGTCGCTAACATGAATCCCGATGGCAGTGTCAGAGGCCATCTACGGACCAATGCCATTGGCATTAACCTTAACCGTGAATGGCAAAGCCCAAGCTTAGAAAAAAGCCCCGAAGTTTACCATGTCGTCAATAAGATGCAGCAAACGGGCGTGGATTTATTTTACGATGTGCACGGGGATGAAGGTTTACCCTATGTGTTTCTCGCCGGGTGTGAAGGTGTGCCTGCCTATAACGACAGATTGGCACAGCTACAAGCGAATTTTAGCCAAGCACTCACCCTAGCCAGCGCCGATTTTCAAACAGAATTTGGTTATGCCAAAGATGAGCCCGGCCAAGCAAATCTGACGGTAGCGTCAAATTGGGTTGCACAAACCTTCGATTGTTTATCTAATACGCTGGAAATGCCGTTTAAAGATAATAACAACCTACAGGATCCCTTCGTGGGCTGGTCACCTGAGCGCAGTAGCTATTTAGGCGAAGCCTCGTTAATCGCCATGCTGGCGGTTGTTGATAAGCTGAGATAGGTGAGGCGGATATGGCATTAATTGAATGTCCAGTGTGTCGCAAACGTATGTCGAGTAAGGCATCATCCTGTCCCCACTGTCAGGCAAAAACCGACGGGGATAATGGGTCTTTAGCGCGTATTAGCCATATACAAAAATCCAGCAGTTTAATGAATCAAAGCTTTGTTGCTATGACGTTATTTATCGCTGGGGTGGTGATTTGGTTTTGGGGCGGTGAGCCCGCCGAAGGCCTGCGGGCGAATATCGCTGGAGTGTGTTTTGTGTTCGGCTTTGTGGGTTATCTTATCACGCGCGTAAGAATCGTATTGCATAAGCGGAAAAGTGTATGACAGACATTAATCAAGTAATCGACCAAATGCCCCTCGAAGTCTACGAAAGGCTGCGCAGTGCCGCCGAGTTAGGCAAGTGGGAAGATGGCAGTGTATTGAGTGAGGCCCAGCGTGAATCAACGCTGCAAGTGGTGATGATGTATCAAGCGCGAAAGCTCAATCAGACCGAGCATTTCACCATTGCCGCGGGTGGGAAAATCAATGAGCTATCAAAAGCGGAATTGAAAAAGCAATTTCGCGGCGAATCGATAGCCGAGTTTAAAGCGGAAGAACTGTAAAACGAACTGACGCAATGTTTAAAAAGCCCATATAAATGGGCTTTTTTGCTTTGGAATACATGCGTTAAATTAAGCTATCGCCCTTAATCAGGGCTCAGCTCTCCCACTAAATTTTGCAACATAGCGGCCTTGATTTCATTCGGTTGTAGATTTTTAGAGAGTAAATAATGCAACTTAGCCAAAGCTGCTTCTATGGTCATATCGGCACCACTAATCACACCCGCTTTGGCCAGTGCATTACCCGTTGCATAGCCGCCCATATTGACTTTACCTTGGAAACACTGGGTGAGATTCACTAATACTATGCCGCGCTCATCCGCTTGTTTAAGGGTTTTTAGTAACGCGGCATCTTGAGGTGCATTACCCACACCAAAGGTCAGTAATATGAGTGCCTTAACGGGTTGTTGAAGGATGTTTTCGAAAATCTGAGTTGAGATCCCTGGATATAGCGTCACCACCCCTACAGGTTGTGGACTGATATTGGCGACCTCTAAGGGTTTATCACTGGGGACGGCAATTTTACCTGCACGTAGATTAATTTTAATGCCTGCTTCGAGCAGCAGCGGAAAATTAGGTGAGGCAAAGGCATCGAACCCATCGGCGTGGGCTTTAGTCGAACGATTCCCGCGGAACAATTTATTATTAAAGAATAAGCACACTTCTGCCACCGGATAATTGGCGGCGATATACAGGGAGTTTAACAGATTGGTTTGCCCATCCGAGCGCAACTGGGCGAGGGGAATTTGCGAACCAGTGACTATCACAGGTTTAGATAACCCCTGCAGCATAAAGGATAATGCAGACGCCGTGTATGCCATGGTATCTGTGCCGTGGAGGATCACAAAGCCATCGTAGTCTTGATAATTGGCTTTAATATCATCGGCAATCATCTGCCAGTCTGTTGGCGCCATATTCGATGAGTCGATTAGCGGACAGTACTCGTGGATCACGAATGAGGGCATTTCATCATGGTAAAACTCAGGCATGGATTGCACACACTGAGTCAGGAATCCTGCGACGGGAACAAAGCCGTTATCGGTTTTTTGCATCCCGATAGTGCCGCCAGTATAGGCGACGTAAATGGAGCGTTTAGTCATTCTTATCGTTATCTTAGCTTCAAGTGGGTTAATTATACGATTTAACAGGCATAAACCCAATAAAAAAGCCCGAAGGTTCGGGCTTTTATCACAGTGGTTTACTGTCTTTTGGCTCAAACAACGGGATCAATTGAGCGCGCAGTTATCGCAATAAACATAGACATGATTTGGATCGTTAAATGAAACGATGGTTTTTAAACTGCCAGTCCACTGTGCCAACATGCGTTCGAGTATTGAAGACTGGCCCAGTGAAGCGGGTAGGTGGCTCGACACTGAGGCAAACATCTGTTGTATAAATAGCTGCTCAGGGGTTAATTCCTGTTCAATAATCCGGGTATCGAATAGGGTTAGATCCGCCAACTTTGCCGCCTTGGCAATCGCTTGATCTAAGTCACCGAGTTCATCGACTAGCCCGAGTTCTAGCGCCTTTTTACCACTCCAAACTCGACCTTGGGCGATAGTATCAACTTGTTCTAACGTCATTTTACGTTCTTTTGCCACCAGTGAGATAAAGTCTAAATACCCCCGCTCTATATGGCGCTGGATCACGGCTTCAATTTGTGGTGATAGGGTGCGAGTAACCGATAATCCGGCCCATTCCGATGTCGATACGCCATCGGTGTGCACACCAAGGCTTGCGAGGGAATCCTCAAACGTAGTGATCATACCGAAGATCCCAATCGACCCCGTCAGCGTGGTTGGCGTGGCGAAGATATAATCTGCACTGGCCGAAATCCAATAGCCACCGGAGGCGGCAAGGCTGCCCATGCTCACGACGACAGGTTTACCCGCGGCTTTTAATGCCAGCAGTTCTTGTCGGATTTGCTCAGAGGCAAAGGCGCTACCGCCAGGGCTATCGACTCGTAGGACAAGTGCCTTGATATGCTTATCGAATCTGGCTTTACGCAGTAACTCTGTTGTGCTGTCTCCGCCAATCTGTCCTGCGGGTTGGCTGCCGTTTAAGATAGTGCCGCTCGCCACGATAATGCCAACGCTGTCCTGTTCAACAAAGTTAGGTAGCGGGGTCACTAAGGCTAAATAGTCATAGAAGTTGACTTGCTTGAAGCTATCACCGCTTTTGGCTTTTCCAACGCTCTCAAGCATGGTCTTGCGGAATTCTTCGTCGGTAGCGAGTGAATCGACCCACTTCATATTGACCGCCATGGCGGCGGAATTCCCTTGGGCCTTATCGAGCTCACTAAGATAGGTTTGTGCATTCAGTGCAAGGCTATTGGCGTCGATATTGCGATTCGAGGCTACCGTTTGAGTATAACTTTGCCAAATGTCCGAGAGTAATACATTGCTGGCCTCCTTTGCTGCATCAGACATATCGTCACGCATATAGGGTTCGACAGCCGATTTAAAGGTGCCGACACGGAAAATATGTGCCTTGATTTTGAGTTTTTCGAGCGCCGATTTGAAATACAAACTATAGAGACTTAGGCCATCAAGGGAGACTGCGCCTTGGGGGTTGAGGTAAACCGTATCGGCAAAACTGGCTAGGAAATACTGGTTTTGCTCATAGTAATGACCCATAGCCACGACTTTTTTGCCGCTTTCTTTAAAGCGCTCCAGCGCATCACCTATGGATTGCAGTTTGCTTATCCCGGCACGTTTTAGATCGGCTAAATCGAGCACTATGGTGCTGATCCTATTATCCTGTGCTGCATTATCAATCACATATAACACATCTGCTAACAGGATTTCGCCATCGGCACTGCCGTTATTACTTTGTTTGAGGGCCGCCTCAATAGGATCAACCTGTTGCTTTTGATCGACAATAGTCCCTGCAAGGTTGAGCACCAGTGCCGAATTGTCTTCGACTTGAATATCTTCGCTACTGCTAATGGCCACCACAATAATGGCTAAAATACCAAAAAAGATTAAATTGAGGATAAGCTTGCGGGTCCCGTTAAGGATATTCCAGATAAATAAGCATATTCTCTTGAAAAACGATGGGTTAGCGGACATCTGCCACTCCTTTATAAGTCCAATAGGCTAATGCTAACTGAAAATGCCGCCGCAGGCTAAGTACAATTGTAAAGGTTTTTAACTTTCAGCGGTTAACCAACGGTTGAGCTTAGATTTGACTCAAGGTATGCTCATTTAAATCACTTGTTTAAAAAGGATGTTTGAATGTCGTTTCCCCATTTATTAGAACCCTTAGATCTGGGATTTACCCAGCTCAAAAACCGCGTGCTTATGGGCTCAATGCACACGGGCTTGGAAGAAGAAAAGGGCGGGTTTGAGAAACTGGCAGCGTTTTACAGAGAACGCGCTTTAGGCGGCGTGGGCCTGATTGTCACTGGCGGTATATCCCCTAATCTTCGTGGTAGATTAACCCCCCATGCTTGTCAGTTAAGTTTCCCTTGGCAAGTGGGTAAACATCGGATCATTACCCAAGCTGTGCATGGGGCTGGCGGTAAGATCTGTATGCAAATCCTGCATGCGGGCCGTTATGGTTATCATCCTTTTTCCCAAGCGCCGAGCAAGATTAAATCGCCGATCACGCCCTTTACGCCATCGGCTATGTCTAGCCGTCAAGTGCGCTCCACCATTAAGGATTACGCCAACTCAGCCGCGCTTGCGAAAAAAGCAGGTTATGACGGTGTCGAGGTCATGGGCTCTGAAGGGTATTTAATTAATCAATTTATCAGCTCACGTACGAATACCCGCAGCGATGAATGGGGTGGACGTTTTGAACAAAGGGCTAAATTTCCGATAGAGATAGTTAATGCCATTCGTGCCAAAGTAGGTCAGGATTTTATTATTATCTTCCGTCTCTCTATGCTCGATTTAGTCGATAATGGCTCCACCTGGGATGAAGTTGTGCAACTGGCCAAGTGGCTTGAGCAGGCGGGCGTGTCGATTATCAACACGGGTATTGGTTGGCATGAGGCTAGGGTGCCAACGATTGCGACTAGCGTGCCCCGTGGCGCCTTTGCTTGGGTCACGGAAAAACTAAAGGCATCGGTTTCCGTGCCTTTGATTGCCACAAACCGCATCAATACACCTGAGATTGGCGAGCAAATCATTGCCTCTGGTCAAGCGGATATGGTGTCCATGGCGAGGCCGTTCCTTGCCGATCCTGAGTTTGTGAATAAAGCCGCGGCAAACACGCCAGAGCTTATCAATACCTGTATTGGCTGTAATCAGGCGTGTTTAGATCATACTTTTTCCCTTAAACGTGCCACTTGCTTGGTTAATCCTCGCGCCTGTTATGAGACCGAAATTAATTTTCTACCGACATCCCATAAAAAACGTATTGCCGTCATGGGTGCGGGCCCTGCGGGGATGGCTTTTTCTGTGTATGCCGCCATGCGTGGCCATGACGTCGTGCTCTTTGAAGCGAAATCTGAGGTCGGTGGTCAGTTCAACTTAGCGCGTAGAATCCCAGGTAAAGAAGAGTTTAATGAAACTATCCGTTATTTTATCAACCAAATTAAGCTGCATAAGGTGGACCTAAGATTAAATACTCGCCTCGATGCTAGCGTGTTGGCGACCGAAAAGTTTGATGAAGTAGTGATAGCGTCAGGGGTTGTCCCACGGGATTTAGTGTTACCTGGTTTTGATGATCCACGGGTGGTCGATTATCAAAAAGTGCTCTCGGGTGAGGTGAATATTGGCCAGACAGTCGCACTGATCGGTGCTGGCGGGATCGGTTTTGATATGGCCCACTATTTATGTGAAACCCAATCAAGCACCCTTAATCCCGATAAATGGTTAAAGCAGTGGGGTATAGATAAAACCTACCAACATGCGGGTGGTCTGACAGAGCCTCATTCTGACAATGGTCTTCATCGTAAGGTGTATTTACTGCAACGTAAAACCTCAAAGATGGGCAAAGGTTTAGGTAAAACCACAGGCTGGATCCATCGCCTTGTGCTCAAACAGCATAATGTGAAGATGAAAACTGGCGTGAGCTACGACAAGTTTGATGATGCGGGTTTGCATATTCGAGTGGGTGACGTACCCGAAGTGCTTGCGGTCGACAATGTTGTCCTATGCGCAGGCCAAGAATCCAATCGTACACTGGTGGATGAGATGAATGCATCTGGACTACCTGTCCATTTGATTGGGGGCGTAGATGTGGCCGCTGAGCTTGATGCTAAGCGTGCCATTCGCCAAGGGGCCGAACTGGCAATGCGTTTATAGTCATTTGGAGAACCCATAGAGTATCTAAAGCCTGAATCTTACTCAGGCTTTTTTATTGCATTTCAACATTGTTGCTGCAAATACGCTAAGGTTAACATGCACTAAATAACTGACACTGGGGGAACTCGCTATGCAAATTAACACAGTCTTCAACACTAAGCTCACCATCAGCCTTATCACCTGTTTATTGTGTGCATTAATGGTGAGTTTTTCAGCTCACAGTACTCCAGAGTTTGACGAGCAGCGTGCTAAAAATGCCGGTGCCGATGAATATGGTATGAAGCACTATGTGATGGCATTTTTAAAGCGAGGCCCTAATCGGGATAGAACACAGGCACAGGCCGAGCAATTACAACGGGCGCATTTGGACAATATCACCCGCCTTGCCAATGAGGGCAAGTTAGTGCTGGCGGGGCCCTTTTTACACGATGGTGAATTACGCGGTATTTATGTGTTTGACGTTACTACGGTTGAAGAAGCAAAAGCCTTAACGGAAACCGATCCTGCAATTCAAGCGGGCAGCCTAGTATTGGAATTATTACCTTGGTATGGCAGCGCGGCGCTGACAGAGGTCAATGAGCTGCATCGGGTGATGGCGAAAAAAGACATTTAAAGGAGTACCACGAGGTTCAATTAACCCTTACCCCGCGAGAAGTTATTCTTCACACACTTCGGGTAACCTTGGAGATACTTGTTGCTTTGAGCTATGGGATAAAGTGCTGAGTGTCGGTGAATGGGGGCTGCGCGCCACGAGCTGTGACTCTTTAGCCTCATAGGTGACAACTGTGGCCCCTTCGGGGGATAAATCGAGTTCTAAATCCTCCGAAGGTACACAACAACAGGGTAAGCATTCGTCGTGAGCCAGTTCGGCTAAGGGCTCACTCAGGTAGCTGACTTTGCCACTGATAATCCTGGTTTTGCAGGCGCCACAGAAACCGCTGCGACATTCAGAGAACATGCTGACTTTCTTCGCTTCGAGAGCCTGTAACAAGGATCCCTGTTGCTCGGTAAAGAGCAATACAGCTTGGCCCTGAAGGCGCACTATAGGCGCCTTCGCAAAGGGGCTTTTGGCCAAATGGGGGCCTAAGTGACTCGGTTTTGTCACTGTATGTCTACCTAGAGATCGAAGTCGAGGAATTCATCACCATCGACCGCCGAGTCAATTTGCCCGACCAGATATGAAGAAACCTCCACTTCCTGGGGAGCCACTTGCACCGCGTCACTCTCCAACCAGTTTTTCATCCAAGGTAATGGATTCGTGAGTTCCGGGTAAGGTTGTGGCAGATTCACCGACTTCATGCGCTGGTTGGTAATGTATTCAACGTATTGACACAGAATTTGTTCATTCAAGCCAATCATAGAGCCATCTTTGAATAGGTATTTTGCCCATTCTTTTTCTTGCTCTGCGGCCTTGAGGAATAGATCGTAGGCTTCTTGCTGGCATTGCGCGGCAATTTCCCCCATTTCAGGATCATCTTTACCGCCTTGCATAATGTTTACAATATGCTGGGTGCTGTTTAAGTGTAAGGCTTCATCACGGGCGATTAAGCGAATGATTTTTGCGTTACCTTCCATTAGTTTACGTTCTGCAAAGGCAAATGAGCAGGCAAAACTGACATAGAAACGAATCGCTTCGAGGGCATTGACCGACATCATGCACAGATAAAGTGCTTTTTTCAGCGTACGAGTATTAACGACTAATTCTTTGCCATCGATAACATGGGTACCTGCGCCAAATAGGTTGAATACTTGGGTCAGCTTAATCAAGTGGTCATAGTATTCGGCAATGTCAGTTGCACGACGTAAAATTTCTTTGTTTACCACTATATCGTCAAAAATGACCGAAGGGTCGTTAACGATATTGCGAATAATATGGGTATAAGAGCGCGAGTGAATGGTCTCTGAGAAAGACCAAGTTTCAATCCAAGTTTCTAGCTCAGGCAGCGACACCAGTGGCAAAAAGGCCACATTGGGCGAGCGACCTTGAATCGAATCGAGCAGGGTTTGGTATTTCAGGTTAGAAATAAAAATATGTTTTTCGTGATCCGGCAGGGCGTTGTAGTCAATTTTATCGCGGCTGACGTCCACTTCTTCGGGGCGCCAAAAGAAAGATAACTGCTTTTCTATCAGTTTTTCGAACACTTCATATTTTTGTTGGTCGTAACGAGCCACATTGACCGATTGACCTAAAAACATAGGTTCACGGGTGGCGTCGTTGGGTGTTTGACAGAAGGTAGAGTAGGCCATGATGCTATTTTTCCAATGGGCAGGGACCCCATAGGGATCCCTGCAAAACCGTTAACGTTAAAGACTAGATCTTACAGGCGCCGCCGGCACAACCGTCGTCTTCTTTCTCTAGATTGGTGATGTCATCGTGTTGATCCGACGCCCCATCGCGAGTGTTATGGTAATAAAGCGTTTTTACACCTAACTTGTAGGCATTGAGTAAATCTTTCAGTAGTGTCTGCATCGGGACTTTACGGCCTTCAAAACGTGAAGGATCGTAGTTAGTGTTGGCCGAAATCGCTTGGTCAACAAACTTCTGCATAATACCGACTAATTGCAGGTAACCATCATTGCTTGGCATTTTCCACAGCAACTCATAGCTATCCTTTAGGGTATCAAAATCAGGTACAACTTGTTTTAGTTGACCATCTTTACTGGCTTTTACACTAATGAGTCCACGTGGTGGCTCAATACCGTTCGTCGCATTTGAAATTTGTGACGAGGTTTCTGACGGCATTAATGCTGACAAGGTCGAGTTACGCAAACCGTACTGCTTAATGTCACTACGCAGTGATTCCCAGTCTAAATGCAATGGTTCATTACAAATCTTATCTAAGTCACGCTTATAGGTATCGATAGGTAAAATACCTTGGGAGTAGGTGGTCTCGTTAAATAACGGGCAGGCACCTTGCTCCTTTGCCAGGTTCATTGACGCCTTAAGTAGATAATATTGGATCGCCTCAAAGGTCTTGTGAGTCAGATTGTTAGCGCTGCCATCAGAATACTTCATGCCATTTTTGGCTAAGTAGTTGGCAAAGTTAATGACCCCAATGCCAAGTGTACGGCGGTTCATCGAGGCAATTTGTGCCGCTTTAATCGGATAATCTTGATAATCCAATAAGTTATCTAGCGCTCGCACGGCAAGATCCGCTAAAGGCTCGAGTTCAGATAAGGTTTTTATCGCCCCTAAGTTTAGGGCTGACAAAGTACAAAGCGCGATTTCACCATTAGGATCGTCGATATTGTTCAATGGCTTAGTCGGCAGTGCGATTTCGAGGCACAGGTTAGATTGTCTGATCGGTGCGACTTTTGAATCGAACGGACTGTGGGTGTTGCAGTGATCCACGTTCTGAATATAGATACGGCCCGTTGAGGCGCGCTCTTGCATCATCAGTGAAAACAACTCCACCGCCTTGAGGGTTTTCTTACGAATGCTGCTGTCCTGCTCGTACTGCAGGTAGAGACGTTCGAATTCGTTTTGATCTTCGAAGAAGGCATCGTATAGACCAGGTACATCCGATGGGCTGAATAGGCTGATATTTTCGCCTTTGATCAGGCGCTGATACATGAGTTTATTCAGTTGTACACCGTAGTCTAAATGACGGATACGGTTATCTTCCACGCCGCGGTTATTTTTCAATACCAGCAGAGATTCGACTTCTAAATGCCAAATGGGGTAGAACAGGGTCGCTGCACCACCACGTACGCCACCTTGGGAGCAAGACTTCACTGCGGTTTGGAAATACTTATAGAAAGGTAAACAACCTGTGTGGAAGGCTTCACCGCCACGGATTGGACTACCTAGTGCGCGAATACGGCCTGCGTTAATCCCGATCCCTGCACGTTGGCTAACGTATTTCACGATAGAAGATGCAGTCGCATTGATTGAATCTAAACTGTCACCACATTCGATCAATACACAAGAACTGAATTGACGCGTTGGGGTGCGCACACCCGCCATGATGGGCGTTGGCAGTGAAATCTTAAAGGTCGATACCGCATCATAGAAATCTTTCACATATTTCAGGCGGGTCTCTTTTGGATAACGGGCAAACAAACAGGCCGCCACCAGAATATAAAGGAACTGGGCGCTCTCATAGATTTCGTGAGTCACACGGTTCTGAACTAAATACTTGCCTTCGAGCTGTTTAACGGCCGCATAGGAGAAGTCCATATCGCGCCAATGGTCGATATAGGTGTTCATAATATCGAGTTCTTCATGGGTGTAATCCTGCAGAATGTGCATATCATACTTGCCCATTTCCACCAGTTTAGTCACATGATCATACAGTGCTGGCGGCGAGAACTGACCAAAGGCCTTCTTACGTAAATGAAACACGGCTAAACGCGCCGCGAGGAACTGATAGTCCGGTGATTCTGGTGAAATTAAATCCGCTGCAGCTTTGATAATGGTTTCGTGGATGGCTTCTGTGTGGATACCATCGAAAAATTGCAGGTGCGAGCGAAGTTCAACTTCAGAAACAGAAACGTTTTTTAATCCCTTGGCTGCCCAAGTAATTACGCGGTGAATTTTTTCGAGATCGATGTTCTCACGTTCACCACAGCGTTTTGTGACTGTCATAGTGCTATTCATTGAAGAGAGGCCTTGGTTTTTTGATATCTATTGCGGTGAACGGATCACCGTACGTTTCCTTGTAAAACAATCAACAAACGTCCCTTAAATACAGCTAGCTCGTTAATACAGAGCCAATTAAGCGGGGAGTTTCTAGTGTGCCTGATTGCTACCGATACACAAGATATGGTGTTTAAAATAATCTGAGATACAAGATAGTGAGGTTTGAACGTATTTGCAAGTTAGAATTCAGGGGGTATCTTGTGGATATCTTGAGGATAAGCTTGAGTGTTAGTAATGGCTAACCCTGAAGCTCAATTTAGTACTAGTGTGAAAGATCCATGTGGACTTTTTGTGCGATCTCACTAAGGATCGCGATCGCTAAAATAAACAGCAGTCTCCATGGGAACAAACTATCTCGATGCAATCATCGTGTAGCCATCAAAGCTTCGAGTACGGCCAGCGGTGAAGCAAATTGCGCCAATGCGGGCCAGTTGTGTGGATTATCCTCTTCGCATAGATAACCCCATAATGCGATACCACCTAGCATGGCTGCGGCCTGGGCCGCGAGTAAATCCCGCTCGGCATCCCCTAAATACAAAATATGCTCAGGGGCGCAGTTAAGCTGCTGCGCGCCAAGGAGCATAGGGGCTGTATGGGGCTTAGCATAAAGGGTTGAATCGCCGCTGATCATCACCGCCATTCGCCGTTGCAAATTCAGTTTTTGCAATAGAGGCCGAGTAAAGCGCGCGGGTTTATTGGTGATCACGCCAAATGGCAGCCCCTGCAAATCGAGCCAATCGAGCAGGGCTGCAATGCCAGCGAATAACTGGCACTGGTCACCATTAATGCGTTGATAGTGGGCGAGTAGTCCCTGCTGAAGTTGATGGCGAAGGGCATCACTGGCATGGGGGACAGCCGCATCGACAAGGGCAAAACTGCCGTGGGATGCGGCGCTGCGAAGTGATTCAAAGGGTTTGGCTTCAATCCCCGCATCCTGCAGACTTAAGTTAAGTGCCTGCACAAGATCCGGTGCGGTATCGGCAAGCGTACCATCAAGGTCAAATAATACGCCTCTTACCTGTGCAAGGCTCATCTTAATCAGCCCTTTGGGTGGCGATCATATAGTTTACGTCCACATTGGGTGTGTACTTAAAGATACCCGTCAGTGGGTTATAGCTAATGCCTAGGGCATCCTTGCAGATCAAATCCGTATTATCCACTAGGGCGATCAACTCCGATGGTTTAATGAATTTATTGTGATTATGGGTGCCAATGGGCAGCATTTTCAGCAAATATTCGGCGCCGATAATGGTTTCTACGAAGGATTTGAGGTTGCGATTAATGGTTGAGAAAAACACAAACCCACCGGGCTTAACCATATCGCAGCAGGCTTGGATAACCGACTGTGGATCAGGCACGTGCTCCAGCATCTCCATGCAGGTAACGACATCGTAATAACCTTGATGGTCTTGGCTATGGGCTTCAGCGGTGTTTTTCACATAATCAATGCTAACACCCGTCTCTAATGCATGCAGACGCGCGACCTCAAGGGGATCTTCGCCCATATCGAGGCCATCGACCACTGCACCGATACGCGCCATGCTTTCGGATAAAATACCGCCGCCACAACCCACATCGAGCACTTTTTTACCAAAAATACCGCCTGCGGTTTGGTCGATGTAATTCAAACGTAGCGGATTTAATAGATGCAGCGGCTTAAACTCGCCATTGAGATCCCACCAAGTTTCGGCCATACGTTCAAACTTTGCGATTTCCTGCGGGTCAACATTGGTATTGTGTTGCATGGGATTACCTAAAGCGGACTGGATTGTGCGGCTATTATAACGACTAAGTTTGATAAACAAAGTATTGGCTGGATCTAAGTCTTTGTGGTTGAGTGAAATTTCAACAGTTGTCCTCTTTAAATGCTATTAATGTGCGCTAGGTTGGTGTATCCGCTTACAGATTAATCAAAGCTTTGGAATAAATAACCGCTAAAGGGCACTTTTTAGTATACACAATCTCCCAAATTAACTGTGTTTTCATCTATTAACTTGCTTCCTACTCAATTCAAGCAGGATAGGTCTGGCGACATTAAATAACTGTGTTAGAATGCCAAATCACGTTTTTGGGCCTGACAATGATACGGATTATGCGTTGTCGGCTATTTTTCAGGGGAACGAGCAGTTTATGACTGATCTGGCATCATCTATTTCGCCAATTAATATCGAAGACGAACTAAAGAATTCGTACCTTGATTACGCCATGAGCGTTATCGTGGGACGTGCATTACCAGACGTGCGCGATGGCTTAAAGCCTGTACATCGCCGCGTGCTGTTTGCCATGAGTGAATTGAAGAACGATTGGAACAAGCCGTACAAAAAATCTGCCCGTGTGGTAGGTGACGTTATCGGTAAATATCACCCCCATGGTGACTCTGCTGTTTACGACACTATCGTCCGTATGGCCCAGCCATTCTCATTGCGTTACACCTTAGTTGACGGTCAAGGAAACTTCGGCTCGGTTGACGGTGATTCTGCGGCGGCAATGCGTTATACCGAAATCCGCATGGATAAGTTAGCGCACCAATTACTGGCCGATCTTGAAAAAGAAACCGTCGATTTTGTCCCTAACTACGACGGCACCGAACAAATTCCTGCCGTATTACCTACACGCGTTCCCAACCTGTTAATTAACGGTTCATCGGGCATTGCCGTGGGTATGGCGACTAACATTCCACCCCACAACTTAACTGAGGTTGTGAAGGGCTGTTTGGCGCTGATCGCCGAACCCGCGCTGTCTATCGAACAGTTGATGGAATACATTCCTGGCCCAGATTTCCCTACCGCGGCAATTATTAATGGTCGCAAGGGCATTATCGATGCCTATAAAACCGGCCGTGGCCGCGCCGTAATGCGCGCCCTTGCCGATGTTGAAACGGAAGACAATGGTCGCGAACGTATTATCGTCACCGAAATTCCCTATCAAGTGAACAAAGCCAAACTTATCGAGAAAATCGCTGAGTTGGTGAAAGATAAGAAAATTGAAGGTATTAGCGGTCTGCGCGATGAGTCTGATAAAGACGGTATGCGCATCGTGATTGAGATCAAGCGTGGCGAAGTGGGTGAGGTAGTATTAAACAACCTTTATGCGCAAACGCAAATGCAGTGTTCTTTTGGTATCAACATGGTGGCCTTGACCAATGGTCAGCCTAAGTTGTTTAACCTTAAAGAAATGCTCGAGTGTTTCATCCTTCACCGCCGTGAAGTCGTGACTCGCCGTACCGTATTCGAACTGCGTAAAGCCCGCGAACGCGCCCATATCCTTGAGGCATTAGCGGTAGCGCTGGCCAATATCGACCCCATTATTGCGCTGATCAAAGCATCGCCAACCCCAGCCGATGCCAAGGTTAAATTGGTTGAGCAGGGCTGGGCCTTAGGCCATGTGCAGGGCATGCTGGAAAAAGCCGGTGATGATGCCGCGCGTCCTGAGTGGTTAGAACCACAATATGGGATCCGTGATGGTTTATATTACCTGACTGAACAACAAGCTCAGGCGATCCTTGAACTGCGTTTACATCGCTTAACGGGCCTTGAGCACGATAAGATCATCGCCGAATACGAAGAGCTGCTTGAATTTATCGCAGGACTGTTGTTCATTCTGCGTAGTCCTGAGCGCTTGATGGAAGTGATCAAGGAAGAGCTTGAGGAAATCCTCGCCGAATATGGCGATGCCCGCCGCACAGTGATCAACGCCAATGAAATTGATATGAGTCTTGAAGATCTTATCAACGAAGAAGATGTTGTGGTTACATTGTCGCATTTAGGTTACGCCAAGTATCAACCCTTAAGCGATTACCAAGCCCAGCGCCGTGGTGGTAAGGGTAAAGCGGCAACTAAAGTTAAAGACGAAGATTTCGTTGAAAAACTGCTGGTTGCCAATACCCACGACACCATTTTGTGTTTCTCTGACTTCGGTAAGATGTACTGGCTCAAGGTATATCAATTGCCATTGGCGAGCCGTACTGCCCGCGGTCGTCCAATTGTTAACCTATTACCTCTGGCCGAGGGTGAGCGCATTACTGCGATTCTGCCAGTACGTGAATATGCTGCGGATAAATACATCATCATGGCAACTTCACACGGTACAGTGAAGAAAACTGCATTAACCGCCTATAGCAACCCTCGTGCAAACGGCATTATCGCCGTTAACCTCAAGGACGGAGACCAACTGATCGGCGTCGATATCACCAATGGTGACGACGAAATCATGCTGTTCTCTAACGAAGGTAAAGTGGTTCGCTTTGGTGAGAAGGTACGTGATTCTGAAACTGGCGAAGTGAAGCTCGATCCTGAAACCGGTGAAGAAGTGTTGTCACTGCGCCCAATGGGCCGCACCGCCACTGGCGTTCGTGGTATTAAGCTGGAAGAAGGTCAAAAGGTTGTCTCGCTTATCGTGCCTAAGGGCGATGGCGCTATCTTAACTGTGACTGAAAACGGCTATGGTAAACGGACTCAACTGTCTGAATATCCAGCGAAGAGCCGTGCGACTAAGGGTGTGGTTTCGATCAAGGTGAGCGAGCGTAACGGCGCTGTTGTTGGCGCGGTACAAGTTGGTGGCAATGACGAAATCATGCTGATCAGCGATAAAGGTACGCTCGTTCGTACTCCAGCTAAGGGCGTGTCTATCATAGGCCGTAATACCCAAGGCGTGACTATTATCCGTACCGCAAGCGACGAGAAAGTGGTGGGTCTACAGCGTATCGATGAAATCCAAAGTGACGAGGATGAAGTTGAGCTGGATGAAAATGGTTTACCTATTGTTCCCGTCGTGATTGAAGGTGAGCTAGCCGATGAGCCTCTAGATGACCAGCTTGATGAAGAGTTGGACGATGAGGAAGAGCTGGACGAAGATGACGACGAGCTTGCCGATGAGCAAGACGAAGAATAACTCAGTGTCATAATAACGAGCGTCCAATTGGACGCTCGTTTTTTTGATGCCATTGTTTTATAAAACGAATACATAAATCATGGTTGGAATTAAGGAGAGTGTCAGTGAGCGCGATTTATAATTTCTGTGCAGGTCCTGCAATGTTACCGGTGGCGGTAATGAAAAAAGCACAACAGGAATTACTCGATTGGAATGGGCAAGGGGTTTCCGTGATGGAGATCAGCCACCGAAGTAAAGAGTTCATCGCGCTAACCAAGCAAGCCGAGGCCGATTTACGCGAGCTAATGCACATCCCGGCAAATTATCACGTGTTATTTATGCATGGTGGTGGTCGAGGACAGTTCTCCGCTGTTGTGAATAATTTTTTAGGCGATAATGGTAGAGCCCTGTATTTGGTCAGTGGCCAATGGTCTTCTGCGGCCTTAGCCGAAGCACAAAAGCTGGTTGGCGAAGCCCAAATTGACAGCCTGAATATCGTTGAAAAACACAATGGACTCAATGCGGTTGTCCTACCTGAGTTACATAAAATTGATGCCGATTATCGCTATGTGCACTATTGCCCAAATGAGACAGTAGATGGTATCGAAATTTTTGATGAATTGGATTCACCTTGGCCCATAGTGGCCGATTTATCATCCACTATTATGTCCCGTGAAATCGATGTCAGTCGCTACGGTTTGATTTATGCTGGCGCCCAAAAGAACATAGGCCCATCGGGCCTGTCTATCGTGATAGTCCGCGATGACATGTTAGCACTACCGAGCTTAGTGCAATCGTCCATCATGGACTACCGTTTAGCCGTTGAGCATGATTCTATGTTCAATACGCCACCCACCTTCGCATGGTACCTCGCCGCAGAAGTGTTTGCCTGGCTCAAGTCCATTGGAGGTATTGCGAGTATTGCAAAAATTAATCAACAGAAAGCACATATGCTGTACCAATGTATCGACAATAACCGTTTTTATCGCAATGGTGTTGTGGCTTCAAATCGTTCACAAATGAACGTCACCTTCCAACTTGCCGATGAAGCACTCGATGGCGAGTTTCTAAAACAAGCTCAAGCGGCTGGGCTCGTGGCCTTAAAAGGGCACCGCATCGTCGGTGGTATGCGCGCCAGCCTCTACAATGCCATGCCACTCGAAGGGGTAGAGGCATTAGTGAAGTTTATGAATGAGTTTGCCGCCCAGCATAGCTAGGCAGTGATATTCTCATTCTAAGGTGACTTACCGTTTCTTGTCAGGGTAAGAAGCCAGTGACGAGAAGATTACTAGCAGAAATGGCTAGTAGAAAGATTGGAAGCGAATGCTGCACTGGCATTCGCTTTTTTAATGGCCGTACATATGTAATCGCTGCGCAACCCAATAAAAAACGCGCCGAAGCGCGTTTTAGATACTGATCTGCCACAAAAGCAGTTTGATCAATATAAATTAGAAGTTTGCCGTGCGTGGTGCACGTGGGAATGGGATCACATCACGGATATTCGATACGCCAGTCACGTAGGACACTAAACGCTCGAAGCCGAGACCAAAACCAGCGTGTGGCACTGTGCCGTAACGGCGCAGATCGCGGTACCACCAGTAATCTTCTTTGCTCAGATCCATTTCGGCTAAACGCATATCCAGCACATCTAAACGCTCTTCACGTTGCGAACCACCGATGATTTCACCAATGCCGGGGGCCAATACGTCCATTGCGGCAACGGTTTTACCGTCGTCGTTGAGGCGCATATAGAAGGCTTTGATATCTTTTGGATAGTTCTTCACCACCACAGGGGCTTTAAAGTGTTCTTCGGCTAGATAACGCTCGTGCTCAGAGGATAAGTCGATGCCCCAAGACACTGGGAACTCGAAGGTTTTACCACATTTCTGCAGAATGTCGACCGCATCTGTGTAATCCACTTGCGCAAAATCGCTAGAAACGAAGGATTGCAGACGCTCGATAACCGTTTTATCCACGTGCTGGGCGAAAAATTGTAAATCGTCCATACGCTCGGTCAATACGGCATTGAAGGCGTATTTCAACATGGCTTCTGCAAGGCCTGCGATATCGCTTAAGGTTGCGAAGGCGACTTCTGGTTCAACCATCCAAAATTCCGCTAAGTGGCGGCTGGTGTTTGAGTTTTCTGCACGGAATGTCGGGCCAAAGGTATAAATTTTTGACAATGCACAGGCATAGGTTTCGCCGTTTAGCTGGCCCGATACGGTGAGGAAGGCTTCTTTGCCGAAGAAATCCTTATCGTAATCGACTTTACCTTCACTCGTGCGGGGCAGGTTTTCCATATCCAGTGTTGATACACGGAACATTTCGCCAGCGCCTTCGCAGTCAGATGCTGTGATCAACGGAGTCGATACCCAAATAAAGCCTTCTTCGTGGTAGAAGCGGTGAATCGCTTGGGATAAACAGTTACGTACACGGGCAACGGCACCAATAATGTTAGTGCGTGGACGTAGGTGGGCGAGTTCACGAAGGTGCTCAATCGAATGACGCTTAGCGGCCATTGGGTAAGTGTCTGGATCATCGACCCAGCCTGCGACTTCAAGTTCGGTCACTTGCAGTTCAAATGCTTGGCCAGCACCAGGGGATTCAACGATATCGCCCGTCATAACGACAGAGCAACCCGCAGTTAGCTTTAACACTTCGTTGTCGTAATTTTCTAAGCTATTTGGCACGACACCTTGAATAGGATTAAAGCAGGAACCGTCATAGACAGCCAAAAAAGAGATGCCGGCTTTAGAATCACGACGGGTTCTTACCCAGCCACGCACTGTGACCTTAGAACCGACCGCGTGCTCACCTTTAAATACAGAAGCGACAGATGCAATGCTCATTGTTGCTTAGTTCTCCAACGAAACGTTTTATATGAAAATTTTGGAGGTTTATATTACCTTGCTGGTGGCTTTTCTCAAGCTGAAAAAGGTATCCTGAGGTTAATATTGCTAATATTTGACGATATAGCGTGTGAAACGAAGGGAGGCGATATGAGTAAAGTCAGAACATTTCAAATTATCCTCGCAACTTTATCCATTTTGGGTTGGGCCTTGGCCGTTTATGCGTTATTAGTCTTTGGTGAAGCGAGGCCCGATCGCGAGGTCGGCACCTATTTGAGCCGTGGGGCTACCTTCAGGGTGTTTTGGGATCCGCATCGGACCCAATTATTGGAATATTTAATTTGGGCCTGTGGGGGGATTAGCTTGATCAGTTTGGCGTTTAACTATTATGTTGCCCATCACAGCAAACTCGGTTACTGGTTTAATATTCCCTTGCTGTTGTTAACGTCACTGGTCGCCGGTTTATATGTACACTTTGTGATTTAGCATGCACATTGCCATTACACTGCTGCAAAACTAGGCTAAATAATATCTTCGGGAATGCTTAAGTGCCGACAGAGGTGATCGATAATTGCCGCCGTTGCACCCCAGATAAAGCGTTGTTGGTAGGGGATAAAATGCACGCAGTAGTAACGACCCTGACGTAAAAAGCGCTTCTGATGACGATTGCCCGGCACAATAAAAAAGCTTAAGGGCACAGTAAAGCAATCGGCCACCTCACCGGGATCGAGTTTAAGTTCAAATGTCTGCTTAATAATGCCGACCACGGGGGTTATTTCAAACCCAGTAAAGGTATTGTGTGCCGGAAAGGTGCCAATCACATCCACATTCTGCCTTAAGAGGCCAATTTCCTCCTCAGCCTCCCGCAGCGCCGCCGCGATCGCATCTGGATCACTTGGCTCAATTTTACCGCCGGGGAAACTGATCTGTCCTGGATGTGCCCTTAGGTGCATGGGTCTCTGGGTCAAAATTAAATTCAGCTCACCGTTAATATCTAGCAGGGGGATCAGCACTGCGGCCTTACGTAAACCAAGGTGAGGGAAGGCCGCCGGATCCTGTGCGGCTAAAGGGTGCAGATTAAATCTGAGTCTAAATTCAGCTTGATCCATTTGTGTTCCGGTGTGTGATTGACCCCAATACTGGACGCGTTACTCGGCGCCAAGTAAAGGCAAAATTCGGCTGACTTTATCGAAGCTTTCCTGATACTCGGCATTCACGTCGGAATCCGCCACTATACCGCCCCCAGCCCAACAGTAGAGTTTACCCCGTTCGGCAACAATAGTGCGAATGGTAATACTGGTATCCATCTGACCATCTTGGGAGATATAGCCCATGGAACCACAGTATAAACTTCTACGGGACGGTTCCAATTCTTCAATAATTTCCATGGCACGAATTTTGGGCGCACCCGTAATCGAGCCACCGGGAAAGGCGGCGCGCAATAAATCGCAGGCGCTGTATTTTGTATCGAGTGTTGCCGTTACTGTGCTAACTAAATGGTGAACCGCAGGAAAACTTTCAATTTCAAACAAATGTGGCACCCGCACTGAGCCTGCGATGGCGACTTTGCCGATATCGTTTCGCAGTAAATCGACAATCATGACATTCTCGGCGCGATCCTTTGGCGAATTCGCCAAGGTACTGGCAGCCTTAGCATCGAGCACTGGATCGGCATGGCGTGGCAAGGTGCCCTTAATGGGTTTAGTTTGGATGTTATCCCCGCGAAGCTGAATGAAACGCTCGGGTGAAATGGATAAAATCGCGTTGTGTGGCAGGCGCATAAAAGCCGAGAAGGGGGCCTTATTAGCGTGGCGTAATTGGCAATAGGCGGTCCATTCATCGCCTTGGTAATGTGCTTCGAATCTTTGGGTTAAATTTATTTGATAGCAGTCACCACTGTGTAAATAGGCTTGGACCGCATTAAATTTATCGATGTATTGGGCTTTGTTGATTTGCGCTGCCCATGGGCTTGTGAGCCTGAATGGGGTAGTGATCGGCGTCTGGGTGATTTTTGCGTGAATTTTTTTCAATTCAGCATCGAGTGCCTCTTCCCCTAGATAATGCACTAAATACCAGTGCTGGTGCTGGTAATCAAAGATCAACGCCCAGTCATAGAAGCCGATATTCATCTCGGGTAACTGAATATCCTGCATGGCGCTTGAGGGAATGGTTTCGATACGACGGCCCAAGTCATAGCTAAAACTGCCCATGGCACCGCCGCTAAAGGGAAATTGGCTGGCAAATGAATGAGGGTACCAATGGGTTAATAGGGTACTGACTAAGGCAAAAGGATCATCGGTTGCATTGATATCCACGGGTAAATCCAGATGGGGGAGAACTCGTTGGATATCACTTCGCTCACCTTGGGTCACTAAGGTTGCGATGGGATTGGCGCAAATAATATCAAATCTGGCGTCCTGATGCGGTGCATTTGCCGAGTCTAATAGGATCGCCCAATTGTCTGCGGCGAAGTGTTGAAAGACTGCCGCTGTGCTTAATGTCCAGTCAAGTTGGCGTGATGCAAGCTGTTTTGACGCCCTAATTGCCATCGATTAACCCTATCTAAAATGTGATGTAGCCCAAAAAGATGGGAAAGAGTATCATATTGGCCCAGAAAGAATTAACAAAAAAACAAGTAAGGCCACATAGGCTGCTGGAGCGCTCCTACTATGTCATCTCACGATAAAACCTCTGAAAACACTGTGATTAAACAAGCCGACTTTATTGAAAGTGTGGCCGATGCCCTGCAATACATTTCCTATTACCACCCTAAGGATTTTGTCGATGCCATGAGCCAAGCTTATGAGCGTGAGCAAAGTGCGGCGGCGAAGGATGCGATCGCACAAATTCTGATTAACTCGCGTATGTCTGCCGAAGGTAAACGCCCGCTGTGCCAAGATACGGGCATAGTCACGACGTTTGTAAAAATCGGTATGGGTGTTAAATGGGACAAAACCGATATGACCATTCAGCAAATGGTTGATGAAGGGGTGCGTCGCGCTTATACCAATCCAGATAACCCACTGCGTGCATCGATTGTGGCCGATCCTGCGGGTAGCCGTAAGAACACCAAAGACAACACGCCATCCGTCGTGCATATCGATATGGTGCCAGGCAACCATATTGAAGTCGCCATTGCGGCCAAGGGTGGCGGCAGTGAGAACAAAGCTAAGATGGTGATGTTAAACCCATCGGACGATATCGCCGCTTGGGTAGAAAAAACGCTGCCAACCATGGGCGCGGGCTGGTGTCCACCGGGTATGCTCGGTATCGGTATCGGCGGCACCGCTGAAAAAGCGGCCGTACTCGCGAAAGAAGCGCTGATGGAAAGCGTGGATATCCATGAGTTAATGGCGCGCGGCGCGCAAACGACCGAAGAAAAACTGCGTTTAGATATTTTCGAGCGTGCCAATAACCTAGGTATTGGTGCTCAAGGTCTTGGCGGGTTAACCACAGTGCTAGACGTGAAAATCAAGTCTGCACCGACCCACGCGGCATCAAAGCCTGTGGTGATGATCCCGAACTGCGCCGCGACTCGCCACGTTCACTTCCACTTAGATGGCACGGGTCCTGCGGATTTAGCGCCTCCATCACTTAGCGACTGGCCTGAAATTACCCGCGAAGTGGGTAGCGATGTACGCCGTGTTAACTTAGACACTGTGACGCAAGCGGATATTGAACAGTGGAAGAGCGGTGAAACGATTTTGCTTAGCGGTAAAATGCTCACCGGCCGTGACGCTGCCCATAAACGTATCCAAAGCCTGATTGAAAGCGGCGAAGGTTTACCGGAAGGTGTGGACTTTACTGGCAAGTTTATCTACTACGTTGGCCCAGTTGATCCAGTAGGCAATGAAGTTGTGGGTCCTGCTGGCCCAACCACGGCGACCCGTATGGACAAGTTCACTGATCTGATGCTGGATAAGACGGGTCTGATGGGTATGATTGGTAAGGCCGAGCGTGGTCCAGCGACGGTTGAGTCTATCAAGAAGCACAAGGCCGTTTATCTGATGGCCGTTGGCGGCGCGGCTTACTTAGTGTCGAAAGCCATTAAGAAATCCCGCGTGGTGGCCTTTGCCGATTTAGGTATGGAAGCGATTTACGAGTTTGACGTTGAAGATATGCCAGTGACTGTGGCGGTCGACTCAAACGGCGTAAATGCCCATGAAACGGGCCCTGCGATTTGGAAAGTAAACATCGCTAACGCAAAAGCCTAAGTTGATGTCTCCCTTGTAAAACTCGGCGTTTTTTTAAGCGAAACCTGTGTAAAAAGGGAGGTGAGTGGCACTCGATGGGGCCATTCGAGGTTTACTGACAATTTGTCACAAAAAAATACGCTCAAGTGTGCCTTTTGGCTTGCTTGAGCGTTTTTGTTTCGTTAGTGTGGCAAACTTATCTTCATAAAAGGCGATTGATGATTGTCTTTACCCTTCATTCGGTACAACTACCGAATGTGTTTAACAAAAGATGGATATAACAATGAAAATAGCTCCTCTCCTATTGGCGCTTGGCGCTGCAGGTTTGGCCTGTTCAGCCCACGCGGCCGATCCTAAGCCTTTTACTGTGCAACAGCTGGTTAAACTCAACAAATTGCATTCGGCAACTGTGTCCCACGACGGCACAAAATTGGTCTACGGTCTTAAAACCGTTAATGGCAAGGGAGAGGCGAGCTCGGATTTATTTATATTAGATCTGACGCAAGCAGACGCTAAGCCAATGCAGCTTACATCGGCAACTGGCACTGAGCATGATGTTAGCTTTGCCAGCGACGATAAATCGATTTACTTCCTTGCCAGTCGTAGTGGTTCAAGCCAACTGTTCCAATTGCCATTAACCGGTGGTGAAGCGATTCAAGCTTCTGATTTACCTTTGGATATCGATGGTTACAAACTCTCAAACGATGGTAAGCAAATCGTACTCAGCATGCGCGTCTTCCCAGAGTGTAAAGACTTAGCCTGTTCAAAAGACAAGTTTAAGGCTGAAGAAGAGCGTAAATCTACGGGTCGTGAGTATAAACAGCTGATGGTTCGCCACTGGGATACCTGGGAAGACCATGCCCGTAATCACTTATTCGTAGGCGCCCTCAACGAGGAGAAGCTGACCAAAGTGATGGATATCACCCAAGGTTTAGACACAGAAACCCCGCCAAAACCTTTCTCTGGCATGGAAGAAGTCACCTTCACCCCAGACGGTAAGTTCGTGGTTTATAGCGCAAAGGCGCCAAGCAAAGATCAAGCCTGGACCACCAACTATGATTTGTGGCAAGTGCCAGTAACGGGCGGCTCGGCGACTAATTTAACCGCCGATAACATTGCTTGGGATGCACAGCCAACCTTCTCGAGTGATGGTCGTTACATGGCCTATTTGGCGATGACTAAACCCGGCTTTGAAGCTGACCGTTACCGCATCATGCTGCGCGATACCACTACGGGCCAGTCAAAAGAAGTGGCGCCGCTGTGGGACAGAAGCCCAAGCTCGCTGATGTTTGCGCCGGATAACCGTACCCTATTCGTGACGGCGCAGGACATCGGCCAAGTATCTATTTTCAAAGTGAATACCCAATTTGGCGACGTGCAATCGGTTTACAGCGACGGCAGCAATAGCCTGATTGCCATCGCCGACGAGCAGTTGATCTTCGATAATAAAACCTTAGTTGAGCCGGGCGATCTGTATCGCATTAACACCGACGGTCAAGGCCTGAAGCGTCTGACCGAAGTCAACAAAGACAAGCTGGCCGAGATCAAATTCGGTGAATTCCAACAATTTAGCTTTAAGGGTTGGAACAACGAAGATGTTTACGGTTACTGGATCAAACCTGCTAACTACCAAGAAGGCAAACAGTATCCGATTGCCTACTTAGTCCACGGTGGACCGCAGGGGTCATTTGGTAACGCCTTCAGTGGTCGTTGGAACGCCCAGTTATGGGCAGGCGCGGGTTATGGCGTGGTGATGGTGGACTTCCATGGTTCTACCGGTTACGGCCAAGCCTTTACCGATTCTATCAGCCAAGATTGGGGCGGTAAGCCATTAGAAGATCTGCAAAAAGGTTTGGCGGCGGTAAGCCAACAGCAAAAATGGCTCGATCCACAGAAAGCCTGTGCCTTGGGTGGCTCTTACGGCGGCTACATGATGAACTGGATCCAAGGTAACTGGAACGATGGCTTTAAGTGCCTCGTTAACCACGCGGGTCTGTTCGATATGCGCTCCATGTACTATGTGACCGAAGAAGTCTGGTTCCCAGAGCATGAGTTTGGCGGCACTTACTCAGATAACAAAGCCTTATATGAGAAGTTCAACCCAGTAAACTATGTGGAAAACTGGAAGACGCCAATGCTGGTAATCCATGGCGAGAAGGATTTCCGTGTACCTTATGGCCAAGGTTTAGCTTCATTCAGCTATATGCAGCGCAAGGGGATCCCCTCTGAGCTGCTGATTTTCCCCGATGAAAACCACTGGATCCTAAAGCCAGAAAACCTAGAACAATGGTATGCCAATGTGTTCCGTTGGATGGATAGCTGGACTAAGAAGTAATCGAGAATGATGGACTGAATGGACTCAGGTATTCAGTCTGTTCTCTTATTGCGAAAGCCAGAACTCTGTTCTGGCTTTTTAATAATAGGATTGTTAACTGTACAAGTTGAATGCTTACAGTTAAACACACTCAGTCAAGGAATGAAGATGCATATCAGAGCGGCGAGTACAGCAGATATTGAGGCGATAAGCGCGTTAATCACACACCTTACACAAGTTTATATCGCTCCCACGTGCACAGCCGTTGGCACAGAAACCTTAGTCAAAGCCATGTCGGTTGAGTCGGTGGCTCATTATTTTGCCTTAGGTTATCAATATCATGTCGCATTGAACGAGGCTGGCGAGCTTGCGGGTGTGGTGGGGATAAAGGATAACAGTCATCTTTATCATCTGTTTGTGGCAGATTCTGCTAAGGGGCAAGGCTTATCGCGTCAGCTTTGGGAGCTCGCCAAAGCCGAGTGTCTAGCCAAGGGTAATCCCGGTACTTTTACCGTCAATTCGGCAATCAATGCGTTACCTGTATATCAGCGTTTTGGCTTTATCGCCCTCGGGGACATTCGTGAGCGCGGCGGGATCCGCGATATTCCGATGCAGTTGGTGCTTTAATGTATAACAATCTTTAACCATAGAACGAAAAGAAGAGGAAATATGGCAAATTTAACGTTTTACCCAATCGGTACCACTGGTGAAAAGTGGGGCGATGCCGAAAAGGCCGCATGGCTTGCCAGCACACAAATTAAACGTTCTTACCAAGAGAACGTGGTTACACCACTTAAGGCAATGGAACCCGCATTAGCGGCATTAGGACTTAGTATTGTGCAATATGGAGCATTATCCATTAATACACAGCGTTATCCGTTACTGGCGGTAAAAACTGCCCAGTTTGATCCGAAAAAGTTGACGGTGTTAGTCACTGGTGGTGTACATGGCTATGAGACCAGTGGTGTGCATGGCGCCTTGGCTTTTTTAACCAATAAAGCGGCTCAGTATGTTGAACACGTTAACCTAGTGGTCGCGGTGTGCGTCAGTCCTTGGGGCTATGAGACCATCAATCGTTGGAACCCAAAGGCTATCGACCCAAATCGTTCTTTTTATGCCAATAGCCCGGCGGAAGAATCTGCTTCATTAATGGCATTAGTGGCGAGTGCTCCACAACGCTTTGATGTGCACGTGGATTTGCACGAAACAACCGATTCAGATGAATTAGAATTTCGCCCCGCATTGGCCGCTCGTGATGGCCAGGAGTATATAAAAGGGACGGTTCCCGATGGTTTTTATGCCGTAGGGGATACCGAGGATCCACAGGATGCGTTCCAAAAGGCGATTATCGAGGGGGTAAGCAAAGTGACTCACATTGCTCCTGCCGATGAAAAAGGGGAGATCATTGGCTCGACAGTGGTGCAACACGGGGTGATCAATTATCCGCTTAAGTCATTAGGGCTTTGCAGCAGTGTTACCGGCTGTATCTATAACACCACGACAGAAGTGTACCCTGATAGCCCGTCGACCACGCCAGCGGAATGTAACTTAGCGCAAGTTGCGGCAATCACCAGTGCCATAGATTATGTGCTCGCACTGCATTAGTCGCTGCTTTTATTGATAATAAGTTGAGTGAGGATAAATTGCGTTAACGGTTAGCGGAGTGATTTTACCTTAGATCCATTAACGCATCGACTAATCTACCGCGTACGCTACTAGTCAATTGCAGTTCATTAGCGAATAAAAAGCCCTCGAATGAGGGCTTTTCCATTTAAGTCGTGTGACTCAGTTGCTTAGATGACAGACAGCCTAGTTGTTGTCACTATAAGCTTTGCCATAGTAGCTATCGAGCAGCAGTTGTTTTAGCTCGTTAATCAGTGGGTAACGTGGGTTTGCCCCAGTGCATTGATCATCAAAGGCATCCTCTGCTAATTCATCTAACTTGGCGAGGAAGTCGGCTTCGTTGACACCGGCTTCTTGGATAGAAGCAGGAATGCCAAGCGTCTTCTTGAGCAACTCGATTTTCTCAAGCAATTTTTCGACTTTTTCCTCATCGGATGTCCCGCCTAACTGTAAATGATCTGCGATGGCAGCGTAGCGGCACAGGGCTTTTGGCCTGTCATATTGGCTAAAGGCCGCTTGTTTTGTGGGTAAATCCGTTGCATTAAAACGGATCACGTTACTGATCAGTAGCGCATTCGCTAATCCATGGGCAAGGTGGAACTCGGCACCTAGTTTATGGGCCATAGAATGGCAGATCCCGAGGAAGGCGTTGGCAAAGGCGATACCCGCAATAGTGGCGCCATTGTGGACCTTCTCGCGGGCGATGGGGCAATTCGCACCGAGATTGTAGGCATCGGGTAGGTACTTGCAAAGCAAATCTAGGGCCTGCAGTGCTTGACCATCGCTGTATTCATTCGCCATCACGCTAACATAGGCCTCCAGTGCATGGGTCACTGCATCTATGCCACCAAAGGCGGTGAGGGATTTAGGCATATCCATCACTAAATTAGGATCAACAATCGCCATATTTGGGGTGAGTTGATAATCGGCAATCGGGTATTTTTTACCCGTTTGTTCATCGGTCACCACGGCAAAAGGAGTCACTTCAGAGCCTGTGCCTGAGGTGGTTGGGATGGCCACCATCATGGCTTTAGTGCCCATTTTCGGGAATTTATAGATACGTTTGCGGATATCCATAAAGCGCAGTGCCAAGTCGGCAAAATCGACATCGGGATGTTCGTACATCACCCAAATAATCTTAGCCGCATCCATGGGCGAGCCGCCGCCGAGCGCGATAATCACATCGGGTTTAAAGCTTTGGGCGACCTTAGCTCCTTGGCGAACAATAGCTAAGGTGGGATCGGCTTCAACATCATAGAAAATTTCGGTTTCAAGACCCTGAGCTTTTAAAATACGAATGGTTTCATCACAGTAGCCTTGGTTGAATAAAAATCTATCTGTGACGATAAGTGCTCGTTTTTTATCGCTTAATTCCTCTAGTGCTATGGGGAGACTGCCGCGGCGGAAGTAAATGGATGATGGAAGTTTATGCCACAGCATATTTTCGGCCCTCTTAGCGACGGTTTTTTTGTTGATCAAATGACTCGGCCCCACGTTTTCTGAAATCGAGTTACCGCCCCAAGAACCGCAGCCGAGGGTTAGCGAAGGTGCCAATTTAAAGTTATAGAGATCGCCAATACCACCTTGAGAAGCGGGGGTGTTGATTAAGATCCGCGCAGTTTTCATTCTAAAACCGAAGGTTTTCACCCGCTCGGTTTGGGTATCCTGATCGGTGTAAAGTCCAGAGGTATGGCCAATGCCGCCAAGCGCCACTAGGGCTTCGGCTTTATCGACAGCCTCATTAAAATCTGCGGCTCGGTACATGCCGAGTAACGGCGAGAGTTTCTCGTGGGCAAAGGCTTCAGCTTCGGTAATCTCTGTGACTTCACCAATCAACACTTTGGTCCAATGGGGGACGTCAAAACCCGCCATTTGGGCGATCGTTGCTGCGCTTTGACCGACGATATCGGCATTTAAGCCACCATTTTTAAGGATGACTTGTTGCATTGCTGCGGTTTGCGAAGCACTCAAGATATAACCGCCATGGGTCGCGAAGCGCTCTTTGACTTGTTCATAGATACTTTCGACCACAATCACAGCTTGCTCCGAGGCACACACCACCCCGTTATCAAAGGTCTTAGACATCAGAATGGAGCTAACGGCGCGTTTAATATCGGCGGTCTCATCGATAACGATCGGCGTATTTCCCGCGCCCACACCAATGGCGGGTTTACCCGAAGAATAAGCGGCTTTCACCATCCCAGGGCCACCGGTTGCAAGGATAAGATTCACTTTGGGGTGAGTCATTAACTGATTCGAGAGTGCAACGCTGGGCTCATCAATCCAGCCGATAATATCCTTTGGGGCACCCGCAGCAACGGCGGCGTCGAGCACTAATTTGGCTGCCGTTGTGGTGGCGGTTTTTGCCCTTGGATGGGGAGAGAAAATAATCGCATTGCGGGTTTTAAGGCTGATTAGTGCCTTAAAAATGGCCGTCGATGTGGGATTTGTGGTGGGGACTATGCCACAAATAATGCCCACAGGTTCGGCGATAGTGATAGTGCCGAAGGTGAGATCCTCCGATAAAATACCGCAGGTTTTCTCATCTTTGTATTTGTTATAAATATATTCGGAGGCAAAGTGGTTTTTGATGACCTTGTCTTCGATAATTCCCATACGGGTTTCGCTGGCAGCCATTTTGGCTAGTGAGATCCGGGCATCGGCGGCGGCGAGGGCTGCCGCACGGAATATGGCATCGACTTGTGTCTGGCTGAAGGTGGCATATTCGGCCTGTGCTTTGGCTACACGCTCGACCATCAGGTCCAGTTCTTGTGCATTGGTCACTAACATGATTAACACTCCTAAAAAGATTTAGGGAATGATTCGATTCGCTAAAGCTTCTTTATGGTAGAAAATTACACTTAAAGCGGGGATTAAAGTGTGACAATCCCGTCAAATTTCGGCTTTTATGTAATAAAACTACAGTGAAAAGGATCTATTTTTATCGCCGAGATTCGAGATAGGCACTAGATGTGTGGAAGAAATATTATTTAAACTTGTGATTAAACCTTAAAAATCTCATTTTTCAGTCATCTGTGCTTGAGATACTATACTTGCCCTTAAGTTTACTTTGATGAAATTGGCGTGACACGCACATAAGGATCCCAACTTGGAGTTAACACTTTACGTTAAATTTTTTCTCGGCCTCGTTGCCATTATCAATCCTATAGGATTACTGCCCGTTTTTGTAAGCTTAACGAGTCATCAAACTGAGGCTGAACGGAATCATACCGGGAAAGTGGCTAACTTTGCTGTGGTCATTATCTTGTTGGTGACCATAGTGGCGGGGCAGCATATTTTGAATATGTTTAGCATTTCGCTGTCCGCTTTTAGGATCGCCGGTGGCAGCTTGATTGCGATTATTGCTATGTCGATGTTGCAGGGTAAACTGGGCGAAGTGAAACGCAACCAAGAGGAAGATCGCGAGTCATCGGCGATGGAATCCGTTGCCGTGGTGCCACTCGCACTGCCTTTAATGGCGGGCCCTGGTGCCATCAGTTCGGTGATAGTGTTTGCCGCAGAACATAATACCTTGTCTAACATCATCGCGATGTTTATCACTGTGATCGTGTTTGGTTTAGTGAGTTTTGGCCTCTTTAGAATGGCTTCCATCATCTATAAAATACTCGGTAAAACGGGGATTAACGTCATTACCCGTCTGATGGGATTACTGATGTTATCCATAGGTATTGAAGTGATTGCCGCAGGTGTAAAGGGCCTATTCCCGCAACTGTTTAGCTAACCGAACACAGTTTAAGAAGCGCATTGGATTGACTCTGATGCGTTTTTTTTCATTTTATTTGTAGATAAATTGATGAGAAACAATATCTGTGCTGCTTTTTACCCCCCGATTACCTCCTATGGATAATTAATGGCAGAACTCTCGCCTCAGAAAAAGATTAAAATGCTGTTTTTAAAATAAATTTAAATTTTATATCCCTTAACGTCCTTAGGTGGATCTTATGCTATACATAGAGCATCTTTAATTCTGTTTAGAAGGATATCTCTATGAAATGGCAATGGATTGGCAATCTTAGCTTGAAGCAGAAGTTACTTATGGTTGTGTTGCCTCCGCTATTCGCGTGTTTTTTATATGGGGCACTCTTCCTTATTGAAAAATATGAATATCGTCAGGATTTACAACTGGTGGTTCAGTTAAGTGAACTGGCAGTCACAAACAGTAACTTAGTCCATGAGTTGCAAAAAGAACGCGGTATGAGTGCCGGTTTTATTGGCTCAGCGGGCAAAGCCTTTGCGGGTAAAATACCTAGCCAAAGACAATTGACGGACACTCAGCTAAAACTTTACCTATCCTTCATTGATAACAGCAGCTTACCCGAAACGTTTGCGCCTAAACTGCGGGAAATTAGCACTCAACTTGGGCAACTCCAACAGATCCGTACTAAGGTCGATAGTCTATCCATCAGCGTAGCCGATGAAGTGGCCTACTATACGGTGCTTAACAAGTTGCTATTAGCCGTAGTGGATGAAACCGCCAAAGCGGGTGCCAATCAAGAAATTGCGATTAAAGCCGCGGCCTTTAGTGCCTACTTACAGATGAAGGAACGGGCGGGTATTGAGCGGGCTGTACTCAGTTCAACCTTTGGCCAAGCGGGATTCAAACCAAAAATTTACGCCAAATTTATCACCTTAGTCTCTGAGCAAAACAGCTACTTAGAGCGCTTTCAAGCCTTAGCAACCCCAACATTAGTCGAGGCGACCAAACGCATTCAAAATTCTAACGAAGTGAGGGATGTAGAAGCACTTCGCCAAATAGCCCTCGATCAGGACATTCAAAAAATTCTGCAACAGAACCCCGAGGATTGGTTTGCTAAGTCAACAGCCCGAATTGACCGTTTAAGGGATTTTGAGCAACAGATATCGACGGATTTACTGAACGTGACTCACGAACGGTTAATCTTAGCCAATGAACATATGTTCTTTGTCCTAGTGACATTATGCGTTGTACTCGCCGTGGTATTGATGCTTAGTTTATCGGTGATCCGCTATTTACACGACAGTGTGCATCATCTCTATTCGACTGTGACTCAGGCTCGAAAGCACTATGATCTGAGTGTTCGCTTAAGCCAAACCAGTTCCGACGAATTTGGTGAGCTTGCCATTGCTTTTAATAGCATGATGACTGATTTTGAAAACGTTATCCTACAAGTTCGGGCCAGTGGCGCTAAATTACAACAGGCGGTCGAGCAAATGGACCTCTGTACCCATGCCATGGAGCAGGACGTGATGGAAGGACACAGCGAAGCGGAGCAAGTTGCATCGGCGATGACCGAAATGAGCGCAACAGTCGCTGAAATCGCCGCGAACGCGGTCCAGGCTTCTGAAGCTTCAAATTCTGCAAACAGCGAGGCTAAGGCGGGTAATCTGGAGGTTGGCCGCACCAGCAAAGCGATTAAGGAATTGGCCGATGATATTAACGGCGCATCTCAGGCGATAAATGAACTGGATAAAGAAATTCACGGCATTGTTGTGGTGCTCGAAGTGATCAGCAGTATTGCCGAACAAACCAATCTGCTTGCACTCAATGCCGCCATTGAAGCGGCCCGCGCTGGGGAAATGGGACGGGGATTCGCCGTTGTTGCTGATGAAGTCAGAAGCCTAGCCCAGCGTTCGCAGACCTCAACTGCCGACATTAAAAACATGACCGACAGGTTAAAATTGGGGGCGAGTATAGCCGTAAAGGCAATGGAGCGTGGGCTGGCACAAGCCCAGATTAGTGTGCATGAATCGGAACAGGCAGGAGTGGAGCTGAAGCGCATTGTCGAACAAGTCGACATTATTGACCGTATGAACGAACAAATTGCTACGGCAACCCATGAGCAATCCGCCGTCTCCGAAGATGTTAACCGTAATGCTTTGAAGATCAGTGAAATTTATTTGAATACACAAAGGATTTCCGATGAATTACGCGAGCTAACTAAAGCGTTAACATTCGATGCTGAGCTCATGTCTAAAGAAGTGCATAAATTTACGGTGAATTAAGGGGAAGGTGATACACCTTGTCTATTTAATCCACGGATAAGGCCGATTGATAGGGCGGTTTGATTAGCAATTGCGCAACCGCCTGAAATCAACTCTTTTTTACTTGACCACCCACAGGCTTTTGCGTACAGTACCGCTCCGTTAACGACAAAAGCCTCTCGGCAAGGCGATTAATTGACGTTAATGGTTTAAAGGTAAAATTCCCGTGAAAGATTAACCACGTAAACATAAATCAACAATCTGGTGAGATGTCCGAGTGGCCGAAGGAGCACGCCTGGAAAGTGTGTATACGGAAACGTATCGAGGGTTCGACTCCCTCTCTCACCGCCAAATTCTAAGAACCCGATCACATGGTCGGGTTTTTTCTTTTCTAACAATAACCTATTGAATTATAGTTGCTTCATCCAATGGCTTACCAACCTTTGGCACCTTAAGGTGGTACAAAAGGGTGGTACAAAACGATGGCATTTATGATTCAACCATACAGTGATCCAAAGTCTGGAATCTGGAAAATCCGCAAGGTTATTCCTAAGCATTTACGCCCTTTTCTTGATGGTAAAGTTGAGCTTAAGCGAAGCCTAGAAACTAAAGATGCCCATGTTGCCAAAACAAGGGCTGCTGGTGTGATTGCGGAGTTCGAGTCTGCGATTGCTCGTGCTCAGTCTCGTTTCGACAATCAAGAGAACGAGCAGAAAATATCTTCCGCTCAATTAGATGCTATTGTCAGTTATTGGGTGGCTCATGAACATGGACGGCTAACGCAAGCAGACATTCAAGCAAGATATTTGCTCGAGACTCCCGAAGGACTTTCAGGCATGACTGAGTGGTTCAGCGAGCCGCTAGAAGTGCTCCATGAAGCTAATGGAACAAGCCGCCAACAAACAGAAGAACAACGCTTTGTGCGGCATATGAGTGCATTCGTTGATGAAGCCCTTGAGCTTTCTCAATACTCACTCTATGACCATTCATTAAGACTATATCTCGCAATACAATTAGCAAAAGCTTGTATCAAGCTCTGTAATTCCGCTATCGATCATGAGCAACTCGATAGGCGTAAACAAGAACTCATTCGGCGGGAGCTAAATCGAGGTTTTGAGCCAACCTTACCAGATACGAATATCGAACCTACAGATCCGAGCAGTGATGCGTTACAGCAGCTTAAGGATTTAGGTTTAATAGTTACGGCTATGACCACCAGCAGTACAGCTCCAAGCAAACAAAAGGAAGCTGAATTATCCGTATCTTCTAGCGTTTCGCAGTTGATTGACTGGGTGAATAATCAGAAGAAGGCTCTGAGCTCAGAAGTTGCCTTCAGATCATGGCAAGGTGACCGCAATCGCCCTTGTGAGCGACTGATAGAGTTTTTTGCCGATAAGCCTATTGGTGAAATCCAAAAGCTAGATATGCGTAAATTCTTCAATTGGATTATTCGCTGTCCGAGTAAACCAAGCCAAGAGATACGAGCATTACCCTTCAACAAGCAAATCGATATCGCGGATAAACGAGGCTTGGCTCGTGTGAGCATCAATACTGCTGATAAGGAACTTAAGCTGGTTTCGGGGTATTTCCAACAGGCTGTCAAGTTAGACATTTTGCCGAAGAATCCTTGCCATCAAGTGTCGCCCGGTAAAGAAACGGTGAGGGTGATTAGAGATCCGGGCTACTCAAATGCCGAACTGACAAAGATTTTCTCCCTGCCACTCTTTAGGCGACGTACCAATGCTCAAAAGGCAAGATACGGTGAAGCTCCTTACTGGTTGCCTGTTATTCTGGCCTATACAGGAGCAAGGGCAGAGGAGATTGCTCAGCTTTACGTGAAAGATATCAAGCAAGATAGCGATAATAGTGAGCGATGGTATTTCCATATTCAGGAGCTACGCGATGACCAATCCGTTAAAACGGGGGAGTCTAGAAGAGTGCCAATTTGTCAGGCTCTCATTCAGTTAGGGTTACTGGATTACTTGAATACCTTGCCAGCAGATGGACGATTATTCCCAATACTCAAGGCCAACAAAAAGGCTAAGTATCACCTCGCGGTAGCACGTTATCTGAAAGACGCCTTTATGACACTCAATATTGAGCATTTTGACGCCCTAAAACCGCTACATGCATTCCGCCATCGCTTTATCACTGAAGCCAGAAAGGTCATGCGAGAGGATGTCCAAAATGCGATAACAGGGCACTCAAATGCGGGGAATACGGGGCGTAACTATGGTATCTACTCAGAACTCCATCAGGCGATTGATAGGATGCCTTCGATAGAGATTCCTAAGTGGCATGGCTAAGATTGTGGTTGCCTATATTTAACTGAGAACGGGACTATTCAAAGTTAGATTATTTATCCTAATAATTAGATCTCGAATTAAAATTTCAATTGAGTAACGTCCCGAACAGTAGGAGCAGTTTGGTTGAAATCTGCGGAGTACGAGAGTAGCCAATCAAACATATTGTGAACCGTATTGTAGTGCTCTATTGCAGTGCATTGTTATACGGTACTTTAAACTTCTTCTAACCATAAATATACGGCCAAAAGCAGACGCTCACTAGAGCCTACTTGCAAGCAATACAGCAGACTCTCTAATTTCATTATTGGTATCTTTCGTTGCAACTTCCAGCCACTTTCTTAACATGTCATTTGAAACGTAATTCGTGTGTAAAATATTAAAAGCTGTATACCTTACCTTTGAATTATCATGGTTAATCATTTCACATATAGAGTCGATCTGCTGGGGGCTAAAAAAAGTGCCATTTTTGATAGCTTTAGATAGATAATTTGGATCTATAATTTCCTCACTGGTAGCACTAATAAGTTTTTCGCGCAATATCGTATCATCGCCTATACGAGATACTAAATACTTTTCAGCAACATCCCTTACGTCTCTTCTAGGGTCTGATAAATAAACCATAAGATCATTATCAGAAGGTTTTCTCATCTTAAGAAGATTCGTGAGCAGTTCTTCTCGAGGACTGTCAGGCACTACTCCCCCTTTAGTTGGGTAAGGTTCCTCATTCTCAATCCAAAATGTGTAAGCTTCTTCTAATGTTTTGTACAAGTGATCGTAGTCGGGAGTAGCAAATTTCCTAGCTAACTTTGCTGCTTCTGTTGCAGTTATTGGTTCGGACGTAAAAAGTCCTTTAGATAATGCGACTATTATATCTTGGTCGAGAGTGATAATAGCTTTTGCTAATGGAGCATACAAAAACTCACACCCATGGATCAAATTGCCCTTCAGACGGTTCAAGATAATTGATCTAACTTCATTATTATCTAAATATGAGATCATATAAGAAGTAATTAAGAGAGTGGTTTTTTTTCCATTTGTAAGCAGCCTTTCAATAAGGCGACTTAAACCTTCACTATTATGGAGATTCACAAGCAGACTGCCTGCAAGTAGTACTATCCATTCACTACCGCAGTACATGGATTTTTCTAATTTTTCCTTATCCAAATTTAAGTGTTTTATTAAGTAAAAATCTGGTTCGATATCTATGCGAACAGTTCTATTTAGCATTGCCAGTTGAGAGTCATAACTATCACTTGATGATATTGTTTCTAACAATGAAATAGCGTCAAGGTGTAGCCCTATTTGTGAGATGCCGCTAGCTAACGATACACCTTTAAATACTTCCTGTATGGAGTCATTGAACAATTTCTCTGGCCAGTTCATAACATCAGACAGTGCAGCATCCCAATAATTTGATGCTGATAAAAATGCACTAATATTTAATAATAACTCATTATTATTCGAATTTGATTCATCAGAAAATGATGGAATTATTAACGCATTACATACTCCTTTAGCTGCTTCAATCTCTCTTGCTCTGAATTCTGGACTATTAAATCCATCTAGCAACGCCTTGTGATTAAACCTGTAAAGTTCCTCGGAAATATCGGCATGACCAGCACTCCTAAAAAAGAGGTCAAGATCCATAATAAGGCTCATACTCTGATGGTCATTATTTAATATGGTAGACGAGAAAATTTCTTTCGCCTTTAATAGGTTACAGTTATTAAATATATGCTTAACTGCACTCTTAACAAACTCATTGTTAACCATAGTTGAGTTGCTACTACCTAATACTAATGAACCTGACAGTGATGATGAAAGACTGCTTCCACGAGTTCGGTTGTAGAAGTCGATAAAGAACTCTATCAGGACTTCCGTCTCTGTATAGGTTTCTGCAATAAGGGAGAACGTGATGCATGATAACTTTGTCCAATACTGATTACTGTTAATGTACTGATTAGTATACTTTGTTACTTCCAGAGGGAAGTTATCACAAGCAATAACTAGCTTAGATGCATATTCATAGGCTTCCTTTTTATCTAATGAGACAACTCTATTTGCTGCCTCTTGGAAGACCGCGTCTCTTATGTCCTTATTGGGTGGAGACTCTGCTGACACAGTGATTTCAAGAAGCATATCGAGAGACTTCTTTTTATTCTTGTAGTGCTTACTGAGAAGGATATTGGCTATAGAATCTGTTATCCCTAGTGATCCTGCAAAAATCAAAACTTCCTCGACAGAAGGCTCATACTCCAAACTGGAAATTTCTTCAGTTAATACATCTTCTGAGAGGCTTGCAAGGTATCGACCAGCAGCATACTCCATAAAAGTTTTATGTATGAAGGTATATAAGGAACCTCTTGAATGGTGTATTTTTTCAATCATCCCTCTTTCTTCCCAATAGTTTGCACATGTTTCACATATGGAGAGTGCTCTAAGCTGAGGGCAATCGAGTTCTTTTTTAATCTTGATTGATGCATTATTAATTATCATTGCTAAACTAACTGTCGGATGCTTGACTAGCTGCCAACCAAGATAACTAAGGAAATAGTCTTGTACTGAGGGAGAGATATCTGCATCAATATTTCTGTTAGATGGAGATCCTTCAATGAGCTTAAACAAGTTCTTATAAAGCTCTGTTTTAGTTTTTCCTAAGGACACTTTTTGTGTAGCTAAACTAACCGTTAGCCCCATAAGTAAAGGGCTTCGAATAATTGCCTTGCTATATTTACTCTTCTCTAATTCAGACTTAAGGAATTTTCGCGTACTATCAAGCTTTTCTTGTTTAAATTTATATAGGTTGAATATAAGCAACTCAATATTATTTTGTGCTTCCCTCTCTTGCAACGGAAGCATTTCATAATGACGCCACTGTTTAAGAAGTGTTGTTTGATATCCAACAGGTCTAGTAGTGATTATTACTCTGATTGAAGGAAAATTAGATGTATAATTTACGATATATTGACAAAGAGATTCCTGATGGTGACCACATTCATCTAATCCATCAAACAATAGAACCCAGTCTTTAAAATTTGAATCTATAGCTTCTTTGGCTGTAATTCCAGCAGTGTCCAAGCCAAGACTAAATACACTCTCCTCGAAACCAGCTCCGGTTTGGCTCATTCTTGCTACTATCAGCGGAAGCCGAACAATAATTGAAGGGCGATTTTGACTATTGTAAGTTCGAAATAGTTTTTTAAGTAATGTTGTTTTACCCATGCCGGGACCTGCAACAATTACACAGCGACGGAAATACAAACCTATAGTTGTAGGGTTTACATCAACAGCATCACGTGATGACGATTTTTTCTCCCAGTCATGATAACTATTTAATGCACCTTCTATATCTTCGACTTCTGCGGGGTTATTCTCTTGAACAATTGTTTTAATTGGAATCCATGACTCGTCAATTAACAATGGTTGATCAATGCCAAATATCGAGAATTGGCTGTATGCAGATTTAGACCAAGTCATAACTTTGTTGATAAATGGAATCGGCGAACGATTGGAGATGTTATTCGATAGAGTTATGCTATTACTTGTTAGTATTTGGAGGAGGTCTGAGCAATCTCTCCTTCCTCTAAGTTCAATAATTCTAGTCGCATCTTCGTAAAGGCTGGACCAAGCATTTTCTGTTCCTTCACTACTTGAACATATTGTCGCTAACTTGGCTTTAGCTAGTTCAATAGAGGATCTTTCAGATATCAATGCATTTGACACCACTATCCGTATTTTTTTGCAGACATTTGCATGGGGTAGTTGATATTCATCTAATTTTGATAAAAAGTCGACAGTAATAGCTTTTAGGTTATCAGAGCGACCTTGACCAATCCTGATAATGTCTTTAGAAAGATCTGATTTAATGCTATTACTGCTCTCAGGGCAGACAACTAAAATTCCATAATCTAACTTATTTTCATTTATGGCTGTAGCGAGTTCTATCAGGGGATCCCATAGTCGTTTAGATTTGTTCAAGCCTTTTTTTACTTGAGCCTCGGCCTTCACGCCATCAGCGAATTCCAGAGCAATGTCATCTCCAGCCAGACCTGTCTCAGCTGCTAAGGCTATAGGAATATCATTAATAAGCCCATCAAGCCAATTTAGGGCTGAACCATCAAGTATATGAGAATAAACAATTGCTGATGTTGCAGCCTGAAAATTTATGCCTCCAGCTGTTGCACTTCCACCAGATACGTTTTTCTTTGCTTGTTCTGACAATGATCTTCCTTAAGATTATTTATTTTTACATTAATTACAATATGAATCGCCACCGATTCCGTTGATAGTCTGGATAATACTAAAAATTGTTCGATAAACTAAAGCAATTGTTAACTCTATTTCACTTCTGTAGCACTGGTTGGGTATTTTTGTTTTAAGGTATGAAGTGGTGCAATCAATCATTCAGTTCAGTTCAGATCAAATCTTGAATTGTAAAGTGACAAATAGCGTCCTGAGTCATGCACGATAATAAAGAGAGGCAGTAAGCCTCTCATTTCGTTTGCAATGCTCGGGCACCTAAACAATATAACCTTTAGAAGGGTCTGGCCCTAGCCCTATAGGCTCAGATATATCATCAAATACTGATTTCAAGTTAATCCCCTTAATCATGGCTTTACTATTGTGTCGGCCTTTTTCGAAACCTTTCTCCACCAGCCGTTTGGTCATGATATTGCGAGTCATTTTCCAGTCGCCATCCCGTTCTGCCCACTTCCTAAAGGTATCGTAAAGCTCATCGGTATACACAAAATCACCTTTGCTCGTACATTCCTCCAAGAACATCGCAAGTAAGTCTGACTCATGGCGATATTCCGCAATACCAGACTTAATTGAGTTAGGGATAGATGCCTTAATGCCATCCTTTAGCCACATCTGAACGCCTTCAAGTGCCCAATTGAGGATACCTGATAGCTCCGCATACAGCTTATCCATTAATTGCGGGTCCATTTGCTGCTGGCTGAAACTAGCGTTAAAGGGCAGTAAAATCATCCGTCGCCACATGCCGGTGCTGGTATCGCGAATGACGGGCTTATGGTTGCCGACCATGATGAGCTTAAACATGGGTATATATTCAAGCTCTACCTTGGCATACAACTGACGGGCAACAATCACATCATTACCTGTCATCGACTTTACTAAGTTCTCGTCCATTCGAGAACCCTCTGGCAACTCATTGGCAACCACTAGACGGCTACCATTTAGCTTGGCTAGGGATGGGTTAGGGCCTTTACCACTGTTATTCGATTGCAGTAAGACATCGCTGCTTATCTGATGGTAATAACCTCCCATTAACCGCTGAATGATATTCATAAAGGTACTCTTACCATTACAGCCATGACCGTAGAGGAAGAATAAAACTTGCTCATCAGTCCGTCCGGTTAGGATATAGCCTACCATTCGCTGCAAAAACTTAGCGTATTCGACATCGCCACAGGTGATCTCATCGATAAACTGAAGCCAACGTGGACAAGTTGCATCAGGGTAATAATTAACTCCCCCATAACGGCTGATATATATATCCTTATTTGCAGCATGGAGTGTTCTTGTAGCAAGATCGATTACACCATTGCTTACCCCCATTAGCATTTTGTCAGCATCGAACTTAGCTGCCGAAATTTGGTGACTAGATTTATAAATCTCCATCATATCGACAAGCTTTTTGCGGTTTAGCGACTGTCGACCAAATGCCAGTAACTTATCAGCTTGCTGCCGCTTCGTTTTGTCCTTAAGAGTCGCGGGATCTTCTAGCATACGATTCGCTTGGGCAATAATCATCTCACCAATACATCGAGCATATGCGAGTTCCTGCTCACCTATAGTCCCCCAACGTCGCCCATTAAACGCGAACATACTGCTGTGTTCTGGCACATAAACTAACGCACCATCTGCATATGCTGCCAGCCTATCTGCGTTACCAACGTCATTTAGCGTATCTTCATCAAATACATCATAATAGGATGAATTGAGCTGCTCTGACTCGTCAGTTTGCTGGTGGCTAGCAAGGCTTTCATCTTGCATCGGTTCTGAAGTTGTCTCTATCGACGCTTGTGCGGCTACAACACCGTATTGTTCTACCAATACCTCAATAGAAAGGGCGTTGTCTTGCCGCAAATAATCATCAATATCCTTACCTTGACCTTCTGGTAAGGTGACTTGGACAAGTGCAGGTAAACCCAGTTGAACGAGCTTCTCCCGATACTTATCACCCGCAGGGTCACTGTCGAAGAAGGTCACTACATTTCTGTCATGTAGATTTTCCTTAATCCACGCCAATTGTGCTTGGCTAATTTGTCCGTTTGTTGCGATTACCGGACCTTGCCATCCATGATCCATAAGAGCAAGTAAGTCAAATTCACCCTCAACAACAGCAACTGTACCTTGGCGGTTCATCGTATGTTGTCCATAAAACTGGATATTGTTCAGCCAAAATAGCTTCGAGAGCTGGTATGCTAATTTTTCTCAGGGTCTTTAAAGGTGAAGCGGCAAATCGCTCCCGTTTCATCATAATGAGGGAAGATATAGACGTCTTTAGGAAAGAAATCACGCGGAGTTTGTGGACTTTCCTTAACGAGCCCTGATGCGTACATTTCCTCAAGCGTGAATTCATGCTCAATTAAATAACGCCAAAGAGCCCCGCGAGAGTAACCTACATCATATTCAATCAGTATGTTTTGGCTTAGTTTCCGCTTATCCATAAGTGACTGGAGTGGTGTACTCCTATCTTCAAACATTGGCTCAACGTAATACTCCCAAGCGGCAAGGTACAGTGCTTGACGACGAGCAAATTGCTCAGACGTTAACTCTAGTGTTTCTGGCATTATCATTTTGGGTTTTGGTGAGGTGATAACAGTTACTCCTTCAAGTTCTCCCCGAAGTAACTTGTTTGCTGCATCATAAGGATTTTTTGCTAATTTCATTTTCACAATGAAATCAAATATATCTCCCCGCTGATCACAAGAAAAGCAGCAATATGTCTGTCTATCTGGATCACCATGATAAATTTTGAAGCAACCTTTATGCCCACAGAGTGGACATATATCATCCTCAAGCTGGCAATAATTGCTTTGAGTTGGCTTAATTGAATTTTCAAGCAGTAATGCGACAATTTCGGGCAAATCATACATTGATCTAACGCCCTCAAGGCCGATTTCGTCTAAGGTCGAATGATCAAAAGTGCTGTTAGTAGAAACATAAGAGGTTGTCATGTGACATTTCCTTATTAGAATGGCCACAGACTAAAATAGATATGTAATTGATTTAGTCTATTGCTTGGCCGTCGAGCCTACATTTTTGCTCTTCCCCGATAGCTCAATGTTTCCAGCAATGAGCTATCGGAGCATTTATCTCTTAGTCGAATAATCGACGATAGAGTTTAGTACCCTTCATCCCATCTAGGTTTAGTCGTGGGGTGCTGATAATCAGCCCAGATTGTTCCAAGCGGCGAATATGTCTTCTTGCTGTTCTCAATGAGTAACCGCAACGTCTTACCAAAGCACTCGCAAGACTCACTTCTCCCCCTAACAAGTAGCCATCGATAATCGGCATTCTGCTGATCTCATAAACGGTCTGCCTAAACTGATCATTGAACAGCTCAAAGGGCAGTCGATATTGAACCTGATGACTGCTAGTGGAATGGATAATGTTGTCTTCGCTGATGTCTTGGTTTCGCACTTGGCTCTCCTCTGGATGACATAATGTGTCACACCCGTATCTATAATTTAGTGTTTCTTTTGGTGAGCTAATCACCTAGATTTCCTAAGAAAATGACAAATTCGAGATAGTGGCGAATTATTGCGGATTACATTAGATATGGTATTTATTCATGAGTGGTCTGCATGTTATTCCTTTTGGGAATATCTTTGGTATCTGCATGAAACTCAGATATTTTTTCTCGTTACCACCATCGGCTTCACCATCAATTCCACTAAGCTCTATCCACTGCCAATAAATCAGCAGACTGACTAAAGTATTTCTACTTACTTTTCCTTTAGTATTTTTTATGAAATCAAATAGAAATCAGCATAATAATTCTATAAATCAATCATATGGGGCAAGATTGCTTTGTTTCGTGGGAATGGGTGTTGAGGAAAATCGGCAGAGAAATCAGTAGGGAGATTATTGAACATGGACAAAAGGTTAGGGGAGAGATGTTACTACATCTGACCTGTTCACTCCGACTCAGGATTGGTACACTTACAACAGGACTATCTAGCAGCCAACCTCATGACGATCGAACAGAGCCAGCATTTGCATCAACTAAAAGCTTTAGCAGCAAGCCATCCTGAGGTGGCGGTATTGTGGCTGTATGGTTCGCAGGCTAAAGGTAATGCTAGCGAGCATAGTGATTGGGATTTGGCTGTCGCATTTGATCCCGTAAAGGCTGAGAGTGTGCTTGATACACGTATTAGAGCTGAGCTACTTGCTATGGATTGGCAAAGGGCATTGGGGTTACCCGAAGGAAAATTGTCCGTTGTCGATATCAATCTTGCACCTATCCCTCTGGCCTTTGGTATCATTAACGCCAACAAACTTATCTTTAGTCGAGATGAAGGTCGAAGAATGCAAGAAGAGTCTCGCATTATGTCGCAAATGGAACTCGATTACTTTGCTCAGAGCCTATAAGGGAACTGCTGTCCTATGTCTGATAATGCTTATATCACATCATTGCGTGTAAGCCTTAGCCGGTATCAAGCCGAGCTTGGTGAATTGCGTCAATTAATCAGTCTGCGTCCTTTATCGAATCTTGAATATCGTGCAGCAGAGCGGACGCTACAAGTATCTATTGAAGCCTGTATTGGCATTGCGAAACATTGGGCTAAGGCTCTTGCAGGGCATAGTCCGCAGGATGCTTACCAAGCATTTGAGATCCTGTGTCAACGAGGAACACAACCAGCAGATGAGTTGGGTGGCTGGCGTAAAGTGATCGGTCTTCGTAATGCATTAGTACATGATTACCTGAATATTGACCCTGAAATAATCCGCAGTGTGATCTCTCAAGGTTATAGTGACAGATTATTTGTCTTTGCGGAGCAGGGACTTGAATGGTTATCTTTGAAAAATAGCTAATGGTCTGATTGAGTTTGACAGACTCACCTAAAGGTTAAATAGGTGAGTCTACTGGGTGATGTCTGCTTATTTGTCAGGGTAATCGCCATACCAGTACTTAACCGCAAGCCACTCCCCAAAAGTCTGAAAATGGACTAACAGCCTGACAATCCAGTGCATGAAAGGTAAATGCTCTCGCGGGTGTGTAGCGTATAGAGTACCATCCTTATTTACGAAAATGGATTCAGGGATAAAGCCTTTATCGATAAGAAATGCTTTAATCACTTCTGGATCTCTAAAGACACCGTTCCCCATTGCCACTTCCCCTTGAAGCTTCATCTCCTTTTGATTAGTGCCGCGTTTGTCAGGGACAATCTCGACCGTAAAGAAAAGGCCTTGGCACTCTTTGGCTTCTTGAACCTGATGATTTCTGGTTTCGGGGGTAAAACGGCCTTCTACAAGTAATACTGGATAAGATAGAGCTTGTTCGTTTTGCATGATTTTCTCCTGCGGTAGTTGAGTGGGGCATAATATGTCACCCCCATATTTCTATTTTAATCGGTGGGGAACCGTTTCAACTGACTTATACCGTCATTTTTCACCATGAACTAAGGCATAAGAAACCTGATGTAAATCAAATACACAGGAGAGAATATGTCTATTTATACATTCAAGAATCAACAGCACGATAACGCTCAAGACTCAGTTATTCGGGAGGCAATAGCTATCTTGGAAACTCGCTATATCCCCGGTGTTAATCATGAGGTATTTACTTCGCCACAAATTGTTAAGGACTACCTTAGGCTAAGGATGGCTGCCTATGAACGGGAGGTCTTTGCAGTACTATTGCTTGATAGTCAGCACCGTTTGATAGCCTATGAAGAACTGTTCTTTGGCACAATTGATGCCGCCTCAGTTTATCCACGAGAGGTGGTAAAATTGGTCCTTCATAGAAACGCCGCTGCCGCGATATTTGCCCATAACCATCCCTCTGGCATACCTGAACCATCACAGGCCGATAAACGCATTACAGAGCGTTTAAAAACAGCATTAGCAACTATTGATGTAGCAGCCTTAGATCATTTTGTGATTGGTCACCATGAAGTTGTGTCTTTTGCTGAGAGGGGCTGGATATGACCCCAACAATTCAGATTGACCTCAAAGCCGCGAGAAGCTTATTGCCGATGACGCTAAGCCTAACGCAAATCATTCGGCGGTTGCTGCTCAAGAATCTGCCGCCCATTGTGAGCAATGGTGTGACGATTAACTTTCGTGACCCAAGCTACTCTGCCGATGCTGGTGGCTTTCACCCAGTCGAAATCCGCTTGGAATACTCACTGGCCACCAGCATGTGGCAAGTTTGCTATATCACCGACTTTGCTTACCAAGGACGCTACTTCCCTGAACTCGAAAAGGATATCGACTTCAACTTTTCAGAGGGTTCAGGGTATCAGGCTTATGTTGGATTTCACCCGCTAAGCCATTTCAGTGGTCTTTATCGGTTATGGGAAGCCAACTTCAGAAGTTATGTGGTTGATGATCTCTATCAGATAACCATCAGTTGGGACTAATCCACCAACACCATTCCATTCAGCACTAACCAGAAAATCACTACATGGGTTCATGTGGTGGGCTTTCGGCTGCCTGAATGCCAGCCATACAGGAGAAACATCATTAGCGAGTTACTCAAGAAGGTCGCTAAAGCTGCACTACTGACCATAGTGCCGATCCTCATCCAAGCCTTTGTCGAGCGGTATTTAGCAGACGAAGAACGATGGGAAAACGAGGGAAGTGACTCAGATCAAGAAGCTGAGTAACTCCTTGTATTAATAACCAATAAACCAAGCCCATGTGACACGTTGAGGATTGACTCATAAACCATGTCACATGGGTTGTTTTCGACCTTTTGAAGGGCTTGGTCAGTATACCTTGCTCTATTGAACAGGAGTCATACATGGCAGAAATCGGATATGCCCGAGTCTCGACCACGGGACAAAGCCTTGATGCCCAGCTAAAGGCATTGATGAGCTGCGACAAAGTGTTCCAAGAAAAGGTAAGTGGTGCAAAGGATGACCGTCCACAACTGCAACTCATGCTCGAGTTTGTCAGAGAGGGTGACATTGTGATTGTCACTAAGCTAGACAGGCTTGCTCGTAACACTCGTCACTTGTTGGAGATAGCTGAGTTCTTGGCCAAGAAACAGGTTTCACTACAAATCCAGAATCTAGGCATAGATACAGCAACCCCAACAGGCAAGCTCATGCTGACGATGGTTGGTGCCATCGCGACATTTGAGCGAGAGCTGATGCTAGAGCGGCAAGCGGAAGGGATAGCTCTCGCAAAACAGCGGGGAAAATATAAAGGACGTAAACCCACGGCAATCACTAAGGCGAAAGAAGCTGCCCCATTGCTTGCGGAAGGTTTGCCTAAGCCAGAAGTGGCTAAGAGGTTGAATATCAGCTTGTCCAGCGTTCAACGAATAGCAAAACAATTAACATCTAAGGATTAGTTATGAATAAGAAACAGAAAAACCGCTTAGAGATGTACTTTGTAATATTGATAGCCCTAACAATCTTGAGTGCCTTATCACTGGTTGCTCTTGAGGATTCGATTGGCGGCTCTTTGGACTATTTCATCCTCAAGATGTCACTAACACTCCAAGGGACTATCTCCGTTGTGGTGATGGGTGTGGGCTATATCGGGATGTGGTATCTCTCGGAGAGATTGGATTGGTTGAAGGAGGATGCCCAACAAGCACCATCAGATACAGAGACTAACTATCGAGAGAAAAAACTGTTCATCAAAACGGGGATTGGTGGTGCCGCATATCTGTTGATTTATGGTGTCATTTTAATGTTGTCGATTCTGAGTTATCACGATGGAAATATCTTCAAAATTGCTACTTCAGGAGCGGGGTTGGCGGGGTTCTTACTCTGCCTTCTTTCAGGAATAGCAATTTGGCAGCTTCAGCTAAGGTTAGAGTGGATGGCAGAAGAGCAGGGGAAAACCGAACAATCAGATAGCAACACTCTAAGTAACTAATCGACAAGGCCATCAGATTCTATTGATGGCTTTTTTTTGGGAGAAAATATGCGTAACCCAAGGGATGTTGTTATCTTTATACTCCTTATTGGAACAGCGTTTTCATTTCCTGTAAGGGCAGGAATTGAAGATATGGCAAGCAATCTGCAAACACTCTATATGTGGGAAAAAATTGCTTCTGTATGTAAAACCAAGGCACCAACGGAACTCAAGCAAGAATGGGCTTTAATTGAAATGACTGTCTATGTTGAGACTTCATTATGGGAGAGTAATATAGGTGCAGTATTACGCTCAGTTGGTCGAACTGAACCACAGATTAGTCCTGTTTTTGACTCTCTAAAGTCAAACGGTGAGGTACTGGCAAGAGGTGCATTGGGCAGCATGTCTTGTAATGCCGTTGATAAAGACCGAGCGGTTAGGGTAATGGTATCAGACCCTGCATTTAATGATGCGAGGGAATTCGTCTTGAGCAAACATCAATCACGTTGAGATGAAAATGTTAGAGTGCCACAAGCTCATTCTAGTTAAGTGATCAAGAGCAAATAACTATAAGAATAGATTGTGTTTTATTTACTCACATCACAAAATGTGAACAAATTTCATTTATAGGAATATTGGATGGATAGAGCTTATAACAAAGTAACTAATGAAATCTTGTATGCACATCAGGTGAAGAATCAGGGAGATGAATACGTTGCTAAGCATAAAAACAATTTTGAATGCCCTAATCTACGTTGTAATGGTACAGCGGAACCGATAGCTTGTTTCTCAAAGCGTCAAATTAGTCCATCCCAATTCCAGCCCTATAAACAGCTTGCACATTTTAGAATCAAGAACCATATCCCTAATTGTATTTTTAGTGAAGAATATGGAGGAAAAGGGGGAACAGATGCAAATGGTAACTATTCGTGGGTTTTACCATATGTTACAGAAATTAATTTGCCTAGTAGCAATGAACAAAAGCTTGATAAGTTAGTTGAAAAAACACCTAACTTAGCTACAGCGGCTAAAGCGAGTAAGGTAACTCGTCATACTAATGGTGCAGCTAATGAACGGAAGGTACAAAGATCCTCTAGTATCTCCGCCGCGGTTTTTTATTATATCCAATCTCCTGAGCAAGCCAAGAATAAAAACTTAAAAATTCTCGGATATACAAGAACATACCAGCACTATTTTCAAGAGATTGGAGGATTCAAAAATTCTAGGTATATAGATAATCATATTTTCTATAAACCGCTTAAATTTACCCATAAACCAGTAGTTATTGATGACATAATTGTTGTGACACTTTACCAAATAGATCCTCGTTCAGGAAAACTGTTTGAATTACACTTGAATACTGCTAATTGGACTTCAAGGGATAAAGAAGCATGTTTATTTGAGCTGGAAATGGCTATTAATGCAGCAAAAAATAAGTCAGAGTTTACTACTGTATTTTTTGTTGGCCACCAGGACCGAACTCAAAATCACGTTTTTCACTGTAATTATTCTGAGTTTTTCTGCGTCTATGTTGGTGAAAAATTTTCACTTCCAAACAATCACAGAGGAATGATGAAAATTCAACAACAAGTGGATTTTAAGAGTGAATTTATTGTCGAACAAACAGTGGAAGAGCCTTCACTTCAGTCTAAAAATTTTCAGACGACATTTATCAATTCAGCGGTTTCCGACCCTAAACTGTATGTTGAAACTACTGTGCGAGCAACAAATACTCATTCTACAGCTGATACAGATAAAAACTTAAATACTTCCGCTGCTGATAAACCAACATCAAAAATACTCAAGGAAAATCAAGAGAAACCTGCTTTTACCAGTAGAGTGGGAGACCAAACAATGCAGAGAAAGGTGTATAGAGTGGATCAACAAACTCAGAGCCAAAAACCAATCAAACATGGTGTTCTATCAACGATCAAAACTAAGCTGAAATATATTTTGGGCTTATGATTTATAGGGTATGTTAGAAGGTGATGTGATTCGAGGGTTCACTTTTTTCCGTCTCCAATCAATTCAAGCCACACACAGTTCTTTGATTCTTTAAGATGGCGTGAAATAATCAATTACTATTTTATGCTTCTAGAATTAACTATCTGTAATGAATGAAGTTGTTACTCTTGAACCGAGTCTAGAAAATCAGTGGCGATTCAGTATGTTGTGATGATTAAAATTTTATGTACGATACGGTTTGTTGCAGTTTTTAGAAGGGATGCTTAATGGAAGGTAGAGAATATAGAAATCTGAACTTAAATCGTTCATCAATTGAACAGTTATCTCGTGACTTTATCGAGGCCAACAATTTTGGGCTTGCCAATATTAGTCCAATGCCCGGCGCTCAGAATGGAATTAGAGTGGTTTTCACACAAGCAGGGCAACAACCTGCGACTGTGGATATTTATTATAATCAAGATGGTACTTCATCCATTAGATGGCAAACTGGGAAAAATCATCCCCTTAGTGAGCTTCTAGCTGATCATCTATTTGATACACTTAATCCCTCTGAGTTTGAAAACGTTAACATGGTTATACAGGGTATAGTGAAAGATCAACTTGATGCCGTCTTGGAGCTAACTAGTGAACAAGCTAATCTGGAGATAAAGGTTCATTCTAAAACTCCTAGTACAATTGTATGGAAAATCGTCTCTACGGAGTTTCAAGATGAACTCACAATAAGTTTTCATGTCAATACATTCAATTTACAAATTCAAGGAAGACCACTTTCATGCTATCGAGTATTTATCTTTAATCTTACTTCATTACTTGACCTAAATGGATTGGAGAAAGTGTTGCTTCGACAAGATGACAGCAGAGCTGAAATTGTTCAGCAAGATGTCGCTAGGGAGTGGTTAAAAGGAACTTTTGGCGAATCTTACAATCAATTACCTATGCTTGTTGAAAAATTGCTCACATCCGGGCTATGTGTTAAACTCGCGGCCCCAAAATTACCTGACTACAGCATGCTAATTTATCCTGAGCTGAGGGCTCTTGAGGGCATCCTCAAAGAGCAACTCAGTACATTAGGGATTGTTGTAGATAGAGATTTCGGTGGTATTTTCACCAAAAATAAAGGCCGCTATGGGTTTGATCTAGTGCATGCTGGAAAGTATCCACCAGAAGTAGAAGATATTGTTTGCGAAGCCTATGATTTTTATAGGAAGGAACGTCATGGCTTATTCCATATGGAAACTGCTGTTAACACCAGCAGAGCTCTCGGTACACTCCCTATTTTGATGGAAAAATCGAAAATTGCATGGGAACACATGAAAAAGTTATATAGTTTTAAAAAATGATAGATATTAGAAAGTTAGATAAAAATTCAAATTCGATGGCTATCGTAACTGCGATAAGCCACGAGAGCCCTTTATCCTCTATTTCTAGCATAGAGCATGAGTTGGTGTCTGCTTTCGGTGATTATTTTTCAGGAGAGGTTTTGTTTGATTTGGCTTGCTCAAATGGTCTGGAGTGGAATCGATTTGTAGCTGTCAAAATCATGGATGGGTCTTTAAAACTTAATTCTGCTCGAGTTGTTGAGACAAACGAGTTATCTAAAGAGCTGCTGAGTCAGCAAGCTGTATTCTTCAAGGCAAATGCAGAATCGATGAATGATTCGGTACTTACCGAGGAACAAATTCTAAGTGTTCAGCAAGACTGAGTCATTCTCCTAAGGAATTCATGAGGAGTATCATCGTATTGGAACACGATGTTTTTCTAAGTTATTTAAGTGAACCTGTCGAAAACCCCAAGTTGATTTTTCATATCCGAGACATAGAGATTAGTAAATAACTTATAGTCTTTATTGTATGGCAATAGACAAATTGCCAGTTAGGTAATACCTTTAAATTTGTAAACAAAATTGAAGGAGCCGATATGATAGGTGGTCTCCTCAGTTATTTTAAATGGTACAAAAAGCTGGTACAATCTAAAAAAATCAAGGTGCATAACACTATGATTTTATAGGGTTTGTTATAAAATGGTGTGATTCGAGGGTTCGACTCCCTCTCTCACCGCCACATTTTAAGAAGCCGCAATTACTTATATATCAAGTAATTGCGGCTTTTTGCTTTTGCTGAGTAACGCTGATGTACCAATGAGGTGTACTGTAGTGGCCAACAAGTGTTAGCCACAATTGTCGACTCTTGAAATGAGTTTAAAGATAAGGTCTGTTTTCCAGAATTAAGGTGTTGTTAAAAAGCGACATCGCAGATGTTTATAATTTTAAGCCCTTATTTGAATAGGCATTTGGTCTCAGCATTTTCTCTGCGATAATTAATAAACGCCTGCGTGTTACAAATCTTTGCAGCTGTCCTAATAGCCAGTTATTGCAGCCGGTGATGATGTAATTGCGATTTTTATCTAGGGCATTGAGTGCAATAATGGCCACGGCATCAGCCGACATTCTTTTACCAACAGACGCCTCTTTAGCATTAACCACGTCGAAAAATGCCGTTTCCGTTGATCCGGGACAGAGTGCCAATACACGCACTCCGCGCTGTCTATTTTCAGCCCATAGTGCTTCGGAGAAGGCGAGGAGAAAGGCTTTAGTCGCACCATATATTGCCATATATGGATCTGGTTGCATCCCAGCTGTTGAAGCTACATTTATCACTGCACCGTTGCCGCGCTTGAGCATCGCAGGGAGTAGCGCATGCGTGAGTTCTATCGGCGCTAGACAGTTTATGTAAACCTCTTCTTTTTGTCGCATGAGTGGAATCTCATCGAAGACACCATAGGTGGCAAACCCAGCGTTGTTAATTAATAAATCAGGTGAAAGTGTCGCTTCATTAAGCTTTGCTACAATCTTTTTGCACGCGTCAGGTTCTCCTAAATCCTGAATGATGATCATTGTCATGATACTGTGTTTTTTTGTTAGCCTGTCAGCTAATGCTTCAAGTTTGGCCTGCGAGCGTGCGACTAAAATAAGTGATACGCCGCGAGCAGCAAGGTGCTCGGCAAAGGTGAGTCCTATTCCCGATGAAGCTCCCGTGATCAGGGCTATTTTTCCAGTATAGTCAAAAGGTTTCATGCTTGTTTATCCTCTTTGGTATTATGCTTACAACAGGATAAACTGATGACTTAGGTCCACAGTCAAGAGGTTTTGATTCTACTTTTGAGAGGTTGAGATGCAAATTGGTGAATTATGTGCAAAAGCCGGATTACCTAAGGACACTGTGCGTTACTACGAACGTCAAGGTTTGCTTGATAAGATTCCGCAGCCTAATCTTAGCAATAACTATAAAGTTTATTCCGCAGTCGATTTGCAGCGATTGAAGATGATCAAGCATGCCAAAATGCTTGGTTTTACGCTTAGTGAAATCGCAGATGTCTTAACTGTGTGGATTGAGGACGAATTCAGTGTTGAACAAAAACGTGCATGTCTTGAGCGAAAATTAATACAAATTGAAGAAAAAGAGTTGGCGTTGAAGGAGCTGCGGGCTGGCATTAACAATGCACTCTTTAAAGTTGGTCTCCCGTGTGACGATGCTTTTTAAATGTGTGGCACATTACTCGCTGGTCCTCTACACGTTTGGATTAATGAATATCTTTGGCGATGCAGTTTGTGTAACCAAATTGCACCAGATAAAACCTGAATCAGCAACAACTGCGAAAGAATGTGGCTTCAAAGCCTTCGAAATGATCATAAGCCAATCAATTGTTTATGTAAGATCGTTAATTGAGCCTATATGTATTGCAAGGACTATTGCAGGGAAATATAGGCTTAGATAATAATCAGGCAAAATTAGTGTGAAGTGTTGATTAACCTCCTGGTTTTAAATTAAATTTAATATTGGTGGATTTTATTTTACAAGTTATAGAGGTAGATTATTAGTGCTTACTCATCGCTAACTCTTTTTTATTGAAGTTCAGTGGGAAACTTGTTTTTAATCCAAATAACCAACGCAGTAATGAAAATTGTCGCAAAGCTTCATAGCAAATTAGGCAGCCGATAGTTGTTAGGGTTATTAATAATAGCGCTTCAATCACGGGATGGATATGTAAAGTTTGTAATTGCATGGCAATGATGATAATCAGTGTTTGATGTAAAATATACCAAGGTAAGATAGCTTTATTCGCATATTTTAGAAAGTCGTTAGAAAAGTTAAGGTAACGGCCTGCATAGCCAACTAATGCAAAAATCCATGCCCAATGATTAGTGTTCAATAAAATGCCATGAGTCAATTTAATCACAAATAGACTATTAAGTTCATCACCAATATTCAGAAAATCATGGCGGTCGAATAACAACCAGACATATCCTATTGCGGCTAAAAATAATAAACTGCGGCGGCGCGCAATGAGTTGTTGCCAGATATTGGTTAAAAAGGGAAAGAGTACGCCTACACTGAATACAAAAAATACTTAGCATGATTGTACCAGTCATCAACCAATGCATTGGTAATCGGAAATGACTCACGCAGATGCGCCCAGATGAATGCCATCGACAGGATTATTAACCCCATGAACCACCATAATGAGAGACCGCGAGTTTGAAGACCTTTACCGACGAAAGAGTACAGTGGGAATAATATTAACACTAGCAAGCTGTAAATAAATAAGTAAGGCAGAAACCATAAGTGGTTCCATGTAAGTAAACCGATAGCTGATTGTTTAAAGGGAGCAAGGGTCGTATTAACATTCCAGTATTCCTGTAAAAATGCCCAATAGTTCATTGTTAGGCCATGTTGCTGCAGTTCATAAAATAGCTGTGGCGGCACAATGAAGCACATTGAAAAAATAAGTGGTACTATCAAGCGATTTAAGCGTAATCCAGCTAAATGTTTGCGACTTAACCTACTCTGCAACACTACAAGCGATAATGCTATCCCCGAGATAAAAAATAACAATGACATTCGCCATTGGTTGGTAAGTATCATAAAATCCTGTAGTAATATACTCTGATTGTTGCTCTTTACGTGCCAACCCCAGTCCGCAACATAGTACATGCCAACATGATATAGAATTAATAAACCAAAAGCTAAGGTACGAAGCCAGTCAATATCATGGCGGCGAATATGATTTACTGGGGTAATTACTTGAGTCATAGCCATCTCTGTTGTTAAATACTTGGATTTAATGATGGGTGTAGTTTGATGCTTTGTTTTCCTTTACTACAGTTGTAAATGCCTAGAGGACTGGCTTCTGGGATAAGAGGCGGATTAACGGGATGGCTAATAGTGACTTTATTTGAAAAATTCGAGAAACATAAGACGACATACATCTATCTGTTGATTGCTGGTTACCTTCTTATCAATAACAGCATAAACGCGACATCTAACTGGATGGAGACAACTCGGGATGGTAGCCCCAGTTTTTCCATGTGGGAGCCATTCTCATGGGAGTATTCCAGCGCGATTAGCACCTTCCTATTGCTACCTGTCTTATTCTTTGTGTGGCCAAAAATACCTTTACGACTTACGTCTGTTACTCAACAATTAGTTAAACACTTTGCTATTTCGCTGGTTTTTTCTGCTGCCCATGTATTTTTAATGGTTTGGTTACGTAAAGGTATATATTGGCTGGCAGGGGACTCTTATCATTTTGGCCCAGTGATGCGAGAATTTTTTTACGAGTATCGTAAAGATTTATGGGGGTATGTATTTTTTTTCGCTCTTTATCACTTGTGTATATTTGTCTATCGAAGACTAAAAGGTGAAGCTAATCTAATTGAAAATGAGCCTGCGGAGCATAAAGCAACACCCATACCTGACTATTTGTTGGTGAAAAAACTGGATCGAGAGTTTCTAGTTAAAGTAGCAGATATTGAATGGATGGAATCATCGGGTAATTATGTTAATTTGTACAGCGGTGGTAGGATATATCCTTTACGTTCGACACTTGTAGATCTTATTGGACGTCTTCGTAGTAAAGGCTTTAGTCGTATTCATCGCAGTTTTGCCGTAAATCACAATGCCATCGAACATATAGCTTATTTACCTAGTGGTGATGGTGAAATTCAATTAAAAAGTGGGCGAAAACTAAATTTATCTAGACGTTATAAAGAAGAGTTTAAATCAAATTTAGTTTAGTAAGATTAAATATAATTAAGGCGGTTCAGTATTACGAAGTCTGTAATGCAAGTAAGCATATTCTTAGGTTTTTAGTTCGGAGGTATGATTTTGCGTTAATGAAAGCTGATCACGAAATGATCGGATTTTTATTGGGGGCTGGTGATATTCTGAAATGGGATATACAGGTGTAGCTCCATTCATTATTGAGCTACACCGATAAAGTCAGTCTATTTTCGAAGGAGTTTATAACACCTTAGCGATTGATTGGGCTAAGTAGTCAACATTGTCTTCACTGATCCCGGCAATGCTAATGCGGCTTGAGCCCACCATGTAGATACTGAATTCCTTTTGCAGACGTGCGACTTGCTCTGGATTAACCCCGAGGAAGGAGAACATGCCTTTTTGGCGGGCGATAAAGCTAAAGTCGCGGTCTACACCATTGGCTTTTAGCTTATTCACTAAAATGGCGCGGTTACCATTGATGCGATCGCGCATGACTTTTAATTCATCAAGCCATTCTTGTTTTAACTCTGCAGAGGCCAAAATAGTCTCAACAATGGCGGCTCCGTGGGCAGGCGGCATAGAGTAGAGGCAGCGAACCACATAAAGCAATACCGATTGGGCGATATTGGCGGTATTGGCATCTTTGGCAATGACGGAGCAGGAACCGATACGCTCACGGTACAAACCGAAATTTTTCGAGCAAGAGCTACAGAGGATCATATTGTCGACTGCAGCCGCCATTTGGCGCACGCCATAGGCATCGATATCAACACCATCACCAAAGCCTTGGTATGCCATGTCAATCAGAGGCGTAAAACCTTGCTCTTTTGTTAAGGCAACGACTTTATCCCATTGTTCTGTGGTGAAATCCATCCCGCTGGGGTTATGGCAACAGGCGTGGAATAACACAACATCATCGGGACTGACTTGCGCTAATGCGGCAAGCATTTCATCAAATTTCAATGACTTACTATCGTAGTCATAATAGGGGTAGGTTTTAACGGTAATACCAGCCGCTTCAAATAATCCAGTGTGATTTGCCCAAGTGGGGTCGCTCACCCATAACACAGCATTCGGATTACAGCGTTTGATAAAGTCACCCGCGACACGCAAAGCTCCCGTACCACCTGGGGTAGAAACCGTACGGATACGATTAGCGATAATGGCACTGTGGCCAGCGCCAAAGGCTAATTCCGTCATTAAGGTATTGAATTGTGGTGAGCCCGTTGGACCGATATACACTTTGGTGGTTTCGGTATCGAGACGGAATTGCTCGGCTTTCTTGACGCACTTAAGGATGGGAGTATGGCCTGCGGGATCTTTATAAACCCCCACACCTAAATCCACTTTTTGTGGATGAGTGTCCTCGCGGTACTGAGTCAGCAAGCCAAGGATAGGATCTGCAGGCATTGCGGTAAGTTTATTAAACATGCTCCATCTACCTTTCTGGTTGTATAGCAATCGTGATTTTCGTTTCAGATCTGCATTATTTATCATTTGAAGCTTAGGATAGCGTGGAAAGGTAAAGCTTTTAAAGTGAAAACTGTGATTAAACGCCAGTTAGCTTGGCAAAAAAGCCTGCCAAAAGTGTGATTAAATCATAAATTAACCCATTAAATTTTGCATTTTTGTTATTTTGGCATCGACTAAAGTAAATAAACCCACCCAAAAGGCATTTTTCTCGAAAAAACGGTTGAATCCTTAGCGACAATCGGTAATTTTATAACAACGAAGCACCAACAAGGCCCCAATCTCCTTTTATTTGTAATTTTAACTTGACGCGCTGTAGCGTGAAGTTGCCATTTTGCCTATTCAGTCTGCGTGATCGTGATGATAACGCCCTTATTGAGAAAGAAGATTTATTCATGAAGCAATTACGTCTTGAACCTGTTGTGCAAGTTCGTGGTGAAATCAACATCCCGGGCTCAAAAAGTATTTCCAATCGTGCCCTTTTACTGGCGACCTTAGCCCAAGGCACGACCACGCTCACCAATCTGCTTGACTCCGATGATATCCGCCACATGCTCGCATCCCTAAAGCAACTCGGTGTGAACTACCGTTTATCTGCGAATAATACTGTGTGTGAGTTAGAAGGTTTAGGCGGCGCGATTTCTGCTGAATCTGCGCAGGAATTATTTTTAGGTAATGCGGGTACGGCAATGCGTCCACTTTGCGCTGCCTTAACCTTAGGTCGAGGCGAGTTTACCCTGACGGGCGAACCGCGTATGGAAGAGCGCCCGATTGGTGATTTGGTTGATGCCCTAAGACAACTCGGTGCCAGTATTGTTTATCTTAAAAATGATGGTTTTCCACCACTGACCATTAATGCCACCGGGCTTAATGGCGGCGATGTTGAGATCGCAGGGGATTTATCGAGTCAGTTTTTAACGGCATTGCTGATGGTAGCGCCCCTAGCGAAGGGCAGTGTAAATATCCATGTAAGGGGGGAACTGGTTTCTAAGCCTTATATCGATATTACGCTGGCCTTGATGGCGCAATTTGGCGTGACTGTTATCAACCATGACTATGCTCGTTTTGAAATCCTTGCCGGCCAGCATTATGTGTCACCGGGTAAAGTGTTAGTAGAAGGTGATGCGTCATCGGCATCGTATTTCCTCGCTGCAGGGGCAATTAAAGGCGGTGAAGTGAAAGTCACGGGAGTGGGCCGTTTGAGTATTCAAGGTGATGTGAAATTTGCCGATGTGCTCGAAAAAATGGGCGCCGATATTGAATGGGGTGATGACTATATTATCGCGCGCGGCTCTCAATTAACCGCCGTTGATTTAGACATGAACCATATTCCCGACGCAGCCATGACCATTGCCACCGCAGCGTTATTTGCTAAAGGCACGACTGTTATTCGCAATATCTACAACTGGCGCATTAAAGAAACCGACCGCTTAGCGGCTATGGCGACCGAACTGCGTAAGGTGGGTGCAGAGGTCGAAGAGGGTAAGGATTACATTCAAATCACACCACCTGCCGTTATACGTACGGCTGAAATTGATACCTATAACGATCACCGCATGGCCATGTGTTTTTCGATGCTAGCCTTCGCCGATTGCGGTATTACCATCAATGATCCTGATTGCACATCTAAGACGTTTCCTGATTATTTTGTGCAATTTGCGAGTCTTCAATCCTAAAGTTGCCAAGTCTTACCAAAGACAAATTTGTCGCCCAAAAGTAGATGAAGCCGTATTCGTGCGGCTTCTAATCTTCATAAAAAATCCACGGATTTTGTTTATCTTTTGTTGTACAATGCGGCGCGCTCATTTTCGGGGCTCACTTGATGAACTCACGGATGATGATTATTTTTTGCGGAGGAATGTATGTCTGAACGGGCTCCTGTAGTCACAATCGATGGCCCAAGCGGTGCTGGTAAAGGTACAATAAGTCAATTATTGGCGCAGCATCTAGGTTGGCAACTACTTGATAGTGGCGCTATTTACCGAGTTCTTGCGCTTGCCGCAATTCATCACAATGTTGAATTGGAAAATGAAGAATCCATCACATTGCTCGCGGCACATCTTGATGTGAAATTTCTAACGGGCAATGAGAAAGATCCAGTTCAAGTGATATTAGAAGGTGAAGATGTCACTAGTGCTATTCGCACCCAAGAGTGCTCTAATGCTGCCTCTATCGTCGCGGCATTCCCTCGGGTCAGGGAAGCATTATTACGCCGCCAACGGGCCTTTAGAACGGCGCCTGGATTAATTGCCGATGGTCGCGATATGGGAACTGTGGTTTTCCCTACCGCACCGGCAAAATTATATTTAACTGCATCGGCAGAGGAGCGTGCTCAAAGACGCTATAATCAGTTGCAGGACAAGGGCTTCGATGTTAATATCGAGCGCCTTTTAAGCGAAATTATCGAACGTGACGAACGTGACATGAATCGTCCGGTGGCACCTTTAGTCCCCGCCGAGGATGCGCTCGTTATCGATACTAGCGGAAAAGGCATCAATGAAGTGCTTGAGCTCGCGCTCAATCACATCAACCAAAAGTTATCCAGTGTTAACTAAGGTTATTCACTGGGTAGGTATTCGTATTAAGGATGATACGGATAATTAGACTGACTCCACGTCCAGGACGGGCTGTGGTTTATTAAAGAAAGTAACCTAAACATGACTGAATCTTTTGCTGATCTATTTGAACAATCCCTTCAAACTCTGGAATTCCGTCCAGGTTCTATCGTTCGTGGTACTGTTGTTGCCATCGAAAACGGTATGGTACTGGTTGACGCAGGTCTGAAGTCTGAAAGCCCAATCCCAGCTGAACAATTCAAGAACGCACAAGGCGTTTTAGAAATCGCCGTTGGTGATGAAGTTGACGTAGCTCTTGACTCTGTTGAAGACGGCTTCGGTGAGACTCAACTGTCTCGCGAAAAAGCGAAACGTCATGAAGCTTGGATCGTTCTGGAAAAAGCTTACGAAGATGCTGAAACTGTAATCGGTATCATCAATGGTAAAGTGAAAGGCGGTTTCACTGTTGAATTAAACGGTATCCGTGCCTTCTTACCAGGTTCTCTAGTTGATGTGCGCCCAGTTCGCGACACCGCTCACTTAGAGTACAAAGAATTAGAATTCAAAGTTATCAAACTTGACCAGAAGCGTAACAACGTTGTTGTTTCTCGTCGTGCAGTTATCGAATCAGAAAGCAGCGCTGAGCGTGATGCACTGTTAGAAAACCTGCAAGAAGGTCAAGCAGTTAAAGGTATCGTTAAGAACCTGACTGACTACGGTGCATTCGTAGATTTAGGTGGCGTTGACGGTCTGCTGCATATCACTGATATGGCGTGGAAACGTGTTAAACACCCATCTGAAATCGTCAATGTTGGCGACGAAATCAACGTTAAAGTTCTGAAGTACGATCGTGAGCGCACTCGTGTGTCTTTAGGTCTGAAACAACTTGGCGAAGATCCATGGTTAGAAATCAGCAAGCGCTACCCAGAAAACACTAAGTTAACTGGTCGCGTAACTAACTTGACTGACTACGGCTGTTTCGTTGAAATCGAAGAAGGCGTTGAAGGTTTAGTTCACGTTTCTGAAATGGATTGGACTAACAAGAACATTCACCCATCTAAAGTAGTTAACTTAGGTGACGAAGTTGAAGTTCTGGTTCTGGACATCGATGAAGAGCGTCGTCGTATTTCTCTAGGTCTGAAACAATGTAAGACCAACCCATGGGATGACTTCGCAACTCGTTACAACAAAGGCGACAAGGTTTCTGGTAAGATCAAGTCAATCACTGACTTCGGTATCTTCATCGGTCTTGACGGCGGTATCGATGGTTTAGTTCACCTGTCTGACATTTCTTGGAACGGTACTGGCGAAGACGCAGTTTCTGAATACAAGAAAGGCGATGAAATCCACGCAGTGGTTCTGTCTGTAGATCCAGAGCGTGAGCGCATCAGCTTAGGTGTTAAGCAAACTGAAGATGATCCATTCAACGCTTATTTAGCTGACAAGAAGAAAGGTACTATCGTAAACGGTACTGTTTCTGCTGTTGATGCTAAAGGTGTGACTGTTGAACTGGCTGACACTGTTGAAGGTTACATTCGTGTAGCTGACATCAGCCGTGAGCGCATCGAAGATGCATCTACTGTTTACAATGTAGGTGACGCTATCGAAGCTAAGTTCATGGGTGTTGACCGTAAAAACCGTTCTATCAGCCTGTCAATCAAAGCGAAAGACGAAGCTGAAGAAAAAGAAGTAATGGCGACCTTGAATAAACAAGAAGACGCTGTTATTAGTAATGCAATGGCTGAAGCGTTTAAAGCAGCTCGCAAATAATCGCCTGTTGTTAAGGGGTGGTTCGCCACCCTTTATAGGTGACTGTGTTTGGCTTGATAATAGGGGATAGCTAGGATGACAAAATCCGAACTGATCGAAAAACTCGCCACCAGGCAGTCGCAGCTGTCGGCGAAGGAAGTTGAAAGTGCAATCAAAGAGATGTTGGAGCAAATGGCAACAACATTAGAAAGCGGTGATCGTATTGAGATCCGTGGCTTTGGTAGTTTCTCGCTTCATTATCGTGCGCCGCGTACTGGCCGCAATCCAAAGACAGGTTCATCTGTCGAATTGGAAGGCAAATACGTCCCGCACTTTAAGCCAGGCAAAGAACTGCGCGAGCGCGTTGACGCCGTTAATGTGTGATTGACCGCATAGTGAAAAGCCTCCGTTAGGGGGCTTTTTTGTATCTATTGCAAGGCAAAGCTGGTCAGCCCAGTAAATTTCTTGGATAATCAGAAAATTGAAACGCGTTTAGGGAGTGCAGCGTGAAATCTTTTGTGGTGACTGTCCTTGTGGCACTGTTATTTATTCTGGCGTTAATCTTTGGTGCGCGTAATGAGCAAATGGTGACGATCAGCTATTTTGTTGCCCAAGGAGAATATCGTCTACCCGTAGTATTAGCGATTGTTTTCTTTGCAGGCTTTATGCTGAGTTGGTTATTTGCTTGCTATTATATTGTGAGATTAAAACTGACTTTGGCGGCGACCCAAAAGAAATTAAATGTGCAACTTGCTAAAATGCCCCCGGACGTAGACGCCTGATATGCTTGAGATCCTCTTTCTGCTGCTTCCTATTGCTGCCGGTTACGGTTGGTATATGGGGCGGCGGAGCATAAGGCAAAATCAAAGTAATCAGCGCAAGCAATTAAGCCGAGACTATTTCACTGGTCTCAATTTCCTGTTGTCCAACGAATCGGACAAAGCGGTTGATCTATTTATTAGCATGCTCGATGTGGACGATGAAACTATCGATACCCATCTTTCCCTCGGTTCCTTATTCCGTAAACGGGGCGAAGTTGATCGCTCCATCCGTATTCACCAAAATCTGATCGCTAGGCCAACGCTCACTAATGAGCAGCGCGATATTGCGATGATGGAGCTTGGAAAGGATTATCTGGCGGCGGGTTTTTACGACCGCGCTGAAGAAATTTTCCTAAATTTGGTGAGCCAGGATGACCACAGTGAAGAGTCTGAAACTCAGTTAATCACTATCTATCAAGTGATTAAGGAATGGCAAAAGGCCATCGATATCACAAAGCGTTTAAGCCGTAAACGTCAGCAGATGTTAAAACCCATCATAGCCCACTTTTATTGTCAGCTTGCAGATGAGGCCAATGATGATGCAGATAAGATTAAGCTTCTGCAACATGCACTCAAACAAGATCCTAAGTGTGGCCGCGCCTTACTCACACTTGCCAAAAAATTCCTCGATGCAAAGGACTACACTCAGTGTAAATCCATGCTAATGGCGCTTAAGAAGGCCGATATAGATCTGTTTGCCGATGCGCTGCCGACGGCTAAGCAAGTGTATCGCGATACTGAAGATAAAGAGGGGTATCAAGAATTATTGGCTGGCGCCATGGCGGACGGCGCTGGTGCCTCCGTTGTCGTTGCCTTAGCGCAGCATATGATCAGTCTCAACGAGATAAAAACTGCCGAAAACATGGTACTCGATGCACTGTATCGCCACCCAACAATGAAAGGCTTTCAACATTTGATGCAGATGCATTTGCGTCAGGCCGAAGAAGGGCAAGCTAAGCAAAGTTTAACTATGCTTGAGCATCTCGTTGAGCAACAAATTAAATTCCGTCCAAGCTACCGTTGTAAGGAGTGTGGTTTCCCTTCCCATGCGCTTTATTGGCATTGTCCTTCCTGTAAAAACTGGGGCAGTATTAAACGGATCCGAGGCTTAGACGGTGAATAACCTTTTGAAATACCTTGTTAGTGTAACCTCGTTGGAGAGATGATGACGACTAAACCTATCCTCGTAGCGCTTGATTACGATAATAAAAACCACGCTTTACAGCTGATAGAAAAACTCGACCCCAACATGTGCCGCCTTAAAGTTGGCAAAGAAATGTTTACCCTGTTTGGTCCGCAACTGGTGAAAGATATCCATGATCGCGGTTTTGATTTGTTCCTCGATTTGAAATTTCATGATATTCCCAATACTGTCGCTAAAGCGGTAGCGGCCGCGGCAGAACTTGGCGTTTGGATGACAAACGTGCATGCCAGTGGTGGTTTAGCCATGATGGAAGCGGCAAAAAAGGCTTTGCAGCCCTTCGGCAAAGATGCACCAATGCTGATTGCTGTGACGGTATTAACCTCTATGAGCGATGATGATCTCAAATTAATCGGCATAGATGTGCCCGCGTTTGAGCATGTTCAGCGTTTAGCTAAATTGACCAAACAAGCAGGCCTTGATGGTGTAGTTTGTTCAGCTCAAGAAGCAAAGGTACTTAAAACCTTATTAGGTCAAGATTTTAAACTTGTCACACCGGGCATTCGACCCGTGGGTAGTGAGGTTGGTGATCAACACCGCGTGATGACGCCGCCAGAGGCGATAACAGCTGGTTCAGATTACCTAGTGATTGGTCGTCCAATCACCAAAGCCGCCGATCCGTTAGCGGCATTGCAGGCGATTCACCAATCATTGGCATAGTCGTCTGAATAACGGCTTGAAATAGTTGTTGGTATGCTTGATAAAAAACAAAATACTATGTTGAATAACAGCATAGAATGATAAATACACCCTGAATATCTCACTGTTCACGGAGAATGCCTATGTTTAATGCTACGATGTTTAACTATCAAGGTAAGAATGTTGTCGTTGTCGGTGGTACCAGTGGGATTAATCTCGCGATTGCAATAGCGTTCGCACAGGTTGGCGCGAATGTGGCTGTTGCCAGTCGCAGCCAAGATAAAATTGATGCCGCAGTATTGCAGCTACAACAGGCCAATCCTGATGGTATTCATTTGGGGGTGAGTTTTGATGTGCGCGATCTTAGCGCCCTCGAAGTCGGTTTTGATACAATTGCTTCTGAGTTTGGTTTTATCGATGTGCTGGTGAGTGGTGCGGCGGGTAATTTCCCCGCCAGCGCCGCTAAGCTTTCGGCCAATGGTTTTAAGTCGGTGATGGACATTGATTTGCTGGGCAGTTTTCAAGTGTTAAAGCAGGCTTATCCTATACTGCGTCGCCCCAATGGCAATATTATCCAGATTTCGGCGCCGCAGGCTTCGATCGCTATGCCCATGCAAGTACATGTGTGTGCGGCGAAAGCGGGTGTGGATATGCTGACGCGAACCTTAGCCTTAGAGTGGGGTTGTGAGGGGCTGAGGATTAATTCGATTATGCCTGGTCCCATCGCTAACACTGAAGGCTTTAATCGTCTTGCGCCGAGCAGCGCATTACAGCAGAAGGTTGCCCAGTCCGTTCCACTAAAGCGCAACGGTACAGGCCAAGATATCGCTAATGCCGCATTATTCTTAGGCTCTGAATTAGCTTCTTATATTACAGGTGTTGTTTTGCCGGTTGATGGTGGTTGGTCACTTGGCGGTGCCAGCATTGCGATGACAGAGCTTGGGGAATTGGCTGCAAAAATGTAGTTTTTTTAAGATATTTCAGATTGATAAAAATTTAAATATTTGATTTTATAAATAAATTTAGTAGGTAATGATCCATGGCTAATGCATTACAAGAACAGCTACTTAAAGCTGGGCTTGCCAGTAAACAAAAAGTTCGAGATGTTAAAACCCAAAAACGTCGCGATAAAAAAGCTCGAGTAGATGACGGCTCAATGGCATTAAAGCAAGAAGTGGCCGAGCAAAAACGGCTACAGGCGGAGAAAGATAAGGCGCTGAATGAACAAAGGTTTGCCGAGGCATCTGAGCGTGGACAAGTTCGTGGCTTAATCACTGAGTTCACTAAGTCTGCCATTAAAATCCCAACCTACGCCGAGATCAAATTTAATTATACCCTTGATAATAAAATCTATTCTTTATACATAGATGAAAAACTGCAGGCAGAACTGCTCAAAGGGCAGTTAGGCATAGTACGTTACGAAGATAAGAGTTACTTAGTGCCACATAAGCTAGCCGAACGAGTCAAGCTGCTGGTCCCACAATGGTGTGGTTATCTGTGGCAACAGGATGAATTTAAAGCTGTGGTGGTTGAAGATGATCCCTATGCAGATTATGCAATTCCCGATGATTTAATGTGGTAATAAGCACCAGCCTGTGAGCTAACGCTGCGACAGTCCTGTCGTAAAGCTTATAAAATAGAAACCCTTAAGTTCAAGCTTAAGGGTTTTTTTATGGGTTGAATTTATACTTTGCTCACATACCTTCATATTATTCGCGGTTGTATTTGTAATGAGATTGTTTTCTACAGTGAACTGGTATAAATTAAAACAACTGTTTTAATCCTACGTTTAAGAGTCTACCAATGAACCCTTATCAAGCCCCGTTAACGGATATGCGTTTCCTACTGGAACAGGTATTTGATGCCCCAAACACTTGGGCACAATTGCCTGAGATTGCTGAAATGGTCGATATCGACACGGCCAATGCCATTCTTGAAGAAGCCGCTAAGATCAGCAGTGAGTTGATCCATCCGCTGAACCGGACGGGCGATGAGCAGGGTGTGCTGCATCAAGACAATCAAGTGATTACCCCCGATGGCTATAAAGCCGTTTATGAGCAGTATTCCCAGGGCGGTTGGATTGGGTTGTGTGGCGATCCTGAATTTGGTGGCATGGGCATGCCAAAGATGCTGGGGATTTTAGTCGACGAGATGGCTTACAGTGCCTGTAATGCGTTTACGCTTTATGGTTCGTTAACCGCAGGGGCGGCTTTATGTCTCAATGCCCACGGCAGCGAAGCATTAAAACAAGCTTATTTGCCTAAGTTATATTCCGGCGAGTGGGCGGGCGCTATGGATATGACGGAGCCACAAGCAGGTTCTGATCTGCGTAATATTCGTACTCGAGCCTTGCCGCAGGAGGATGGCAGTTATGCTATTACTGGCAGCAAGATTTTTATCACGGGTGGCGATCATGATTTAACTGAAAACGTCATTCACTTAGTGCTTGCCAAGTTACCGGATAGCAAAGGGATCTCACTCTTCCTTGTGCCTAAGATATCGGTTAATGCCGATGGCAGCTTAGCTAACACTAATGGCGTGTCAGTCGGTTCTATCGAGCATAAGATGGGTCTTAAAGGTTCTGCGACTTGTGTGATGAACTTTGATAATGCCCAAGGTTTCTTGATTGGTGAACCCAATCGCGGCCTAGTGTGTATGTTTACTATGATGAACTACGAGCGTTTAGCCATCGGTATTCAAGGGCTGGGCAGTGCTCAGGCAGCGTATCAGATGGCAGCCGATTATGCTAAAGAGCGTAATCAAGGCGTTGCAGCGGGCGGCTCGCCGACGGGCAGCGATTCTGATCCTATTATCGTCCACGGTGATGTGCGCCGTATGTTGTTGACCATTCGAGCGATGACAGAAGCGGGCCGTGCTTTGTCTGTGTTTACTGGTCAACAGCTGGATTTAGCCAAATATGCCCAAGATGAAGTTAAAGCCAAGGCAGCGCGTTATGTGGGTTTATTAACGCCAGTCGCTAAAGCCTTTTTAACCGACCGAGGTCTAGATGCGACGATCATGGCGCAACAAGTCTTTGGTGGCCACGGTTATATTCGTGAAACAGGCATTGAGCAACTAGTCCGTGATACGCGTATTGCACAGATTTATGAAGGCACCAATGGCATTCAAGCCATCGATTTCCTTGGCCGTAAAGTCACGGGGGATAATCTCGCCACCCTCAACGAATTTGTCGCAGATTTGAAGGCACAAATGCGGGCATTCACCCACGTTGATGCGGTGAAAGTGGCCGCAGTATGTGCGCGTTTAGATGCATTGGTCATCGTCGCCGAGTCGATCAATGGGCACAAAGGCGCCCAGCCTGCGCTTATCAATGCCTGCGCGGTCGACTTTTTAGATGCCTTTGGTTATACCCTGTATGGTTTCTACTGGTTGGCTATGGTTGATAAAGTTGCTGATCATGAAGATAAAACCTTCGCCGAGCAGAAAACCTATTTGGCGAAATTCTACTTCGATAAGCTGCTGCCTAAAGCCGATTATCATTTAGCACAGGTGAGAGCGGGGGATACAAACACTATGGCAATGCCCGCAGATTTGTTCTAATTTCTCATCTATTCATAAAAAGCACTGATCATTCAGTGCTTTTTATTGCGACATTGGCGATATTCACGATACAGGGTTGCGGTTACTAATGGCTCAGCTTCATGGTATTGGCATCGGTTTGGCTTGAGGTGCTTACTTGTGCTGCTGGGGGGATTTCTCTTAACAGTTCGGTTAGGAAATGGGCGCTAAAGGAGGGCTTAGATGGTTTGTTAAGCTCTGGAGCTATGCCATTTTCGAGCACAACAAATAAAATATCCTGTTGCTGAGGTAAACGAATAAACCCCGCTAAATTTGCCACCCCCTGCATAGATCCTGTTTTAGCGAAGATTAGGTTCTTAAGGGGCGGTTTTGTATAGCCCTGGCGATATTTCAGGGTGCCACTGACACCCGCCTGCGGCAGACTCGCAATGAGCCCTCTGAAACGTGCATCCCTGTGAATTAGGCTAAGTACATCGGCCAATTGCCTAGCATTCAATAGGTTATACCGTGATAAACCAGAACCATCGACGATATTGGCACTCGATAAATCGACGCCTAAGTCCGTTAGAATGTGCTTCATCGCCGCTGCGCCATGGGTAAAACTGCCTTGGGTGCGATAATAGGTTTTGCCCACTTGCTTAAACAAACTATCGGCGATCAAATTATCCGATTTAAGCAGCATAGTCGTGAGTAGTTCAGGCAAGGGGACTGAGCTATGGCTCGCAATCAGTTTCGCTTTTTGTGGAATAAGGTCCCCAATTTGCACTTTGCCAGCAACAGACACTTCGCCCTTAAGCATTGCGCTGAGCGTATCCTTTGCAAATTTCTCTGGGTCGCTCACGGCGATGGCGAGGGGAATGGCTTCATTGCCAGGATAGCAGCCACGCAAATGATACTGGTTCTGTCCGAGGCGAACGAGATCGAGCTGGCAAAAATCACTGCTTGCCTGTCGATCGAAGACAGCATCGCTGCTCACTTTTACCCCATAGCTAGCCGCGCGGAGTTTGACCATAGAAGCTTGTGTTGCACCGCTTGGTATGAACTGACCGTAAACGCAATTTTGATTGATAATGAAGCTAGAGACGGGTGCCGCAAAGCAAATGCCCAAATCGTCCCATACCCAACCAGGTGCTTGAAGTTGTTCCTGTTTATCGCCAATCAAGTATAAGTGGCCCTCGATACGACTGATCCCCTGTTTGGCTAAACTCGCAAAAATGCCCTTAAGGTCAGCCTGCGTCAATGTGGGGTCGCCATTAAAACGTAAATAAACACTACCCGCGATATGGCCATGGCGAATGGGAGCATCGCTCCAAAGTTCTGTGACATAACGGAACTCAGGGCCAAGTGCTGTCATGGCCGTTACCGCTGTCAGTACTTTCTGTGTGCTGGCGGGAATTAATAAGGTATCTGGCTGATGGCTATATATGAGTTTATTGCTGGCTAAATCGAGCGCTATCACTGCGGTTTGAGAATGACGTGGGCTAATGTCGGCGATTTGTTTTGCAAAGTGGGTAACATTTTCAGGGGGCAGTGGTTCCGCCCGTAGGCCTAGGGCCACCAGTAACAAGCTAGTGTAAAGTGTCGTTTGGGGTAACTTATCCATGTTAGGATTTAGCCTGAGTGTCGAAGTTAATGTTCATTATTTTCGTCATCTTTCTCCATAAGACGATAGAGCCTTAAGGTGACAAATAATACTAAACCAATAAACAACGGTAGGATCAATAACCCGAGTTGGGTTTTGAAATGGAAAATGCCCCAAGCTAAGATAAGCGTCAGTGCGAGTGTGAGCAGAATTTTTTTATTCATAGTATCCATCTGAGTGACCATAGAAGCTTTAGTTTACGCTAAAACAAGGGGGCGGTGATGACCCAAAATCCAAGAAGCTAAATTTTGTGATTGATGTGTCATTTATGGTTATCCATATGCGCAAGCAGCCTAATGTACTGTGCAAGGATAGAGCGTAAACAGTCTTTTATTGTCGAATTGAACAGCTTGTAAGCTAAGGTTATTTTAGCCGCAATTACCTCATTTTTGTCCGTTAGCTTCGGCATTAAATCGTTTCAGGTCAAATTACCAGCAAAACAGGAGGGTTTCAGTGGACTTTTAGTCGAAAAGTCTTGCCGAGACGGAGTGAAGTCGGTAATTTCTACCCCTTACGATTTTAGGATCTCAGGTAACAACTTAACCATGCCTCATATTAGTATGCGCGGCTTACCACAGGCAGTCGTTGCAGAGTTTAGCCAAGTATTACTGCAGTCTTTGGCGGCGATATGTAAAGGTAATGCAGAGAGTTTCACATTAGATTGGATCCCGAGCATCAGTTACCGTAATGGGAAAATTGATCAACGTTTCGTCCAAGTCGAATTGCTCTGGTTTCCGGTTGACCCTGATATCCATCTCAAAGTAGAACAAACGATCAGGCTGGCAGTGACAGAGGCCTATCCAGAATTAACTCATATTGCTGTGATGTTTTTGTCACTGACCCCAAGCGCTTCCTATCGGGGTAGTCAGCATGTATAAAGGAGGATTGCCTTGCTAGATAAGCTTGGTGGAATAGCCGTTCAACCCGAGGCTTTAACGTGGTTGCTCACCCCATGCCGATTTAAGGCAGAGTTACTCGCTCGCATCGAAAGTGCTAAAAATAGTATTTATATTGCCGCACTCTATTTGGAAGATGACGAAGCGGGCCGTGAGATTTTACAGGCCTTGATGGCCGCCAAAGCGCAGAATCCCGCATTAGATGTCAAGATCCTTGTTGATTTTCACCGGGCAAGACGTGGCCTGATTGGCCATAAAGGCGATAGCGGTAATTATCTTATGTATCGTCGTGTTATGGCTGAGGCTGAATATCCTATCGATATTATGGGGGTGCCAGTTAAATCCCGTGAATTTATGGGCGTATTGCACCTTAAGGGCTTTATTATTGATGATGCGGTGATTTACAGCGGCGCTAGTCTTAACAATATTTACTTACAACAGAATGAGAAATATCGTTTCGACCGTTACCATGTGATTGAGTCGACCGAATTGGCGCGCAGTATGCGGGCGATGATCCAGCGTTATATCATAGCCGATCCCGCGGTTGCTTCACTCACCCAAGATGCACAGCAGGAAGTGCTGCCGCCCAAAAACGATGTGCGTAGCTTTAAATTGCGTTTATCGGAAGCGGAATACGAATTTGCATCCACCCGTAGTGGCAATCGGATCACGCCTTTGCTGGGGTTAGGCCGCAAGAAAAACCTACTGAATAAAGTGGTAGTTGCATTAGTAGAAGAGTCTAAGGACTCACTCTTTATCTGTACGCCTTACTTTAATCCCCCTTACATTTTAGTGCGCGCCTTAGCTAAGCACTTACGTAATGGCAAACGCATCGATATCGTGGTTGGCGATAAGACGGCGAACGACTTTTATATTCCGCCAGAGCAAGATTTCTCGACCATTGGGGCGTTGCCCTATATGTATGAGCAATCATTGCGTAAGTTTGCCAAGCGCCAACAATGGGCAATTGATAATGGCCAGTTGAATATTCATTTGTGGAAACACGGTATTAACAGTTATCACCTTAAAGGGATCAGTGCTGACGGAAGGAAACACTTGATCACAGGTTCCAACCTCAATCCAAGGGCGTGGGCATTGGATCTGGAAAATGGTCTGTTGATCCACGATGAAACCGCTTGTTGGAAAGGGCAATTTGAAGCGGAACAAGCTCACATTCTGGCCCATACACAACGTTTATATCATTACAGCCAGGTGGATACGTTGCAAAGCTATCCTGCGCCAGTGAAAAAGATCATGAATCGTATCAGAAGATTAAAAGCGGATTTTTTACTGAGGCGCATTCTTTAGTCATATCTTTGAATAAAAAGCCCACAGAATTGTGGGCTTTGTTGTTTTTAAGCCGTATGGGTTATTCCTGTCTCAGCTTGGCGATCCCCGTTAGGATTTGATAGCCCACTTCAACCCGTGGCGGTACGGGATAGTTTTTATTGCTTAGCAATACGATCCCAAGCTTTTGCGCGGGGATAAAGGCGACATAGGCGGCAAAACCGCCAGTTGAGCCAGTTTTATTGATCCACACATTTTGCTGTGGTGCGAGGGGCGGCACTATAGGTTTAACTGGCATACTGCCAAACACCACTTTCTGAGTGTGGCCCGCAAGTATTTTATCAAGCTCAATGGGGTATGAGTAATGTTCCCAGATCATATCCTGGGTCATCATACCGACATCAAAGTATCCTGTGTGGGTCTCATCGAGAGCCGTTTGTAGTGGTTTGGCAAGCGGGTGCATTTTCATATTGGCCTCCACAAACTGCAGCAGATCCGTGGCTGTGGTTTTAACGCCATAGGCTTCATCGGCTAATACGCCGGGATTGACCCGAACGGGCATGTCTTGCTTATTGTAGCCTTGGGCATAATCGGCCATTTTGTTGCTCGGAACCTTGATATAACTGCTGGTCATACCCAATTGCGGGAATATTGTTTGTTCAAGCGCTTGCTGAAATGTTTGATCCAAACTCTGCGCGGCAATCATGCCGAGCAGGCCAATGCTTGGATTGGCGTAATTCCGGTGAGTCCCTGCGGCAAATGACGGTTGCCAATGTGTAAGGTAATCCATTAATTCTGCGTTATTAGTCACCTTATCTGGGACTTGCATCGGCAGATCCCCCGCAGTGTGGGTCGCTAAATTGATCAAACTAATCTCATCAAAATGGCTGCCTTTTAATGCTGGTACATAATCACTGGCCATATTCGTGAGGGATAACTTGCCTTCGATCTGTGCATAGTTTGCCAGTGTTGCGGTAAAGGTCTTACTGATAGAGCCGATCTCGAACAGAGTATGTTCAGTCACACTTTGCCCTGTGGTTTTAGAACTGACGCCATATTGATAAAAATACTGCTTACCCTCAATGCTAATGCCAATCACCGCACCGGGGATACGGAACTCAGCCATCAGAGGTTTAATGGCAGAGTCCACCAGCGACTGCATTTCTTTTACATTCAGATCTTGGGCTACACTGACATTGGAGAATAGACTCGCGGAGAGTAGCGTGCTTAATAACGGCATTGAAGCGAGTAGGGTATGTCGTTGCATGATTTACCTGTTATCGAAATTGGATTTATGGCGTCGAGATCGAACACGATATTACTGTAATTTCCCATTAAGTTAAGTCATTACTGATATTTAGCTTCAATATTTCCTCAGGAGGTAAGTGAAGTGTTGGTCTCGATAATATAGTGTTAAATATTGCGTGATGGCATGGGCTTCTACATTACAGTTGTTGCACTGTTTCAGGAGATTTCTTAAATCATCGGCACTACCAGCTGGACTCATCAAATACGGTCCCTCATGCCTTTTATCGCGATAATCTATCACGTTGATTGCGTCATTTAAGGCCAAGGGATAAACTGCGCCGCTGCGGTAGGAAAGTGCAAAACAACCTACCGCTACCCCCTAATAAGTTTGCAAGAGAATGGGTTTTTATGGCTTTAGCTCCACATGCAGTTCACCGCTTATACCAGTACCGTAAGTCTATTTCGACTAAACCCTTTGGTGCCCGTGGTAAAAAATTGATCCGCTGCCCATTATGTCTATTGGGTGAGCAATTTTGCACTTGCACACTGCGCCGCCAGTTAGCGACTCAAGCCAGTTTTCTGCTGATCATGTATAACGATGAAGTGTTAAAACCCACTAATAGCGGGCGGTTAATCGCAGATCTTATCCCGGATACCCATGCCTATATTTGGTCACGCACTGAACCCGAAGCCGAGCTACTCGCGTTAATCGACTCGGAGCAATATCAACCCTTTTTAGTGTTTCCGGCCCAATATGCAGAGCAGGGACAAACCGTACTGAATCAAGTGCCGATGTCGACGTTAGCCGAAGGTAAACGACCGCTATTAATTATGCTCGATGGTAGTTGGCGTGAGGCGATTAAGATCTTCCGTAAGAGCCCTTATTTACATTCATTGCCTATGCTTTCGTTCGATCCCGATACCCTAGCAACCTATGCACTGCGTAAGGGCAGCCATGATTTTCAGTTAGGCACAGCCGAAGTGGCCTCCTTAGCATTAACGGCCATCGGCGAAGCTGCCAATGCTAAAGCGTTAAGCGCGTGGTTTGACTTGTTTGTCGAATCATCCTTACTGGGGCGTAATCGTCGTTGTCGTGAAGATCTTTTGCCTATTACAAATTTTACCGATGCCTTTGAACTTGCCTATCAAGAAGCCTGTTGCCAAGTTTGAGGCTTCACAGGTCACAAATCATTGAACTAATTGATTTTAAAATGTCAATTTCCGCGAGATTACCGTAGACTTAAACTGCATTGGCTCAAAGGATGTTTAACTGGGCCGACTAAACCGTTAAAACCATTCTTATTTTTGGCTTGGGAGTGGTTTCATTACCTTTAGAATGCTGGATGCGCATATGCCTCAACCCCATATTAGAACGGACTTTCCATCTTTCCGACACTTATCCTTTCCCCTGAGTGTATTGTTGCTTAGTTTGTCGATAAGTGCATGCAATCAGCCCGAAGTAACCATAGCGCCTAAAATGGTGGTGGTTGAAAAAGTCACCACAGCGACAGTGCCGCTCTATGGCAATTATATTGGAGTGACGCAGGCTTCCTTAGATGTGGAAGTGCGCGCTAGGGTCGATGGTTTTGTGGAGGAAAAACGTTTTATCGAAGGCAGTGCAGTTAAAGCGGGTGAGTTATTATATCAGATCGATAATAAACCCTATGTGGCGGTCGTTAATCGTTTAAAGGCGAAGTTAGCCTCCCAGCAGGCAATAGTGGAAAAAGCCGAACGGGATGTGATACGCCTAAAACCCCTCTATGAGCAAGACGCCGCCAGCCAGCTCGATTACGATAATGCCCTGTCAACCTTAGCACAGGCGAGATCGAATCTTATCGCCAGTCACGCCGAGGTTGAAGAGGCGCAACTTGAGCTAAGTTATACCGAAATTAAAGCCCCTATTGATGGCTTGGTCAGCCGTTCCGAGGTAGATATTGGTGCGCTTGTGGGCAGTAAAGGTCAATCCTTGCTGACCCGGGTAAAGCAAGTCGACCCGATATATGTGAGTTTTAATATGTCGGCCCTCGATTATCTTAATGCCCAGCGACGCTTAACCAGTTATTCCGCTAAGAAAGAAGCGGAGACGGAGGGTAAAGCACTGGCTGGATTTGTCCGTATTACCTTGCCAGATAACAGTGAATACTGTTATTTAGGGGATGTCAGTTTTACCGATCCCCAGGTGAATCCCAATACAGGTACCTTCGAAGTTAGAGCCATTTTACCCAACCCCGAAAAAGAGCTGCTACCGGGTCAATACACCAATGTGCGCATTAAACTTTCGGAAACGCCCAATGCTGTGGTGATCCCCCAGAAAGCCACCCAAGTAGACCAAGGTGGCGTCTATGTGATGGTGGTGCTGCCCAGTAACATAGTCGAGCGGCGCTTTATTGTGATCGATCATCAAGGAATCGAAGGTGTCATGGTTAAGAGTGGCTTAAAAGCGGGTGAGATGGTGATAACAGAAGGCATGCACCGAGTTCGCCACGGCCAGCTTGCTGAGCCATTAAGTGCCAAGGAATATGCGGCAAAGGAAGATGAGATGGCAAAGGCTGGTGCACTAAAACATCAGGCGCTCGAACCGCAAAAATAGGAGCAACAATAATGGCGCAGTTTTTTATCAATAGGCCCATTTTTGCGAGTGTAATTTCGATTGTTATTGTGCTGCTTGGCACCATTGCGATGTTCAAGTTACCCGTCGATCAATATCCCTATATCACGCCTCCCCAAGTCACAATTTCGGCATCCTACCCTGGGGCAAGTTCGACCACGGCCGCCGAGTCAGTGGCGACGCCACTTGAGCAAGAAGTCAATGGCGTACCCAATATGATCTACATGAGTTCAAAGAGTACTAACTCTGGTAGCACGAGCGTAACGATCACCTTTGATGTGGGGACAAATGCGGATTTAGCGGCAGTCGATGTGCAAAACTCGGCCCAACAGGCTGCCGGCGGTTTACCCATAGATGTGCAAACCGAAGGTGTGACAGTCTCTAAAGATGCCTCAGTTGAATTATTAAAGCTCGCCCTGACCTCAGATGATGAGCGTTTCGATGAAATTTACCTAAGTAACTATGCCACTATCAATATCGAATCGGCACTTAGGCGTATTCCGGGGGTGGGGCGCACTCGAAATACTGGCTCACGTAGTTACGCGATGCGTATCTGGCTTAAACCCGATGCCATGGCTGGGTACAGCTTAACCACCACAGATGTGATCAATGCGATTAAAGCCCAAAATAAGGAATCTCCCGCGGGCACCATTGGGGCTCAACCTAACAGCGATGATATTAGTCTGACACTGCCTATCAGTGTTGCGGGACGATTGAGCTCAGTTCAGGCGTTTAATGAAATCATTGTGCGCGCGAACCCCGATGGTTCGCTTATTCGCCTGCGGGATATTGCTGGCGTTGAATTAGGTTCCTCTGCCTACACCTTACAATCCCAGCTTAATGGGCAAAATGCCACTATCTTGCAGGTATATTTGCTACCGGGGGCCAATGCCCTAGAGGTGACTCAAAAGGTCAAACAGACCATGGCAGAGCTGGCCCAAAAGTTTCCTCAGGGGATTAAATGGCAAGTGTTTTACGATGCCTCTATTTTTATTCAAGAGTCCATCGATGAAGTGATCCACACCTTGATCGAGGCCTTAGTGCTGGTGGTTTTTGTCGTGTATTTATTTTTACAAAATGCCCGCGCGACTTTGATCCCCGCGATCGCCGTGCCCGTGTCATTAATTGGCACGCTGGCCGCCATGCTTGCCTTTGGTTTTACGATTAATACGGTGAGTTTGTTGGCGTTAGTACTCGCCATTGGGATTGTGGTTGACGACGCCATTGTGGTGGTGGAGAACGTTGAACGGCTGATCCACGAGAAGGGAATGTCGGCAGTGGATGCAACACGTGGCGCGATGAAAGAGCTTTCAGGTGCCCTAGTCGCAACCAGTTTAGTGCTCTGCGCCGTATTTGTGCCCGTGTCATTTTTAGCGGGGATCACAGGGATTATGTACCGTGAATTTGCGGTAGCGATTACGGTCGCCGTATTAATTTCAACCTTGGTCGCCTTGACTCTGAGTCCTGCATTGTGCGCCTTACTGCTCGCGCCGGGTAAATCGCCGCAGAAGGGCTTTTTCTACTGGCTTAATACAAAACTCGATTTAGGTACCAGCCAATATGTTGCCCTTGTCGCCCTAACCAATAAATACGCCAAACGCAGCTATTTAGCCTTTGGGATCATGTTGGGCGGGGTGTATTTGATCATGTCGCATATCCCGAGCAGTTTTATGCCCGATGAAGATCAAGGAAGGTTCTTTATCGACATGACCTTACCCGATGGTTCAACGGTCAATCGTACTGAGACGGTATTGAAGAAGGCCGAGCTATATGTTCGTGCCCATCCCGCCGTAGCTTATTCCTTTACCCTTGCGGGTGAAAATCGCCGTTCGGGTGCCAATCAGGCCAATGGGCAGTTTGAAGTGGTACTTAAGCCTTGGGCTGAGCGCGAAGCCACCAATGCCACCGTTGAAACCGTAATGGAAGCCATTGATAAGGAGTTAGAACAGGTATTAGAAGCTGAGTTTAACCTATATTTACCCTCAGCGGTGCCGGGATTGGGGAGCGGTTCTGGCGTTGAAATGCAATTGCAAGATACCTCTGGGACTCACTTTCAAGGCTTGGTTGAAACCGCTAATGAGTTGGTCGAAATCTTAAAACTTCAACCCGAGGTCGCCAGTGCCAGTGTGTCATTGCAAAGTGCGATTCCGCAATTGCATTTGTCAGTGGACGAAGCAAAAGCCATGGCTATCGGGGTAAATGTTGGTGATATTTACAGTACAATCAAAACATTAACTGATTCGTCGACGGTCAATGATTTCAATCTGTTTGGCCGAGTCTATAGAGTTAAGATTCAAGCGGAAGAACGCTATCGACAATTTCCACACCAAGTCAAAGACTATTATGTGCGTTCAGCGAGCGGCGCTATGGTACCGATTGGGGTGTTAGCTAAATACGAGTACACTGTGGGTCCCTCATCGGTGACCCACTACAACCTATTTTCCAGTGCTTCCATCAATGTGACGCCTGCCGCGGGCTATGCAACCGGGGATGTTATCGAGGCGATAGCGCGAGTTGCAAAACCGATATTGCCCGATGAATTTAAATATGAGTGGACTGGAATTACCTACCAAGAGGTGCAATCGGCTAATCAAACGGGCGTTGCTATTGGCTTAGCGCTGCTATTTGTGTTTCTATTTTTAGCGGCTCTGTACGAAAGCTGGAGCATACCTGTGGCCGTGTTACTTATTGCGCCGATTGCGCTACTCGGTGCGGCAATCACGACCTTTATCAGCGGCATGGAGAGTAATTTGTTTTTCCAAGTAGCTTTTATCGCACTCATTGGTATGGCGGCGAAGAATGCCATTCTGATTGTGGAATTTGCTAACCAACTTCACCAACAGGGAAAATCCTGTTTGGAGGCGGCCTTGGAGGCGGCAACGATGCGCTTTAGACCGATACTCATGACCTCTATGGCTTTCATCCTTGGCGTATTACCTTTGGTTTTATCCGCGGGTCCTGGGGCTGTAAGCCGCCAATCCATTTCACTGCCTATTTTAGGCGGAATGGTATTGGCGACCACCATAGGGATCGTTTTTGTTCCGTTATTTTTTGTCACCACCGCGGGTTGGGTGAAAAAGACACAAGCAAAGCAATCCATTGAGACCAAAGAGGTGCCGCTCCTAGATCAAGACGTGACAGAGGAGGTGAGCCGTGGCTAATCACCCGTATTCTTCCCCTGTGACGGGTCAGCACCGGGCTTCAATGGGGCGATTGCAATTCAACCCCATTTTCTTAGGGTTTTTGGTCGCGCTCAGTGTTGGCGCCTGTTCCGTTGGGCCTGATTATCAACGGCCAGAGCTGAACTTACCCGAACAGTATCAAATACAAGACACCACTAGCGAAGATTTCCTCCGCCAAAGCAGTAGCGCGGCATTATCGTGGCGCCATTTTTATCAAGATCCCGCACTTTTACAGTTGATTGAACATGCATTAGCAAACAATCTCAATCTGCAAATTGCCCAGTCCCGTCTAATCGCCGCCCGTTCGAAGATGACTGTATCCAACAGTGCACTCTGGCCGGATGTTGTCTTATCGGCGGGGTTTGAGCGCACGCTCGATAGCGCTGCAACCAATGATTCACCCAGCCCGGAATCGACCTTAGATCTTCAAGGTACAGTCTCTTGGGAGTTAGATCTATGGGGGGCGAATCGACATACGAGTGAAGCAACCGAGGCGATGTACCTATCCGAGGTTGAGTCGCTTCGTTTAACCTATGTGAGTCTTATCAGTGATATCGCTAATCGCTACTATGAATGGCTGGATGTGGAGCAGCGTTATCGAGTATCGAGTGAGACTGTCGCACTAAGGCAGAAAGAGTTGAAGATAGCCCAATTACGCCATGTAAATGGGATGATTTCAGGGCTAGATGTGCGCCAGGCTGAAGTCGAATTGCAGAGCACAAAAGTGACTTTGCCAAAGTTGAATTATGAACGAAAATATAAAATAAATCAGCTATATATTTTGCTTGGTGAGTATGACTACCCATTGCCAGAACGCCAAAATCTGCCTGATATAAGAGGATTACCCAACGAGCTAAATGCGGGCGTCCCATCGCAGTTATTAAGTATGCGACCCGATGTCAAAATAGCCGAGCAAGCGATGATCGCCGCGAATGCCGATGTGGGGGTTGCTAGGGCAGCATTTTTCCCCAAGTTTATTATTTCGGGTATGTACGGCCGTGAAAATGACCATCTAGCGGACATTTTCGACGCCAATGGGGTGACTTGGTCATTACTAGGTGGCATTACTGCGCCAATTTTTAACAGCGGTAAAATCTCCGCACAGTTTGATATCGCCTCTGAAGCGTCTAAACAAGCCATGCTGAATTATCGTCAGGTCGTATTGAATGCGTATTTCGATGTTAACGATGCCTTAAATAATCTGAAACGTGCCGAGCTTGCGAGCGGTGCGCAGCAGGAGTTAGTTGCGTCTTCAAAGGAATATGCACGTCTTGCTAGATTGAGGTATCAAAATGGTGTTGCGACATCCTTAGACTTAATGGATGCACAGCGACAGTTGTTTAGTGCGCAATTAGCCTATAGTGAAATTTTGCGGGATAAACAATTAGCGAAAGTGGCTTTATATCGAGCACTCGGAGGCGGGCAGATTTAAGTCGTTTAGCCGCACAAAAGACAATAAAAATCCCCTTAAACAGGGGATTTTTAATTCATTCCGTCGGTTCACGGGACAGCACTTGGACCCAAAATACCCTTGTTCCTTAAGTCCGTTATATGGCGACTTCCTTGCCATCTAACTTACGGATAACGACAGTGGCAGCGCGAGGGCGTAATGTCGTACCCGCTGGCGTTACTTGCGCCGCATTGGACGAGTAGGGCCAGTTACCTGGATGCTGGATATTGGCAAACACTGAGGTATAGTCAGGGCTAATGGCAAAACCTGTGACTTCACAATCATTTGGACCGACGAAGAAACGCTTTAATTCCATTTGGTTATCGGCCGTCACACTTGCCTGTTTGTTGGCGCTGTCGAGCAGTGTAGAAGGGACAATCGCCAGCATTTGATCGTTGGTCTCTTCAGTGACTTCCTTGGCACCATTATCGGTTTGAACCCATAAAATACCTCGTTTATCAAAGGCTAGGCCATCAGGGCTCGCAAATTGGTTCAGATCTGTTAAGCCCGAAAGGTTCGTCTCAGCATTACCATCGCTGGGCGATCCGAATACAAAAATATCCCATGCAAATTCAGTGTCTTTATCGCCTTCATCCCAACGAATAATATGTCCAAAGGTGTTTTTAAGTCTTGGATTTGCGGGGTTGGCTTCGGTACGTTTAGAGTTGTTGGTCAGCGTCAAATAGGCAGAACCTGTGAATGGATCGACCGCGCACCACTCTGGGCGATCCATAGGCGTCGCGCCGACTAAATCCGCCGCGCCCGCGGTATTTAAGATAATATCGGCCAGACTCGCAAAGCTATTGCCTAAGGTTTTGCCGTCCGTGGTTTGACTATCTAAGGTGAGAGGTAACCATACACCGCCGCCATTCTCGTTAAATTTAGCAGCATATAATGTGCCTTCATTCATGTACTTATCACCCATTTGCAGGCGATTAGAGCTGGTTGCGTCCTGTGGATCCCACACGGCATTCGACACAAATTTATATAAGTATTCGAACTGAGAGTCGTGGCCAGAGTAAAACACTACGGGTTTTCCTTCAGTCAGTTTACCAAAGGTACAGCCTTCATGGCGGAAGCGACCGAGTGCGGTACGTTTAATGGCACGCGAGTTTGGATTATAGGGGTCAATCTCAACGATATAGCCGTGGCCATTCGCCTCGTTGCGATAGTCATCCTGTGCACTGGCCCCCGTTGGCGTCACATCAAAACGGGCAAATTCATCGAGCCGTTCTTCACCGTGGCCTGCAAGATCATCCCAGCCGTAGCGAGTGCTGGTCTTGCTGATCCCGATGCGGGCTTGTTCGGCAGTTAAGGTGCCACGATTAGCAAAGTAACCCGGCCAGTTTTCTTCACAGGTTAAATAAGTGCCCCAGGGGGTATAGCCATTGCCACAGTTATTGAGTGTGCCACGAGCCTGACTGCCATCGGGGGAGTAACGGGTTTCGAGCAGTGAAGAATAGGCCAGCGGTCCACTGACATCCATCACTGTCGCACCAGTAAAGCGGCGGTTATGACTGTCGTTATAGATAACTTCCCATTGATTATTAATCAGTTTAATTCTTACGACAGACACACCATGGGCATTAATTTCCTTACGGACCTCATCGACAATAGTGCGTAAACCCGTGGTCGCATCTACCGTTGGGCCATTGGGATGCAGGGCCATTTCATCGATATATTCATGGTTGATACACAATAAACCGTCATCACCAGCCTCATTCAGGGGAAAGAAGTGCATACCATCGTGGTGCATACCAACAGCGTTTGCTTGGTCATCGGCGGTATTACTGCCATCGGCTTTCCAAGGTGCAGCTTTTGAATTTAATGGTGTTCCCCAAGGCGCAAGCACTTGAGCGCTATAACCTTCTGGGACCACTACCGCATCTAAGCGCGACCCAGCGACTGAGGCGAAATTCAGTTTTACACTACTTTGGGTAGGGGGGACTGGCACAACAGGATCGATGGGGTTAGGAGTCGAAGTACCATCAGAGCCACAGCCCGTTAAACCTATACCTGCAAAGGCGGTCATAGCGCTAATGCCGAGCCCACCTTTTACAAAGTTACGACGGGATAAATGTTTATCCAACACTTGGCTAAAGGATTCATTATTGCTTTTATTATAAAGTGTCGGGTCAAAGGTGGCCTTGCTCATATTGCACTCCAGTTGAATGGTAGGATTAAATATCGAGCCTTAGCCTGCCATCACAATATGACAATAAAGCAGAGTTTGCATGACAGAAAAACGACAAAGGTTGCTCTATTTTTTTAATATTAATCATGCAAATGGCTAAAAATAATCTTAAATTTCACCGATATTAAGGTTAAACGTGACTTATTTTATCTCTCACGTAAACTCTTTAGACTGTAATGATCGCAATGCTATTAATTTAGGGAGAGATTATGTCGGTTGAGAGGAAAATTGCCGTCTTATGCCGGGTGGAGCCCGGTTGTCTTGGACCCGATGGCAGCGATCATATAGAGGCTTTTTGTGCCTTGGCACAGAGGGCAATGCAATATTTTGATGTGGATGTTGCTACCTGGATCCTTACGCCAAGGTACGATAAAACCTTAGAGGAAATGCAGTACAGCGTTGCAAATAAGTTACTCTCACATGCTCAGGCTACTCAATATTTCACCTTAATCGGCCGGGATATAGACGCATTTGAAGAGCGTTTTCAAGATAAGTTAACTTCACTCATCAATCTTTACCTTGCTAGAAAGTAGAACATTCATCTTAGCTAACGATTATTGACGTCATTAAAGCTGTAATGTGCTGATATTATTGGATTATGTCTAGTGTACCGCAAACCGTTTATGGTTCGAATATCGGCTAGAACATCATAAATAACATCACATCAGGCATTCGCTATCGGCAATGGGGTGCAATTAAGCCCGTAAAGTCGAGCATAATTTGGTAGACTAGCCCATAGATTTCAATGTTAGCTCGTTTTTGGCTTTATCATGGCTAGTCGTCCCTTGGTGATTGAGCCCAATAGAGCAAAGGGATTGTCCATGGTTCATTCCGCCCAAACTCTTCAGGCCCATACTGCTGATAGTGCTCACTATGCCCCATTATTGCAGCGGCAATTTGGTTTTACGGCATTCCGTGGTGGACAACTCGAAACGATTTCTCAATTGTTGGCGGGCCACTCCAGCCTAGCGATTTTCCCGACAGGTTCAGGAAAATCCCTTTGTTACCAGTTTACGGCGCTACAGTTACCCCAGCTAACCTTAGTCATTTCTCCGCTACTTGCACTGATGAAAGATCAGCTCGAGTTTTTACGCTCCAAGGGCATTGCCGCGGCCAGTATTGATTCGACCTTAAATGCCGAGCAGAGCAAACAGGTGATGATGGATGCGCGAGCGGGCCGTTTAAAAATTTTAATGGTGTCAGTTGAGCGCTTTAAAAATGAACGCTTTCGACAGTTTATCCAGTCGGTTGCCATTTCAATGCTGGTTGTCGACGAGGCACACTGTATTTCAGAATGGGGGCATAATTTTCGGCCAGATTACTTAAAGTTGCCCGATTATCGCCGTGAGTTAAATATTCCCTTAGTCTTGCTGTTAACCGCAACGGCTACCCGAAAAGTAAAACTAGATATGGCGATGCGATTTGATATTGCACCTGAGCACATTGTTCAAACGGGGTTTTACCGCGCTAATCTCGATTTAAACGTGCTCCCAGTCACCAGCCAAGATAAGGTCACACGGCTTCACCAAGAGGTAAGTCGCTTTTCCGGTGCTGGGATTGTTTATGTTACCTTGCAATCTACCGCCGAAGAGGTGGCAAAGGCCCTGTGCAGTAAAGGGGTAGTTGCAAGTGCATACCATGCAGGGTTTGAGGATATTAAGCGTCAACAGATCCAAAACGATTTTATGCAGGATCGAATACAGGTTGTCGTCGCGACGATAGCCTTCGGTATGGGGATTGATAAAAGCAATATTCGCTTTGTTATCCACTATGACTTACCTAAATCTATTGAGAATTACAGCCAAGAAATTGGTAGAGCAGGTCGTGATGGCTTACCTTCTCACTGTGTGACTCTGGCAAATCTTGATGGGATGAATACGGTTGAAAATTTTGTTTATGGTGATACGCCTGAACGTGAATCCATTGAGTATCTGATTGAAAATATTAAGCAAGAGCAGCATGATGCTCGCTGGGAGTTACAATTAAACGCTTTGTCCAATGCGAGCAATATTCGCCAGCTACCGCTTAAAACCCTGTTGGTTCAGCTAGAAATCTATGGCGTGATAAAACCACTTTATGCCTACTATGCCGATGTCAGCTATCGCTTTATTGTTGAGCCGTCAGAGATTTTGAAAAAGTTTAATCCTGAGCGACAAACATTTTTATCGCAAATATTTACCTACACACAAATGAAGCGGATCTGGGGCATATTAGATTTTAATGCGCTTTATCAGGCCACAGGAAGTGAGCGTAGCCGCGTCCTGACGGCGCTAGAATATCTCGCAGATCTGCAACTGATTGAGCTTGAAACTAAGCGCATTACGGATGTGTACCAGGTTGATGCGGTTGCCTTAGCGAATTCATCGTTAGTGGATGAGCTTTATGTTTATTTCGTTGAAAAAGAACACAAAGAAATTCAACGAATTGCTCAGTTAGTGCGTTTTTTCGAGTTGGAGACTTGTTTAAGTTACAATTTATCACGCTATTTTGATGATAATGCATCACCCAAGCACTGTGGCCATTGCAGTGTTTGTCGTGGACAAGTGGTGAAGTTGGCTTTTTCGGTGACGCCCGTTTGGCCACTGGACAGTCAGATACTCGCGGATCTACAGAAGTTACAGCATCAAGTGCAAGTGAAGGGCGAAGTACCTTTGTCCCTTGATACCCAATGCCGTTTCCTCGCGGGGATGGTCGTTCCCCTGTTTAGCCGATTTCAGCTCCGTAAACTCGAGGGCTTTGGTCGTTGTGAAAAATTAAGATATGCGGAGATAAAACAGAAAGTGTCGTCGCTTGTGACGAGCTAAGATAGCAAAGGATCGAACATGAGTAAGGCTGTAAAAAAGATGCTCGCCAAGCATGAGCGATTAGTTCATTCGGAAGGTGTAACTGTACTTTCCCACACCCAAAGAGAGAAGGGCGAGTGGATACAACATACCATAATGGTTGATGATTGTGATGTGCCCTTTAAGTTTCGACGGGTAAAAAATACAAGGATTTACAGGGGCAGAAGGTGAGCCTAGTGTATTACCCTGATACTGAAATGGTGGCGGGTTTCGAAATCGAAATTATGCAAGTGGTTAGAATTAAACGATTCTAAGTGATGTCCTTCGGATCGTTGCTGTTTAATGTCAGTGACGATCCGAAGGGGATTTGAACTAAGCCTAAGCCGTAAACAGCTTATTTAGCATACTGGTATGTGGAGTCGACTTTCCAGGTTCTAAAACGTAATTCTGTGCCTTTTGGCAGGTAAAACACTTTAGGTAAACGGCTGTCGTAGCGCATTTTTAACTCACTAGGGATCCGCACAAAGGCTTCTTTCTTCGCCATTTCAAAGCATGCCATCATAGTGCTTGGCCCTTGGGAAATCTCATCGACTTGGTAGTAATTATATCCCCAACCCTTTACGGTCAACTCTTTTAGCTCACCGCTTAGCCCATGCTTGTTGCAGTCAACTAACTGGGTCTGACCAATTTGGATCTCAAGTAGATAATCGTCTTCGTTCTCTAGGGGCGGTAAAGTTAGGATATGTTGAACCATTCCTAGCTTAGGTGCGGGGAACATTTTAGTGACTTCCTGTTCGACATAGTTCACTGAGTTGAAGCTGGAAACACTGATCATTGGCGAATTTAATCCTGTAGGATGTGGTGGGCTCACAGCGGTAGCGTTAAAAGACAATAAGGCAAAGGTTAAGGGTAAGGCCACAGCTGTAAATAAATGAGTCAGTTTCATATTTTCTCCTTGGCGATCCAACTATTTGGTAATGGGGTGGTAATCCTGCCCCTTATCGCGTTTCTGTTCCTATAAACGGATGTGAACTTAAAAAGGGTTAACACTTTTGTGTCAATTATAAAAAATGACCAATGAAAATAATATACTGATTTGATTTAAAAATAATGAGCACTTGAGTTTTATATGAAATTGCTAGCCATTGGTTCAACATCGGCCATGCATTTCAATGGAACATGACTGCGCCAGTTACTACAGCTTGTTGCTCAGTAACTTGAATACTGTGGTCTCCCTAAGGCTGGGCATTTTTACTCATTTGATTCAGTGTATGACAGCACTACTGCATAATTTGTTGTAGATAGTCGCCAGTAACCAGCCATATACGCCAGCCAGTACAGACCAACTTATCAACCCCATAAAAATACCGCTTACAGATAGCTGCCAACCCATTTGTGACCAGTTGCCATGGATCATATGACCCGTCATATCCATCATCAATGAAGGCAACAGCCATACCAGCAGGCTACAAACGAGCCAGAGTATGGCAAAGGTGAGGGCGGCTGCTAGGCCAAATTTGGTTGCATTGATTTTCATCGATATCTCCTTAAATTGTCTGAGACTCCCAAAAAGATATGACATGCGCTGGTGGCTGGAAGACACAAATAGAGGTGTGTCAAAGACTGGGCCCATCATGTTTTATCCACTTTAGGAGTCTCACGATAAGTTTTCATTGAGGGTCACTATTGATGCTCCTGCGCATCATGTTCCATCATTTGCTCCATCATCATCTGGATCATGCCCATGTGCTGCTCCATCATGCCCATGCGTTCACCCATGTCCATCCCGGGCATATCCTTCTCTGCACCTTGTTGATTTCCTGATTGTTCTCCCATCATACTGCCGTTCATCATGTGCATCCCTTTTTGCATGGCCTCCCAATGCTGTTGCATCAATTCCCGATGTTTTTCCGGGTTCTTTTCCTGTTTGATATTGTTCATCAAAGACTGCATTGTCATCATCTGATCCTGCATTGTCATCATCTGATCCTGCATTGTCATCATCTGATCCTGGTTCATCATTCCCATCATCATGCCGCCATTTTGCGAGCGGCCCTGTGGCTGTTCTACGACAGCTAACACAGCTGATGATGCTAGTAGGGATGAGATGGCGAGAGTGTTAATGAGTGTTTTCATGGTTTTTCCTCAGTTTTTTCAGGTTTTGTTTCAGCACTATGGAGTTTTATTTTTGGGAACCATGCTGGTGTTCGGTGCATATAGGCACGATAGGCATCACCAAACTCTGCCAATGCCTGCTGTTCCTCTCGCTTCGCTAGGCGCACATAAACCAACACCAATATAGGGAACAGCACTAGGGTGGGGATAGTTGGCCATTGAAGCAGAAAGCCAAACATGATCAGGATAAATGCGAGGTATTGCGGATGCCGACAGCGGGCGTACCAACCTGTACAGGCTAAGGTTCGAGTTTGTTGCGCCTTATGCAACACACTCCAAGCGGAGGACAGTAAAATGAAGCCCATGACAATGAGCAGGTTGCTGACGATATGTAACGGATCCCAATGGGGGTTGCCTTCGAAGCCGAGCAGGGTATGCAGCAGGTGACCGTTGTCATGGGCAAAGAAATCCACGTCGGGATAGTACTTGGTAAGCCAACCGGAGAGGAAATAGATACTCAATGGGAAGCCATACATCTCGGTAAAGAGTGCGACGATAAATGCTGAAAAGGCACCGAGGCTGCGCCAGTCCGATATTGTCCTAGGTTTGACAAAACTGAAGGCGAAAAAGATAAAGATGGCAGAATTCAAGATCACCAGTGACCACAAACCATAGGCAGATTCATCGTGCATCATCATTCTCCCTATTACCCTTGGGATTTAAGCTGCTTCCATCTTTATCTGCTCTATGGGGATCGTCGTTATGGTGTCTATGCCCATGGTGCATGAAAACGTGCATCAAGGGGCAGGCCAATAAAATCAGCAAGGGCAGGAACTCAAATAAATGTTGTCTATGCTCCATAAAGAGGAAGTAACTTACTGCGGCTATCATTCCTATGGCGGCCCAACCCTGTGGCGTGAACCAAAATGAACGCCGTTGCTTAGCCATAACTCACCTCATAAAAATTAACTCGTTATCGCCGGACACTCTCTATCACTTGTTCATTATTAGCCCATGGCATCTTTAGATCATAGTTCGCTTCACTCGACATGCAATTCGCCACAGTACATTTGCATCTGGCAATGGAAGTGATAGACACCCGCTGGCAATGCCGGTAATGCAATCGACTTGGGTCTATTCAAGGGCAGGGTCTCGCTGATCTCCAGTTCGGGAAACACCAAGGTTTCGGCGCAGGGCGAAGCGTCTTTACGGATAAACTGCAAACGGGTGGCTTGGTTGACGTGTATTTTAATCCGTGAGGGCTGGTAGATGCCGTTTTCTACCAGAATGGTCATCTTGTCTTGTTCAAACACGGCTTCCTTGGGCCGATACAGCCAGAACCACCAGATGATCAGTGCAATCAACAAAATACCGACGATATTTATTATTAACATAATGCTCTCCTCACGCTCAATGTTCCTGGGCTTTAAACAGGCGCAGACGGTTGGCATTGGTCACTACGGTCAAGGATGAAAAGGCCATCGCCGCACCGGCGATCACTGGGCTTAGCAATAGGCCAAAAAATGGGTACAACACTCCGGCAGCAAACGGCACTCCCGCTACGTTGTAGACAAAGGCGCCGAACAGGTTTTGTTTAATATTTCGAAGGGTGGCCTTGCTGATCGCAATCGCGTCAGCCAACCCATGCAGGGAGCCGCGCATCAGGGTGATATCGGCGCTTTCGATGGCCACATCTGTCCCTGTGCCTATCGCAAAGCCGACATTTGCCATCGCCAGTGCGGGCGCGTCATTGATGCCATCTCCTGTCATACCCACTATCTCCCCCTGCATTTGCAACTGCTGTACTTTTTGGGATTTCTCCTGTGGCAACACTTCGGCAAAAAATTCTGTGATGCCGGACTTGGCCGCAACGGCTCTGGCGGTGTCGCGGTTGTCACCGGTTAACATCACTACCCGGATGCCGTTTTTTTGCAGCCGCTTAATTGCGGCGATGGAATCATCTTTTATGGGATCTGCCACGGCTATGATGGCCGCAAAATTGCCATCCACGGTGAAATACATAGGAGTCTTTGCATCTAGGGCTAATTGTTGTGCTTTGTCGACCAAAGAGCCTAGGGCGATATTGCGATCATTCATTAGTTTTTCATTGCCAAAGAGTAACATCTGGCCGTCGACTTGGGCCTCGACCCCATGGCCAGCAATGGCATTGAATTGACTGACTTTTAGAAGCTCAATGCCCCGTTCTTGCGCCGTCTCGACGATCGCCTGTGCTAACGGGTGTTCCGAACCCGATTCGAGACTGGCGGCCAGTTGCAATACCCGCGCTTCGCCAATGGAGCCCGCTAGGACGATATCGGTCACCTTGGGCGCGCCCAAGGTGATAGTGCCAGTCTTATCTAGGATCATGGCGGTGATTTTCGATGCGGTTTGCAGCGCCTCACCATTGCGGATCAGCACGCCAGCCTCTGCCGCCTTACCGACTCCAACCATAACGGACATGGGGGTGGCCAAACCTAGGGCACAGGGGCAGGCGATGATGAGTACTGTTGTTGCCGATACCATGGCGAAGGCTACCGCGGGCTCGGGGCCAAAATTCAACCATGTCAGGGCACTGACGATGGCGACTATCATCACGACGGGAACAAAATACGCCGAGATCACATCCGCCAGCCGACCGATAGGTGGCTTCGAATTTTGTGCCCGTTTGACCATATTAATGATTTGTGCCAGTGCAGTGTCTTTGCCTACACGGGTGGCTTTGAAGATGAGGGAGCCAGTCTTGTTGATGGTACCGGCGGCCAAGTTATCGCCGGGTTTCTTTTCTACAGGCATGGGCTCACCGGTCAGCATGGATTCATCGACCGAGGTATGGCCTTCGATGACGTCACCATCGACCGGAATTTTCTCGCCGGGCCGGACCCGTATCTGGTCGTCGATAAGGACCTGTTCGATGGCGATATCCATCTCCTGCATGCCGCGGATCACCCGTGCCGTCTTCGGCTGTAGACCTATCAGGCGTTTGATCGCTTCCGAGGTGCGGCCGCGGGCCTTGAGCTCCAGTGCCAGCCCCAGATCGATCAAGCCTATGATCATCGCTGTCGCCTCGAAATACACGTGGCGTGCCATTTCAGGCAGTAGATGGGGAACCAATACTACCAACATGGAATAGACCCAGGCCGTGCCTGTTCCGAGGGCTATCAGAGTGTCCATATTGGCCGAATGGTTCTGTAAGGATTTCCAGGCGCCGATATAGAAATGTTTGCCCGAAAATATCATGACACCTAGGGTAAGCAGGCCGACTATGAGCCAGACGATACGTTCCGTTGTGCTGCTGACCGTCATCTCCCCGACGACTAGGCTATAGAGCATCAGCGGCACCCCCAAGGACAGGGCCAGAGTCATCTCCCGTATCAGTCGCCTATAGTAGACGAGATCCGCTTTCTCCTTTTCATCCAGCGTATCGCTTCCGGTTTCACTCTGAGCGGCTATGGCTTTGTAGCCTGCCACTTCAACTGCTTTCAGTAGATTTGCCACCGGTGCGGTTCCCGTCACTTGGACCGTACGTTCGGCAAAATACATTTGGGCACTCGTTACCCCTGGTACCTGCTGCAGTGCGGCCTCGATCTTGCTAACGCAACTGGCGCAGCCCGCCCCTTGGATAATCAATTCCAAGGAGGGCGTTGGGTTTAATTGGCTCTGCTGGTGTTTGCCATGCTTAGGTGAAGTCGAGTCTTGTGTTTTTAGTTTCATCACTGAGACTCCTCAACGTGTTAGTTGCAGAATATTTACATCTCTTGTTTAAGCATGGCTCAGTATGATTAATGGTGCCCAGTTTCTTGGTCACTACGGATGCTGTCGCTAGACCTCTTTATGGCTGATTTTGACACTTACTATTTTTGTGAACATATTCACCTCGTTAAGTGGTTTTACTCAGTTAGTAAGGTGCCCATAAGTGTTGGTACGGATTATTCGGGGATTATCATACACTCAATCAAGTTAAGCACTTGCCTAAGCAATAATGGTGTTCAGTTACTGCTTCTTGACCTCTACCATTGGCTGATCGCCTGCCAAATCAATCGAATAGCTAGCAGCGTAAGCACAATGCTAAAAGTGGTTTGAAAATGTTTATCGGCAACCCGTTTTAGCATTTTAAATCCAATCCAGGTGCCTAAGGCGCCACTTAAGATCATATAGAACAACAGCGGCCACCAATCTGCAAGCGATACGCCGATACCTTCAAACACCACAATTTTAACGCCGTGCTGCAACGACATCGCCATGGCAAAGGTGGTGACGGTGCGAAAACGGTCAACTTCCAATTGTTTAATAAACGCCGCAACTAATGGCCCAGTTGCCCCCGCAAATAGTGAAATAAAGGTGGTGATAGCACCAGCAGCCAGTGTTCCTAAGGTGCCAAGCACCATTTTGGGCAGTTTTGGCCCCCAACAGGAATACAGAATAAATGCGGCAATGGTGAGATACATGACTGATGGCGGCAGCGCCACCAACACAACACTCCCCAATAATGCCCCTAAAATCGCACCGGGGAAAAATGCACCTATGAGTTTCCATTCAATCTGGCGCCAGTCCAGAGCCGCACGGCCAACGTTCGAGCCCAATTGCACCACGCCATGCATTGGAATAATCAGTTGCGGCGGTAACGCTTGTGCCATCACACCTAATAACATGACGCCACCACCAATGCCAAAACAAGCCGTAAAAAAAGAGGTAAAAGCAGCGCTAAGGGTTAACAGGGCAAACATATCCGCGGGGATAACATCAAAGAAAAACCATGAAGAGGGCATAGGTCGTATTCGGAATGTGGGAGGGTGCTAACAGTAGCAAAATTGCATGAGGCTTTCAAAGCCATAAGCAGTCACTTAGCATTGGATTAGATGAAAAATACAGCGGTCCTGATCTTACCAATCTAAGCGGCTTACGATTATCCATGAGATTAAATTTATTAAAATAGTTTCTTAAATGCTTCTTTAGCTAAGTGCGCTTGAGGTTAACGACTAGGTATGCTGGCCTTATATTCAACCTGAACGATAGTATCTCTATTTACAGCAGTTATACCGAAATACTCTAGCCATAGGATGCAGAAGATACGAACCCAAAGCGCTTAGATCCAATGACGGGTAATAATATTGAACTGGGAGCTAAAGGGGATTTCTTAGATGAGTAACTGACCGCCAGTATCGCTGTATTTAAAGTGAAAAAAGAAAATGTAGCAGAACGCTCTAAATTATCCCACGCCCTTGCCCGATGGCCGCTACCCACTGCGCGGCATCGATGGGACCAGTAACCAAGGTTATGAAGTTGAGCTAAACGGTAAACCAACAGAGGGTTGGGATCTATTTTTTAGCCATACCCATAGTAAATCAGAAGATCAAGATGGAGCCGCCTTTAGCTCCTATCTACCAAAGGAACTGTCTCGCCTGAAAGGATAATACTGAAGGTTTAATTAGCGAGACAGTCTTCATCTTTGAGTCGTTTTAGGATGCAACAGTCGCTAACTTGGTGATTATCGCAGGAGACTAAGGATGAGAGTGATGTCTCAAGCTTTGCTAACTCCCGTTGAGTTTGACGAATATGCTCGAGTTGCTCGGCAATGATGTCATCGACCACGGCGCAGGAATGATGTGGATATTGTTGGACTTCAACCAAGCGACGAATATCACTCAGAGCAATATTTAGCGCGCGGCAGCGACGGATAAAAATCAGTGTCTCTACATCACTCTGAGAGTAGTAGCGGTAACCATTTGCCATCCTCTTAGGGGAGGGTAGTAATCCTTCCTGCTCATAAAAGCGAATTGTTTTTACTGGGACTTGTGAAGCTAATGCCAGTTCACTGATTTTCAACTTGACCTTCCAGTTACTGTAACCTTTAGCCTTGCATCGTAACACTTACTCATTATTCAACGCTATAGGATTGACCAATGCATCCCTTATCGCCTTTAGCCCTGCTGATATTATCCATAGGCGTCACAGCAGCCTATGGAGCACAGGCCAATACAAGCAACCAGCTCACAGACGTCTCTCAAACCGAAGCTGAGACAACTAATCTGCATGAACATGATGATACACATGAGCCACAGAACGATGAACACACAGATGAACATGATGAAAGCATGGAGCGAATTTTGGTTCAATCTACTCGTCTTGGAAGGATTGTCGACGACCAGCCAATAAGGGTTGAAGTCGTCACTAGTGAGGAAATTGAAGAAAAAGCCGCTATGCGTCCTGGTAATATTTCTATGTTATTGGCTGAAACCGGCGGAGTTAGGGTGCAAACGACATCACCAGCCCTTGGCAGTGCCAATGTGAGGTTACAGGGGCTGTATGGACGTTATACTCAACTATTGGCTGATGGCTTACCTCTTTATGGTAGTCAAGCTTCATCACTCGGTTTACTTCAAATACCTCCTACGGATTTAGGCCAAGTTGAGGTGATTAAGGGCTCGGCTTCCTCCCTCTATGGTGGCTCGGCCTTGGGTGGGGTTATTAATTTGGTCTCTAGACGGCCTGGTGACGAATTTGCTGGCGAGACGCTTATAAACCTGACATCTAAAAGTGGCCAAGACTTTACCGGTTACGCCGAATCTCCACTCAGTGAGAATATCAAAGGCTCAATTACCACGGGAGTCCATTATCAGAGTATCGAAGATGTAGATGACGATGGCTGGGCAGATCTGCCCGAATATGAACGTTATACCTTAAGACCAAGATTGTTCCTCGAGGGCGAAAACGGCGACAATCTTTATGTTACCGCCGGCTACATGACAGAAAACCGCCGAGGCGGGACACTAAATGGGCATACTGTTGCGGACGGCAATCCCTTTGTTGAAACTCAGAATTCCGAGCGTGTGGATGGTGGAATAGTCTACAATCGACCAGTGACCGATACCTTGACCTTCAGTACCCGTGCTTCCGCCATGGTGCAAGAACATTTCCACGCTTATGGCGTTGATAACGACAATGACAGACATGGCAATTACCTGATGGAAGCGAGTCTATCTGGCTACCGTGATAATTTGGATTGGGTCATTGGCGCAGCATATCAATCTGAAACCTACAGTTCAGATAATTATGCTGAATTTGATTATTCCTTTAATGTGCCAGGGCTCTTTGCCCTTGTTGACTATAACTTGACCGAAGACTTAATCGCCTCTGTCAGTGCGCGTATGGATGACCATAGCCAGTACGGTAGTGAGCTGAGCCCCCGATTCTCGCTCTTATATCGAGCCGATGACTTCACCGTGCGTGGCTCATATGGCCGAGGTTATTATGCACCCACCCCATTTGTGGAAGAAATCGAAGCAGCTGGTTTATCACGACTCGAACCACTTGGGGAACTCAAAGCAGAAACCGCCAAAACAGCTTCACTGGATTTTACTTACCGCTTCGAAGATTTAGAAACGAGCTTAACCCTGTTCGGTTCGGATATTAGCAATGTGACCGAACTTGAAGAATTCACCGTGGGAAATAATGAGACTCCTAACCGAGTCCGCTTAGTCAATGCCGAGGGGGAGAGCCGGATCCGCGGCTCTGAAATGCTATTGCGATACTACCTTGGCGATCTTAAGCTGACTGCAAGTTATCTCTATCTTGACGCCACTGAATCCAGTCAAGATAACACGACACGTCGAGCGATTGCGTTAACGCCAAAACATTCTGCAGGATTTGTCGCTATGTGGGAGCAACACGAAAACTTTAGGGCAGGGTTTGAGGCCTATTACACAGGTATTCAGCGTCTAAATGACAATCCTTATCTATCCGAATCTGAGCCTTACTGGCACTTAGGCCTGATGGGAGAAATGACATTTGGCCGCTACAGTTGGTTTATCAATCTGGAGAATTTGTTGGATATCAAACAGAGCGATACCCATCCATTGCTATTGCCAGAAAGGAGTCCCGCAGGACAATGGACCACCGATATCTGGTCTCGAAATGATGGGTTTATTGCTAATGCAGGAGTCCGGATCAAATTTGGGTAAGTTCGTATGCCTAGGTTTGCTCGCGGGTTTTCAGAGCAAACCTAGGAATTAATTTGTTGCGACCCAGATATCGAGTCATCACAAGCCCAAACACACAGAACCGTTTTCCGCTGGACTTCACCACCCCAAAGCTGTACTCGTTGTTAGGCTTAAATAAATATTTAATCTGAAACTCACATAACAGCTAAAAACTAACTTAGCGTGAGCCGATTGTAAAAAACATGCGAATGCTGGATTTTTAGTAAAATTCAATAAATTTATTTTGTTATATCAACACGTTATATGTTTTACATTTATTTGGTTATTCTGAACCATATGTGATTGCTATAAAAGTATTTAGAAAAAATTGTCATTTAGGTTAAGCTTTACTGACAGGTTAGGTTGGAGTTCTACATTGAGTATCAGACAATTAATCATAGTGTGTGTGCTACTGACGTTTGTTGGTCAGGCATTTGCGTCTGTGATTTTGCCGTGCCCAATGGAGATGAAAGCCATGCAAACCCTTGATGGCGCAAAAACATCAGAGACTTCACAGCAGAAAAATACTTGCCATCATTCTCCTATTACAAACAAGGACATGGGAAAGGATGTGACTGACAAGAGTCATTCGGACTGTTGTGATAGTCAGTGTAATTGCCCCATGGGATCCTGCTTGTCTGTCGCATTAACGATGAAACAACTTGAGTTGGAAGGAAACATTCAAGCCACAGAATTTACTCAAATCCTAGTGGTGAGCGTGTTACCACAATATAAATCTTCCCTGTACCGCCCTCCCATATACGCCTAATTTAGGCACAGTTACGCCTATTTTTTGGCGACTGTCCTAAACAATCAAATCATTTTTACTTTTATAAATTAATCAATTTTGCTTTAGGTCATTGATTTATTTATTTTGATTTGGAGGCAGTATGCCCTTTATTAAACACTCTTATTTGCCTAAACAGCTAAAAATAGCCGTCATATTTGTCTTAGCTATTTTGGGCAATAGTCCACACGCCTTTGCCAACGCGGCACAAGCACCCGTAATCTTTGATGTTTATAAAGATCCTAACTGTGGCTGTTGTGAAAAATGGCTGACATATATCAATCAACGAGGCTTTATCACCCGTAGCCATAATGTCGAAAACCTGTTTTCACTAAAACAGGAAAAAGGTATTCCAACTGCATATCAATCTTGCCATACCGTCATTTCCAGCGAGGGCTATGTATTTGAAGGTCATGTTCCGGCTAAATACATACAAGAATTTCTCACAAAACGTCCTCCAAACGCTGTTGGTCTCTCTGTTCCGGCCATGCCCGTCGGTAGTCCGGGGATGGAATATCAAGACAAGTTTCGTCCATACCAAGTGCTGTTGCTAAAAGTTGATGGCACCACAGAAGTCTTCGCCCAAGTGAATAGCCTTGAGGAGTCATTACGATGAAAATCCCTAAGTTAACCACTCGGATGCAACAGATCCCAACAGAGTTAGATAACAACGGTCGCCGTCAATTTGTATTTGGGGCTTCTGCGATGTTAGCAATGGCGAGTATTCCTTTTCCCAAAAATGTGTTCGCCAATGCGCAGAGCCTGTCTTTGACTCAATTGTCGGGTAAGGTATTTGATCTCAGCATTGATTATATGATGGTCAATTTCACAGGTACGCTGGCACGCGCTACGGTTGTCAATCAACGACTGCCTGCGCCGTTATTGCGCTGGAAGGAAGGTGAAATTGTCACGCTAAGGGTAAAAAATAACCTCGACCATGACAGCTCCATTCACTGGCATGGGATTATTTTACCCACCAACATGGATGGTGTGCCTGGTTTCAGTTTTAATGGAATTAAACCCGGCGAAACCTTTGAGTATCAATTCAAACTGCAACAAAGCGGAACCTATTGGTACCACAGTCATTCGGGTTATCAAGAACAGACAGGCCTATTTGGTGCCATCGTTATCGACCCTGCAGAGGCCGATCCTGTGATATTCGACCGAGAATATGTGGTGATGCTGTCGGATTGGTCAGATTCAGCCCCTGAAACCATTTACGCCAAATTGAAGAAACAGGCCGATTATTACAATTTCCGGGAGCGTACCGTATCAGATCTTTTTTCTGATATTGCCAATAACGGCTTAGCCAATACATGGAATGCTCGCGCTATGTGGAACAACGCTCGGATGAGCGATCGCGATATCTCCGATGTCACAGGGGCGACGTATACCTATTTAATGAATGGCAATCCGCCAGCTCAGGGCTGGCAAGCCATATTCAAACAAGGTGAAAAGATTCGCTTGCGCTTTATTAACAGCGCCGCCATGACCATATTTGATGTGCGTATTCCAGGTCTAAAGATGACAGTCGTGGCAAGTGATGGCCAGAACATTCAGCCCGTCGCCGTTGATGAGTTCCGCATTGGCGTTGCAGAAACCTATGACGTTATTGTTGAGCCAGAGATGGGGAATGCCTACTGCATTTTTGCACAAAGTATCGATAGAACGGGTTTCACTGTAGGTAATCTCACCTCTGATCCTCATTTACATGCAGAAGTGCCCAAAATGGATCCCGTACCTTTGCTTGGCCATAGTGATATGGGAATGAGCATGGAAGGTATGGATCATGGTGCTATGGATCATAGCAAAATGGACATGAGTGCTGGTGATATGCAGGGCATGGCTCACAGCAAAATGGACATGAGCGCCGATGATATGCAAGGCATGGATCATAGCCAAATGGATATGAGTGCCAGTGATATGCAGGGCATGGATCATAGCCAAATGGATATGAGTACCGGTGATATGCAAGGCATGGATCACAGTAAAATGCAGGTGAGTGCCGGTGAGATACAGGGCATGGACCACAGTAAAATGCAGGTGAGCAAATCCGCTTTAGGCTTAGCAGGCTTTGGTAGTAATAATGAGATTAAGCATTTAGATACCGAGTTCGGCCCACAGGTTGACATGCGAGCGGATGCCCCCAAAAGCGGATTGCACGATCCTGGTATTGGCTTGAGAGAGCATAAAGAGAAATTTAATCGAAAAGTGCTCACTTATGCGGATATTAAAGGCCTACATCCTACCTATGACAAACGACAACCCAGCCGAGAAATCCAATTACACCTGACGGGTAACATGAATCGCTATATGTGGTCGATGAACGGCGTGAAATTCATGGATGCGGAGCCCTTGGTTTTTGAATACGGCGAGCGACTGCGTATCACGCTAGTTAATGACACTATGATGACTCATCCGATGCATCTGCATGGAATGTGGAGCGAGCTTGAAACTGGCGACCCCGATTTTATTCCACGCAAACACACAGTATTGGTGCAACCAGGTTCAAAAATCAGTTACTTAGTCACGGCTGATGCCATCGGTCAATGGGCGTATCACTGTCACTTACTGTTCCACATGCCAGGCATGTTCCGCAAAGTCGTGGTCAAATAAGGGGGAAAATATGAAGAATACTAATCGATTGGTACTCCGTCTGATTGCGATAACTCTTCCTCTGATGAGTGGACTCGCTATGGCTGGCGGCGAAGATGACCCACTGCTAACAAAAGTCATGATTGATGAGCTTGAGCGTGGTCTCGATTCTGCGGATCCAACTCGCTTCAGTGGACAAGCTTGGATTGGACATGATCTGAATAAGCTGTGGCTGAAAACAGAAGGTGAATATCAAAATAGCGATAAACAAGGTGTAGAACTACAAGCGCTCTACAGCCGCGCCATAGCGCCTTATTGGGATCTACAAATGGGATTAAAAACAGATATTAAACCTTCGCCGTCGCGTAACTGGGCAGTGCTGGGTATACAAGGTTTATCACCCTATTTTTTTGAGGTGGATGCCGCATTATTCATTGGTGAAACAGGGCGCACTGCCATGCGCTTGAGTGCTGAATATGAACTGCTCATTACCCAGAAGTTAATCTTAACCCCTGAAGTTGAAATGAACCTTTATGGCAAAAATGATGCCGAGGTCGCTATCGGTGCGGGCTTATCGGATATCAGTACTGGTTTAAGACTGCGGTATGAATTCATTCGAGAGTTTGCCCCCTATGTTGGCATTGAATGGAGTAAAAAATTTGGTAATACGGCTGATTTTGCGCGTGATGAAGGCGAAGACAGCCAGGAAACACAATTCGTTGTCGGCGTAAAAGCCTGGTTTTAACGATAAATAAAGCAAGTCATTCATTTAACTATACAAAATAAAGAGGTTCATAAAATGAAACTAATCAACACAGTGTTATTAATAACAGGCTTAACATTAAGCGGCTCTGTATTGGCGCATGTTGGATTAAGCAACTCAACACCGGCAAAAGGCGCCATGTTAATGGCTCCCCCGAGTAAGCTTGAACTGGCATTTTCGGCCCCCATTCGCTTAGTTAAGCTCTCGTTAAAGGATGCGAGTAACCAAGAAATAGCCTTAATGCTACCGTCATCGACACAAAGTCAGGCACAGTATTCGTTGGATTTACCTGTATTAGCTGCATCTAACTACACTGTCAGCTGGGTAGCAATGGGTGATGATGGCCATAAAATGAAAGGTCAATTTGAATTTATGGTCCACGGTAGCACAGCTATGAGTGAGGTCATGCAAGATATGCCAGTAGTGCAGATGAATCGTCATTAATTTGGGTAATTAAGTCATGATATTAACCGAATTTGACTTAATGGCACTGATCTCCAAATGGGCTATTTATGTGAGTTTCGCCAGCCTGGTTGGCGGCACATTTATGCTTGGCCTTCTGAGAGAACAGCATAGCGAAGTCGTTGCCATACGGCGCTATATTGCTATTGGAACGTGCTTAGGTGTCATTGCTGTTGTAATCAATTTCTTTGCGCAAGTGGGAGCGTTCGCCGAGAGTGGTTTTGCTGGCATGTTTGATACTCAAATGCGACAGTTTTTATGGTCTAGCCCCATCGGCGAATCGGTTACTTGGCGCATTATCGGATTTAGCATTGTGCTGATTGCATGCGGGAGTGTACTTGGTCCAGTTAATGCCTTAAGGCGTGTCGCTTGGATCGGGCTCTTAGTTGGCGGATTGATATTAGCGACATCCTTTAGCCTACTAGGCCACAGCGCTGAGCTTAATCGATTCGGCCAAGGCATGTTGTTGTTACATGTTTTGGCAATTGGCTCTTGGGTAGGATCATTTTATCCATTATGGCGTTTATGTGCGCATGCCGATCTCACCTTGATACGCCATGTGATGGATAAGTTTGGCCAGTTGGGTATTGGCATCGTCATTCTTGTATCGGTTTCCGGCGGAGCCTTACTGTGGCAATTATTTGATAAACCCGCAGAGTTTTTCAACAGTAACTACGGCCTTGCCATAAGTCTTAAGCTGAGTTTTTTCAGCATTATTTTACTTATCGCGGCGTTACATAAATTTATCCTCGTCCCTAGGTTAAAGATTGAAAATACGCAAATAGCACTACGCAAACTCAAGCTCTCAATTGCCATCGAAGGCTTAGTTGCGCTATTCATCTTGACCATAACCGCTGTGCTTTCCAGTGTTTTCGGGCCAGAGAGTCTCAGTTAAATACTAAAAACTAATCAATACATTAAGAGGAGTACACATTGAAACCAAGAAAAATAGTGACCTTGTTAACCGGACTAAGCTTGTTGTTTTCAGCAGGTCAAAGCTCGTTACTATTCGCGCATGGTGATGAAAAACATACAACCGAACCTACAGCGTTTATTGGTATGGAGACGGCTCCTGCAAAACGAGTCCAGCAATTTCATCAAGCATTGAAGGCGGGTGATGAAGCCATAGTGAAGCAACTCTTAACTGAGGATGTGCTGATTTATGAAGGGGGTAACGCCGAGCGTTCACTCGCCGATTATGCCAGCCACCACATGGGGGCTGACATGGCATATTTAAAAAATCTCACCATTACACTTAAGGAACAACAAGTGAAAGTGGTGGGGGATATCGCTATTTCGACTGCGATTAGCCATGCCACCGGCGAGTATAAAGGTAAGCAGATTGATTCGACGGCAATGGAAACCATAGTGCTGTCTAAACAGCATGATGGTAGTTGGAAGATTATTCATATCCATTGGTCATAACATCGTTATCTGCTGAACTGTAGTGGCACGCTGAATTTGGCCACTACAATCCTATTTTTAACGTACTTTAATCCCCAAACGTTTTGGTAAATAAAAACTTTATCCATTTTGCAGATAATTCTTTCAATAGTTTCAAGCAGATTTGAATTTTAATCTGCTTTTGTGTGCCAACAGGTTTGGCACGAAATGGGCACAAATTTAGAAAAACGGCGAGTTTAGGGGTAACAATGGTAGATGTAGGTTAAGCAATCGAGGCAAAATCAGGCAGAGTCGAGGGGGAGGGCACGTTTGAATGCTTCTGAAAAAACTAGTTTAGGCTCGAAAATTTTATCTTAGGCACAAATAAAAATTAAGTATCTTGATGGAAGATTATATTAAATTAAGATTTTATAGGGAGTTAAAGCAAGAAATGGTACACCCGAGTGGACTCGAACCACCGACCCCTACCATGTCAAGGTAGTGCTCTAACCAACTGAGCTACGGGTGCACTGTTTACTTTTTAATAAGAAGTCACATTTTATACTCTGTGAAGAGAGTGGTACACCCGAGTGGACTCGAACCACCGACCCCTACCATGTCAAGGTAGTGCTCTAACCAACTGAGCTACGGGTGCATTGCATTACTGGTGTCTAAAGCGTTGCGCTTTGGAACGAGCGCTATATTAGGGTGATAGCGAAAGGCTGGCAAGCAAAAAAACGAAATTTATTGCCAAATGGTGAATTGCTGTGCAACTTGCCCAGTGTTTCAGCAAAGTTACTGATAAAACGGCAAGTTAGACTCTAATGAGTGAAAAATGGTCAGTGGATAAACAAAACGGCGAGACTTATGCTCGCCGTTGATCTAATGAAGATTACCTGTCGTTAATGATGCACACTGTCGCCTTCAATCAAGCTTAGATGCACGCCATATTTTTGAATATAACGTAGGCGGATAAAGAATAGCAGTGCTGCAGAGGTGAGCCCGGCGATAAGTCCAGTCCAAAATCCGTGAGCCCCCATAGCTGGCACGATATAATCTGTATAAGCCAAGGTATAGCCTAATGTCATACCAATCCCCCAGTAGGAAAACAGCGTAATATAGAAAGCACTGCGTGTATCTTTATAGCCACGAAGGGCTCCTGCTGCAACCACTTGAACTGAATCCGATAATTGGTATAGCGCCGCCATTAACATCAAACTTCCTGCTAAAACAACGACTTCAGGATCACTGTTATAGAGTTCAGCAATTTGGAACCTAAACAGTACAGTCAATATGGCTGTCGATAGCGCTAATGACAGTGCCAGCCATAGACCGACTTTGGTGACAACGGCAGAAATATCAGCCCGATCTCGGCCTAAGTAGTAACCAATCCGAATCGATACCGCGATTCCAATGGAGAGCGGCAACATAAATACAATAGCTGAAAAGTTCAGCGCAATCTGATGGCTTGCAACCACAGTAGCACCCAAAGGTGCCAATAAGAGGGCGATGATCGCAAATAGGCTTACCTCAAAAAACAGTGCCATGGCGATCGGCATGCCGAGTTTGGTCATTTTTTTCATCGTTTTAAAATCGGGGCGATGAAATTGGCTAAAGGGTGCCAAGGCGGCAAATTTCCTATGTAGCTGCATATATAGGGTCATGGCTATTAGCATTGCCCAAAAAACAAGGGCAGTAGCGACACCACACCCAGCGCCACCCATGGCGGGGACGCCAAAGTGTCCATAGATAAAAATATAGTTAGCAGGGATATTGACCGCTAAACCCACAAAACCGATCACCATAGTCGGCAATGTATAGGAAATACCTTCACTGCAGCCTCGTAACACTTGATAGAGCACAAATGCGGGGGCGCCCCATAAAATACCATCGATATAACCTATGGTTAAGCGGTACAATTCGGGTTCTAAATTCATATGGCCGAGCACAAAAGGCGCTGATGCAAGAAACGCCATCACACCAATTCCTCCGATAAGTGCCAGATAGGCGGCTTGGAATGCTAAGGGTTGGATCGCTTTTTGGTTATTAGCCCCATTATAGTGGGCAAATAAGGGCGTGAAGGCCATGAGCAAGCCCTGAACAAACAGGATAGCAGGCAACCATAGGCTAGTGCCGACCGCGACTGCGGCCATATCGACTGCACTGACGCGGCCCGCCATGACGGTATCGATAAAGCCCATCATGGTCTGCGTGACTTGGGCGATGAGCACAGGCAGTGCAAGTTGGATAAGACGTTTGGCTTGGAAGCCTGAATGATTCATAAATACAGCCTTTAACGAATGAGCGAGAAAAAATGTTTACAGGTATAGTTCAAGCCACCTGTGAGGTGGTTGCAATACATAAGAAAGATGGCCTAAATACCCTTGAGGTAGCGTTGAAACCTGATTTGCATGAGGGACTTGCGATTGGAGCAAGTGTGGCAAATAACGGGGTATGTCTTACCGTGACTCAGGTGGTTGATGATAGGGTATTTTTTGATGTAGTGGAAGAGACGTTACGGTTAACCAACCTTGCCTGCTTAGCCGTAGGTCACAGGGTTAATATTGAACGCTCTTTAACCTTCGGCAGTGAAATCGGTGGTCATATTTTGTCTGGTCATATCCATACTAAGGCTAAAGTTGTCGATATCAGTCATACAGAACAACATTACGATCTAACGCTAGTGGTTGAGCCTAAATGGATGGATTACATTTTTTATAAGGGTTTTATTGGGGTCAACGGCTGCAGTCTAACCGTTGGCGAGGTGAGGGATTCGAGCTTTATGCTGCACTTAATTCCAGAAACGCTCAAGCTCACAAACTTAAGTCAGTGCCAAGTCGGTGATGAACTCAATATTGAGATCGATAGCCAAACACAAGTGATCGTTGATACCGTTGAGCGCGTGCTAGCCAGACGCTTTAAGGAACAAGCGCAGAAGAATGGCTGATATGGCCTATCACTTAATAAATTTGCTCATCATCTGAGTCAACATACAATTCAACGGTTCGCCGAGAATCATCTACGTGCAGACGCAAGTGGATGGGATTACAGCAAACTCGGCAATCATCGTAATAATCTTGATCACCACAGCTGGCATCGATACTGATATGTTGATGATGCCCGCAGTGGGGACAGGCGATAACCTTATTCATGATCCTCATAGCGTTACTCCTTCTTTCAAATCGGATGAAAGAATATATGGCCCTTAACCCTATGCAGTAAATGAACCCCTCCCATAGGGCTTACTAAGTATAGTTGCGATATGGTATAGCTGCGATATGGCGATCCAAGTGAATAGGTGAGTTGCGCACAAGCCTTAAACGCTAATCTTTTACCGTTATTAGTCCCTCAATTTCATCACTTTGCAAAACGCCATCGCGGGCATGTTGAACGATTGAACGGGTTAATTGCTGCATTTGTTGTTCAAGCTCATCTTGGATATCAACAATCAGCATTTGGGTATCAATTTGAATATTTATGGTACTTGCGTTTTGAGTCTCAGGTAAAACGGTCGATGCTTGGGTTAACGCGACCGCAAATAGGATACAGTTCAACATATCAACTTCCTTTCGATGTTTTTGAGTGCTGTACAATCAACGGGAGCCAGAATAGGGATGTTTGATGACTGGCAAGTTACCAAGACACTGCAAAATCATGAATTTGCTTTTTGCTTTCAATCCCAATTCTGGCCAATATGCTTGCGCCTTTTAGCTACAATCCCGTAGAATAAACGCCCTGCTACGCAAGGCGGCTAAGACTCCTGTACTGTCTTAACCTAGCGAGCATTTCTCTTACATTAACTAAAACCAAGTGGCCCTACGTGTGGGTCACCACTGGAAAGGACATTTCATGCCTGTAATTACACTTCCCGATGGTAGCAAACGCGAGTTTGCTCATGCTGTATCGACTCTCGATGTTGCCGCCGATATTGGCCCTGGTCTAGCGAAAGCCTGTATCGCTGGCCGCGTTAATGGCGAATTAAAAGATGCTTGCGATCTCATTGAAACCGATGCTGAGCTATCAATCATTACCGCCAAAGACGAAGAAGGTGTTGAAATTCTTCGCCATTCTTGCGCGCATTTATTAGGTCACGCGATTAAGCAAATGTGGCCAGAAACCAAGATGGCGATTGGTCCTGTTATCGATAACGGCTTTTATTACGATATCGACCTTGAGCACAAGCTGACTCAAGACGACATCGACGCCTTAGAAAAGCGCATGCTTCAACTGGCAAAAACCAACTATGACGTAGTAAAACGCGTGGTGAGCTGGCAAGAAGCCCGCGATACATTCGCGGCGCGTGGTGAAGATTATAAGATTGCCATTCTGGATGAGAACATCAGCAAAGACGCGACGCCTGCGCTGTATCATCACGAAGAATATACCGACATGTGTCGTGGACCGCATGTGCCTAATATGCGTTTCTGCCAACATTTTAAGTTAATGAGCATCGCCGGCGCTTACTGGCGCGGCAACTCAGAAAACAAGATGTTGCAACGCATCTATGGTACCGCTTGGGCCGACAAAAAAGCGCTGAGCACACACTTAACCCGTCTTGAAGAAGCGGCTAAGCGTGATCACCGTAAAATCGGTAAGCAACTCGACTTGTATCACATGCAAGAAGAAGCACCGGGTATGGTGTTCTGGCATAACGACGGTTGGAGCATCTTCCTCGAACTAGAAAGATTCATTCGCCGTAAGTTAAACCAATACACTTACCAAGAAGTGAAAGGCCCATTAATGATGGACCGCGTGCTATGGGAACGTTCAGGCCACTGGGATAAATACGCAGAAGCCATGTTCACGACCAGCAGCGAAAATCGCGAATATGCTATCAAGCCGATGAACTGCCCAGGCCACGTACAGATCTTCAACCAAGGTTTGAAATCTTACCGCGACTTGCCGCTGCGTATGGCAGAGTTTGGTTGCTGTCACCGTAATGAACCTTCAGGTTCGCTCCACGGTTTGATGCGCGTACGCGGTTTTACCCAAGACGATGCCCATATTTTCTGTACTGAAGATCAAGTGCAAGCGGAAGTAAGCTCTTGTATCCAGATGGTTTACGACACTTATTCAACCTTTGGTTTTGAAAACATTGTCGTAAAACTGTCGACTCGCCCCGAAAAACGTATCGGCGACGATGCGATGTGGGATAGAGCAGAAGAAGCACTCAAGCAAGCGCTACGCTCAAATAACATTGAATTCACCATTTTACCGGGTGAAGGCGCCTTCTACGGACCAAAAATCGAATTTACTTTACACGATTGTTTGGACCGTGCGTGGCAATGTGGTACTGTGCAGCTCGATTATGCGTTGCCAAACCGTTTAGGTGCGACTTATGTCGCCGAAGATAACAGCCGTCAAACTCCCGTGATGATCCATCGTGCTATTTTAGGCTCTTTGGAACGATTCTTGGGTATCTTGATAGAAGAATATGCAGGTCGTTTCCCAACTTGGTTGGCCCCAATGCAAGTTGTCGTGATGAATATCACCGACAAACAGGCTGATTATGTTGAAGAAGTCGTCAAATTCTTCAAAGAACAAGGTATTCGAGCGTCTTTTGACTTGAGGAATGAGAAAATAGGCTTTAAAATACGCGAGCACACCTTAAGGCGTGTTCCTTATTTGTTGGTCGTTGGCGATCAAGAAATGGAAAATAAGGAAGTAGCGGTGCGTACCCGTGATGGTATTGATTTAGGTAAGATGCGAATCGAAGATTTCGCCGCTAAAATCCATCAACAAATTTCGCTCCGTAGTCTCAAATTGTTGGAGGAATAGGTCATAAAGATCAAAAAAACAGCAGGGCGTCAGCCGGCCCCTAATAGAATCAATGAAGAAATCACAGGCGTACCAGAAGTACGTTTAACAGGCATTGATGGTGAAGCTATTGGTGTGGTAAGCATCAGAGATGCTCAGAATTTGGCAGATGAAGCGGGTGTAGACCTAGTTGAAATTAGTCCAAACGCTGAACCTCCAGTATGTCGCATTATGGACTACGGTAAGTTCCTTTTTGATAAGGCTAAGTCAGCCAAGGAACAAAAGAAGAAGCAAAAGCAGGTTCAGGTTAAGGAAATTAAATTCCGTCCTGGAACTGACGAAAACGACTATCAGGTAAAACTACGCAACCTGATACGTTTTCTGGAAGACGGGGACAAAGCGAAGATTACGCTGCGTTTCCGAGGTCGCGAAATGGCCCACCAAAATCTTGGTATGGATCTATTGAACCGTATTAAGGCTGACTTGGATGAGTATGCGGTTGTTGAATCTTTCCCGAAAATGGAAGGTCGACAAGCCATCATGGTGCTAGCGCCTAAAAAGAAATAAGTAGGGCAACCCGAAAGTAGCAAAGGTCTATGGCCTTTGCTCGCCTTGCTTTTTATTTAACATCCCAATGCGGAGTTTTAGTAATGCCTAAAATGAAAACCGACAGAGGTGTAGCGAAGCGTTTTAAGAAAACCGCCAATGGTTTCAAGCGTAAGCAAGCACATTTACGTCACATTTTGACCAAGAAGAGCACTAAGCGTAAGCGTCACTTACGTGCAAAATGTTTAGTTGCTAAGTGTGATGTTCCAGCAATCGCGCGTCAATTACCTTACGCTTAATTTAGGAGATTAGAAAATGCCAAGAGTTAAGCGTGGTGTAACCGCTCGTGCTCGTCACAAGAAAGTTTTAAAATTAGCTAAAGGTTATTATGGCGCTCGTAGCCGTACTTACCGTGTTGCTGTACAAGCAGTAACTAAAGCTGGTCAATATGCTTACCGTGACCGTCGTCAGAAAAAACGTCAATTCCGTCAACTGTGGATTGCACGTATCAATGCTGCGGCTCGTCAAAATGGTCTGTCTTACAGCCGTTTCATCAACGGTCTGAAAAAGGCGTCTATCGAAATCGATCGTAAGATTTTGGCTGACATCGCTGTATTCGATAAAGTTGTATTCGCAACTTTAGTTGAAAAAGCAAAAGAAGCATTAAACTAAGAAATTAGTTTGTTGCTGTAGAGAAGGGACCATCTGGTCCCTTTTTTTGTGCGTCATTTTTGTATATTAATGACTCAAAGGTAAGGTATTAACGGGTTAGGGTAAGACTATTTGTTAACGGCTGGAGAGCGAGTAGCGGGGCAGTATCGTTGGCTAATTTTGGCGATAAATTTCAGCTAAAAAAATAGCAGGCTAGACCTGCTATTTGTTGAAAAATCGAGCCTTGTTATTTTTTAGCGTCTAAATAACGCTCTGCATCGAGTGCGGCCATACAACCTGTACCAGCAGAAGTAATCGCTTGGCGATAATGTTGATCCATCACATCACCACAGGCATAAACACCTTCGATGCTGGTTTGCGTGGCGTTTCCTTGCAAGCCGCTCTGCACTTTTAAATAACCGTGGTTCATTTCGAGCTGACCTTCAAAGATGCCAGTGTTTGGGCTGTGGCCAATCGCAACGAACACACCTGCAACGGCTAAATCGGTAATCGAGCCATCTTTAGTGCTCTTCATCTTTAGACCTGTTACACCCATAGCATCACCGACCACTTCATCCATGGTTTGGTCTAAGTGGAGGATAATATTGCCATTGGCAACTTTATCCATCAAACGGTCTATGAGAATTTTTTCTGAGCGGAAAGTGTCACGGCGATGGATGAGGTGAACTTCAGCAGCAATATTGCTTAAATATAATGCTTCTTCAACGGCGGTATTGCCGCCACCGATCACAGCGACTTTTTGATTGCGATAGAAGAAGCCATCACAGGTTGCACAGGCTGATACGCCGCGGCCCTTGAAAGCTTCTTCTGACTCTAACCCTAAGTAACGGGCAGAAGCGCCAGTTGCGATGATCAGCGCATCACAAGTGTATTCACCATTATCGCCTTTTAAACGGAAAGGGCGCTCAGTTAGGGTCACTTCGTTGATATGATCGAACAAGATTTCAGTATCGAACTTTTCAGCATGCTTCTGCATACGTTCCATCAAGGCCGGACCGGTTAAGTCGTCCGCATCGCCTGGCCAGTTTTCAACTTCAGTCGTCGTGGTTAATTGACCACCTTGTTGCATACCCGTGATCATCACGGGTTTTAAATTCGCACGCGCAGCATAAACGGCTGCGGTATATCCTGCTGGGCCTGAACCCAAAATCAATAAGTTACAATGTCTGACCTGGCTCATTTTTATCTCCGTGCCTTTAGCAAATTGCAAGGATTGTAGGGAATTTACCTGTAGGGGTAAAGCGCTGTTTGGCGATTCTTTTAGATTAAGCTAATCGAGAGATAGCGGTATTGTCAGTATAAGTTTACCCATAGGGGATGAGAGTACCTTATCCTAGGATTAACTCTTCCAAGACGTAAAAAATCGGCCCCAACAGAGTTGGGGCCGATGAATGAACTTCACTCAATATTTATGCCTACGGCGCTAAATATGTTCGGTGAGTTATACCAATAAGGTTGTTGGTGCTGTGTACTCTAGGTCTAACGCATGAGCCACTTCTTTACAGACGACTTTACCATGCATTACGTTCAGACCGTTCAGTAGGTGTTTATCCTGTAACAGTGCTTCTTTATAGCCTAAGTTAGCTAATTTAAGAATGTAGGGTAGTGTTGCATTGTTAAGTGCAAACGTGGAGGTGCGAGCAACCGCACCTGGCATGTTCGCCACGCAGTAATGCACAACATCATCAACGATATAAGTAGGATCTTGGTGAGTGGTTGCGTGTGAAGTTTCAACACAACCACCTTGGTCGATTGCAACGTCAACAATGGCGCTACCAGGCTTCATGCGGGAAATCATGCTGCGAGTCACCAATTTTGGTGCTGCTGCACCTGGGATCAATACGCCACCGATCACAAGATCAGCTTCAATAACATGACGTTCAATCGCATCGGCAGTAGAGTAAATAGCTTTTACGGCAGAGCCGAATTGCACATTTAAGCGACGTAGTGCATCGATACTGCGATCGAGTACAACCACATCGGCACCCATACCAACAGCCATTTGTGCGGCGTTAGTTCCGACCATACCGCCGCCAATGATGACAACTTTAGCAGGTTCAACACCGGGTACGCCGCCCAGTAACATACCGCGACCACCAGAAGATTTCTCTAATGCCATAGCGCCAGCTTGGATTGACATACGGCCAGCAACTTCTGACATTGGGGCAAGTAAGGGCAGGCCACCACGGTCGTCCGTCACAGTTTCGTAGGCAATACAAACTGCACCACTTTTAACTAAATCTTCTGTTTGTGGTAAATCTGGCGCTAAATGCAGATAAGTGAATAAAATCTGATCGTGACGTAGCATAGCGCGTTCAACTGCTTGAGGCTCTTTTACTTTTACAATCATCTCTGCTTTAGCGAAAACTTCAGCAGCAGTCACTAAAATTGTGGCGCCAGCATCAATATAATCTTGATCTGAGAAACCAATACCTGTACCAGCATTTGTTTCAACAAATACTTCGTGACCTTTTATTGCTAACTCACGAACACTTGAAGGAACCATACCGACACGATACTCGTGGTTTTTAATTTCCTTTGGAACACCAATAATCATCTTTGAGCCTCAATTGCCTGATAACCCACTTTTAATGGGCATAATTGTTATTTTATCGTGACCTGAACGTGATTAATTCAGGGATATCTAGTATAGTATCGGCGACGCAGTTTATGCTGCTGAACTTTGGACATACGTAGAATAAAATGTTGTTTTAGTGATAAAGCAAGGTTAAATAAATGGCATATAATAAAAAGAGTCCTGTAAAAGACTTGGATCGCATCGATCGCAACATTCTTAATGAATTACAAATTGATGGCCGCATTTCTAATGTGGAGTTATCAAAAAGAGTTGGATTAAGTCCAACTCCGTGTTTAGAAAGAGTGAAACGACTCGAAAAGCAAGGATATATCAACGGCTATACCGCGCTGGTTAATCCCCATTTCCTGGGTGCATCCCTACTGGTATTCGTGGAAATCACTTTAAGCCGTGATACGCCCGAAGTGTTTGATAAGTTTAATCGCGCAGTGCAATTACTGGATGATATTCAAGAATGCCATCTCGTTTCGGGCGACTTTGATTACTTATTAAAAACGCGTGTTTCTGATATGTCGGCGTATCGCCGTCTATTAGGTGAGACATTGCTAAAATTACCTTCCGTTTCAGATACTCGTACATACGTTGTGATGGAAGAAGTAAAACACACCAGTCGTGTAGCGATAAATCATCTACTCTCAGATATCTAAATTACCCTGATTGTTTGGTTTTACATAAGGGGCCAAGGCCCCTTATTTATTGACGCTCTCTTGCCAACGCACACTCGACCTTGCAACGCCCTTAAGTAGCCAGCTTAGGGGCATTTTTTTAGGTTGTTTGTGTACAAGTTACAAGCAGAAAGTCTCTGTGTTCTAATTGGTTAATGCTAAATATGTTCCTTTATGTTGAGGAACGGTTATTTTTTGTCTCCTGCGGACAAATCTCAGGAGAAAAACAGGCTAATGTGCTCCACATTTAGTGGGATTCTGGTATCGTTAGCTCACCTGTTTTCATTTTTTATGGATTATGTCGTTTGTCTCAAGGAAATAGTGTACGCACGCTCACAGGGCTGCAACGTCTACTCGAAGGTGGACTGATTATATGTTGTGTTCTCGCCACTTATATTCTTCTCGCGCTGACCAGCTTTAACCCATCGGATCCGGGTTGGAGTCAGTCGCATTTTCAAGGTGAGATCAGAAATTGGACTGGTGCTGTTGGTGCTTGGATTGCCGACATACTGTTATATTTTTTTGGTGTTACCGCTTATATCATGCCGATTATTGTGGCATCAACGGGTTGGTTATTGTTTAAACGCGCCCATGATCTGCTCGAAATTGATTATTTTTCAGTCGCATTACGTATCATAGGTTTCTTATTACTTATCCTTGGTTTTTCCGCTTTAGCTAGCATGAATGCCAATAACATCTATGAGTTTTCTGCTGGCGGTGTTGCGGGGGACGTAATAGGTCAAGCCATGCTACCGTATTTTAATAAACTCGGTACGACTCTGTTATTGCTGTGTTTTTTAGGTTCTGGCTTTACCTTGCTCACGGGGATTAGCTGGTTGACTGTGGTTGAAAAACTCGGCTTTGCTTCCATTTGGCTATATAACCAACTCAAGCGTCTGCCTCAGGCCATGAAACGTGAACATGAGACCGAAGATACCCGTGGTTTTATGTCGGTTGTTGAGAAGTTTAAGCAACGTCGTGATTCCCAGCATGCCATTGACACGTCCAGAGTACATGAACGTGTGCCTACCAAGGTGATTGTGCCCCAAAAAGTAGATGACATAAGCACAGAGGACACCCAAAACCAGGAACCCGCGCAGAAAAAACGTTCGCCTCTTGCTAAAATTTTGAGCTTAAGCAGTGCTAAAAACACTGTTAATCAGCGGGTTGAACCACAGATCGATAAACAGGAAGCTATTGCTGAACACGGTCATTTTGAGGCGCCGCCTTGGGTGGCAAAGCCCAGCCATATCGATGACGTTGAGTATGATGCAGGCTTCCACACCTTTGACGCTGAAGAAGATGAACCTGTGTTTGGCCGTGAGGCATTTACGGATGACGATGATGACGTCACTTTAGATTTTAGCGATGAGGATGTTATCGATTTTGATACCAAAGCATCGACGGGTGCCGTCACCGCCCAACGCAGGAAGCAAGATCAAAAGGCAAAAATCGTCGATGGTATCGTGGTATTGCCTGGTCAAGCAGATAAGCCTGTACCAGCCAAACCTATGGACTCATTACCAAGTATTAGCCTGTTGGATGTCCCCGATCGTAAAAAGAATCCCATAAGCCCCGAGGAACTTGAACAAGTTGCTCGCCTAGTGGAAGTTAAATTGGCGGACTTTAATATTATTGCCAATGTTGTCGGTGTGTATCCAGGGCCGGTGATCACTCGCTTTGAGTTAGAGTTAGCTCCCGGCGTGAAAGCGTCTAAAATTTCTAATTTATCCAAGGATTTAGCTCGCTCATTACTGGCGGAAAGCGTGCGTGTCGTTGAGGTTATCCCCGGTAAGGCCTATGTAGGACTGGAGCTACCGAATAAATTCCGTGAAACCGTATTTATGCGAGATGTGCTCGATTGCACTGCGTTCACTGAGAGCAAGTCGAACCTCACTATGGTACTTGGTCAAGATATTGCGGGTGAGCCTGTGGTGGTTGACTTAGGTAAAATGCCGCATTTATTGGTTGCTGGTACCACAGGCTCGGGTAAGTCTGTGGGGGTTAACGTGATGATCACGAGCCTGCTTTACAAGTCTGGCCCCGAGGATGTGCGCTTTATCATGATCGACCCCAAAATGTTGGAACTGTCAGTCTATGAAGGCATTCCGCATTTGCTATGTGAAGTCGTGACCGATATGAAAGAAGCCGCCAATGCACTGCGTTGGTGTGTGGGCGAGATGGAGCGTCGCTATAAATTAATGTCCATGATGGGTGTTCGCAATATTAAGGGCTATAACGCGAAAATTGCCGAGGCGAAAGCCAACGGTGAAGTGATTTTAGATCCTATGTGGAAGTCATCGGACAGCATGGAACCCGAAGCCCCCGCATTAGATAAGTTACCTTCCATTGTCGTCGTGGTCGACGAATTTGCCGATATGATGATGATTGTCGGTAAGAAAGTAGAAGAGCTTATTGCTCGTATTGCCCAGAAGGCTCGTGCGGCTGGTATCCATTTAATTTTAGCGACCCAACGCCCATCGGTGGATGTGATCACGGGTTTGATCAAGGCGAACATTCCGACACGGATGGCATTCCAAGTGTCATCGCGTATTGATTCGCGCACTATTTTAGATCAACAGGGAGCAGAGACCCTGTTAGGTATGGGAGACATGTTATTCCTCCCCCCCGGCACAGCGGTGCCAAATCGGGTCCATGGTGCCTTTATTGACGATCATGAAGTTCACCGTGTGGTGGCTGATTGGTGTGCTCGCGGCAAGCCCCAGTATATTGATGAAATTCTTAATGGTGTCAGTGAAGGCGAGCAAGTGTTATTGCCGGGTGAGACCGCTGAATCCGATGAAGATTACGATCCACTTTACGATGAGGCCGTAGCCTTTGTAACCGAAACGCGCCGCGGCTCGATTTCTAGCGTGCAGCGCAAGTTTAAGATTGGTTACAACCGTGCGGCGCGTATTATCGAACAAATGGAAATGCAGGGGGTCGTCTCGGCTCAAGGTCATAATGGTAACCGCGAAGTGCTGGCACCTCCGGCACCTAAACACTATTAATGTTAAGCTAAATGTCAGTTTGAGCTCGCCATAATGCGGTGAGTTCAGGTTTTAGTCCAAAGGATACCTATGAAAAAACTGTTGTGTGCTGTGTTGTTATCACCATTGTTATACAGCAATGCAGTGTTGGCCGATGATGCTAAGCAATTACGCGAGACCTTAAACGGCACAGAATCCCTCAAGGCAGATTTCAAGCAAACCGTTACCGATGTCAATAATAAGGTCATCCAAACGGGAGCTGGCATATTCGCGCTTGCCCATCCTAACCAGTTTTATTGGCATCTAACCGCACCCGATGAGTCTCAAATCGTCGCAGATGGTAAAGATTTATGGATCTACAATCCATTTGCCGAAGAAGTGGTCATTATGGATTTTGCAGAAGCGATTAATGCTTCTCCCATTGCGCTATTAGTGCACCGTGATGATGCCACTTGGTCACAATATTCAGTCACTAAAAAACAAGACTGCTATGGGATAAAACCTAAGGCTATCGATGCGGGTATAGTGACTGTCAATGTGTGTTTCAAAGATTCGAAGCTGGCTAAGTTCAATGTGCTTGACGATAAAGGTAATCTGAGCCAATTTGATTTGAGCAATCAACAAGCCATTAGCACAGACGATAGGTCTCTGTTTAAGTTTGTGTTGCCTGATAATGTCGATGTTGATGATCAGCGTCTTAACACACCGCACTAGGCCAGAGCGTGAGCAGTTTATCCTTTGATTTCGCCCCCGATTTTCGTCCGCTAGCCGCGCGTATGCGGCCTAGGTCGATCGCTGAATATATAGGTCAAGCTCATTTGTTGGGTGAAGGCCAACCGCTACGCAAAGCATTGGAAGCCGGGCGTGCCCATTCGATGATGTTATGGGGACCACCAGGTACAGGTAAAACAACCTTAGCCGAACTGATCGCCCATTATTCAAATGCCCATGTTGAACGCATTTCGGCGGTCACTTCTGGGGTGAAAGATATCCGTGCCGCCATTGAGCAAGCCAAAGCGGTTGCTCAGTCCCGGGGACAACGCACCTTATTATTTGTCGATGAAGTGCATCGATTCAATAAGAGCCAACAGGATGCCTTTCTGCCCTTTATTGAAGACGGAACGGTTATTTTTATCGGTGCGACGACGGAGAATCCATCCTTCGAAATCAATAATGCCTTACTCTCACGGGCACGTGTCTATCTTATCAAGCGCTTAAGCCAAGATGAGATAGTGCATATCATCACCCAAGCTTTAACGGATACTGAGCGAGGTTTAGGTCAACGTCAGTTAGTCATGCCGAGTGATGTGCTCAAGAAGCTGGCGCAGTTATGTGACGGCGATGCACGCAAGGCGCTGAACCTGCTTGAGTTGATGAGCGATATGGTGGCCGATGGTGGCAGTTTTACCACAGAGATGCTGGTACAAGTTGCTGGTCATCAAGTGGCGGGGTTCGATAAAAATGGCGATCAGTTTTACGATTTAATATCGGCGGTACACAAATCGATTCGCGGCTCGGCGCCGGACGCCGCGCTGTATTGGTTCTGCCGCATTTTAGAAGGCGGTGGCGATCCGCTCTATGTCGCCAGACGCTTATTAGCTATAGCCTCGGAAGATGTGGGTAATGCCGATCCTGCGGCCATGACCATAGCACTCAATGCCTGGGATTGTTTCCACCGCGTCGGGCCAGCCGAGGGTGAACGGGCGATTGCGCAGGCGATTGTGTATTTAGCCAGTGCACCTAAGAGTAATGCAGTGTACACCGCCTTTAAAGCGGCGAGGGCGCTGGCAAGTGAAACTGGCCAAGAGGCCGTGCCTTATCATCTGCGTAATGCACCGACCAAACTCATGGCGGAAATGGGTTTTGGTGCAGAGTATCGCTATGCCCACGATGAACCCAATGCCTATGCCAGTGGCGAGAATTATTTCCCCGAATCCTTAAAAGAGTCGCGATTCTATTTCCCGACCGAACGGGGATTTGAGAAGCGAATTAAGGACAAATTGGCGCAATTAGCCCAATTAGATCAGGCCAGTGAGATTAAAAGATATGACTAATCTCTTACTCGTTGCGCTCGGAGGTTCAATTGGTGCGGTTTTTCGCTATCTTATTTCAATATTCATGATCCAAGTATTTGGTAGCAGTTTTCCTTTTGGTACACTGTTGGTCAATGTTATTGGTTCATTTTTTATGGGCGTTATTTACGCACTGGGGCAAATGAGTCATATCAGCCCCGAACTCAAGGCTTTAATAGGTGTTGGCCTATTGGGTGCTTTGACAACGTTTTCGACTTTCTCCAATGAAACCTTATTGCTGATGCAAGAAGGGAATTGGCTGAAGGCGATTTTGAATGTGGTGCTGAACCTAAGTTTATGTTTATTTGTGGTTTATTTAGGTCAGCAACTGGTGTTTTCTCGCATTTAACTATTAAGAATATATCACATGTTAGATCCTAAATTTTTGCGCAACGAATTAGCAGTTACCGCAGAGCGATTGGCCACTCGTGGCTTTATTTTGGATGTCGCTCATCTGACTCAATTAGAAGAAAAGCGTAAGTCGCTACAAGTGGCGACAGAAGAGTTGCAGGCCTCGCGTAATGCCATCTCCAAATCCATTGGCCAAGCTAAAGCCCGTGGGGAAGATGTGGACGCTATCATGGCGCAAGTTGGGGATTTAGGTTCACAGCTTGATGCCCAAAAGAGTGAACTGGCCGCCGTGCTTGAAGAAGTCAATGCCATTGCGATGTCCATGCCGAACTTGCCAGACGAGTCAGCACCAATAGGTGCCGATGAAACACAGAACGTCGAAGTTCGCCGCTGGGGTACACCACGTACTTTTGATTTCCCGATTAAAGATCATATCGATCTAGGCGAAGGCTTAAACGGGTTAGATTTTAAAAATGCCGTTAAAATCACTGGCTCACGTTTTATCGTGATGAAAGGCCAGATCGCGCGCTTAAATCGGGCTCTTGGCCAATTTATGCTAGATCTGCATACGACTGAGCACGGCTACACCGAAGCCTATGTGCCCTTACTGGTTAATGAAGCCAGCTTACTGGGTACAGGTCAACTACCTAAATTTGGTGAGGATTTATTCCACACTAAACCTGCCACCGAAGAAGGCCAAGGCTTAAGTTTGATCCCAACAGCAGAAGTCCCACTGACTAACTTAGTGCGTGACAGCATTGTTGATGAAGACGAGTTGCCGATTAAATTAACCGCGCATACCGCCTGTTTCCGTAGCGAAGCGGGCTCCTACGGTAAAGATACCCGTGGTCTTATCCGTCAGCACCAATTCGATAAAGTCGAGTTAGTGCAACTGGTTAAGCCAGAAGATTCAATGGCGGCCCTCGAAGCGCTGACGGGTCACGCCGAAACAGTGCTGCAGCGTTTAGGACTGCCGTACCGTACTGTGGTTTTATGTACTGGCGATATGGGGTTTGGCTCAAGCAAAACCTACGATATCGAAGTCTGGTTACCAGGGCAAAATACTTACCGTGAGATTTCTTCATGCTCGAATATGAAGGATTTCCAAGCCCGTCGTATGCAGGCTCGTTACCGCGTGAAAGCAGATAATAAGCCTGTGCTATTACATACCTTAAACGGCTCTGGTTTAGCGGTTGGACGTACCTTAGTCGCTATTTTGGAAAATTATCAAAATGCCGATGGTAGCATCACAGTACCCGAGGCATTGCGTCCTTATATGGGCGGTTTAACACAAATCGGTTAATGGAATACTGCGCAAAACGTTATGGATAAAGGTCAACGTTATCTTCGTTGGCTTTCCTATACCGCCATTATTGCCGTCTTTGGTGCGGTCATGTTGGCGACCCTAGGCAAAGCCGTTTGGGTTGTGTTAGAAAACGTGAATTAATACGACTCATGTTGTGCAATAAAAAGGCATGTCTCCCGAAGGAACATGCCTTTTATGTTAAATGGTGTTTTTTAGCTCACTAGCACAAACATATAAAAATCAAATTATTGAGATTAAATGCATTTAGCTGGTTTTGGTAAGCCAGCAATCTTTGTTGCTTGCTTCGCGGGACCAATAGGGAATAGGGTATAAAGATATTTAGAGTTACCTTTATCTGGCCCCAGTGTTTGACCTATGGCCTTGACGAGCACGCGGATAGCCGGGCTGGTTTTATATTCCAGATAAAAATCCCTGACAAAATGGATCACTTCCCAGTGGGCTGGTGTGAGTTCAATTTGTTCCTCTTGGGCCAAAAGTGGTGCCAGATCTGGGTGCCAATCCGTGATATTTTTTAAATATCCCTGATGGTCGCGCTCAATATCGACACCATTAAATTGCAGCGGATTTACCACGTTATCACCTTATCATGCACTAGCGTTTGAGCGACAAACTCGTTGTAATCAATCTGACAGACATTCGCTAATCGCTCCGTTAAGCCGCGAGCAATCACATCATCCCTCAGCACCATAAGTTTGAATGGTGATAATGCCATCGCCCATTGACGTAGCAGTAGTGCATTAACACCATCGCTGGAGAGTAGAATGGCATCTTCCTTACAGGCGTAACGTAAGCAAAGTTTAAGGGCATTATCTCGGTTAGGAGATGTTTGAATATGATGCAAAATCATTAGAATACTAAGACCTCATCTACCGATTTTAAATGGGCAGCAATCGCTTCATCGTTCACAATTGTGACTGGGATGGCGAGCAAACCATGGCTTAAACCATAATCGCCGAGGGATTGTTTGCAGACCAACACAGACTCAATATCATAAAGAGGAAGTGCCTTAAATGTGGCCAGATAATCTTTACCACCAATTAGTTCAGGTTGCTGATCTTTAAGAAGATGCAGTACACCTTCATCGACAAACACTAGGCTCACTTCCTGTTCGAAACTGGCACTAAGCAGTGCCAAATCTAACCCCTCACGACCTTTCGTTGTTCCGTGGGGTGCACTTCGGAACAGAATACAGATTTTTTTCATAGGATTTCCGAAGGTTAAAAACAGATCAAACGATCAGCAGATTCGATACCCGTCACAAGTTCACCTAGGCCACCCATAATAAAAGGCTGCCCGACATTCCAATGGGATAGGCCATTTTCCTGCGCATCTTGCTGTGCAATAATTCCGCGGCGTAGGGCGGCGGACACACAATTAACCAGCGGAACTTGGTACTTTGCCGCTAATATTTTCCATTGTTGCACTACATCATATTCATCGGATGCGGGTAAATTAAGCTCCGTGGAGTTATAAACCCCATCTTGGTAAAAAAATACACATATCACTTGATGGCCGCTCAAAAGCGCCGCTTGGGTGAAACGTAGGGCATTCACACTTGCCGACGAGCCATAGGCAGGCCCGTTCACTTGAATAATAAATTTGCTCATCATAATAAAAATGGCCCTAAAAGTAGGGCCATTCTAGCGTAAGTTGTCCCAAAAAGGGATCAGTCATCGTTACCTACACCCAGCAAATGCAAAATGGCAATAAAGAGGTTTAAAAAAGTCCAGATATAGCGCAATGGTTGCACGGATATAATTGGTTTCTCCGCCATTAACGATACGACTGGTATCGAACAGGATAAAGCCAGTCATAAGCAGCGCAAGGCCTGCGTTAATGGCCATAAAGGCAACACTATTACCGACGAAAATATTAATGACTGCTGCGGCGATTACCACAATTAAACCTGCAAATAAGAAGCCACGCATGAAAGAGAAATCTTTTTTCGTTGTGACTGCATAGGCTGACAGGGCAATAAAGATAACCGATGTTAAACCAAGGGCTTGCATAATAAGTTCTGAGCCATTGGTCATGCCAGCGTAATGGTTGAGCATATAGCCAAGGGATGCGCCTTCCATACCCGTAAAGGCAAACACCCAGAAGATCCCCGCCGCAGAATCTGCCTTACGCAGGGTGACGAATAAGAGCACTAAGCCACCAATGGATAAGCCTAGGGACATTAATGGGCTGATATTGAACGCCATGGCTAAGCCTGCACAAAGCGCAGAGAACGCTAAGGTCATGGCTAATAATAAATAGGTATTTTTGAGAAGTTTGTTCACTTCCAGTGTTGAGGTACTCGTTGAGTACAAGGTTTGTTGAGTCATGTTGTTCTCCATTGACACATTTCTAAACTGATCATTTTGATTTTTCACGGTAACTTTAGTTCCCGAACCGTTTCCACAAAAAACAAACGATGGCGCTTTATCGATGATACGCTAGTTGCAGTATGGGTAAAAGTCTTCAATCTTTGAATAACAAATTGTTAATATTGATTTTTATGTAAAGTTTTACCATAGGTATAAAAAGAGTGAATTTAATGCACGCCACTCTTTGCAAGCACATCATAATGACGTTAATTCAACCTTAACCGCGATAGCGTCAAGCTAGCCATTCCCGGTGAAGTTTTTCAGTATCACCAAGGTAATCCAGCACCCAGACAAGGGCAGGTGACATTTTATCGGCATTCCAAGCGAGGCAACAAGGGCTTGTTTGTTTTGGATTTTCAAGCTGTTTCTGCACTAAGGCACCCGCTTTAATAAACACACTAGCTAAATGAACAGGCATATAACCCACACCTAAACCTTCACGGAAACAATTGATTGCCCTGATCCAATCTGGCACTACTAATCGGCGCTGATTTTCAAGAAGCCAAGTCATACGTTTGGGAATTTCCCGTGAAGTATCTTCTAAACAAATTGAGGGGAAAGGGCGCAGCTCATCGTCGGTTAATGGGCGATCAACATTGGCTAAGGGGTGATTTTTACTCACTAAAAATGCCCATTCAATATCGCCCATATCTTTATATTGGTAGACTCCGCCAACAGGAATGGCGGTGGTAGCACCAATAGCAATATCACTGCGACCCGTTGCCAGCGCTTCCCACACCCCGTTGAACACTTCGATACGGATGATGAGCTCAATATCATGGAAATGACGGTAAAAATCAGCGATCAGCACACTTATCCTATCGGCACGTACTATATTATCTAACGCGATCGATAGGGTGGGCTGCCAACCATTTGCAACCCGTTGAGTACCCCGCTTCATTTCATCCATCTGCGTGAGTAGGTTTCTCGCCTGCTTAACAAAGTGTTCTCCGGCAGGAGTTAAGGTAACGCTTCGATGATGCCGCTCAAACAGGATAACACCTAACTCTTCCTCTATTTGTTTTACCGCATAGCTGACAGCGGAGGGAACTTTGTGAAGCCGATGTGCTGCCGCCGTAAAACTCCCAACACGAGCCACAATATCAATGAGTTCTAACGCTTGTTCCGAGAGCATAGCTGACATCCATTCATATGAAAATTATTGATAACATAAGTCAAAAATAAACGTTTCCAATAAAATTAACAAGTCTTTAGACTGCGGGCCTTCGTTCATTTGGCAAACTTATTTTATGAAATCGTCTAGTAATATCTTTGTAAGTATGAAGTTCTTTGTATTTTTATTCTATTTAGCGTTGCTCAGCATGCTCGGCTTTATTGCCACGGATATGTACTTGCCAGCTTTCAAAGCAATTGAAGGCTCATTTGAAAGTACTCAGTCACAGGTGGCTATGTCGCTGACTTGTTTTCTCGCGGGTCTTGCCCTTGGACAACTGCTATACGGTCCATTAGTGAACAAAATCGGCAAACGTTGGGCGTTGATTTTTGGCCTTGTAGTATTTGCCATCGCCAGCGTATCCATCGCCAATAGCGACTCAATCCTAATGCTTAATATCGCCCGATTCTTCCAAGCCATTGGAGCTTGCAGTGCTGGCGTTATCTGGCAAGCCATTGTTGTTGAACAATATGATGCAGATAAGGCCCAGAGTATATTTAGTAATATCATGCCGCTCGTTGCACTTTCTCCGGCATTAGCCCCCATTATTGGCGCCTATATTCTCAATGCGTTAGGCTGGCGCGCCATCTTTATCTCTTTGTGTGTTATTGCTTTTTTACTGATATTGATGACGCTCTATTTTGTTCCAGGCAAAGTGCAACATAAACACAGCACGCATCCCTTGATATCTTATGGGCAAATTCTGAAAAACACCCGCTATTTAGGTAATGTTGTGATCTTTGGCGCTTGTTCAGGTGCGTTTTTTGCCTATTTAACCGTATGGCCGATAGTGATGGAACTGCATGGATATCAAGCGACTGAAATCGGATTAAGTTTCATCCCTCAAACCATCATGTTTATTGTCGGTAGTTATGCCAGCAAGTTACTGATCAAACGCATCGGCACAAATCAAACATTGAATATTCTCTTGGGCATTTTTGTCATTTGCGTGTTATCGATAACAGGATTTACCTTGATTTATCCAGCGCAAAGTATTTTCCCGCTGTTGATATCATTCTCGATTTTAGCCGCAGCAAATGGCGCCATTTACCCAATAGTCGTCAATAATGCATTGCAGCAATTTAGTCAAAATGCGGCTAAGGCGGCGGGTTTACAAAACTTTTTGCAGATCACTATTGCATTTGGTGCATCAAGTTTAGTCGCAATATGGGCAAGTTTAGGAGAAGTGGTGATAGGTTGGGGCATACTGGGCTGTGCCATTGTCGTGGTATTGGGCTACATCCTAAAAAGCCAGCAGCAGTGGGGTGATTTTGGTCATTATTTTACTGCACCGGATCCCGCCCGTATTGGGATTGCAACTCATGGGAAGCAAAATCAAACAGATTGAATGTAATACGAGCAGTTAACGCATATTTATCAGTTAGTGCTTTACAGCCAGCAAACTTACTTATATTATGCGCCTCGTTCGGAGGGGTGGCAGAGTGGTTTAATGCACCGGTCTTGAAAACCGGCGTGGGTTTATAGCCCACCCAGGGTTCAAATCCCTGCTCCTCCGCCATATTTTACAAAAAAGGCCATCAGCAATGATGGCCTTTTTTGTTTGCACAGTTTGCACAGTTTGCACCACGGTACCTGATTCTAAGTAAAGCTCCTCCATGTTTAGTCAAAAAGGCCGCTAATATCATTTAGTGGCCTTTTGCATTTAAGACTTTTGAATCTTTTAGAGGACTAATTCAAAACCAAAGCGCAGTTTTTCACTCATTGCCTTAGTAGAAGTCCATCATTATTGCTGTTTTCTTGATTTTCTAAATATTTACATTAACTTATATTTGATAAGTGCAAGCGCAAATAGCTCAAAAGCCGCATTATCTTCAGCGCCAACCCAACAGGTGTAAATACACTCTGGATCGCTTAAGGTTAATCCCAGTGCTTCAATATAGTCAGGTCCATTCACCGCAAAGAACTGTTTCTTAAAGGGAAGTAACACCATATTAGGCGTTTGCTTTAAAAAAGCTTGTGCCTCATCAAAGCGGCTAAACCAATGATTGAGCAGGGTATCGCAGCGTCTGTTATGGAATAGGGCGCCTAAGTCTTCACCTATTTGTGCTTGACCCGATAACACACGTTGGCAGTGATTAAAATCAGTAAACCCTAGCTCACGGGCCAATATGCATTGACAATGCTTGAGCTGGATGTTGTTTTGATCAAACCCTTGTTTATCCATCAGTGATGCGAACTTTTGTAGCGCAAGCGTATCACCAGCCTGGCAGGCTTTAAGTTGCTTTTTAGCGAGGATTTTAATTTCGGTTAAGGCACTTGGTGCTGAGGTAATATGTTGTATCACAAACAATTCTCCTAAGTTTTATTGGCATCTCCGCTAAGCCAAACCTAATCAATTGTTGTGTCATACATTTGATGTGTCACATCGAGATATGAGTCAGAGTGATGTCATCTTCTGCGGATAGGCGTCTCTGCAACCTGACGCCATTATTCGACTTCTTTCGTTTTCAGTCAAGTTAACCACTTAATTTAGCTGAGTGATTGCTAGTGTTTCTCTTACCGTTGGTTACAAGTAAGGTTTGAATATTCATAAAAGGCTGGGTCATAAGAGTCGTCTTAGGAAACATCCACGTAGTGACGCACTTACTAGATAACAATAAAAGTTTGCTCATCACTAGCGTTTATTAGCATGAGAGGCTGTCTGTAAATTCACGAATAACACGAACCAGAGCACGGCCTGGAAAACGTGAGGCTTATATAGAGAAAAAAATGATCACTCAAAATTCTCATAGAGCACAAAACAAGAGGCCTACATCAGAATAGAGCAGCAATCCTAGTTCTCACTAAGAATTACCAAGATCAATCCAGCTATCCTTTAAGATATTCAATTTAACATAATATACATTGTGCGCAGTTTTGTGTGGGAGGGTTTGATGCTTCCTTGGAGCTTATTCATTGATGCCATGCAAGTGATCTAATGGCTTGTTGAATGCACTTTCGTGCCTTTCCGTTTGAGTGGTATGTAAATACTGTGATGTTGTGTCGATACTTTCATGGCCCGCATCAGCCTGTACGTGTGACAATGGTCTGCGGTTGATATTGATATCATGCGTAATGCCGGTGTGACGAATATTATGTGCCGTTAGCTTACGCATTTGCTGTGCATCGTGGATGAATCCATCTGTTTGCGCATTATCGGCGGCAAGCTTGATAATGTATTGAATTTCATCACGAATTTGTCGGATCCCTAAGTTAGCGTTCAGTAAACCAACATCACGGCCACGGCCTGCGGCTCTGTGTCTGACAAATAGCGGATGGCTTTCATTTGGGTGCGGATAGTCAGTTAAGCCTAAATACTGACGATACGTCACTAATGCGTCAAGCAAGGCTTTAGAAATGGCTACGTTGCGCTTTTTACCCCCTTTGCTCAACGGAATGTGAAAACTCCATATGCCGGTTTGATGATTCTGCCTAAATTGACCCATGACGGGTGAATATCCTGCACGTGCAGAGACATCCGAAATACGCAGATAGCATGAATAAATTAACGATATCAAAAATAAGCTTCGCTGATGCAACTCGGGTGATGCTTCTGCTAATATTGTCACGGTCGTCATAATGTATGACCACTGTAGCTCTGTGAATGCAAAGCTATTTTCCTCTTCATCGATTCGGCTTTGATACCGTCGTGTCAGCGTAAAACGGCTGTGATTTAGCCAAACTTGTGCGGGATTTCGTTCACAATATTCTTCACCCATTAGGTAGGAATAAAAGGAAGATAAAATTGCAATTTTGGTCTTTAATGCATTATCACTCAGTCTATACGGTTGAATTTGTCCTAAATATTTCTTCCCTACAAAGGGTTTCCATAATGGATTTGGTATCCGTTCTCCAAGATATTTGTCGAATTTGAACTGTGGGACATTAAAGTAGCCTATCAATTCCATTGGCGGATTAAGACAGTAATCTACGTAGCGGCTCATGTCTTTTCGCATCACTTCTGTTGGTGACAGAGAGGCTACATCAAAGCACCAATGTAGGAATGTGGTGAGTTCACTACGGTAAGCTTTATAGTTATTTTCACTGTGTTTTTGTTCGAATAACCAATCAGTTGCATGTTCCATCACTAGGCCCGCATCGACAACTTTCATTAGACTAATCTGGGTGATGTACTGATTAACGATACAATTTCCCTCTTGTATGAATTCAACTGAATCAAATAAAGGAATAACGGCTTGATGTTGCATAGACAATTTGAATTATAAAGATTTTTTATATGATAATACTTAAACGCAAATGCCGATAACGTTATTTATCGGCATCAATGTGGATGTTAATTTGTGCGCAATCTGCATAGGTACATTGGCGACAAAACAGGCGCTTTTGGCAGCAGATCAAGCAGAGTTGCCAGACTTTTCTCTTCGAGACACTATCAAGGCAACTAAAGTCAGCAGCACACAAATGACCATCTCGGATTAATTGTGCAAGTTTTTGCTCCGGCATGGATAAATTAATACGTTCAGCCATGTCCCCTCCTCGTTATGGTGAAATGACAGCATACACAAATGATAATTATTATCAAATGAGTGGTGTGAGTCCTATCTCCCATTTTCTTTATTAATTTTTTCTACTGCTTTAAAAGGCTTGAACTACACTCATAAAGTGCGCTGGATTTCTACTTTACTGAGGTATCGGATGTCGATTGATCTTACAAAGAAAAAGCCTCTTTTTTTCCGGTCAAAAAAAACCATGAAACAACCGAGGTTGGAAGCCCTTGGAAGATACTGGTTGTTGATGATGAGCCCGATGTTCACACCGTCACTAAACTTGCCCTATCCCGTTTTAGATTAGATGGACGGGCCCTCACCTTCATCAATGCCTACAGTGCAGAACAAGCCAAGGCCTTATTGAGTCAAGAGGAAGATGTTGCAATTGCATTTATTGATGTCGTGATGGAAAGTGATCATGCGGGATTAGAGCTCGTTAAATGGATCCGTGAAGAACTTCGCAACAAGACTATTCGTCTTATCTTACGTACTGGTCAACCCGGCCAAGCGCCGGAAGAAGATGTCATCGTTAATTATGATATCAATGATTATAAAGCAAAATCTGAACTTGATTCCCGCAAATTGATGACCAGTGTTTACTCTTCCCTGCGGTCCTATCGCGATATTATGGAAATAGAGCAAGCAAGACGTGCTCAATTTAACCATCGAATGGGGCTCGAACGTGTTCTTGAGGCAACATCAGGGTTATTTGAGTTAAGAACCTTACATAAGTTTGCCGATGGACTCCTTACCCAAGTCGCAACACTGCTTAATCTAGACTCAGAAACCTTACTCTTAACCTGTAACGCGATGGATGCGATCAGTGGTCATATCGACTCGGCAGAAATTGAGATCCTAGCGGGCACGGGGCAATTTGCAAACAGCCCTTCGCACAGAGTGCTCCCAGAGCATATTGATAAACTATTGCGTAGCGCATTAATTCAAAAGCGCTGTCTCTATGAGGATAATTGTTTTATTGGTTATTTCCCGACTAAGGGGGGGCTGATTAACCTGCTCTATATGGATGGTATTGATAAAATAGATGATTTAGACAAAAAGCTTGTCGATATTTTTGCGATAAATGTCGGGGTCGCCTTTGAGAATCTGCTCTTGAATCAAGAGGTCGAGGATACCCAATCAGAACTGATTTTACGTTTGGGGGATGTGGTTGAAAGTCGCTCTAAAGAAGCTGCCAATCATGTTAAACGCATGGCTGAATATTGTTCTCAACTGGCGTTACTTGCAGGTTTAAGTGAAAGTGAAGCCGATCTATTACGCCGCGCATCCCCCATGCATGACATAGGTAAAATTGCTATTCCTGATGCAGTATTACTGAAACCTGGAAAGCTCGATGAGGATGAGTGGAAAGTCATGCGCCAACATCCAATCATAGGGCATCAAATTTTGGAGAACTCCGAGCGCCCTATTTTAAAAGCTGCGTCGACCATTGCATTACAACACCATGAAAAATATGATGGTTCTGGTTATCCTGCCAATTTAAAACAAGATGAAATTCACATTTTCGCGCGGATTGTGGCCATTGCAGATGTGTTTGATGCCCTTTCACATGCCAGATGTTACAAATCGGCATGGCCACTGGAAGAGGTGCTAACTGAGATGCGTAAAGGCGCGGGTAAACATTTTGATCCCGAGTTATTGGAACTCTTTATTGAAAACATTGATGTCTTTGTTCATGTAAAAGACAATTGGAGGGATCATGATGAATGATCCTCTATCTTATGTCCTTTAGAAGGATGATTAATATCACCGTGGAATCCATCGCTTCACAGCCTAGAATCTGAACGATCGAATCAACCTTAAATTAAGCGTTATTATCGGCAAGGAAATCGAATGTGACCGCCTTAGACTCTCCATTGAGGGTGAAATTGACAAATCCTCGCCAGACCATATATCCACTGCTGCAAGAGCCATAAATCATTTGCCCTTCATAAGCCTTTTCACTCAGTTCACGAATATTTACGGGAATAACACCCATAAACATATCTCTTCCCTCAAGACGGATCTGTACATCACTGATTGCGGATGAGGATAATAGCTTCAATGTTAATGGTTTTTCGCTTGGTGCGTGGCTAGGTGAAAGCGTGAATTTAAGCTCGATACCAGCCACTTTTTTTATACATTCGCCCCGAGAAAAAACACACAGGGAGGGATCTAGCACTTTTTTTTCAGCGGCTTGCTCAACCTTTTCATTGCAAGCACTGAGATTGAGCACTAATGCGATTATAAATAAAGGGAGGGATTGACGAATAAGCACAAAAATTAACCTTGTGATGCAATGTGTTAACATTCTATTGTGTAGGTTGATCTAGATCAACTTTCTACCCCCCTTCTTTGGTATCTTTTTTGACATAGCTCAAGTATCATTGCGAAACCTCATATTTGAGCACAAATGTGCAGGGTAACGCATTGACATGGCTCGACAACCCTAATAGGGAAGCGAGTTTTGTGTCATTTATAACAGGTAAAGCTCGTCTTTGCTAAAAGTAAAAGTAATAAGCAGTGGAAGCATTATGATGAACCATTCCCAGCCAACAGGCGCTGATTACAATTACACCATTGTCCGCCAATTTGCCTTAACCACAGTTTTGTGGGGCATTGTTGGTATGTCAGTCGGTGTATTAATTGCGGCTCAGTTAATCTGGCCTCAACTGAACTTTGAAACACCTTGGTTAACGTATAGTCGCTTGCGACCATTACACACCAATGCGGTGATTTTCGCGTTCGGAACATCAGCCCTCTTTGCAACATCCTATTATGTCGTACAACGCACCTGTCAAACCCGACTATTTGCACCTAAGTTAGCCGCATTTACGTTTTGGGGATGGCAAGCCATCATTCTGTCAGCAGCCATCTCTCTGCCCATGGGTTTCACCCAAGGTAAAGAATACGCTGAATTAGAATGGCCTATCGATCTCGCAATCGCTATCGTTTGGGTGTCCTACGCTATTGTGTTCTTCGGTACTATTATCAAACGAACGACTTCGCATATTTACGTGGCGAACTGGTTCTTTGGTGCCTTTATTATTACCGTAGCAGTACTACACATAGTTAACTCTATGGCAGTCCCCGTTAGCCTGTTCAAGTCATACTCTCTGTATAGCGGCGCTGTCGATGCGACTGTGCAGTGGTGGTATGGTCACAACGCTGTAGGTTTCTTATTAACCGCAGGTTTCTTGGGGATGATGTATTACTTCGTACCTAAGCAAGCGGGTCGTCCTGTTTACTCATATCGTCTGTCGATTGTGCACTTCTGGGCACTGATCGCACTGTACATTTGGGCAGGTCCTCACCACTTACATTACACTGCCCTGCCTGACTGGACTCAGTCTTTAGGTATGGTGATGTCACTGATCCTGTTCGCTCCTTCTTGGGGTGGTATGATCAACGGTATCATGACCTTGTCTGGTGCTTGGCATAAACTGCGTACTGACCCTGTATTGCGTTTCTTGGTTGTTTCTCTGTCTTTCTACGGTATGTCTACCTTTGAAGGCCCGATGATGGCTATTAAGACAGTTAACGCTTTATCTCACTATACAGATTGGACTGTAGGTCACGTTCACTCCGGCGCGCTAGGCTGGGTTGCAATGGTGTCGATAGGTTCTCTGTATCACTTGATCCCAGTACTGTTCGGCCATGGCCGTATGTACAGCATCAAGTTAGTCAACGTCCATTTCTGGTTAGCGACTATTGGTACCGTGCTTTACATCGTCTCTATGTGGATTTCGGGTGTAATGCAAGGTCTAATGTGGCGCGCAGTGAATGCTGACGGTACTTTGACTTATAGCTTTGTTGAAAGTCTTGAAGCTTCATATCCTTTCTACTTTGTACGTTTCCTTGGCGGTTGTTTCTTCCTGACCGGTATGCTGATCATGGCATACAACGTGATCCGTACTGTGAAAGCCTCTAAAGATTCATTGCCAGCATTGGCTGAACCAACAGCGGCTTAAAGGAGCAAACTCGATGAAATTTAATCATGAGATAGTTGAAAAAAACATCGGTTTGTTAGCGATCTTCACCGTTATCGCTATCAGCTTCGGTAGTCTCGTTGAAATCACACCGTTGATTTTTCAAAAAGATACCACTGAGCCAGTGGTAGGTTTAAAGCCATACACTGCCCTGCAAATTGAAGGCCGTGACATCTATGTTCGTGAAGGTTGTTATAATTGTCACAGCCAGATGATCCGTCCTTTACGTGCAGAAACTGAACGTTATGGTCACTACTCTGTTGCCGGTGAATCGGTTTGGGATCATCCATTCCAATGGGGCTCTAAGCGTACTGGTCCTGATCTTGCCCGTGTTGGTGGTCGTTACAGCGATAAATGGCATGAAGTTCACTTAATCGATCCTCGTGCTGTAGTTCCTCAATCGAATATGCCAGCCTTCCCATGGTTAGCCGAAAACAAGTTAGACGGCGAACTGACGGGCGATAAGATGATTATCCTACGTAACCTGCATAAAGGCGGTTACAAAGGGAATGATCTTTATACCGATGAAGAAATCGCAGGCGCACAGCAAGCTGTTGCAGGTAAGACAGAGTTGGAAGCCTTGATTGCATATCTTCAGTCTTTGGGTCACGCACTCAAATAAGGAGGCGATATATGGATTACGGCACATTACAAGGTATTTTAACCATCATTGTGATGCTGACCTTCGTCGGTATATTTGCTTGGGCATATAGCTCGCATCGTCAAAAATCCTTTGATGAAGCAGCTAACCTTGTGTTTTCCGATGAGGAAGTCGGCAAGGTATCGAAGGACTCAGGAGAGAATAAGTGATGAGTAGCTTCTGGAGTGTTTGGATTAGCGTACTCTCGTTAGTCGTGATCGCGGGTTGTTTTCTATTACTACGTGTGTGTTCTAAGAACACCACTGATGTGAAAGAAGGCGAATCTATGGGTCACAGTTTCGACGGTATTGAGGAACTCAATAACCCACTGCCAAAATGGTGGAGTTATATGTTCTATATCACTATCGTGTTTGGCTTGATCTATCTAGCCTTATTTCCTGGTTTAGGTAACTACAAAGGCCTTTTAGGCTGGACGAGTTCTAACCAAAGCATTGGTACTGAACAAGGTATTAAGGCCGACTCTGCCGCAGCGATTGCACTAGCAGCAGAAGAAGGCCGTTATGTTCAGTATGATCAAGAAGTAAAGCACGCTAATGAAAAATATGGCCCAATCTTCGCGGCTTACTTGGCGACACCACTAGAAGAGTTAGTGAAAAACCAAGAAGCATTGAAAGTGGGCGGCCGTTTGTTCCTACAAAACTGTGCACAGTGCCATGGCTCTGACGCACGAGGTAGCAAAGGCTTCCCTAATCTCACCGATGGTGACTGGTTATATGGTGGCGACTTAGCCACGATTAAGACCACTATCATGGGTGGTCGTCATGGCATGATGCCACCCAAAGGTGGTTTACCAATCGACGACAGCGAAATTGCGGGTTTAGCTGAATACGTTGTTAAATTGTCTGGTCGCGAGCACGATGAAAAACTCGCCGCTCTTGGTCAAGGCTCATTCATGAAAGGTTGTTTCGCGTGTCACGGTATGGACGCTAAAGGCAACAAGTTCATGGGTGCTCCTAATTTAACTGACGATGTTTGGTTATATGGCGGTAGCCGTGGCGTGATCGAAGAAACCATTAAACATGGTCGTGCAGGTGTGATGCCAGCATGGAAAGACGTTCTCGGTGAAGAGAAAGTTCACGTGATCGCAGCTTATGTTTATAGCTTGTCAAACAAGTAATTAGATATGAGTAACGCTAAGGCCTCGAAGACTTCGAGGCCTTTTTTTTAAAGTGCTAAAACCACCTTTTAACGGTAAAATGGCGTAAATTTTTTGAATGGGTATCTGTCATGAACGAACAACAAGCCTGGTATAAGCAGTTCTGGCCTTGGTTTTTAATTATTCTGCCTTTATGTGCTGTCATCGCAAGTTTTACCACACTGAAAATTGCCCTATCAAACTCGGACTCGTTAGCCGCCGAGGATTACTATAAAGAAGGCAAAGCTATTAATATGGACTTGAGTAAAGTGAAGTATGCCAAACAAATCGGCATGAACTTTTTACTCGAACAAGCCAGTAATGAAATTCTACTGACTCAGCAAGGTGGTCCCGCTTCTCAAGCTGCCCTAAAAGTCGAGTTCTACCATCCAACGATTGCCGACAGAGACATCAAGCTCACCGCCACTGCCGATGCCAGTAATGTGTATCGCATTACCTTGCCTGCCACGCTGACTGGCCCATGGGAAGTTCGCCTAGAAAGTTACGATGGCAAATGGCGTATTCACCAACGCGTTGAATTAAAAGATCATGTCCAACTTTGGCTAAACTGATTGTGGTTGAATAAGTAGTACTATGACACATCCAAGTTGTTTTCACTGTAATGAGCCCGTGCTGACGGGCCAGCAGTTTGTGACTCGCATTAATGATCGTGATGAACTCATGTGCTGCCCAGGTTGTCAGGCGGTTTCTCAGGCGATTGTGGACGCGGGATTACTCAACTATTACAAGTTCCGCACTGAGCCCGGTAGTAAGCAAACCGCCCTTGTCCCCGAAGCCCTAACGCAGTTTAGTGCCTATGACTTGCCCGAAGTGCAACAGGATTTTGTGCACTCAGTGGACAATATTGAGTCAGTGTCACTCTCTATCGATGGTATTACCTGCGCAGCCTGTGCTTGGCTTATTGAACACAAAGTGAAACAGCTTAACGGCATCATACAAGTGCTCGTTAACTCAACTACCCAAAGGGCGATGATCAGTTGGGATAAACGCGCGGTAAAACTTAGCGACATTCTTGGGCAAATTAGCCGTATTGGCTATCAAGCTGCGCCCTATCAAGTCGATGAGCAAGAGCTCAACAACAAACTCAATAGCCGTAAGTTTTTATTGCGCTTAGGCTTAGCTGGCTTTGCGACCATGCAAGTTATGATGTTCGCCCTCGCCCTTTATACTGGCTACTTCACCGATTTAGATGTGCAGTATCGGGATTATTTCCGTTGGGTCAGCATGATTTTTGCCACCCCTGTGGTGCTTTATTCAGCGCAGCCCTTCTATTTCAGCGCTATTCGTACCCTGCTCAGCGGCAAACTCAATATGGATGTGTCTGTCTCCATCGCCATTGGCGGCGCATACGTCGCTAGCTGTTTTGCTACCGTCAACGGCACTGGCGAAGTGTATTTTGAATCCGTGTCCATGTTTACCTTCTTCCTGTTATTGGGGCGCTACTTCGAGCAAAAGGCTAGACAGAAGGCCTCGATCAGCTCCAGTAATTTACATAAGTTGGTACCACTTACGGCGCACTTAGTGAACGACAGTGGTCTGGTAGAAATTCCCGCTAAAAAGTTACGCCTTGATGATGCAATCCTTGTGAAACCGGGGGAAATGGTGGCCGCCGATGGTGTGGTAATTGAAGGCCATACTAGCATCAATGAAGCTATGCTCACCGGCGAGCAAATGCCGATTGATAAAACTGTTGATAGCCAAGTTTACGCAGGCACCATCAACGTTGAGCAACCGATCAAAGTCAAGGTGACTGCGCTGGGGCAAGATCAACTGGTCGCCGAGATTATTCGACTGCAGGAGCTCGCATCCAATACTAAACCTGCGATTGCGTTATTAGCCGATAAATTATCCCGCTATTTCTCGGGTACGATCCTGACTATAGCGACGATAACCTATTTGGTTTGGCATCAAATTTCACCCGAGGATGCCTTTTGGGTCACTTTATCGGTCTTAGTGGCAACCTGCCCCTGCGCCCTAGCGCTGGCTACACCCACTGCCGTCACTTGCGCCACCGCCATTTTTACTCGCCTTGGGATCATTACCCGCAAGGCCGGTGTCTTTGAAAAACTGCCGCAGATCAAACACGTTGTTTTTGATAAAACGGGCACACTCACCTGTGGCACGCTCTCCATTGGTCAAATAGAGAGCTATGGTGATACGGTAAAGGATAACGCTCTCGCTATTGCCGCAGCACTTGAAAGCGGCTCTCGCCATCCCATTGCCAATGCGTTCGCTTCCTATGCGAATAGCCGCTATATTGCCGAGCAAGTTCACCACGAAGTGGGTTTTGGGATCAAAGGCATAATCGAGGGTATTGAGTATCGAATCGGCAACGCTCATTTTACAGGCGCAAAGGTAAATAATAACCTGACTCAACAGCAAATTTGGCTGGCTCGTTTAAGCGATGAAACCCCCGTGCTAATGGCCCGCTTCGATATTCAAGACAATATTCGTGTAGACAGTAAAGTGACCGTGGAAACCTTAAAACAGCAGGGTTGCCTTGTCAGTATTGCCAGCGGCGATAGCTCCGGACACGTACATCAACTAGCCAAAGAGCTGGGAATTGAAGATGTACACAGTGGATTAACGCCTGCGGATAAACTTGCACTCGTGACGCAATTACAACAGCATACTCGCGTTGCCATGTTTGGTGATGGCATCAATGATGCACCAGTGCTTGCCGGGGCCGATTTGTCGGTTGCCATGGGTAGCGGCAGTGCTATCGCGAAAAACAGTGCCGATCTGATTTTACTTGGGGATCATCTTTCTCGCTTCACGCAAGCAGTTGCTGTCGCTAAACTGACAACACAGATTATCAGACAAAATTTAGCATGGGCGCTGGGTTATAACGCCCTTATCTTGCCTTTAGCCGTCACGGGCCATGTGGCACCTTATATCGCGGCGATTGGCATGTCGGCAAGTTCTTTGATAGTGGTTGGTAATAGCCTGAGATTATTGCGGGTTAAAGTGTAAACATCATTAAAAGTTTAACCAGAATAATAAGGGGTCATTATGGAAATTATTTATGTGCTTATCCCAATTGCCATGATCTTTGTTGCCATCGCTGTAATAGTATTTTTTTGGGCCGTGAAATCAGAACAATTTGACGATTTAGACCGCCAAAGTGTGTCGATATTATTCGACGAAGACACTGTTAAACCAAACAGCCATCCGGTGCCTGAGAAAAAGCAAGCCGATGCAGCACAAGAAAAAGGCATGCCTCTGTGATTGAGTACAATGTCACTGGGGCTTTTCTGGTGGGGTTAATGGGTGCAGCCCATTGCTTTGGCATGTGTGGCGGTTTAGTGGGCGCGTTTTCTGCCCAAATACCTAATCCTAAAACTGGTAATTTTCTGGCACATCAGCTCAAGTATTTACTGAGTTACAATCTTGGTCGTATTTTGAGTTACACCTTAACGGGTGGTTTAGTGGGCGCATCGGCGGCGGGTCTTGGTCATTTATTTGAACTGGATACGTATCTGATTGTGCTGCGTATGATTGCCGGGATGATGATGATCGCAACTGGACTGTATATTGCCAAAATTTGGGTTGGAATAGTGCAGATTGAACGCATCGGCCAATGGTTATGGCAATATTTAAAACCCATAGCGCAACAGCTTGTTCCTATCAAAAATCCGAGCCAAGCGGTTATGGCTGGTTTTATTTGGGGCTGGCTCCCCTGTGGTCTCGTTTATAGTACCCTGACTTGGTCTGTGGCTTCTGGCTCTGCAACTCAAGGCGCTCTGATCATGCTTGCCTTTGGTTTGGGCACCTTACCCGCCCTATTAAGTGCCGGCGTTGCGGCTAAACGACTTGCAACTTGGGTGCAAAAGAAAACCGTTAGACTATTGAGTGGCTTACTGTTAGTTGCCTTCGGTGGGCAAACTTTATATATCGCCCTGGCGCAGCTAAACTAGCCCAAGTGAATGAATTGGTTTAACATGGCTACAGTGGATAAACTTGAGAATCAACATGACAATCGAACAGAATAAAAATCGTCGCCCCGCTGCTAGCGGATGCACAATCCATTGTCACGACTGCAGTATGGGTACCCTTTGCATCCCTTTTACCCTTAATGCCAATGAACTTGATCAACTCGATGATATTATTGAGCGCAAAAAACCCATTCAGAAGGGCGAGCAGATTTTTAAGTCTGGCGATCCCCTAAAATCCCTGTTTGCGATCCGCTCTGGCACCATCAAAAGCTATACCATTACCGAACAAGGTGATGAACAAATTACCGGTTTTCATTTAGCGGGTGATGTGATCGGTTTCGATGGTATTCACGCGCAGCTGCATCAAAGTTTTGCCCAAGCACTCGAAACCTCCATGGTATGTGAAATTCCCTTCACTATCCTCGATGAACTCTCGGGCACTATGCCTAAGTTGCGTCAACAAATTATGCGTCTAATGAGCAATGAAATCATGAGCGATCAAGAAATGATCCTCTTGCTCAGCAAAAAAAATGCCGAGGAGCGCCTCGCCGCATTTATTAGCAATCTTGCAAATCGTTTCGGTAACCGTGGGTTTTCACCCAAAGAATTCCGCTTAACGATGACTCGCGGTGATATAGGTAACTACCTTGGACTGACCGTTGAAACCATCAGCCGCCTACTCGGCCGTTTCCAAAAATCAGGCTTAATTGAAGTAAAAGGCAAATATATCATCATAGTCGATCACCAAGAGCTAAACTTACTAGCCGGAAATGCCAGAATCGCTAGATAGCTAACTGCAGATAATCAATCCCTTAATGATGTATATTCAAAACGTTGCGGCAAAACACTTGTTGTGTTGATATCTATACTGTCCAAACGTTAGATACTGTTTTTTAAATGAGTTTTGATCTAGAACAAATACAGCTAACTGCCAAAGGCTCATGATAAAGGTGAGCCTATGACTAAAGGAACATGCTATGAAGGATTATCAAAAAATACTGGTTGTAGTAGACCCCACGACTGAAAATCAGGTTGCCCTCGCTCGTGCTGTTACTTTAGCGAGCAAATGTAATGCCCATGTAACTGTGTTTCTTTCTATTTTTGATTTCTCCTATGAAATGACCTCGATTCTGTCTAATCAGGAACGTGAAGCCATGCGTCAAGGGGTTATCGATCAACGATTGGCATGGATCCAAGACTTACTTGCGGCTTATAGTCATTTACAACTCAGTATCGACACCCAAGTAATTTGGCATAATCGTCCCTTCGAAAGCATTATCAATCATGCGATTGCAGGTCAATATGATTTGATTGTTAAGGGCACCCACACCCATGACAAACTTAAGGCTGTGATCTTCACACCGACCGACTGGCATTTGATGCGTAAAGCACCAGTACCAGTATTAATGGTCAAGGACCATGCTTGGCCAGCCGCGGGCAAAATTCTCTGTGCTGTCAATGTTGCCACCGAAGATACCGACCATCAAATGCTTAACGGCAAAATTATCGAGTATGCAAAGGATTTGGCGCTAAAATTTGCAGCCGAAGTCCATCTCGTGAATGGTTATCCGGGAACACCGATTAACTTGGCGATTGAGTTACCCGATTTTGATGCACAAACCTACAATGACACTATTCGTATGCAACATGAACAACGTGTCAATTACCTTGCGAATGCCTATGGTATCGATGTAAACCGTTGTCATGTAAAAGAAGGTTTACCAGAGGATGTCATCCCTGAACTTGCTGAGCAATTAGATGCAGAGCTTGTGATCCTAGGAACAGTTGGCCGCACTGGGTTCTCCGCCGCATTAATTGGCAATACAGCTGAGCACGTGATCGATAGTATTAATTGCGATTTATTAGCGATTAAACCTGATGGCTATAAATCCCCCTTAGAAGAGGCTTAAAGCACTCCGCTCTTTACCCCGCCTAAGATAGCTGGAATAATACGCGCCCTGAAACTGTGTTACTGGGCGCTTTTTTTATGTTGGAAGCTATGTCTGAAGTTATGGCGAGTCAAATGTCTGAAGAATTATCAAAAAAACAAACTACCCGTCTGAATAAATTGCAAAAGCGTCTGCGTCGTGAAGTGGGTAGCGCCATCGCCGATTACAATATGATCGAAGAAGGTGATCGTGTCATGTGCTGCCTCAGTGGTGGTAAAGACAGCTATGCCATGCTCGATATTCTAATGAATCTGCAGCAACGTGCGCCCGTTCAGTTTGAAATTATTGCGGTGAATTTAGATCAGAAGCAACCCGGTTTTCCCGAGGATGTACTGCCCGCTTATCTGGATAAATTGAACATTCCCTATCATATTCTCGAGAAAGACACTTACTCGATTGTAAAGGACAAAGTCCCTGAGGGGAAAACCACCTGCTCTCTGTGCTCTCGCCTACGCCGCGGTACGCTTTACGGTTTTGCTCAGCGCATCGGCGCGACAAAAATTGCCCTAGGCCACCACAGGGACGATATTATCGAGACCTTGTTCTTAAACATGTTCTTCGGTGGCAAGATGAAAGCCATGCCACCTAAACTGCTGTCGGATGATGGAGCCAATGTGGTGATCCGTCCTTTAGCCTACTGCCGCGAAAAAGATTTAGAGGAATATGCCGAGCTAAAGCAGTTCCCAATCATTCCCTGTAACCTATGTGGCTCACAGGAAAACTTAAAACGCCAAGCCGTTAAAGACATGCTTAACCAATGGGATAGACAATATCCAGGTCGTATTGAAACCATTTTCACTGCCATGCAGAATACGGCACCATCCCAGGGAGTTGACCGTGAGCAATTTGATTTTATCTCACTCAAACGGGACCCTAATGCACCGATGAAAGGGGATGTCGCAGAGGCAGATTTACCCGCCTTCGATTTTCTCGATGTTACCAACAACGGTCATATTGATTTAGATGCGGCTAAACGTATCAATATTGTCAATGTCTATGAAGTCTAATACTTTACACTAGCAATAAAAATGCC
>NZ_AFOZ01000023.1 GCF_000217915.1 Shewanella sp. HN-41 | reverse complement strand
CAAATATCCATCAGGGCCAGAGGAATCCCTCAATAACAGGCCGAATATATGGGTGCAATGAACTCTTCTCAAAATTGATATCGAATGTCTTGCAAACCGGATGGGTCCATATATGTTTTAGTAGAGCCATCAGGGATGCTCCTTGTTAAATAAAGGGGGGCGTGTCACTGGGGAAACTATGGCAATAAATGCTAGACAAGAGATTGCAGCGTTAATCGCTGTTTAGCTGAACGACTATTCAAGGGGTAGTTAGATTGGCATTGTTGTACCAGTGGCCGTTGGCGAGATGGTTGCTTATTCATATCCATGTGATCGCAACATTTGTACATCCTGTACAGCAGATATCGCCGTCGAGCCTATAGGAACACTTCTTACTAAATAATGGACGGCGAGTCACTGAAACAATGACAATGATGCTGCACGAGTGACTATGCCGTTATCTTGCTTCTAAAGCGACGGCACATACAGCATCTTAACCAAAGTTGCGGCTATGGTGGTGGCGGGATCGCGTCCATCGATAGTGGGGGCAAGGTTTGTCCACACCACTAAGGTCACGTCGTTTACTGGGTCGTGTCCCATAAAAGTGTTGTAGCCGGGTAATTCGCCTGTGTGGCCATAGAGTTGCCCAAATTTTGCTATACCCCAGCCGTAGGCGGCACTGTTAGGGTTAGTTGGATCTATGGGTAACACGCTGGCAAGTCGCTTGGCCTGTAAGTCCGCATTCAGCAGTTCACCCTCGACCAGTGCTTTTACCCAGATGATAAGGTCGTTGGCGGTCGAGATCCCCGCGCCAGCCGCCCAGCCCCATGAGGGATTAACCTCTGTTTGATCTCTCGGGGCTAGTCTGCCCGCCCTTGCGTCTGCCTGCATTTCTTCTGGCAAACTGTATGGTGGGTCCATTGTCTGTACATTGGTACCGTACATATAACCGCGGGAGTAAGGCGTAGGAAGGGTGTTCGAGTGAATGTCGGGTAATAAGCTGTCCAGCAGTCCCAGAGGGGTAAATAGCCTATCTTGTATAATAGTCGCCAGTGGCTTGCCGTCGAGTTGTTCGGCGATCAAACCGAGCAGCACAGTGTTAGTGTTCGAATAACCGAAGGCTGTGCCCGGTGCGAAGTCTGGCGGGTATTGGTAGCTCATCGTCAGAAGTTCGGCTTGAGTCCAAGCCTTAGCGGGCTGATCATCGAGTGTTTGGTTCAGTTCGAGGGTGGTTGTGTAATTATGTAGGCCACTGCGCATCGAGAGTAGATGCGTTATGGTGATCTTATCCCCATTGGGCACATCTGGGCGGTACTTAGAGACGGGATCATTAAGCCCAAGCTGTCCTTCTTGCACCTGTTGCAAGATCACTGTGCCAATCCAGGTTTTAGTGTTGGAGCCAACACGGAGGTGCAGTCCGACGTCGGTGGGCTCTGTGCCGCCATAGGTGGTGGTGCCGTAAGTTGTAGTGAACTCGCCATTGGGGGTACGCAAGATAACCACGGCGCCGGGCACGAGCATGTCCTTCGCCAACTGTTCCACAGTGTCTTGCATTTTGGTCGTATCGATAGGGTTGAGTGCGCTTGGTGCCGTATCTGAATGGCAGGCGGCAATAAGGCAAACCGTTATGCTACTAAAGATCCCATAGGATAGGAGTCGGCTAATGTGTGCCAGCGATAATCTAGTGTAAGGCCGTGATGTCCGAAGCACCATAGGCAGTTCCTTTTGCATAGCCAAGTTCTCCATTCGAGGGACAAATATAGGGGCAGGGTATAAAGCCCTTTCACTCATGGGATTGAATTTGTAGTAGAAGTGTAAGACGAATATCACAGTACATTCGCTCGAATATACTGTGTTTTGCATGGTGAACAGTGCCTAGATGGTTGCAAGTCGATTCTCGGCTAAAAGTATTATATTTATTAAGCCTAGATAGGTTTATTTTTCAAACTCTTGAAAATAATTATTTATTGTGTAAAGTAGCGCCCCTTATCATTTTGTAACAAAATGCTACAAAGTTGATGCTATCTTTGTCCATTAATTGGATATCCCTTTGCGTATGTCGCCCGACACAGCTAACAGCAGTCTTGTTAGCTGTTTTTTTACCTAAAAATAATCTTTGTTTGTTTTTTGCTCTACAGATCCAAAGGTTAACACTTAGCCTTTGGATAATAACGGCTATGCTTAATCCAATAATAAGATGCCGTGGAAAAGGGGCGTGAAATGAAGCGAGTATTAATTCGTTTGACCGGAAAAGTACAAGGTGTGGGATGCCGTCATGCGACACTGGCAAAGGCGAGAGCCTTAGGTGTGACAGGTTATGTGACCAATTGCCGCGATGGCAGTGTTGAAGTCTTAGCCCAAGGCAGTGATATTGCTGTGAATAATTTGATTGCTTGGTGCGAAGTGGGTGTGCCCTGTACCGAGGGACTCACTGTGACAGTGGAGGAAGATAAAGCCGATGATATTTACCTCGACTTTTCCATTGTGCAATCTTAGCCTGTTGTATTAGTCCGTTGTATTGCTGGGTACACAGTGGGAAATGTGAATAGGGATAGCCAGTTAACAGCCTTTGCCGCAGTTGGCTATCCCAAGACTACAGCATCAATATTGATCTACGGTTTGTGCCACTCCAGCGTCCTGTCCAACGGCGGTGCTAGGTGGTGCCATCTTACGAATTTGGATCACCATGCCCATTTCGGGATGATCTAAATAATGGATCTCTTCACTCTTTACCCGGCGATTTTGTTCCAGTGGGATCGCCATTAAATAAGGTGTCATCACCTTGGGCGATGTAAGTGCGGCCGCCGTCATATCGGTATTTTCGACGGCCATTAATTTTCTGCCTTCCTTACGCAGATTTAATGCCGTTTCGATATATAAATAATGATTTAAATAGATATTAAGCGTGCCATCTAGCTCCCATACTGGTGATACTGTCGGTATGGGCATTGGGGTACCATCGGCATTTAACATGGGTTCGTTTAATGCTTGCTCCGCAATTTTGCGACCATCGAAATGGTAAGTGCCAGAGAAGTCTTTACCCGCAAATAAACGGATAGGCACTGCGCCACTTTTACTCCGCATGGGTTGCTGCCATGTCATATGCAATAGGCTGCGATTACCACGTTCCCTCGATAAACTACTGATGATACTCGTAAATTGCCCTTGGCTGCTGGGGAGTAATAGGGCATCACCACCGGACGAGGCATCCGCAGTATTATGGTTACCGATTTCAGCAGGGATCACCGATGGATAGCGGTATTCCGTGACGGCTGTGTTTATCGCTGCAGGATCCGATGTGCCATCACTGCTGAAGTTAGCCACAGTCGTGCCGTCGGCATTGAGTTGTTCTGCGCAGTGACTATTAGCATCGGCATCAAACACTAGTGTGCAGGGTGTTGCTGCTGAACCCATAGGAGTGACGGCTTGGGCAACAAGGGGAGAAATGAGGTCGATGGCTCGATGGGTGTTGGTGGCAATGGGGGCGTTTGGCCACTGCTCGGTTGTTTGGCTTTGGCGTTCAAACACATAGACTTCCACCTCGAACCAAGCTTCGGCACGGGCAAGCTGGCTGTGTGAGAGTGCAATGAATGTAGCGATAGAGACCGCGAGTTGACGTAACACTATTTATCTCCAAGACGATGTTGCGATTGATGTTGAGATAGTTGTTCGAGCAAGAGTTTGACTAAAGCGAGCCTATCCTTCGCCGTTTCAGCGGGAAGGCTGAACTTTAACTTATTCGGCCCTTCCATTCGATAGATTTGTGGCTGGCTTTGGAGTAATCCAATAATAAAGCCTGGGTCGATCACATGGTCATTGCTAAATTCGATACTGCCACCCGTGGCATGCACTTCGATTTTGGTTGCTCCTAGGCGAGTCGCTTGATGTTTATAGAGGGTCATTTCCATCAGGTTTTTAGTGGCCTCGGGTAGCAAGCCGAAACGGTCGATAAGTTCGACTTTTAACTCGTCAAGTGCTGCCTCTGTCTCGCAGCCCGCAATGCGTTTATACAAGGATAGACGAATATTCACATCGCCCACATAGGCCTCTGGGAGTAGCGCTGGGATCCTTAGCTCAATTTCACATTGTTGGTTCAGCATTTGCGCGAGTGACGGTTCTTTGCCTTGCTTAAGTGCCTTGACCGCAGATTCGAGCATTTCCATATACAAGCTAAAACCAATTTTTGATATATGGCCACTCTGTTCCTCACCGAGGAGTTCACCGGCGCCGCGGATCTCTAAATCTTGGGTGGCCAGCATAAAACCTGCTCCAAGATCTTCAAGTGCATCAATGGCCTCTAAGCGTTTACGCGCATCACTGGTCATACGCTTTGGGTGCGGCGTCATTAAATAGGCATAGGCCTGGTGGTGCGAGCGACCGACGCGACCCCGGAGTTGGTGCAACTGCGCCAGACCAAAGGTATCGGCGCGCTCGATAATAATGGTATTGGCGCTGGGCACATCGATACCGGTTTCGATAATAGTGGTACAGACTAACACGTTGAATCTTTGATGGTAAAAATCTGACATCACCCGCTCCAGATCCCGCTCTCGCATTTGACCGTGGGCGACGACTACCCGGGCCTCGGGCAGTAAATCGATAATGTCCTGGGCGCATTTTTCGATGGTTTCGACATTGTTATGCAGATAATACACTTGGCCACCACGGAGGATTTCCCGCAGTATGGCCTCGCGCACCGTGGCGAGATCGAACTCACGCACAAAGGTTTTGACGGCTAAGCGTTTGGCGGGCGGAGTGGCAATAATCGATAAATCACGCATGCCCGACATGGCCATATTTAAGGTGCGCGGGATCGGCGTCGCCGTGAGGGTTAAAATATCCACATTGGCCCGCAGCGCTTTGATTTTTTCTTTTTGGCGCACACCGAATCTGTGTTCTTCATCTATGATAAGTAAGCCTAAGTTTTCAAATTTCACTTGTGATTGTAGTAACTTATGCGTACCAATGACGATATCGACTTTGCCTTCTTCAAGTTGCTTAAGCACTTGATCTTGCTCTTTAGCGGTTCGAAAACGAGACATGACTTCGGTGACTACTGGCCAGTCGGCGAATCTGTCCTTAAAGTTTTCATAGTGTTGCTGGGCAAGCAGTGTGGTCGGCACTAGGACAACCACTTGCTTACCCGCGTTGACGGCCACAAAGGCGGCGCGCATGGCCACTTCGGTTTTACCAAAGCCCACATCACCGCAAACCAATCTGTCCATGGCGGTTGGCGATTGCATATCCGCTAATACCGCATGAATGGCGCTCTCTTGATCGACAGTCTCCTCGAAGGGGAAACCATGGGCAAACTGGGCGTATTCCTCTTCGTCAATGGCGCAGCTTTCACCCGGACGAGCCTGACGACGGGCATAAACGTCGAGTAATTCCGCCGCCACATCACGAATTTTTTCAATGGCTTTATTTTTAGCCTTGGCCCAGGTTTCGTTGCCGAGCTTATTTAAATGTGCATCACCATCAGCGCCCATGCTGTAGCGGCTAATAAGGTGCAGATTCGAGACTGGGACATAGAGTTTATCGCCCCCTGCGTATTCTAATTGCAGATATTCCGCCACCAGACCGCCCGTATCTAAGGTGATAAGCCCTTGATACAAGGCCACTCCGTGCTCGATGTGCACTATGGGCTGCCCCACTTTGAGTTCGGCTAGGTTTTTAATCAGGGCATCATTGCTGATCTGACGCTGTTTTTCCCGGCGGCGCTGCTGGGAAATACGGTGTCCAAAAAGTTCAGTTTCACAAATAATGCTGACCGCATCCCTTGGACCGAACTTAAGCAAACAGCCCCGTGATAGCGGCGAAACTATGAGCCCTAATTTAACATCGCTTTGAATAAACTCATTAAAATGGCTAAATAATGTGGGTTTAAGCTGGATTTTACCTAAGAGTTCGAGCAGGGCCTCACGCCGCCCTTCGGATTCGGCACTGAATAGGATGCGCTGTGCACCTTGAGCGTAATCCTGCAATGCCAATAGGGGGTGTTTTAATTTGTGATTGGCACTGATATCGGGTAATAAATGGGCATCGATAACCGAGGCCTTATCGTCGTTGGCTTCTGAACTGGGTGCAATAAACTGATATCGGGGTAGTGGTTTAAAGGCCGCAAATAACTCTTCTATCAGTAAATACAGTTCCTTAGGTGCAAGCAGTGGCCGTAGCGGATCGACGCGTCTATCTAGGTAGCGATGTTCGACTTCTTGTAAATGGGCGCGAGCCGACTTTTCAATATCGCCTAAGGTGACAAGCTGGGTGTCCTTGGGGAGGTAATCGAACAGGGTCGCAATATCATCGAAAAACAATGGCAGGTAGTTTTCAATCCCTGCGGGCATCAGATTACGGCTCACCAATTGGTAAACGGATTCTGGCTCTTTGACTATCACTTCGAAACGGCGGCGGTATCTCTGTCTAAAACCCTCGATGGCGGCACTGTCGGTGGGAAATTCCTTCGCCGGTAGCAAACGAATTGCATCGACGGGATGTAAGGAGCGCTGGGTTTCGGGATCGAAATGGCGGATCGTTTCCACTTCATCATCGAAGAGTTCGATACGCAGTGGCATGTTCACGCCCGTTGGGAAGATATCTAAAATTGATCCGCGAATCGCAAACTCACCGTGCTCGTACACTTGCTCGACTAAGTGATAGCCGGTATCAGTTAAGTGTTGTCGTACATCTTGTAATTGATATTTATCGCCTTTTTTCAGCACAAAGACGTTAGCACTCAAAAAGGATTTGGGTGGCAGTCGCATCATCAGGGTGCTGACTGGCACTATGACCACACTGTGATCGGCCTGAGTGATCTGTGAGAGGGTCTCTAAACGCTGGGAGATCAGATCCTGATGGGGCGAAAAACTATCGTAGGGCAGGGTTTCCCTGTCGGGGAATAATCGCACCTTAATGCCATCGGCGCTCAGTAAATAGTTGAGTTCTAATTCTAAACTCAATGCACTGGGCGTATCACTGCTAACGACAAGCGTAGTGCCTTTATGTTGGCGTACAACACTGGCCAGTGTCACGGCTTGGCAAACCCCCGCAATGCAGGACAGGGTTTGCACTTGAGTACTCTTTTTGACGACGGGTGGCGTTAAGGCTGAAATGTGAGTCATTGGTGTGGGATAAACGATTCATTCACAAAAAGTTGCAGACATTGTAGTGACTTAAAGGCCGAGGTGCCAGTGAAAAGTCTGTGCTTATTCGCGCCCATCCCTTGCTAATTTGCGTAATTTTAGCTGTTTTTGTTGCACGGTAAGGCTGGCTTTTACTAGCTGTTCGACATCGGCGTCGAGGATCTTGCTAAATTCGAGGTCAACAAAATATTGCTCGGGTGCAGAGGGATCTTCGGATTGATGAGTGGTATCCAGATGATTTGCCAAGACCTTTACAAAACATAAAATGGCGATCAATTCATCGTGAATAAAGAGCGTCGTTTTAAAATGGTCCCCAAGGGGAAGTGGAGTAGGACTGATAAGCCTCATGCCACTGCCGCCAAATTGGCAGCCAAGAAATTTATCCCCTTCTTGCACTTCTTTCTCGAGCACATGCTGTAACACTAAGTCTACTTTGCGAGATTGTAACTTTAAAAAGTCCACCACGACCTTAGCCTCATTATCTAAATGGCGCAGTTGTAGCAGGCAACTGGCCTCTAGCTCTTTGACTTCGCTTAGTAGTTGTATTCCAAGGGATTGCATTGTTCTTAATGCGATTTCATTGGGCAAAGGCTGATTTTGTGGCCAAGGACTTAGGTAAGCCGTGAAGGGGTGAGGCACACTAAAATAGGGATTAGAGTCAGTGAACAAGGCTTGCCTCTTTATTTATAGGACTTAAACCCCTATTATCGTGCCCATCTTCATGATTTAGCAAGTTCATCACACAGGACGCAGCCCTCATTCAATGGATCTAAGATTTCCCTTCTACGTTGGTTACCGCTATTGGCGGGCCAGAAAGGCAAATGCCTTTGCTTCTTTTATTACGTTATTTGCGGTGTCAGGCATTTTTTTAGGCGTGGCGGCGCTCATTGTGGTCAGTTCAGTGATGAATGGCCTGGAGGGGCAGCTAAAGGAGCGTATTCTCGGCGCGGTTCCCCAGTTAACTGTCTATACGGAGTCCCCCTTAAGCGATTGGACGGTTCAAGCCACGGCACTGAAGACGTTACCGAATGTGAAGGGTGTGACCCCCAGTATTTCGACTCAAGCTATGGTGCAATCGAGCGCGAATATTCGTGCGGTGCAGGTCTTTGGGATCTTTCCCGAGCTTGCGCAAACATTGTCTGCAGTTGCCAAGCATACTTATTCTGGCGCCTTTGATGAGCTGACGAGCGGACAATATAAGGTGATTTTGGGCGCAGAGCTTGCCCGTCAGCTTAAGGTGAGCCCTGGGGATACCGTCAGGTTATTGAGCGGCGATGGCGTGGTTTACTCGCCGCTTGGGCCTGTACCGAGTCAACGCAAGTTTTTGGTCTCGGGTATCTTTGAAATGGGCTCACAGGTCGATGCGGGCGTGGCCTATATCCATTACCAGGATGCGAAACGACTGATGCGTCAACCGAGCGAAGAGATCAATCAACTTAGGCTCTATTTAGACGACTCTTTCAAAGCTCCAGCCTTAGTGCCTAAAGTGCAGCATATACTCGCTAAACAAGGGGTTAAGGCGACGACCAGCGATTGGCGTGACACCTATGGGCACTTATTTAGCGCAGTGAAAATGGAAAAAAATATGATGTCACTGATGCTGAGTTTAATTGTGGCCGTGGCCGCCTTTAACATTGTTTCGGCCCTAGTGATGATGGTGGTCGATAAAACGACCGATGTGGCGGTCCTTAAGACGCAGGGCCTAACAACGGCATCGGTGATGGGCATCTTTGTCGTTCAAGGCTCGCTTAATGCGGTATTTGGATTAGTGCTGGGCTTAGGTGTAGGCATTCTACTGACACTCAATGTTAATGACATCATGTCGAGCTTAGGCATTGCGATTTTAGGGGCAGGGCAAGTGTTACCCGTGAAACTGGAGTTTGTGCAATTGTCGGCCATTGTGATGGGCACCCTCGCGGTAACCTTGTTGGCAACCCTCTATCCGGCGCTGCGTGCGGCCAGAGTGCAACCTGCCACGGCGCTACGATACGAATAATCGAATATGGTTTAATTCGCCAAACCCTATTCCCAGAATTGATAGAGAGGATTTGAATGCAAGACGTGTTACTGCAAGTGCAGAGTGTCAGTAAGAGTTATCACGACGGCGCCGTGACCACCCAAGTGTTATCGAATGTGGATTTACAGGTGTTTAAGGGCGAACAGTTGGCGATTGTCGGCAGTTCGGGCTCGGGCAAGAGTACGCTACTGCATATTATGGGCACATTAGATGAGCCTACATCGGGTAAGGTATTGTTGCTGGGAGAAGATTTGTACCGCGTCAGCAGCGCGCGCCAGGCGCAGATCCGTAATCAAGATTTAGGTTTTATCTATCAGTTCCACCACTTATTACCAGAGTTTACCGCGCTGGAAAACGTGGCTATGCCTGCTTTTATCCAAGGCAAAGATCGCAAGCAGGCGCTCGCCGATGCACAAGTCCTGTTAGAGCGAGTAGGGCTAGCTCATCGCATGACCCATCTTCCCGCCGAACTCTCGGGTGGTGAACGTCAACGGGTGGCGATTGCGCGGGCCTTGATCAATCAGCCTAAGTTGGTGCTTGCCGATGAACCTACGGGTAACTTAGATGCCAACAGTGGCGATGCTGTATATGAACTTATCCGCGAGTTAGCCAATCAACTCGGTACGGCCTTTGTGGTCGTGACCCATGATCACAAACTTGCTGGGCGTATGGATCGGCAATTGATGATGAAAAATGGTTATCTGCAATTAGCGGCGGAAACCCAAGTATGAAAGGATCGTTAGCCCTATCCATTGGTTGGCGTTTTTACCGTGCCCGCCAATCAAACAGTTTTATTAGCTTTATCTCCTTCGCATCGACCGCAGGTATTGCCCTCGGAGTGGCGGTATTGATCGTTGTATTGTCGGCGATGAATGGGTTTGAGCGCGAGTTAGAGCAAAGATTGCTTGGCGTCGTACCACAGGCGGATATTGTTGGGGTGGACGCACCGATTGCCGATTGGCAAAACGTCGTCAAAGATGCGCTGCAAATTGAGGGTATTCGCGGCGCCGCGCCTTTTATTCGTATGCAAGGATTAGTGCAAAAGCCCGGTGGATTTCAAGGCTTATCCGTGGTGGGTATTGAGCCGGAAGAAGAATTGAAGGTCTCAGCCCTGTCACAGTTTATGAGTGATGAAAGTTGGCAGAGCTTAAGTCAAGATGCGAATCACATTGTCCTTGGTAAGAGCTTACTGAAAAAATTAGGGCTTGAACTGGGTGATACAGTGGCGCTCTATGTGCAGGACTCAGATCCAGAGGTGGCCGGCAGCCTACGTGCGGCAAAGAGCCATCGATTTGTGGTCTCCGGCATTTATTCCCTAGGGGGAGAGCTTGAGTTAACGATGGCCTATATTCCGATGCGCTATGCGGCACAGATCTTAAATATGAATAGTGGTGTGACTGGTGTGCGTATTAGCGTCGATAAAGTGTTTGAGGCGCCAGCCAAAGTGCGTGAATTGGGTTATGCACAAAAGCAGTCGGTTTATATTAGCGATTGGACTCGTACTCAAGGGCATTTATATCAAGATATTCAACTGGTTCGCACTGTGATGTACTTAGTTTTAGTGTTAGTGATCGGTGTGGCTTGCTTTAATATCGTCTCAACCTTAGTGATGGCTGTGCGGGATAAGGCCTCTGAAATTGCGATTTTAATGACCATGGGGCTGAGCCGTTTCGCTGTGATGGGCATTTTTATGGTGCAGGGTGCCTTAAATGGACTGCTCGGTTGTGGTCTTGGCGGCATTATTGGCATCAGCATGGCGTTGAACTTAAGTGGTATCGCCAGTGCGATCGAGCGGTTATTCAATATTGAGCTACTGTCTGCGGATGTGTACTTTGTCGACTTTCTCCCTTCTGAATTACATGGCTCGGATGCGGTGCTAGTGATTGCCATGGCATTTATGATGAGTTTGATTGCAACTTTATATCCAGCGTGGAAGGCCAGTCAAATTGCACCCGCGCAAGCATTAGCGGGCAGATAGTGTGTTAAGGCAGATAGTCTGATTGCGGTGCTAAATAAAAGGCCAGTGACATCTTAAAAGTCACTGGCCTTATTAATTCTGGCGACTAAATGAAGGTTACGATGAAATTAACGCTTTAAACCTTCATTCAATAATGGGCGCATGATCTTCACTAATTCTGTGGTCACTTTAGGTGAGCCAGCCACAATATTACCTGAAATCAGGTAGTTGTGGTTACCCGTAAAATCGGTAACAGTACCACCCGCTTCACGGCAGATAAGATCGCCTGCGGCGATATCCCAAGGTTTTAAGCCGATTTCGAAGAAACCGTCTAAACGGCCTGCAGCAACATAGGCTAAATCTAATGCCGCCGAACCTGCGCGACGTAAGTCAGCACATTGGCCGAAGACTTCGCCAAAGATAGCCATATAGGTTTCAGTGTGTTGGCGCGCTTTAAATGGGAAGCCCGTGCCGATGATGGTCGGGGTTAATTCATTCACATTAGTGACGCGGATCCGGAAATCATTGAGTTTTGCACCCTTACCACGGATAGCGGTAAAGAGTTCTTCACGGACAGGATCGTAAACAACGGCAACTTCAGTCTTGCCTTTGTATTGCAGAGCAATAGACACCGAGAAGTGGGGAATGCCTCTAACAAAGTTGTTAGTGCCATCCAGAGGATCGACTATCCAAACATAGTCTTTGTTTTCACCGCGGTTTTCACCTTTTTCTTCACCCACAATCGTATGATCTGGATATGATTTACGAATTTGGTACGTAATAGCCGCTTCTGCTTCCTTGTCTACACTGGTAACAAAATCATTGATACCTTTAGCACTGACTTCAACTCGGTCAAGTTCAGTGTAGGCGCGCATAATAGTTTGGCCAGCCGCGCGGGCAGCGCGAACAGCAATCGTCAGCATCGGATGCATTGCAATCCCCTGGATGTTAAAGAACGTTAAAATAGCGGGCGGCATTATACTCGATTTGATTGTTATATCAAATACCGATTTTCATATAAGCATTCGCCCATGCCTGTGATAATATTCGCCCCCAGTGTTTTATGAATTAAATTAAGTTGTTTCATGCTAAGTAATATTCGTGTGGTTTTAGTGGGGACATCGCACCCCGGCAATATAGGTTCCACCGCCAGAGCGATGAAAACTATGGGTCTGTCGACCCTTTATCTTGCTGAGCCGCGAGTTGAGCCCGATGGTCACTCAATTGCATTAGCCGCCGGTGCCTCCGACATTTTGAAACACTTAGTCAAGGTTGATTCACTCGCCGAAGCTATCGCCGATTGCAGTTTGGTGATCGCCACCAGTGCGCGCAGCAGAACCTTAGATTGGCCAATGCTTGACCCGCGTGAAGCAGGGCAAAAACTGGTCACTGAAAGCCTGAGCGGCCCAGTTGCCATAGTTTTCGGCCGCGAGAATCATGGCTTAAGCAATGAAGAGCTGCAACAATGTACTTACCATGTTGCGATTCCCGCAAACCCTGAGTACAGCTCACTCAACCTTGCGCAAGCGGTGCAAATTATCTGTTACGAGACTCGAGTTGCCCATTTAGCGCAGACAGAAACCATAGCTGAGTCGACAGAATATCCCTTAGCGGCGGATCAAGAACGTTTCTTCGTCCACCTCGAAAGTACGCTGTTATCGACGGGTTTTATTATTAAAAATCACCCGGGACAAGTCATGACAAAACTGCGTCGATTATTCAGTCGCGCGCGAATTGAGAGTCAGGAGATGAATATCCTCAGGGGAATCTTGACCTCCATCGACAAAGTGGTCGGCAATAAACAAAAATAGCCCAGTGCTTATCTGGCAAACAATAACTGGCAAACAATAATCAGTGCGAAGGATTGAGTGATGGGTGTGATAGCTAGGCTAAAAGAAGATATTGAATCTATATATCACCGTGATCCCGCGGCGCGCAGCGCCTTTGAGATCTTAATTAACTATCCGGGGATGCATGCCATTTGGCTGCACCGGATAAGCCATAAGTTATGGAAGCGTGATTGGCGTTTAAGTGCCCGTTGTTTATCGACGTTTTCCCGTTGGTTGACTGGGGTTGAGATCCATCCCGGGGCGACCATTGGACATAGATTCTTCATTGACCACGGTATGGGGGTGGTGATTGGTGAAACCGCCGAAATTGGCGATGATTGCACCCTTTATCACGGTGTGACACTCGGTGGAACCACATGGCAGGCGGGTAAACGTCACCCGACCTTAGCCAATAATGTGGTGGTCGGTGCGGGGGCAAAAATCCTCGGTCCTATTACTATGCACGATGGTGCACGTGTGGGATCAAATTCTGTGGTGGTCAAAGATGTGCCTAAGGACACGACCGTGGTTGGTATTCCTGGTCGCGTGGTGGCAACACCGTCACCTCAGTCAAAGGAAAAGTCCGAGCGGCGCAGTGCCATGGCGAAAAAATACGGGTTCGATGCCTATGCCGTTTCGCCCGATAATCCCGATCCCGTAGCCAATGCCATTGGCCAAATGCTGGACCATATGCATTTGATGGACTCGAAAGTGCAGGAGTTGTGTCAAGCTATTCAACGTTTAGGCGGTGATGTGTGTACCGAAAAACTGCCGGAATTAGATGTGGGTGAGTTTAATGATGCGGAAAAAGCCGCCGCAGTTAAACGTCAGAATACCCATGATGAGTTTGATCCGAGCATCTAAAGGGTGTTGTTTGGCGTTAAGTGATTGCACCCAAACAGAATGACTCGGCGGGTGCCCTCTGCCCAAGATTTTTTGGATTATTTTGTTACGGCATTGGCAGAGCTGTGCAGCAAGCCTTAGGGATAGGGATTCGGTTTTCGTGGTCCTTATAGTGCGATAGATCTCGATATCGGCTTTAGTGTGCCGATTAATTGCCGCTTTGGCATTGAATCTTAGGGCAGAAAAAGGTTAAATACCCCACCAAGATGAAAGGGTATTGGTTCACAGCGCACTCATATACTTGAGTGTTTTAGTAGGTTTTATACTTGACTGATTTACTCGGGTATGTTGAAATAACCCCATACCTGTTCGGGAGCTATGGTAGTTATGAAACTTACATCAAAAGGTCGTTATGCAGTAACCGCTATGCTTGACGTGGCAATTCACTCGGCATCGGGACCGGTTCCTTTAGCGGATATCTCTGAAAGACAAGGGATCTCGCTTTCCTATCTCGAACAACTCTTCGCTAAGTTAAGAAAGCATGGTTTAGTTGCGAGTGTTCGAGGCCCTGGCGGTGGCTATCGCTTGGGGCTAGAAGCCAACGAAATTTCAGTCGGCATGGTTGTCCATGCGGTTGACGAGTCAGTCGATGCGACTCGTTGCCAAGGATTAGGTAATTGTCAGAGTGGAACTCGCTGCTTAACGCACTCGCTTTGGGGCGATTTAAGCAAACAAATTTCAGATTTTTTAAACGGTATCAGTCTTGCGGGCTTGATGCAGAAGCGGGATGTACAGTTTATCTCACTTAAGCAAGACACTATGCAAAAGGAACAAAGAGTCAGTTTATAGGCTCCTTGTTATACGATAAAAATTATTTTTGTACGTTGTATGTAGCCTCGGCAGAGACTGCTCAGTACGGAGTGTGTTATGAAGCTTCCTATCTATTTAGATTATGCCGCCACCACGCCTGTCGATCCGAGAGTCGCGGAAAAGATGTTCCAATATATGACAATGGACGGCATCTTTGGTAACCCCGCCTCTCGCTCACATCGCTATGGCTGGCAAGCTGAAGAAGCGGTGGATATTGCTCGCAACCAAGTGGCTGACTTGATTAATGCCGATCACCGTGAAATCGTGTTTACTTCGGGCGCAACTGAGTCAAACAACCTTGCAATTAAAGGGGTTGCGCATTTCTATAGTAAGAAAGGCAAGCACATTATCACCAGTAAAACCGAACACAAAGCCGTGCTCGACACCTGTCGTCAACTCGAGCGTGAAGGTTTTGAAGTCACTTACTTAGAACCTGAAGCAAACGGTATCATTCCGATGGAACGTTTAGCCGCGGCAATGCGTGATGACACTATTCTTGTCAGCATCATGCACGTGAACAACGAAATCGGTGTGATCCACGATATCGATGCAATCGGTGAACTATGCCGCTCAAAAGGCATTATTTTCCATATGGATGCGGCACAAAGTGCAGGTAAACTGCCTATCGATGTGCAAGCCACTAAAGTGGATCTGATCTCTATTTCTGGCCACAAGATGTATGGTCCGAAAGGGATTGGTGCTCTGTATGTTCGCCGTAAGCCACGCATTCGCTTAGAAGCACAAATGCACGGTGGTGGCCATGAGCGTGGTATGCGTAGCGGTACTCTGCCAACACACCAAATCGTCGGTTTAGGTGAAGCCGCCGCGATTGCCAAAGCTGAAATGGCAACCGATAACACACGTATTGCGAAGCTGCGCGATAAGTTATGGAATGGCATCAAACATATCGAAGAAACCTATATCAATGGCGATATGACACAGCGTGTGAGCGGTAGTCTTAACGTCAGCTTCAACTATGTTGAAGGTGAGTCATTGATGATGGCCTTAAAAGATTTAGCGGTTTCATCGGGTTCAGCCTGTACTTCGGCTAGCTTAGAGCCCAGCTACGTATTACGTGCACTGGGTTTAAACGATGAAATGGCCCATAGCTCGATTCGTTTCTCAATCGGCCGTTTCACAACGGAAGAAGAAATCGATCACGCTATTGAAGTTATTACTCAATCTATTGATAAATTAAGAGAAATGTCTCCATTGTGGGAGATGTTTAAAGATGGCATCGACCTGAATCAGGTACAGTGGGCACATCATTAATTCGACCATTTACGATAGATAATTTTGGAGCAGTACCATGGCTTACAGTGAAAAAGTGATAGATCATTATGAGAACCCACGTAACGTTGGTTCTTTCGATAAAAACGACCCCTCAGTCGTCACTGGTATGGTGGGTGCACCTGCCTGTGGTGACGTGATGAAACTTCAGTTGAAAATAGGTGCTGATGGCATCATTCAAGACGCTAAGTTCAAAACCTACGGTTGTGGTAGCGCGATTGCCTCTAGTTCACTGGTTACCGAGTGGGTTAAAGGGAAAACAATCGAGCAAGCAGCTGCGATTAAAAACACCGATATCGCTGAGGAATTAGCCTTGCCACCGGTGAAAATCCATTGTTCTATTTTGGCGGAAGATGCCATTAAAGCGGCGATAGACGAGTATAAATCGAAGCAAGCTAAGTAACATCTGGAGTTAAGATGGCGATTACAATGACCCCAGCGGCAGCCGATCGTGTCAGATCTTTCTTAGCAAATAGAGGCAAAGGTATTGGCCTGCGCCTCGGCTTAAAGACTTCTGGCTGTTCTGGTATGGCTTATGTACTTGAGTTTGTTGATGCGCTGAATGATGACGATGAAGTCTTCGATGTGGATGGTGTAAAAATCATCATCGATGCGAAAAGCTTTATTTATCTACAGGGTATTGAGCTGGATTTTATTAAGGAAGGCCTGAACGAAGGTTTCCAATTTAATAATCCCAACGCAAAAGGTGAGTGCGGTTGCGGTGAGAGTTTCACTGTTTAATTGCCGAATTGACGCATGAATTATTTCGAGCTGTTTAAATTTCCCCCCGCCTTCGATATTGACACCGCTGTGCTTGCAGAACGCTATCGCGAACTGCAACGAGCGGTGCATCCCGATAAGTTTGCCAATGATACTGAGCAACAGAAATTACTGTCGGTGCAGCGTACTGCCCAAGTGAATGACGGTTATCAAACCTTAAAAGATCCCATTCGTCGCGCCGAGCATATGCTGGCGCTGCGTGGTATTGATTTAAGTCATGAAACTACGACGGTCAAAGATACTGCCTTTTTGATGCAGCAGATGGAATGGCGTGAAGCCTTAGAAAACATTCGTGAAAGCGAAGATCCCCAAGACTGTATCGATGAGTTATATGCCTCCTTTGCCGAATATCGCGCTAAGTTGACTCAACTTTTGACCGCGCAGTTAAACAGCAGCACCACAGAAGACGGCTTGTTGGCGGCAGATCAAGTTCGCAAACTCAAATTTATGGCAAAATTACACGACGAGTTGACCAGAGTCGAAGACGCTCTGTTAGATTAATTTTCGTATTGATGTTATTTAGTCGACTCAGCTGTAACTGGGTTGGCGTTACTAAGTTGGATAAATATGGCCCTTTTGCAGATAGCTGAGCCCGGTCAAAGTGCCGCGCCGCACCAACATAGACTTGCCGTTGGCATTGATTTAGGTACCACTAATTCGTTGGTTGCCGCGGTTCGAAGTGGCGAAACGGCAACCCTGCCGGACGAAGATGGACAGCATTCATTACCTTCCATAGTACGTTATACCCAAGATACAGTTGAAGTAGGTGCCCTTGCTGCCCAAAGTTCGGCGCAGGATCCACAAAATACGATAGTCTCAGTTAAGCGCTTTATGGGGCGCAGTCTTGCGGATATCCAAGCGGGCGAACAATCATTCCCCTACGCGTTTGCCGAAAGCGAAAACGGTTTACCTTTATTCGTGACGCCACAGGGGCAAGTGAATCCTGTGCAAGTATCGGCGGAGATTTTACGTCCGTTGATTGCCCGAGCCGAAAAACCCTAGGCGGCGAGCTGCAAGGTGTCGTCATCACAGTGCCAGCCTACTTCGACGATGCCCAGCGCCAAGGCACCAAAGATGCCGCGTCGTTACTGGGTGTTAAAGTACTACGTCTACTCAATGAGCCGACAGCCGCCGCAATTGCCTATGGTCTTGACTCGAAGCAAGAGGGCGTGATTGCCATCTATGACTTAGGTGGTGGCACCTTCGATATTTCAATTTTGCGTTTGAATCGCGGCGTATTCGAAGTGTTGGCCACGGGTGGCGATTCGGCGTTGGGCGGTGATGACTTCGATCATCTCTTACAAGCTCATATGCAGCAAGTGTGGCAATTGACGAACATCGATCCGCAGCTCAGTCGCCAGTTATTGATTGAAGCGCGCCGGGTGAAAGAAGCTTTAACTGATGTGAGTGAAACCGAGGCTTGTATTATCCTTGCCGATGGCACTGTGCTAAAGCAAATTGTGACTAAGGCGGAATTTGATAGCTTAATTAGTGCGTTAGTGAAGAAAACCATCGCTAGCTGCCGTCGAACCCTGCGTGATGCAGGTGTCACGACGGATGAAGTGCTTGAAACTGTGATGGTGGGCGGTTCAACCCGTGTGCCTTTGGTACGTGAGCAAGTTGAAGCATTTTTTGGTAAAGCACCATTAACCTCTATCGATCCCGACCGTGTCGTCGCCATTGGCGCCGCCATTCAGGCCGATATTCTAGTGGGTAATAAACCCGAATCGGATCTGTTGTTGCTTGATGTGATCCCGTTGTCTTTGGGGATTGAGACCATGGGCGGCTTAGTGGAAAAGGTAGTTTCCCGTAATACGACGATTCCTGTTGCTCGGGCGCAGGAGTTTACCACCTTTAAGGATGGCCAAACCGCGATGGCGTTCCATGTGGTGCAGGGCGAGCGTGAATTGGTCGCCGATTGCCGCTCCCTTGCGCGTTTTACCTTAAAAGGCATTCCACCCTTAGCGGCGGGTGCGGCGCATATCCGCGTTACATTCCAAGTGGACGCCGATGGTTTACTCAGTGTGACCGCGATGGAGAAATCCACAGGGGTGCAAGCGAGCATACAAGTTAAGCCATCCTTTGGCTTATCGGATACCGAAATTGCCACTATGCTGAAAGACTCGATGAAACATGCGAAAGAGGACATTAACCGTCGTATGCTCGCCGAGCAGCAAGTGGAGGCGGCGCGGGTACTCGAGTCTTTACATGCCGCGTTAGCGAAAGATGGCGACTTGTTAAATGCCGATGAGCGTGGGCAGATTGATGCGACTATGGCTACTGTGGCGCAAGTGGCCGCGGGCGATGATGTCGATGCAATTAAACAAGCGATTGAAAAACTGGATGAGCAAACCCAAGATTTTGCTGCCAGACGTATGGACAATTCAATTCGGGTGGCCTTCAAGGGCCAGTCGATCGACAACATATAGGTGATGTGATGCCCCAATTAGTCTTTCTTCCCCACGCAGAGTTGTGTCCTGACGGTGCAGTAGTGGAGGCGAATGTTGGTGAAACGATTCTCGATGTGGCGCTACGTAATGGCATCAATATCGAGCATGCCTGTGAAAAATCCTGTGCCTGCACGACTTGCCACTGTATTGTGCGTGAGGGTTTTGATGAGTTAGAACCCAGTGATGAACTCGAAGATGATATGCTGGACAAAGCTTGGGGGCTTGAGCCTGAGAGCCGCTTATCCTGTCAGGCAAAAGTGGTTGATGCTGATATGGTGATTGAAATTCCCAAATACACAGTCAATATGGTTAGCGAAGGAAATTAATCTTCTATATCGCTGATTTTATCGTCAAAAACCAGTCCAAGTGACTGGTTTTTGACTTATGGTGTAGCGCATTTGTGTGGACCATAGTCACTATGATTGATTTATCCCAGCGCAGGCGTATTATGCGCTCAAAATGAAATGGTTGTCGGAGACCAGAATGAGAATCGCGATCCTATCGCAAGGGCCTGAGCTATATTCAACTAAGCGACTCGTTGAAGCTGCGACATTAGCTGGTCATGAAGTACAAGTGATCAATCCGCTTGAATGTTATATGAATATCAATATGCGCCAGTCGAGTATTCATATCGGCGGTCAAGAATTACCGCCATTCGATGCGGTGATCCCACGTATTGGCGCTTCTATTACCTTCTATGGCTCGGCGGTGCTACGCCAGTTTGAGATGATGGGGGTGTATGCGCTCAATGATTCCGTTGGGATTTCTCGCTCACGGGATAAATTACGCTCTATGCAGTTGATGTCCCGCCGCGGTATTGGTCTGCCAATCACAGGTTTTGCCAATAAACCCAGTGATATACCGGACTTAATCGATATGGTAGGCGGTGCGCCGCTGGTCATCAAGTTACTCGAAGGCACCCAAGGTATTGGGGTGGTTTTGGCCGAAACCCGCAAAGCGGCTGAGAGTGTGATTGAAGCCTTTATGGGCCTTAAGGCCAATATCATGGTGCAGGAATACATTAAAGAAGCCAATGGCGCCGACATTCGCTGTTTTGTACTCGGTGACAAAGTGATTGCGGCCATGAAACGTCAAGCCATGCCTGGGGAGTTTCGCTCAAACTTGCATCGCGGCGGCACCGCGAGTTTAGTGAAACTCACACCAGAGGAGCGTTCAGTCGCTATCCGTGCGGCTAAAACGATGGGATTGAATGTTGCAGGGGTGGATTTGCTGCGTTCAAATCATGGTCCTGTTGTGATGGAAGTCAACTCATCGCCAGGGCTTGAAGGCATTGAAGGGGCAACGACTAAAGATGTGGCGGGTGCCATCATTGAGTTTGTTGAAAAAAATGTGTCTAAAGTGAAGAAAATCACCCAAGCTCAGGGATAGATTATTTTAGGCTTTCACCGTATTTATTAGGCTCAGATCACATAGGGGGAAACGATGAAATTAAAATGGATAGATTCATTGGATATTGCATTGGAATTACTTGAGAAACATTCCGATGTTGACCCCCATAAATTGCATTTCACTGAGTTATATGAATGGGTGTTAGCCTTAGATGATTTTGATGATGACCCAAAGCATTGTAATGAACGTATTTTGGAGGCGATTCAACAATGTTGGATCGAAGAGAAGTAGCGCGCAACCTTGGTTAAGTCATCTTGTCCAAGAGATAATACAGATGGGTGATTCATATCACGTTTCAGATTGAACAACAGGATATTTTTGCGAGAGTTTGATCGTTATCAAATTCATTTTAAGTGAATAACGTACCTTGTTACTTATTGGTTAAGATCGTTAATTGCTTAACTTATTTTTTCGCTACCGCAAGGATGTTCACATGAAACTTTTGCTTGTATTGTTATTTACCTTATTACCTACAATGGCTTGGGCACATCCTGGGCATGGCGGAGTAGGTTTATTTCATCACCTACTCGATTTTGCCCCTGCGATTATTTTAGTTGCACTGTTGGCATGGGTAGGTGTGTGGGCTAAAAACAGAAAGTAATTTGCTAGATATTATTTTTACAACGCCAGCATAGACTTAGGTCTATGCTGGCGTTTTCGTGCTATCAAGCTGATTACAAATTCAGCCAATGTGCGCAATATCTCAGACTTATTTGCTATAAAGATAGGATTTAGTTTTGAAATTTCGTATAATCCGCGCGAATTTTTCAAACTTGCTGACAAAGGAAGCTAGTTATGGCGATCGAACGCACATTTTCTATTATCAAGCCTGATGCTGTTGCAAAAAACCACATCGGTGCTATCTACAATCGTTTTGAAACTGCTGGTCTTAAGATCGTTGCAGCTAAAATGTTACACCTGACTAAAGAACAAGCTGAAGGTTTCTATGCTGAGCATAGCGAGCGTGGCTTCTTTGGTGCCTTGGTTGCATTTATGACTTCTGGCCCAATCATGGTCCAAGTATTAGAAGGCGAAAACGCTGTTTTAGCTCACCGTGAAATTTTAGGTGCGACTAACCCAGCTCAAGCGGCTCCTGGTACTATCCGTGCCGATTTCGCTGAAAGTATCGACGAAAACGCAGCACACGGTTCAGATGCTGTTGAATCTGCAGCCCGTGAAATTGCTTATTTCTTCAGTACTGAAGAACTGTGTCCACGTACTCGTTAATCTGAGTACCAAGACTAAAGAAGGGAGCCTAAGGGCTCCTTTTTTATTGGCAGCGTTCAGCAGTGTGTATTTGATACGTAGCTGTGATGAGTGATAATTTATTCTTTTTATTGAACTTTTAAAATTTTTTTAAATTTTTCCTTGAAATACGATTTCCTATCCTTATATCTATTGCAGGATCGCTCGATGAGGATCCCAATCGATTCTGTGCCGCTAGGACAGAAGTTAATTTAGGCGAGACAAATGCGGGTTTTCAACTTGAAGACCGTTCGCCAATTTCCCATATTGCTTGAGACAAGGATATGAATATGCGTACTTATGATTTAACTCCTCTTTACCGCAGTGCCATTGGTTTTGATCGTTTAGCACAGATGGCAGAACATGCTGCCGCGAATAATGGCAACTCAGGTTACCCTCCCTATAACATTGAACTCCTTGGCGAAAATCGTTATCGCATCACTATGGCCGTGGCTGGGTTTTCGATGGAAGAGCTGGAGATCAGCAGTGAAGGTGAAAAGCTATTGGTAAAAGGCAATAAGGCCGAGGGCCAGACTGAGCGAAAATACCTATACCAAGGTATTGCAGAGCGCGGCTTTGAACGCACCTTCCAGCTTGCTGATTATGTGACTGTATTGGGTGCAAGCTTAGAGAATGGTTTATTGAACATTGACTTAGTGCGTGAGATCCCTGAAGCACTCAAACCACGCAAGATTGAGATCACTTCATCACGTTTATTAGATAACCAATCTTAATCGCCCGCTGACAGTTAATATAAGAAGGGGAGCTTAATGCTCCCCTTAATTTATTTTTACTGCTGCTGTTAACCTCAAGCTTTCATGGCTTTCTCGCCGCGGGCAAGACCTACAACCCCCGAACGTGACACTTCAACCACTTTGGTCACTTCACCCATGGCATGGATAAAGGCATCGAGTTTTTCGGTGGTACCCACCAATTGGATGGTATAGAGATTGGCAGTGACATCGACGATTTGGCCACGGAAGATATCGGCGGTGCGCTTAATTTCCTCCCTAAATTCACCTTGGGCACGCACCTTCACTAGGGCGAGTTCTCGTTCAATGTAAGCCGATTCTGTGATGTTGGATACCTTGAGCACATCGATCAATTTGTGCAGTTGTTTTTCGATTTGCTCGAGGACCATTTCATCGGCAACCACGGTAATATTGAGGCGCGACAGCGTATTATCATCCGTCGGTGCGACCGTCAGACTTTCGATGTTATAGCCACGTTGTGAAAACAGCCCGACAACACGTGAAAGGGCGCCGGATTGGTTTTCTAATAAAACAGATATAATTCGACGCATTAGCATTTCTCCGTTTTGCTTAGCCACATTTCATTCATCGCACCACCACGGATCAGCATGGGGTAGACGTGTTCTGTTTCATCCACCATGATGTCGATAAACACCAGTCTGTTCTTCATGGCGAGGGCTTCTGCCATCTTAGATTCAAGCTCGGCGGGGTCGCTAATCGTCATGCCAACATGGCCATAGGCCTCGGCAATTTTGGCAAAATTAGGCACTGAATCCATATAGGAATGGGAGTGACGGCCAGAGTAAATCATGTCCTGCCACTGCTTGACCATCCCGAGGAAACGGTTGTTTAAGTTGATAATTTTAACCGGGATATCGTATTGCAGTGCAGTTGACAGCTCTTGAATATTCATTTGAATCGAACCATCACCCGTTACACAGACCACGGTTTCGTCTGGCATTGCCAGTTTGACGCCCATGGCGGCGGGTAAGCCAAATCCCATGGTGCCAAGGCCGCCGGAGTTAATCCAATGGCGGGGTTTATCAAAGGGATAATAGAGTGCGGCGAACATTTGATGTTGGCCCACATCTGAGGCGACATAGGCATCGCCATTCGTGAGTTTATATAAGGTTTCAATCACTTGTTGTGGCTTAATGCGACCACTGTCTTTGTCGTAGGCCAGAGATTGGCGAGCACGCCACTGGGTGATTTCCTGCCACCATTGGCTCAACGCCTCGGCGTCATTATGTTCATTGGATTCATCGAGGAGGGCTAGCATGCTATCGAGCACACTGTCTGCAGAGCCGACAATTGGGATATCCACCCGTACGGTTTTTGAAATCGAAGACGGATCAATATCTATGTGCAAAATAGTGGCGTTAGGGCAATATTTCTCGACGTTATTGGTGGTTCTGTCATCAAAACGCACACCAATTCCAAAGATTAAGTCACAGTTATGCATGGTCATGTTGGCTTCATATCGACCGTGCATGCCAAGCATACCTAAGCTGTTTTTATGGGTACTAGGAAAGGCGCCAAGGCCCATCAAAGTACTCACCACCGGAATATTCAGTTTTTCAGCGAGTGTTAGAATTTGTTTATCACAACCTGAGATAATCGCGCCGCCACCGACATAGAGTACGGGTTTCTTCGCGGCTAACAGGGCTTGAAGACCACGGCGGATCTGACCTTTATGCCCCGATGTCGTGGGGTTATAGGAACGCATTTTGACGCTTTCTGGGTAACAATATTCGTGCAGCAGGGCGGGGTTTAAACAATCTTTTGGCAGATCGACAACCACAGGACCGGGACGGCCAGTAGAGGCAATGTAAAAAGCCTTTTTAATAATTTCAGAAATTTCAGTCGGATCTTTAACTAAAAAGCTGTGTTTCACCACAGGGCGAGAGATACCTATCATGTCGCATTCTTGGAAGGCATCGTTGCCGATCAAATTGCTCGGGACTTGACCCGATAACACCACAAGGGGAATAGAATCCATGTAAGCGGTGGCAATACCGGTAATCGCGTTGGTCGCGCCTGGGCCTGAGGTGACTAATACCACGCCCACTTTACCCGTGGCACGGGCGTAGCCATCGGCCATGTGTACGGCGGCTTGTTCGTGGCGAACGAGTATGTGTTCAATACCGGGGATAAGGTGAAGGGCGTCGTAGATATCTAACACTGAGCCGCCAGGATAACCAAATATGTGCTTTACACCCTCGTCGATCAAGGATCGCACTATCATACTGGCGCCGGATAACTTTTCCATGTGGAAACTCCTATTGCTATAGTACCGTTACGGTAAACAGTATTGTGTTACAGCGACGGTAATCGCTCTAAAAATAAGCCTGAAGGGTAATTCAGACTCCGATTGCTGAACTTAGGCTATAAAGCACTAAGTGACTCATCCCCTTGAATGCAGCAGCTGTTGCAATGAACAGATTTTCATCATATTCAAAAAAACAACATATCAAGCCTTTTATATAAAAAATAACCAACTTGAAACTTTTTCATCTTTGTATGGTGAGGAATAAGCATAAATAGTGAAGTAATTTAGATTGATTGTTAGTCTTATCCTATATTTTTCATTTTGTTAGATGCTTAAATGGCAAAAACGACACTATAAGTGCCGTTTTTGTGTGGGATGCAAGATAAGCTGTGGCTTAATTAGTTATTTGCCGTATCTATTGGCCGTCTTTGGTGTTTTGGTCGATTAAACTGGCAAATTCCAACCAAGAGCACCGCACCTAACATCAATGCAGAGAAGGGCACAGCGGTACCGTTATAAAACACGGCGAGTAAGGGGCCTGCGAGTGCACCAAAGCCAAATCTTAGGGTGCCGATAACGGCGGTTGCGGTGCCTGTCTCTTGCTTAAATTTCATTAACACTATGGCATCGGCATTGACCGACATGATCCCTAGGCTTCCCATTAGTGGAATAAGCATGAGCACAGTAAAGTGATAGCTCATCTCCAGTAAATTTACCGAGAGTAAACCTACCCCAGCAAGCGCGCCGAAAAATGTCGAGACATGTAACATCCGCAGCGATCCATAGCGACCGACAATGCGGGTATTGATAATATTGGCTAGCATCAGGGCGCCGACATTAGTACTGAATAAAATGGCAAATAAGGACTTGTCTAAGGAGAACACTTCCATATAAACAAAGGGGGAGGCGGTGAGATAGCAGAAAAATGCGAAGGAAGTTAATACACCGCTGGCAATATTGAGTTTAACGCCGGGGCGTGAAAATACGGTGGCATAGGCCCCAAGAAAAGACTTTTGGCTGCGGGTATTGAGATCTTTATCACTGGGCATTTTCAGCAGCATTAGCACCAAAAATAATAACAGCAAGGCATAGGCAGATTGAATGAAAAAAATCAGGTGCCACTCACCTAATTCTAAAATCAGGCTGCCAATACTCGGTGCAAGTAATGGAGCTAACATCATGATAAGGCTGACATATGACATGCCCTTAGCCGTGTTTTCGCCATAGACTTCCTTGATATACCCAGGCACAACGACTGTCGCAGCGGCACCGATAAAGGCCTGTAAAAAGCGCAATACCAGAAACACTTCAACCTCCTGTGCTAATCCGATCAATAGGCTGATCAACATAAAGCCAGTAAGACCCATAATAACCATAGGCCGACGTCCAATACGGTCGGCTAGCGGTCCAAAACACAGCATACCTAGGGCATAACCTCCTAAATAGAGGCTTAAGGATTGCTGCACTGTCGTGATGTCGGTGTGAAAGCTTTGCGCCAATGTCGCCATGGCGGGTAAATACATGTCGATAGCCAAAGGCGTGATCGCCACTATGGCGGCAAGCATAGGGATAAGTAGCGCGAGATGGGGAATAGGTCTACTGCTAGTTGCAGAATGTGTTGGTTGTGATTGTGGCTCCACTGTTACCTCGGGTGGCGAAAGAATTGAAAGAGCATGTCTCTGTATGGCGTCTTGTGGCTAAAATTGTACTAGGACAATTCTCTCCATAATCCATCCCCTCAACAATAAATCGAATTTGCAATAGTTGTGACATTGCAAAGGGATATTGGATGGGGTTGAGTAAAAGGGAATTGCTACTTCAGTCAATATTTCACGTATATCGCTAAAGAGATTAAGCAATAACATAGTAAAGTGCTCGGACAAATAAACCAATCTTGATGACGGGATCTTTACACTTAAATTGTAACGAAAATGAATTTGGAAGTTTTGTGCCTGCGTTCAAGAGGTAATATCTATTGGTTTATCAGTCTTTAGTTTGAAGTTGTCATTCTCTCGTCATATCCATGTCATCTAACCGTCTTGAATGCGGATTAGTGTAACGGGATTTCATTTACCCGACGCATAACAACACATTCAGGAATGATGCAATGAACACAAAACGACTTCCACTTGCTGGCGCTATAGTGGCGAGCCTCTTACTTGGTGCCTGTAGCGGTGATGACGGTACCAATGGCGAGCAGGGCGATAACGGCTTAAATTCTCTGATTAAAGTGACAGCCTTAGCCATAGGTGATACCCATTGTTCCGCCGGTGGTCAACGTATCGACACTGGCTTAGATGCGAATAGCAATGGTCAATTGGAAGACGCTGAGATTGAGGCGACGCAAACACAGTTTATCTGCCAGTCCCAGTCAGCGGGTGTCAGGGCTGAACTTATAGGTCGCCATCAAACGGGGGTCTATGGATTAAGTGCGGCGGAAATTGTTGAGTATTATGCTGCTGCGCAACGAATTTTTGTGGTCAATGCGATCAGCGGTAAAGTCGATATTATTGATGCCAGTTTATTGGCTAGCGCCCCTAAGGCCTCAGAACCATTAGCCTTGAATAATCTTGATAAGTTAGGCGAGCTAGATGTCGCTAAAGATATTGGCCTAAGTTTTATGGGAAGTGTTAATAGTGTCAGTGTCTCGGGTAATTTATTAGCGGCGGCGATTGAGCGAGGTGACGCTGCGGGTAATAAGACACAAGCTAATGGTTTTGTCGCGTTTTATCAGTTAAATGGCACCGAAGCCCCCCTGTTTATCAGTGCGGTTGAAGTCGGTGCATTACCAGATAATGTGGTGTTTAGTCACGATGGTCAAACCCTGTTAGTTGCCAACGAAGGTGAACCTAATCAAGACTATAGCGTCGATCCAGACGGTAGTGTTGCCATTATTAAGATTGTGGATGGTAAGCCTACAGCAACGGCAACCTTAGTCGGTTTTAGTGAGTTTAATCAAGGGGGGGCCCGCAACAATGAAATCACTAAGGAGATCAAGATTAATGGGCCAATGGCGAGTGTTGCCCAGGATTTAGAGCCTGAATATATCAGCATCAGTCCGGATAACAGCCGTGCCTTTGTGAGTCTACAGGAAAACAATGCTATCGCCGTGATTGAGATTGCTACTGCCAAAGTGGACAAAATTTTACCCTTAGGCCTGAAAGATTACGGCCTTGGTGTGAATAAAATTGATGCGAGTGACAAGGATGACATGGTCAATCTGCAAGCTTATGCCAGTGTGTATGGCATGTATCAACCCGATACTGTGGCGAGCTATCGTTGGAATAACACCGATTTTATTGTAACGGCTAACGAAGGGGATTCCCGTGACTATGCAGGTTTCTCGGAGGAGGCTCGTGCTGGCGATTTAACCTTAGATCCTAATCATCCACAATTTGCTGCTGCTAAGGATAAGACCCAATTAGCCCGTCTAAAAGTGACTAAGAGCATGGGGGATGACGATAATGATGGCGACTACGACAAAATCGTCAGCTTTGGTGCGCGTTCCTTCTCAATTTGGTCGGCCGATGGTCAACAGGTTTTTGACAGTGGCAATGATTTTGAACGGATCACCGCAGCCTTACTCGGTGATAATTTCAACAATAACAACGAAGAAAACAAAGGCGATAGTCGCAGTGACGATAAGGGGCCGGAGCCTGAAGCCTTAGCACTGGGTAAGATAGGTCAAAAGCTCTATGCCTTTATCGGACTGGAGCGTACCTCTGGTTTTATGATTTACGATGTGACTAATCCCTTTGATGTGCATTTTGTTGATTATGTGGTCAACCGTGACTTTGAAGCGAATTTCACCATAGATACTGACACTGGCGAAGTGCAAGGTGATGCGAGTTTGGCGGGGGACTTAGGCCCCGAAGGGATGAAGTTTGTGGGTGCCGATAAGAGCCCAAATGGCCAGCCGTTATTAATCATAGGTAATGAAGTGAGCGGCACGACCAGTGTCTACCAGATTAAAGTGCAGTAATTATCAGAGTGCAGTCATTTGAGCTAATAATGGAGCCTAATTATGCACCATCGTAGGCATACAGAGGCACGCCATTTGAGGGCTCCACCACGCCAAATGTGAAACCAACGCCAGAGAACTTCTCTGGCGTTTTTATTGGGAATGGTTTGAAACCTGCTGTGGGCTAAAGGATTATACTACTGAATAGGCATTTTGTATTAGGGTATGGAAAGTTGATTCAATGCAATCTAATGCGTGTTGAAATTGCGCTGCATTTTCGGCGCCCCCTAGGCTTAAACGAATAAAATTATCGTGGCAGTTGAAGTCATCACCGTTGCGGATCAGCACGCCTTTGGCCGCGAGGGCGGTCACTAAATGATGGGCTTTAAGATCTTCAGGTAATTGCAACCAACCATTCAAGCCACGCCATCTCTGTGTTAACCCAAGGCGTTGCCCCATGGCGACACACAGCGTTTGCCGCTGACGCACGATGGCATCTCTATTGGCAGTGATCTGCCCCTTCTTAATCAACAGGCAGGCGATTTCCACATTGAGCGGCGACACCATCCAACACTGGCTGTGAATAGCCAATCGAATGGGGGCAATGAGTGCTTCTGGGACTAACATAAACCCTTGTCTTAAGCCTCCGGAAAACAATTTAGAAAGGCTTGAAATATAAATTACTCTTGGGATGTCTAACTCCTTTGCCAATTGCCACAACGGAGTATGCCATTCCTCAGGTAAGCAATAATTTACGTCATCTTCGATAATATAAAATTGATACTGCTGAGCAAGTTCTAGGAGTTTTAGCCTCTGTTCATCGCTGTATTGGATGCAGGTGGGATTCTGATTATTTAGGGTGAGATACACTAACTTGGGCTGATGAATTTGCACTAAAGCTTCAAAGCGTGCGAGATCTAGGCCGTCTGTCGTTAGGGGAACGCCAATACTATTTACCCCTAATTGCTTCGAACAAATACGCACTCCGGGATAACTATATTGCTCGTGCAATAACACATCGCCCTTAGATAACAATGCGTTCAAGCAGGCGAAGATAGCCTGCTGACCACCGTGAGTGAACACAAGTTGTTCCACACTCTGCTCGATTCCCCGTTGATGGAGCCATTGGTGAAAAACCTGCTGATGTTGTTCTAATGGACTGGCGCGATAACCCAACAATTGGCTCAATTTAGTGGGATCTTTCGCTAATTGGCTAAGACAATCGCTTAGGGTGCTGATTTGATCCGTAAGAGGTTGTTGACAGGTCGCCATATTGAGCTGGGCATGGCTAAGCTCTGGAATGGGGGAGGCATTAACATAGGTGCCATCGCCAATCCTCGCCTCTACATAACCCCGTTGTTCCGCAAGTGCATAGGCACGGGTGACAGTACCAATCGTAATGCCTAATGCATCGGCTAGACGGCGTTGCGGTGGTAATTTGCAACCGTGGGGCAAGTCTTTCTGCAAAATCCCTTGCTCTATCGCACTGACTAAGCGCTGATATTTGGGACCTGAAAAGACCGTTAGATCTGGCGTCCAAATTGTACCCATGACAATAAATCCATTGATCTCTAATATTCACAGTATATTATTCATTGCATCGTTTTATGTCAATTAATGTATGCATACAATTTAGGAGCTGCTATGGATTTTCAACTTTTATATCAAGCACAACTATGGACGTTAATGGCTTCTGCGGCATTGTTTTGCGCGACTATGACTATGACTCCTGGACCAAACAATATTTTGCTGGCCAGTTCTGGGGCACATTTTGGTGTGTTGCGAACCGTGCCCCATATCGCGGGGATCCGCTTAGGTTCAACCTCTTTGCATTTAGCCGTGCTCCTAGGGCTTGGCGCTCTGTTTGAGGCTTTACCCGTTTTACATCAATTGCTTAAATATTTTGCCTTGGTTTATTTATTGTATTTAGCCTACCGCTTAGTGACCTCTCCAGTGAGCACAGCCCATTTAGATGAGGGCCGCAAGCCGATGACGTTGCTCGAAGCAGCCTTATTTCAATGGATTAACCCTAAGTCTTGGATGTCGACTATTACTCTTTGCAGTGCATTTACATTAGGAGGAGACGGTTTTTGGTTGAGTGCATTACTTGGCGTCGCAGTGTTTAACTTGGTTGGGTTTCCTGCTTCCTTTACATGGGTGTTTGTGGGCGCCGCGATCAGTAAAAAGTTGAATACAGATAAACGTCGCCGTGGTTTTAACTGGTTTATGGGGAGTTTGTTGCTCGTCTCTTTACCGATGATTTTGCGTTAAGAAGACGCTAACACCCTAAAAATATTATCGGAAACGGACTCGCGTAATGATTGGCTTTATGTCATAACCAACATAATATTGGTGGCTTTTTTACATGCAGGCCCTTAGGGTCTTCATTGTAGTGGTTATTGATACCCCGAGGTTGGTTTTTCCTCGGGGCGGAGTATATGGAGGTTACCGCGTGAAGTTTCCCAGTTTAGACTCGGTCATGCCAGGTTTGGCGCAGATGCTGCAGTATGATAAGCAATGGCTTAGGGATGATGTGCGAGCGGGCTTATCGGTTGCCGCTGTGGCCTTGCCTGTGGCTATTGCCTATGCCCAGTTAACGGGAGTGAATGCGGCGGTCGGACTCTATTCCTGTGTATTACCCATGCTGGTATATGCCCTTTTTGGGACTTCTAAGCAGTTGATTGTGGGCCCCGATGCGGCGACCTGTGCCGTGATCGCTGCCGTTGTTACACCGCTTGCCGCTGGCGACAGTATGAAACACTGGCAACTCGTGATGACCATGACGGCTATGACGGGGTTTTGGTGTTTAATTGCGAGCCGTTTTAGGCTCGGGGTGTTAGCCGATTTTCTCTCCAAGCCTATTCTAATGGGGCTGCTCAATGGGGTTGCGATCACTATCATAGTGGGGCAGTTTTCTAAAATCTTTGGTTTTACCTTTGACGAGCGCTACTTGATTGAGCGTCTCAGTGGTGCGCCTTCATACCTGACTCGAACCCATTGGCCAACGCTATTGATGGGAGGGGTCACTCTACTGACCTATGGGTTAGTGAAGCGTTATCGCCCCCTATGGCCCGCTTCTATGTGTGCGATGGCGATGGCTGCCGTACTCGTGTGGGGATTTAATCTTACGGCTTTTGATATCAATGTGGTGGGTGAGGTTCGCTCCGGTCTGCCATCGTTTCAAGCACCTGTGTTTGATTTAGGTATTACTCGCGAGCTTGTCGTCCCAGCGCTTAACTTAGCCATGGTGAGTTTTGTGAGCATGATGCTGACGGCACGGAGTTTTGCGGCTAAGAATGGTTATGATATCGATGCGGATAAAGAATTTAGAGCACTCGGTCTTGCCAATATTGCTTCGGCTTTATCCCAGGGTTTTGCGATCAGTGGCGCGGATTCTCGCACCGCAGTTAACGATGCCAATGGGGGTAAAAGCCAACTGGTATCCATTATTGCGGCGGTATTAATTGGACTGGTGGCCTTATTTTTTACCGCTCCCTTGAAATATATTCCAAGCTCAGCCTTAGGCGTTGTGCTGGTCATAGCTTCTATCTCCCTTATCGACATAAAAGCACTATGGAATCTAAGGGTAAGGGATCGCTCTGCATTTTTATTAGCGTGTATTACGTTGTTTTCTGTGCTTTTTATTGGTGTAATCCCCGGAATTACCCTCGCGGTACTGTTGGGGCTATTCCAGTTTTTAGCGACGGTTATGCGCCCAACGGATCAAGTACTTGGTTTAGATCAAAAGGGCGTTATTCGCAGTGTCGACGATTCGGGTAAGGCTAAATCTGTTCCAGGGGTGTTTATCTATCGTTTTAATTCACCGCTGACGTATTTTAATGCCACTTACTTTAAACGACGTTTATTAGAAAAATTTATTCGTGAACCTGAGCCCGTCGATTGCATTATTATTGATGCGGTACCTTGCTTTACCCACCTCGACTTGAGCGTGATGGCGATGTTGGCTGATTTGCATCAGTTGCTCAAAAAACGCGGAGTGCGTTTAGTGCTCGCAGGGCGAAAGCGGCAGATGTTAGGCTGGTTTGAACAGGCTGGAATGCAATCGGGTGAGGGGGGGATTTTAATTCGGCCCGACTTATATTTAGCGCTTAAAATGAACCAAAGCTATAAGCAGGCATTAGCCGAAGGACAGGCGCCGGTGATACAAAAGGTCCCCGACGATTCAGTGTTATTGCACAGTCATTTATAGATTTATTTTTGGCACAATTGCGCGCAGCTAAAGCTGCGCGTTTTTATTGCTGCACAATCATCATGTTAATCTTTTTGCAGTTTATCTAAGGGAATAAAGCCATGGTAACTGTAATAACCAAGGGGCCCTAAAAATAAGCTGAGTAAGCACCAAATACATTTTTTGTTAGTGCTGAGTCGCACTGGACTCTTGAAGGCTCTCAATGCAAATAAACAGTGCAGAATGAGTAAACCAATGAGCATAGCTGTAATGTTAATATCCATATTATCCAACAGATTTATCCCTATGACGCATGACTGACGATTCAACCCGGTGTGGTGTCGTGGTGGATTTCTTATTCGATCTTCTGCTTATAAATACCTTACGCGATTATTTTACCGATTGCTACTGGGTAAAATAAAAATACCCTTTAAAACTTATCTAGTTACATTAATGTCTAACAAACTTATCTGTGATTGGCCCGCTTCCCAGATCACATATTTGTTCATTGCCTGGGTAAATATTTCACTGCTGGTGAGTTCATTTAACCAAGCCATAAGCCGCGGGTAACTGAGGCTGAGATCCCGCTTGGGATCCACGGCATTAAACTGGCGAATAAAAGGAACAATCGCATAATCTGCAAGACTCAACTGGTCATTTACTAAATATCTATGCCGGTTAAGATAGGTTTCAAGTGTGTTTAAAAATTCGCTCGCAGACCGGAAATAATCGGTCTGCGATTGTGCTGGGTAGCGATCTGCGTATTTATATTTGTCGAGCCAAGGCTTAAATTCGTGATCATTTTGATGGATAAGGTGCGCGATTTGCTCTTGTTCATCGACTGTTTGCCCAAGTAGAGGCGGGTAGGCGTGTGGCAGTGGATTGTTGGATGACAGTGCCCAGCGCATGATCTCAAGGCTTTCGCTGATCACTTGGCCATCGCTGAGCACAAGTACTGGGACAGTTCCCTTAGGAGAGGCCTGCAGCAGGGCTTCGGGCTTAGCTTTCAGGGTAATTTCTCTGATATCAACATTCCGTTGCCCCAGCAGTAATCCTAGGCGTGCTCGCATAGCATAGGGACAGCGGCGAAAAGTGTATAAGATTGGCAAGGGCATAGATAAGACTCTTATCGGTAAGCAACGCCATATTATGGGGCTAATGTCTGCAATAGTAACGGCTTAGGGCGTGAAATACTGCCAATCACAAGGATTTTTAACTTGTGTTCGGTGGTAGAACCCAATGACCTTAATTTTTATCGGTGTTTATTCGTCTGTGACTCAGGTAGAATTTCGCGCGATTTTGCGACCTGTAGCAAAGCTATCGGTCATTCATAGGTTTATGCACTGGAAATTAAGTTCCAGCCAGCAGATGAGGGTGTTATGTCTAAAGTTGTTGTGTGTGCTTTATATAAATTTGTTTCTTTACCGCATTTTGAAACGATTAGAGAGCCATTATTGGCCATGATGGAACAGGCGGAAATTAAAGGGACATTACTGCTTGCCAGCGAAGGCATTAATGGCACAGTGGCGGGCTCACAGGCCTCTATTGAGGCTCTACTTGCATGGCTAAATGGCCAGAGTGGTTTAGACAACATTGTTTACAAGTTATCCTTCGATGATGAAATGCCCTTTTACCGCACTAAGGTCAAGTTAAAAAAAGAAATCGTCACTATGGGTGTGGAAGGCATTGATCCCCTTAAAGTAGTTGGCACCTATGTCAAGCCACAGGATTGGAATGCCTTGATTTCCGATCCCGAGGTGATCTTAGTCGATACCCGCAATGATTATGAAGTGCAAATTGGCACCTTTAAAAACGCCATCAACCCTGTGACTGAAACCTTCAGGGAATTTCCTGAATACGTGAAGCAGAACTTAGATCCGGCCAAACATAAAAAGGTGGCTATGTTCTGTACTGGTGGTATTCGCTGTGAAAAATCAACTGCTTACTTAAAGGAGCAAGGTTTCGAAGAGGTGTATCACCTCGAGGGTGGGATCCTTAAATATCTTGAAGAAGTGCAGCAGGAAGAAAGCCTGTGGGAAGGTGAGTGCTTCGTGTTTGATAACCGCGTTGCAGTCGATCATGATTTAAAGAAAGGACAATACGATCAATGTAATGCTTGTCGTATGCCCATCACTGAAGCCGAAAAACAGAGCCCAGCCTATGTACAGGGCGTGAGTTGCCCACATTGCATCGACAAGATTTCCGATGAACAGCGCAAGCGTTTTGTGGAGCGTGAACGTCAAGTCAATCTGGCTAAGTCACGTAACGAAGCGCATATAGGTAGCGATGTGAATCAAGTGATTGAGGCGCGCCGTGAGCAGAAAGAGGCGCAGCGACGACTCGCCGCCCAAAAGAATAAAATGAAACAAGCTGGTACAGTTTAAGGGGGACCTTGCCTAAGACGCTTTCTCCCAAGGTACTGTTATGTATTGATGAAAATGGCCCGACTTGTTCGGGCCTTTTTTATATCGGCTTTATCCCATTAGCTTAAATTTATGATAACTTGCAGCGCTGAGTGATGTGAAATATCAGGGATCTATTTCGTGCAAGGTAGGCAAAATCCATGAGTATTTGGAAAGAGTTATACGATATCTTCGATAAAGAGCGCAGTCGCTGGCAACAATCGAGCGCCAGTCAGCAAGCGATAGCCTTCGAGTTAAAGGCGAATTTGGGTTTTATTGCCGATGCGCTCAGCAGTAACTTGCCCCAGATTGCCATTATTCAAGGACTGGAATGCACATTGTTTGAGGCAAAACTCAAGGAAGGTGTCGCGCTTAGTCGTTTAAATCGTCGTAAAGTGACGCCGGCATTTATTGGCGAATTTGCCGAGTTTGCGAAATATATTGGCAAAGAAAACGATGACCTTATCGAAAACGCCTATTCAAAAATCAAGTCGTTGCAAAAATTAGCCACGGCCCAGCCGGATAAAGATTACGATCGGAAGATTAAATCTCTGTTCCGTTTTTTGGTGTTCTTAGTGGCTCACCTCGAAGAGCGCCCCTTAAGTCGCCAAGCGGCTAAAAGGACATAATAAAGCTTGCCTTGGGTGACACCTGCGGCAGATTTCTTGAAAGGGCAGGCTGAGTGATAACTAGTGGTTCAAGTCGTTCGCTTCGCTCACTTGGGACAGGTTAAATCCGGCTCTTAACCAAACGCTAGGCTCATGGAGTAAACATGACAAAGAAGTTGATAGAAATTCGTACTTATAAGCTTAAAAAAGGAAGTGGTAACAAGTTTCACCAGTTGGTTGTAAACCAAAGCATGCCTCTTCATTTAGAATGGGGAATGGATGTGGTGGTCTATGGTCAATCAGTCCATGATGAAGACTCTTATTTTTTGATTAGAGCGTATGACAATTTAGAACATCTTGAGTTTTCACAGAATGAATTCTATGCAACGGACAAGTGGCGACATGGTCCTCGTCAGGAAATCGTTGATTTAATAGAGTCAGATTCAAATGCAACAGTCTGGCTGTCTAATGAAGCCATTAAGACGATGAAATTGTCATTTCAAACCCGGTGAGGGCATATCAATGGCCTAACAATAAGGATAGGCCGTGTGTAGTTGCGATCTTATCCAAATATTGAACAAACCCGAGGCTGGTCGTTAACACTTTATTATGCAAATAGAAGATTGAGAATTTGAAGGTATCAAGGTCGTATTTTGACGAGAAAACTGAACAGGCACATTTGTTACTAAATATGGCCATCCACCTTGAATAGTATGATTTATCAGCTTTTTCTGCTGAATTAACTAGTTGATGTAGAAAGCTTTCTATGACGTTTTAGGCTGGGTTAGGGGCTATTTTTTAACTCTCTGCCCATTGGTATCAATCACCACTTCACCATCTTCCTTGGTAAAGGCGCCCAGTTGGGGATTAGGTAAAATATCCAATACCTGTTCCGAGGGACGACAAAGGCGGGTGCCTAATGGCGTAACGACGATGGGACGATTGATTAAGATGGGGTACTCGAGCATAAAATCGATTAATTCATCAGCGCTAAATTGATCTTCGCCTAAGCCTAATGCCTCAAAGGGCGCGACATTTTGCCGCAATAAACTGCGCACCGAAATTCCCATATCCGCAATCAATTGCAGCAGCGTTTGGCGATTTGGCGGCGTCTCAAGGTAGAAGATTATGGTCGGCTCAACCCCTGTATTGCGGATAAGGCCTAAGGTGTTGCGCGATGTGCCACAGGCGGGATTGTGGTAGATCTTAATGCTGCTGTGTGTTTCAAGATGGTTGTCAATGATATTGGCCATAACATGTCTCTGATAAATCATCGCTTATACATTTATCCATAGGCACTAAACGGATGCTTGAGCACCTATGGTTATAGATCAGAAGGAGAGGCGCAGTGCCAGTGCCGCTAGGGTGACAAATAGCACAGGCACTGTCATCACTATGCCGACGCGGAAATAATAACCCCAGGTAATGTTGATATTTTTCTGCGCTAGCACATGCAGCCATAGCAGGGTTGCTAAACTGCCGATGGGGGTGATTTTGGGGCCTAAATCACTACCGATCACATTAGCATAGATCATGGCTTCTTTAATCACGCCGGCTGCATTGCTACCGTCTATCGACAGGGCACCGACCAACACGGTTGGCATGTTGTTCATGATGGAGGATAAAAAGGCGACCAAGAAGCCCGTGCCCATAGTGGCAGCCCAAAGCCCCTGTTCTGCCAAGCTGTCCAACACGTTAGATAGATAATCTGTTAAGCCCGCGTTGCGAAGACCATAAACCACCAGATACATACCCAGTGAAAAGATCACTATCTGCCATGGCGCGCCGCGCAGTACCTTAGTGGTATCTATCGCATGGCCTTTCTTGGCGACCACAAACAGGATGAGGGCACCCACGGCAGCGACTAAACTCACGGGCACGCCGAGGGGTTCTAGGCCCAAAAAGCCCACTAAGAGTAAGATTAAAACTCCCCAGCCAGTTTTAAAGGTATTGGGATCTCGGATAGCGGCTTTAGGCTCGCGCAATTTTTTCAGATCGTAGGTGGCGGGAATATCTTTGCGGAAAAACACATGCAGCATCACTAAGGTGGCGCTAATCGCGGCAATATCGACGGGCACCATGACAGCGGCGTATTGGTTAAAGCCTATCTTAAAGAAGTCCGCCGAAACGATATTGACTAAGTTCGAGACAATTAACGGCAAACTTGCGGTATCGGCAATAAACCCCGCGGCCATCACAAAGGCTAAGGTTGCTCCGGCGCTAAAGCCTAGAGCCAGTAACATCGCAATCACGATCGGGGTGAGGATCAGCGCCGCGCCATCATTAGCGAATAAGGCAGCCACGGTAGCACCGAGTAACACTATGTAAGTAAAGAGTAAACGGCCACGGCCTTTAGCCCAACGGACCACATGCAGCGCGGCCCATTCGAAAAATCCCGATTCATCCAATAATAAACTGATGATGATGACGGCGATAAAGGTGGCGGTCGCGTTCCAGACAATATTCCACACCACAGGAATATCCCCTAACTGTACTACGCCTAGCAGCAAGGCCAATACGGCGCCCAAGGTGGCGCTCCAACCTATGCCTAAGCCCTTAGGCTGCCAAATGACTAACACTATGGTGAGAACAAAAATTGCCCCTGCCAACCACATAAAACCTCCTAAAAGGGCTGAGACTTGCTGCCCTTAACTATAAAAAATGCCAAGACGAGGTATGAATGTCATTTGTCCCTTGGCTGAGCCGAATTATATTGATATATGAATTTTCATATATGTTACCTTGAAAAAAACGCGAGTCAAACAACAACTGGATGTTTATCGCTAATACTTAAGTTCCGTCACAAACCCTAATGAATTACTCCCTAAGCATCAGCGAATCTAATACTCCTTGGCCGCTGTGGACGCCGCCCTCTGTTACTCTGGCGGACTTGCTGCGAATGAGATAGCCCGCATAGCTGGGACTATCTGTATTGGTTTTATGATTGACAGCGGGTAAGCCATTTAAATGGACGCTGAAGATGCCTATTTCAGGGATCAAGTCATCGATGACGTGTATCTCACCGTTACGCACCACTAAGGCTTGCGTTGCTCTGGGTTGTGGGTGTAAGCGACGCATTAAGGACCATACTGGGTATTGTGCGGGCTCAAGCTCGGCTAGTTTTTGTAGAATATCGGCCCCAAAGAGGCAATGGCCACCACCTTCCCCTTGATTTTTCAATACCCAAGTGTCTATTGGGGACTCGGCAATTAACTGGCCGCTCTCTGCGGTGACAGGGTGCATTTCACCGAGGAGTGCCTTGATCATGCTGGCTTCTGGCAGAGTTAATCCAAACTGAGTCAAGGTCAGTTCATCCATAGAAGAGAGCAGCATTTGTACCCGTTTACTGGTTGCCAACTGCTGGCCTAAGGTTGCATTGACGGCAATGCGATGCTGTTCAAGCAACACTCGGATCCCCATCAGGGCTTGGTAGTCCCTGTTGCCATTTATGTCGACGGTTCCATAATCTGCATATTGATAACCCGCACGCAGATAAACGGTATCAATAGTCCCAACGCCTTCGAGTATAAGTCTATGTTGTGCACCAGTGGTGAGTTGCCCTTGGAGTTCACTAAAGGTTCTGCGTAGGGTCTGTATTCCTTTTTGTTGCAGTGCGAATTCGAGCAAGTGCTGATCAAACACATTGTCTTCATTTTCTTGCACTAGCATCAAAAACCGTGCGGGCCCAGTATCGCCAAACTCGTGTTTTATCATCAATGTCGCGTGGGCTATGGCCGTAGAGAGTTGCTCAATGGCATGATTCTCAACCAGTTCCCCCTTAGGTTGCAAAGGCCATTGCTGTTGTAAATAGCGATGGAGTTGATGGGCCAGTTGACCAAATGGCCCCATACCTGCCGCTATACCATTAAACTCCACCAGTTTGGGTCCTAAGTCTCTATCGTCCATAAAGTCGCTACGCATAATAAGCAGTGGCATTCTTGGGGCTTGGGTACCAGAGCTATGTGCAGAGCCATGCAACTGTTGATGTGCCCTCAGTAGCGCGCCAAAGAAGGGATCGCTTGCTGTAATAGGTTGAATTGCATCAACTAAAAAGGCATGTGCTTCAGACACATAATGGATAAGTTTCCCCAGTGGTTCTACCGCACGTTTTAGATATTGATAGTGCTCTTTACTGATTAAACTGGGCGTTAAGGTAAATGGGGCATGGCGGGCAGAATACGCCGTTTCTTTAAAGGCCATAGCATGGGTTAACGCCCATTCTATGGCATCATCTTTGGCTGTTAGTGGCACAGTTAACCTCATGTTTATTCTCTTAAGCTGACAGCATTTTATCGGCAATACCCGTCTTTACATCTGTAGGATAGAACCCTAAGGCATTCACTTTAAGGGCATACAGTGAGTGCCACATCGAACTAGATCATTATTGTGTGTATTAGCTAAAGAGATAGCTATGCAGAAACCGCGCGCCCATCGCCATCCCTCTTGGGATTAATGCACATACCATTGGGTGCCTTCAGCATTGTGATCGTTTCAGGACTCATTTTTACCCCTGCAACACTAATATTTCGAATATTTCGAATATTTCGAATATTTTGGAATAATAAATTGTGGACGAAATATTTTAAATACCTAATTTCGAGAATTATAGAAATATGTGATAAAACATTATGATGTGGATCTCTGTAAGACTCGCATCCTAAGTACCATCCCTAGGTTGCTTGCCATCCATTTTGACGTCACTCGGGGATAGATATTTCTGGTACTATCGAATAACTTAACGAAATGCACTGAAATAATAGCGTCGATATGAATATAGATAATGCAGCTAAAGTATTGAAGGAACTAGGGCATCCGACTCGCCTTGCCCTGTTCAGAATATTGGTAAAGGGGGGTTATACGGGAGTCGCCGTGGGGAAATTACAGGAAGAATTGCAGATCCCCGGTTCGACACTCTCACACCATATTAGCGCCTTAATGTCGGCGGGAATTATCTCGCAGCGGCGTGAGGGAAGGGTATTGTACTGTGTGCCTGACTATGAACTATTACAGGGATTGGTGCATTTTTTACAGGATCAATGTTGTAGTGATCAATGAACCGTTTTGTGAGGGAGAGATAATTCCTGCCATATCGACATTTACATATATGATAAATCGTATATAGTGACGCTATCTTGATAAAGGCCCTATACCTCGAAACAACATGTGCGGTTTCTCTGTGTTGCGGATACGGTCCGTTCAGCATTCGCCCAAGTCTTGTTAAGACATCAAGCTACCGAGTTATTTGGGGCGTTGAGTGTGAGTACGCAGCGAGAGCCGATAGGTGAATGAACCTTGATAGTCTAAGGACCTTAATGATTAATCCGACTCAGTTTTTTAAATGTTTAGCCGATGAAACGCGCCTGCGCTGTTTGATGCTCATTCAGCACGAGGGCGAGCTTTGCGTCTGTGAATTGACTGAAGCCTTACAGGAAATCCAGCCTAAGATTTCACGGCATTTAGCCCAATTGCGCAAGTGCGGGTTATTAGTCGATCGCCGCCAGGGACAATGGGTTTTCTATCGTATTAATACTGATTTACCCCAATGGAGTCAGTTGGTATTAAGTGAAGTAACGAGCAAAAACGCGATTTTCCTCGAAGAGAATATGCGTAATCTGTGTAAGATGGGGGGGCGCCCTGATCGTGCTAAAGCATGCTGTTAGAAGACTAACAGCAAAAAATTTAACCTCAAACATACGTTTTTTCATATGTTTATGCATTCTAGGTGCTTACCAATAATAAGGTGGTGGGGTCATGCTGCAAATATTTTCCGATTTAGCGAGCTGGTTAACCTTTGGGGTGATGGGTTTAGATCCCAATACAAAGCTTGCCGATGCGGTACATTTTTTTATTGAAGATACCAGTAAGATTTTCGCGCTCTTGCTGCTGATGATTTACACCATCGCCTTGGTGCGGGCGTCGCTCAATGTTGAGCGTGTTCGGGATTACTTGTCGGGTAAAAATCGCTTTATTGGGTATTTTATGGGATCGGGCTTTGGTGCTGTCACCCCATTCTGCTCATGTTCGAGTATTCCGGTATTTTTAGGTTTTACCTCCGCCGGGATCCCCGTTGGGATCACTATGGCGTTTTTGATCACCTCACCGTTAATTAATGAGGTAGCTATTCTGTTGCTTGTGAGTCTGCTGGGCTGGAAGTTCACTGTGATTTACGTGCTGGTCGGCATGTCGGTGGGCATACTCGCGGGTGCATTTTTAGACACGATTCGTGCCGAACGTTGGTTGCAGTCCTTTGCCGCAAAAGCACTCGAAAGAGGTCAGGCGCAGGCGGATCTCAATAATGGCGCTGGTGCGTCTGCGACGTCGATGACGTTAACCGAGCGACATGAGTTTGCGAAAAGCGAGACCCGAGAGATTTTTGGGCGGGTGGGGAAATGGGTCATTATTGGGGTTGGGCTTGGTGCGGCGCTCCATGGATTTGTTCCCGATGGTTGGATTGAAACCCACCTAGACGATAGTCAATGGTGGTCGGTTCCTGCTGCGGTATTAATAGGGGTTCCCCTGTATTCCAATGCGACGGGGGTCATTCCCATCATGGAAAGCCTTATCACTCATGGTCTTCCTATCGGCACGACATTAGCATTCTGTATGTCGACGGTGGCCGCGAGTTTCCCCGAATTTATTTTGCTTAAGCAGGTGATGCAATGGCGCTTACTGGCCATTGTTTTTGCCATTTTGTTGATTTCATTCACCCTAATTGGGTGGATATTTAACGCGATCAGTCCCATGTTGTGAGGATTATAAAATGTTAAACATCAAAGTATTAGGTAGTGGTTGCTCTAAATGCACTAAAACCGCCGAGATTATTACCGCCATTGCGAATGAGAAGGGCATCAGTATAGCTCTGGTGAAGGAAACCAATCCCGAAGTCATTATGGAGTATAAGGTGATGAGTACACCCGCCGTGGTGATTGATGAGAAGCTCGTGCATTGGGGCTCAATTCCCCATAGAGACATGATTGAATCCTGGTTAGAGGGGTAACACCTAGGTGTCACATCCATTTGATATTTTACCCTTAACGAAGGCGCTCCAGCGCGGCTATATCGACCAGATAACGCTTTAATCTTAAACAAATAATATAAAACTGAGTGTGAAGGATATAGGTATGACAATCAAAATAGGGATCAATGGCTTTGGGCGTATGGGGCGTTTAGCGCTGCGCGCCGCTTGGGGCTGGGATGAGGTTGAGTTTGTGCAAATTAATGATCCCGCGGGGGATGCTGCGACCTTAGCCCATTTGCTGACATTTGATTCTGTGCATGGCCGTTGGCAGCATGAGGCGAACAGCGATAGCGATGACATCATTATCGATGGCAAACGTATTCGCTGTACATCCAATAAAACCATAGCCGAAACCGATTGGTCCGCCTGCGATGTGGTGATTGAAGCTTCGGGTAAGATGAAGACCAAAGCCGTGTTACAAGCTTATTTAGATCAAGGTGTTAAACGTGTTGTGGTGACGGCACCCGTTAAAGAAGAGGGCGTATTAAACGTAGTGATGGGGGTGAATCATCAGCTCTACGATAAAGCCATTCATCCGATTGTGACCGCGGCCTCCTGTACCACTAACTGCTTGGCGCCAATTGTTAAAGTGATCCACGAAAACCTCGGCATAGTGCATGGTTCGATGACGACTATTCACGATATTACCAACACTCAAACTATTCTAGATGCACCCCATAAAGATCTTCGCCGTGCTCGGGCCTGTGGTTTAAGCCTTATCCCGACGACAACGGGCTCTGCTACAGCCATCACCCATATTTTCCCTGAACTCAAAGGCAAGCTCAACGGCCATGCGGTGCGCGTACCATTGGCAAATGCTTCATTAACCGATTGCGTGTTTGAGGTGAGTCGCAAAACGACCGAGGCTGAGGTCAATCGCCTGTTACAGGAAGCCGCAGATGGACCGCTAAAAGGCATTTTAGGTTATGAGGAACGTCCATTAGTGTCGGTGGATTATAAAACGGATCCCCGTTCGAGCATTATCGATGCACTATCGACCATGATCATCAATGGCACTCAGGTCAAACTCTACGCTTGGTATGATAACGAGTGGGGCTATGCTAATCGTGCGGCCGAGCTGGCGCGGATGGTCGGTCTGATGGATAAGGCATAAGCTTTTATATTTAAAGGGATGCTATGTTAAATTGGGCAGTGTTAAAGGCGTGCTATGTTAAAGGAGAACTATGGCTAAGTTGATAGGGTTCTTGTCCAACATATCACCCGAGATCCACCAATACTTAGTGATCACAGGCAACTATTGGGCATTCACGCTCACCGATGGGGCGCTGCGTATGTTAGTAGTGCTCCATTTTCATGGTTTAGGTTATAGCCCGCTGCAAATTGCAATGCTATTCCTCTTCTATGAAATTTTTGGGGTGGTCACTAACTTAGTTGGAGGTTGGCTTGGGGCGCGTTTAGGTCTAAATAAGACCATGAATATAGGACTATTTATGCAGATTGTCGCCCTTAGCATGCTGTTGGTGCCGAGCAGTATGCTTACGGTTGCTTGGGTGATGGCGGCGCAGGCCTTGTCGGGTATTGCTAAAGATCTCAATAAAATGAGCGCAAAAAGCAGTATCAAGTTGTTGGTGCCTAAGGATGCTCAGGGTGAGTTGTATAAGTGGGTCGCTATGCTCACCGGATCCAAAAATGCGCTAAAGGGCGCGGGGTTCTTCCTCGGTGGTGCCTTGCTGACCCTGTTTGGATTCCAGAATACCGTGCTAGGTATGGCGATTGGGCTATTGCTGGTGTGGATGTTTAGTCTATTAAGTTTGCGGCGCGACTTAGGTAAAGCCAAAAACAAGCCTAAGTTTACCGAAATTTTCTCTAAGAGTGCGGCGGTAAACACGCTTTCTGCTGCGCGGATGTTTTTATTTGGCGCGCGGGATGTGTGGTTTGTGGTGGCTTTACCCGTGTATTTGGCCTCAACCTTTGGTTGGGATCACTGGTATGTCGGCGGCTTTCTTGCGCTCTGGGTGATAGGTTACGGCATAGTGCAAGCTTTTGCGCCCCGATTAACGGGAACAAAGCAGAGTGAGCACCATAAAGTGCCCGATGGTCGAACAGCCTTAGGCTGGGCGGCGGTATTGAGCATAGTGCCAGCATGCATTGCTCTCGCACTCAGTTATGACTTCCATGCCGCGAATATGTTGGTTTGGGGACTAATGCTGTTTGGGGCCTTATTTGCCATCAATTCCTCATTACACAGCTATCTTATCGTCAGTTATGCCGACGAAGACGGTGTGTCCTTGGATGTGGGCTTTTACTATATGGCCAATGCGATGGGGCGCTTAATCGGCACTGTGCTGTCTGGCGGGGTGTATCAAGTGTATGGCATGGCGGCATGCCTGTGGATCTCGGCGGCATTTATTGCATTAGCGGCACTTATCTCGATCAAACTGCCAAGGCATTCGGTAGCAGGATCTTGAATGCGATAACGAGCTATTTAGGACGGATCATATCTAACAAAAAAGGCGCATTAGCGCCTTTTCACATGAATGGGACAGATTTGGCTGAGTGATAAATACCTAGGCATAAATTACCCTTTATGCTGAGTTTCCTTTTTGGCAGGGGTCTGCGCCGCGGATGATGGGGCTTGGTTATGGGCTTCATCATCAGCCTTGTCCGGCGCACTAGACTCGGCCTCGCCGGTCTTAAGCTGTTTGTTTTTATCGTGCTGACCAAATTGCGGTAGCTTGAATTTTGCACTGTATTTCAATGCTGCAAGATTGCTGACGATGACACCTAAGATCAAAATGATGATGATCCACACTTCTAAGGTTGACATATACAGCTCCTGTATTGAAAAACGGATTAAAGATTAATCAACTGCCAAACGTTGCTCACACTTACGAATATCTTCTGGGGTATCAACTTCGATAGAGTCGAAGGCACTGATAGCGACTTTGATCCTATGACCATGCTCTAGGGCACGTAGCTGCTCTAACTTTTCCAGATCCTCGAGGCGACCTAATGGCAAGGCGGCAAAGGCTTGTACAAATCTGCGGGTATAAGCATAAACACCTAAGTGTTTGTAAACAGGATAATCTTTGGTGTCGCGGCCGAAGGGAATACGTGCGCGGGAGAAATAGAGTGCGTAGTAGTCGTTATCGAAAACCATCTTCACATGCATAGGATCGTCAAGTTCAGCCTTATTGACAATTTCATAGCCTAAGGTCGCCATTTCAAACTCACCAGGGTGACGTTCGAATAGGCTGATCACTTGTTCGATAGAGGTTGGGTCGATAAGGGGTTGATCGCCTTGAAGATTGATAACCAGATCATCATCCTTAAGCCCTAGCTGGGTAATGGCATCATTGATACGATCAGTGCCCGATGCCGCTTCTGGGCTGGTCATGACCACTTTGCCACCGAAGCTTTCAACGGCCGATTTAATGCGCTCATCATCAGTCGCCACATAGATATTGGTGAGGCCTTTGGCTAACGACGCGCGTTCGTACACGTGTTGGATCATCGGCTTGCCGTTAATCGGGGCTAAGGGCTTGCCCGGGAAGCGGCTTGAACCGTAACGCGCCGGGATTAACAGAGTCACATTCATTGCATTTTCCTATTTTTCAATGGGTCAGTATAAAGAAAAAGGGCTCGCAAACGAGCCCTTTTCATCTGCATCAGCACTTAGATACGGCGGAACAGGGCAGTCAACATCTCGTCTGTGACTTTCTCTTCCCAACCTGCGCCATAGACGTTAGCCCATAATGGACCCATGCTCTTAGTCACGGCAACCATTTTAGCAATGGTTTCATCCGGCAGATCTTTACAGATGTTCTTCGGCAGGGTGATATTGTGCTTCTTCATCATCTGACGGAATTCAGCCACACCTTCTGGGTAGAACTCTTCTAACACGTCGAAGGCGATACAGTTACCGATACCATGGTGGTAACCGAGGATATAAGACAGACCATAGGATACCGCATGGCAAGCACCGACTTGGCTATAAGCGATACTCATACCGCCCATAAAGGACGCCATCATTAGCTTGTCGTCTTTATCTACGTGGTCTTCTAAATAGACCTGACGGCACAAATCCATGGCTTTTTCGGCGTAGGCTTTAGAGAACTCGTTTAAGAAGGTGCCTTCTAATGATTCAACACAGTGGATATAGCAATCCATACCTGTGTAGAACCATTGGTCGGTCTCAACGCCATCGATTAACTCAGAATCCATGATGATTTGGTCGAATACTGTGTAGTCAGAGTTCAGACCTAGCTTACGCACAGGACCACACAATACCGCAGTGCGCGACGCTTCGGCGCCCGTACCGGAAATCGTTGGAATACCGATATGGTGAACCGCTGGGTTTTTGATCAAATCCCAACCTTGGTACATGGCAGAGCCGCCTGGGTTGGTCAGCATCAGCGACACGGCTTTGGCCACGTCCATCGTTGAACCGCCGCCTAGGCCGACAACGCTGACAGGTAGCTTACCGTTAAAGGCTTGAACTTGTTCTGTCAGGGTGTCGATTTGTATTGTGCTTGGCTCATCGTCAACGTTGACCCATATCAGCAGGTCGTGGGCCTTAACTGGAACACGGCCTTCGAGTGGTTTACCCTGGTGAACGTCATCGACTAAAAATACCACGAAGTCATCGTCGGTTTTACGCTGGGCAGCTAAGACTTCGTCTAACTGGGCGAAGGCGCCGCGGCCGAAGATCATCTTTTCAACAACTTTAAAATTCTTAAAACTCATTGCAAAACTCCCGTAGAATTATTGGGCAAATGCTTTTTTGATGTTTTCAATACGCTCGGCAATCTGAGCATCGGTCCAAGACAATTTAATGAGCATGGAAATGGTGCGGCTCATAATGGCATCAGATTTTGGCACAGAGATTTGAGTATAGTCAGGTCTGTCGGCGATTAATGTGATTGGTAACGCTGCAGATGCCTTAAGCTCCTGAATGTGTTTCCAGTTTTTCAGGTAATGCCAGTTGTTCACATACCAGTAGAAGCAGCCGTCAACGCCGTTTTCAGCCAGTTTTTTGCTGATCTCTTGGGTACGCGCTTCGGTGGGTAACATAAAGGTTAAGAAGCCGGCAGAATCACCCTCTGGATCGGGTATTTCACGGAAGCTGACTTCAGGAATGCTGGCCATCGCCTCTTTAATGGTTTTTTTGTTTTTACGTTGAATATCGATAATGGTATCGAGTTTACGTAATTGGGCTAACCCTAAGGCCGCATTCATTTCAGAGATACGGAAGTTCAGACCCATAATCGGGTGTGACTCGGCGCCGCGGTCTTTACCAATGTGGTCATGGCCATGATCGGAGAACATATGGGCGTTGTCGTAGATTTCGGTGTTATTGGTGATCACAGCACCACCTTCACCACAGGTGATGGTCTTGACTGAATCGAATGAGTAGCAACCCACATCACCGATGGTGCCTAAGGCTTGGCCCTTGTAACTGCCGCCGATGGCTTGGCAGGCATCTTCTAACAACACTAGCTTGTGTTTAGCACAGACGGCTTTGATTTCGTCCATCTTGGCCATAGAGCCACACATGTGCACTAAGTTAACGGCTTTAGTACGTGGAGTGATCGCCGCTTCAATGCCTTCTGGCGATAGACACAGGGTCTCGTCGATTTCGGCAAAAATGGGGATTGCACCCGCCATAAAAATCGCTTCAACCGAGGCAACAAAGGTGAAAGGTGGCACGATGACTTCGTCACCGGCACCAATGCCTGCCGCCATTAAGGCCGTTTGCAGCGCGGCAGTACCGCTTGATAATAGGTGGGCATGCTTAACGTTCATTTTCTCGCAGAGCAGTTGCTCCATATCGCGAGTCTTCCAGCGATCATTACGCATATGGTCGAAGTTATAACGGAAGGTAAAGCCATGCTCCATCACATCGGCGACTTCTTGCTTCTCTTCAGGACCAAATAATTCAAAACCGGGCATGGAAGGTATCTCCTTAGAATTTGTGGCGCATAGGTCGCGCTGCAATTAACTGGCGGATTATAACTGGGCTCATTATCCCTTGCGATGTTTTATTGATGAAAATTAATGGGGAAAAAGAAAAACCTACAGCCAGTGTAGGTTTTTACGGGAAGGAATAGGAGCTTTGGTCGAATAATCACCGGTTAAACGGGATCAACGCTTACTCACTAAGCCTTGGCTGCGATCGACGGTCACATCTAAATCCGTTAACAAACCATTATCTATACCGTAGATCCAACCATGGACAGCGACTTCTTGGCCGCGATCCCACGCCTCTTGCACTATGGTAGAACTGGTCACATTGGCGACCTGTTCAATCACGTTTAATTCACACAGGCGGTCGAAGCGCTTTGCCTCGTCCATCTGCAGTAATTCCTCTTGGTAGATTCGGTAGATATCCCGCAAATGTCCTAACCAGTTATCGATAAGCCCTAGGCGTTGTTGGCCCATGGCTGCGCGCACACCACCACAACCATAATGGCCGACGACCATGATATGTTTGACTTTGAGCACATCGACGGCATATTGCAGGACGGATAAACAGTTGAGATCTGTGTGGATCACCATGTTGGCGATATTGCGGTGAACGAAGACTTCGCCGGGCATGAGATCGATGATTTGGTTGGAGGGGACGCGGCTATCGGAGCAACCAATCCACAGGTATTCGGGGTTTTGCTGTTTTGCCAACTGTTCAAAAAAATCGGGATTCTCTTGGCGTATACGTCCGGCCCAGCGGCGGTTATTGTCGAATAAAGGCTTGAGTAATTTCATTTTAACCTATTGTTTTATTGGCATATTTAAATGTCTTCAACACTCTGAATGATACAGGTTACGCACGTTCGGTAAGAGTATACCAGCAAATTTCCCTCTGCTGGTCTATCCAATGTGCAGCCTGTAATGCTTACCCAACGGGCTCTTTTACGTTAAGCCAAACGGGTGATTGATTTTCTATAGGACCCTTGCCAAAAATTGGCTTAAATGTTGATTGACAACATCAGCTTGTTCTAGGGTTGAGATGTGGCCAGCATTGGGAATATGTACTAGCTCACTGCCATCGATAGCATCGTGCATCAAGTAACTTTCTAGTACGCTGCGGGCCTTATCTTCAACGCCAACCATAATCAAACAGGGGAGAGTAAATTGCTCGGCGAAATCCATAGTATCGCGGCGACCAAAAATCATCCGTCCAAGTGAGACTAGGGTGGGGATGGCATCAGGCGTCAGTGAGGCCAAATACTGCTCAAATTTTGCCACAAGTTTTGGGGATTGACTGCTGGCATCCTGGGCGAAAAAGAGTGGGGAGATGGCGCTGATCAGAGGGGCGGGAATGGCTCCAGCCTGTGAAATTATATCTAGCATGCCAAAGTATTTTGCGCGGGTCACCTCAGGTTCGAAACCGATAAAGCTGTCGAGCATGACCAGTGCTTTGACGCGGCTTGGCGCCTTAAGCACCAGTTCTGCCCCCCACATGGCGCCAACCGAGAGTCCAACAAGGCTAAAATGCTCAATTTGCAGGGCATCCATTAAGGCGAGCATATGATCGGCAATATCGAGCAGGCTATGGCAACTCTCGGGTAAGTCTCCCGATTGGCCATGCCCCCACAGTTCAGGCACTATGCAGCGGTACTGACGACTCAACAGTGCAATTTGTGGCGCCCACATGTCGCTATCCCAAAGATAACTGTGTCCAAACAACAGGGCTGGGCCTGTGCCAATATCGAGATAACTTAAGCGACTACCCGCGATGTCTAATTGGTGACGATGTGAAGAAAAATCCATAAAACCTACTTAAATCAAAGAGTATTTTTAGATAACTATAATGCTAAGGCTGAAGATGATCCTTAGGAGTGGCAATCTGCCGTACATATTTATCCACTAATGTATCTAAACGGGCGAGTACGGCCCCTTTAAGCAACATATCACTGTTTTCAATAAGGTTTGCCAGTGCTAAGTGATCAAACTGAGGTAAAAGCGTCTGGGAAACGGGGAAATAGCTAATGTGCCAAGGCTCAGGGCTGACCCCACTCTTTCCCCGTTGAAACGGGAAATAAAAACCAAACGCTTCAGCATGGGTAACCAACCAGTGGTGTAGCTTAGCGCAGGGGCCCTGGTGTGAGTATTCCGCCTCAACTAAGCGCAGATCACTGATCGCAACCTGCTTAGCATCGAAGACATCGATATCTGTGCCCCAATGGTGGCGTGATGCACCGGGAAGGGCTGACCAGAGTAAGATTAAATCGATAAGCTCATTATCTGTTAAGCCTTCAATATCAACAGCTTGCTCGTTTTCATCCAGAACCGCACGTTTCCCACTCGCCTTAGCGTTCCATATCGCCAATTGGCGGTCAAAGGGGCGATAGGCGGAGCAGATGGCCAATTGAATGCCATCTTTTGCCGCCTTTTCTGCCATAGCGCCGAAGGCGATGGCTGTATGGGGTTCCAGTAAAAAACCTGTGGCTTGGCCAGCGTTCGGGCTTAATACCTCGACTAAGGCATGGGATGCTAAGCCATAGAGACGAGCGGTTTCGGGAGTGATCAGGGCCGCATTTAGCACAATAACTGTTCCAAAATCACTTCATAACACAGGGCCAATTGCTCAAGATCATCGACCTTAACGCATTCATTCACCTTATGAATAGTGGCGTTGACTGGGCCAAGTTCGAGCACTTTTGCCCCCGTCGGGGCAATAAAGCGTCCGTCCGATGTGCCGCCCGTGGTCTGTGGATCTGTTTCATAGCCCGTGACCTGACGAATCGCATGACGGGTCGCGTCTAACAGCGGGCCATCGCCAGTTAAAAATGGCAAGCCGTTGAAAGTCCAACTAATATCGTAATCCAGCTCATGGGCTTTTAATAAGGCTTCCACGCGATCGATTAAGATTTCGGCGGTCACTTCGGTAGAATAGCGGAAGTTAAACATCACCTCTAAGGTACCGGGGATCACATTCGATGCGCCAGTGCCGCCGTTAATATTGGCGATTTGCATGCTGGTAGGCGGGAAGAATTCGTTACCGTTATCCCAGTGAGTTTGGCTCAACTCGGCTAAAAATGGTGCGGCTCGATGGATAGGGTTATCCGCGAGGTGCGGGTAGGCTACATGGCCTTGAATCCCCTTAACGGTTAAGTTAGCGCTGAGACTGCCACGGCGACCATTTTTCACTACATCCCCGAGTTTCAAGGTGGATGAAGGTTCCCCTACCAATGCCCAAGTGATCTTTTCATTACGGGCTTCTAAGGTATCGATAACCCTAGTGGTGCCATTGATAAAGGGGCCTTCTTCATCGCTGGTGATCAAAAACGCAATCGAACCGGAATGATTGGGATGCTTGGCCACAAAACGCTCGGTCGCGACAATCATCGCCGCCAGCGAGCCTTTCATATCGGCGGCGCCGCGGCCATAGAGATAACCATCGATAATGGTCGGTTTAAAGGGTGGGGTATGCCAGTGGCTGATATCGCCCGTTGGCACGACATCCGTATGGCCTGCAAAACAAAACACTGGGCCATCATTACCACGACGTGCCCACATATTAGTGGTGTCTTCAAAGACCATAGGTTCAATATTAAAACCGATGACGCTGAGTCTCTCAGCCATCAAGGTTTGACAGCCTTCATCTAACGGTGTGACCGAAGGGCGAGCGATCAAGTCTTTAGTGAGTTCGGTTACCGGCTCAGTTTTCGAAGAGTGTGCTGCGTGCGTCATAGGGAAAAGACCTTCTTATACTTGGCTTCATTAAAGCCAACAAGCACTTGCTCGGCAACGACCAGTACTGGGCGTTTGATGAGGGTTGGGTGAGTGAGCATCAGCTGAATGGCTTTGGTTTCATCGATATTGGTTTTCTCTGCATCACTTAAGGCACGAAAGCTAGTGCTGCGTTTATTAAAGACGGTTTCCCATCCGGCGGTGTTACACCAATGCTGAAGATCCTTTTGCGCGAGTCCATCTTCTCTAAAGTCATGGAAGTTGACTGGAAGTTGATGAGTTTCAATCCATTTGCGTGCTTTACGCACTGTATCGCAATTCTTAATACCAAAAAGGGTCAAAATGTTGCTCCAGTGTTTATGGGCGCTTGGCATACAAGCTTTGATTTTGCTCGCATTGTGGCATTGTGAGCATGATGTCACAAGTAGGATCTCGCCTTGCCTTGATGGGAAAAGGCATAAACCGAGTGGGATGGACCGCTTGCTCGCCTTATCGTGTAAAGGGTGGCATTTGGGCATCTACTCGTCACTCAATTAGCGCAATCGATATTTATCACTTACCTCTGGCGAGATTTTGACTAGACTCAAAGCGTAGGGCTAATTAAGGGGAACACTATGGACTCAATCAAAATTCGCGATCATATGGACCGTCAACCCGTATTGTTGCGTGCGAATATGTCACTTGCTACCGCCGTTGAAAAACTATTAGATCACAATAAAATGGGGGCCGCCGTGGTTGACGATAATGGCAATCTGGTCGGTTTTTTATCCCAACAGGATTGCTTGGCCGTTATGCTAAAAAGCAGTTACCACTGTGATATGACTTCCGTCGTGAAAGATTGTATGCGTACAGAGGTGCTCTTTGTGGGGCCAGAAGACAGCATTTTGCAGTTAGCGGAGCAGATGCTTGGGCCAAAACCTAAAATTTATCCCGTGGTAGAGCAGGGAAAAGTGATTGGCACTATCAATCGCACCAATGTGTTAAAGGCCATGAACGTTTATATGCAGCAGTGTTACTTAGCTCCGGCCTAGGGCAATGACTCCGTGCGTTTATCGGGTTACCTTACGTCTGAATTTGTAGGATTTAAGGCGCATCTTAGGTAAATTATCCATACCAATGCGCCACGTTCCTTGCTAGGATCGCCGTTTTTGATGCTAGCAATGGAATTTGGTTTTGAACTCTGACAAACATCCGCTATCGAACGCCTTTCTTAATCTTTGCTATCAGAGCGACGCGTCGCGGATCCGTCGTCGTTTATTTAAGCTCAATAAAGAAGCCAACTCAGATAAAAAGACACAAATATTAGCCAAACTGACTGAGCAAGCGCAGGCCGCTTTCGATAAGGCTGAGCAGCGTCGCGTTGCACGGCCAAAGATCCAATACCCCGAAAACCTGCCTGTGTCGTTAATGCGCGATGAAATTGCCCATGCAATTGCCGGTAATCAGGTAGTGATCATTGCCGGTGAAACGGGTTCGGGTAAAACGACTCAGTTACCTAAAATTTGTTTGGAATTAGGCCTAGGTTGCCGTGGCATGATTGGTCACACTCAACCGCGCCGTTTGGCGGCCCGCAGTGTGGCTAGTCGGGTTGCCGAGGAATTACAAAGCCCCCTCGGCGAAGTGGTCGGTTTTAAGGTACGCTTTGCCGATGCGCTTAAGAGTGAGTCCTATATCAAGTTGATGACCGACGGTATTTTGCTGGCGGAATTAACCTCGGATCGCTATTTAGATCAATATGATACCATTATTATCGACGAGGCCCACGAGCGTAGCCTCAACATTGATTTTATCTTAGGTTACCTCAAACAAATTCTGAAAAAACGCCCCGACTTAAAGGTCATCATCACCTCGGCCACCATAGATGTGGAGCGTTTTTCTAAGCATTTCAACAATGCACCTATTATCGAAGTCTCAGGGCGTACCTTTCCGGTAGAAACTCGCTATCGCCCATTGGTGCAGGATAGTGACGCCGATCTGGATCAAATCGAAGGGATTTTTGCCGCTGTCGATGAGCTGGTGGCCGAAGGTCTTGGCGATATTTTGATCTTTATGAACGGCGAGCGGGAAATCCGTGATACCGCTGAGCAATTAAGCCGCCGTAATTACCGTGATACTGAAATTTTGCCCTTGTACGCACGGCTTTCCTACGGTGAGCAGTCCAAGGTATTTAGTAGTCACAGGGGCAGGCGGATTGTGCTTGCCACTAACGTAGCCGAAACCTCGCTGACTGTGCCGGGGATTCGTTATGTGATTGACCCAGGTACGGCACGCATCAGCCGCTATAGCTATCGCACTAAGGTGCAGCGTCTGCCGATTGAGCCTATTTCACAGGCGAGTGCTAACCAACGTCAAGGACGTTGTGGCCGCGTGGGACCGGGGATTTGTATTCGTTTGTACGATGAGGCGGATTTTAATAATCGTCCGGCGTTTACCGATCCTGAAATTTTGCGCACTAACTTAGCCTCGGTCATTTTGCAGATGCTCGCCATCGGCCTTGGGGATATTGCGGCGTTTCCTTTTATCGAGCCACCCGATCCGCGTCATATCCGCGACGGTTTCTTACTGCTCGAAGAATTACAAGCGGTAGCGAACAAACATGGCAAACTCGTGCTGACCCCACTGGGGCGCAATTTAGCGCAAATTCCTGTGGATCCGCGTTTGGCGCGTATGGTGGTCGAGAGTCAGCAGTTAGGCTGTTTAAATGAAGTGCTGGTGATTGCCGCGGGCCTGTCGATCCAAGATCCCCGCGAGCGGCCTATGGATAAGAAGCAGGCCAGTGATGAGGCTCACCGCCGTTTTGCGGATCCACATTCCGATTTTGTCAGTTGGATAAACCTGTGGCAGCACTTAAAAGATCAACAAAAAGAGTTATCTGCTAGCCAGTTCCGTAAAAAATGTCGCGATGAATACTTAGCCTACCTGCGGGTGCGCGAGTGGCAGGATCTGTATACTCAGCTTAAGCAAGCGGTTCATGATCTCAAATGGCGTTTAAACGATACCCCAGCCAGTTATGATGCCCTGCACCGTGCGCTCCTGTCGGGGCTGCTAAGTCATATCGGTTTTAAAGATAACAATAACGAGTACTTAGGTGCTCGTAATCGTAAGTTTTTTGTGTTTCCGGGTTCGCCACTCGCCAAAAAAGGTCCTAAGTGGATCATGGCCGCAGAACTGACCGAAACCTCACGCTTATTCGCTCGTTGCTGTGCCAAAATCGAACCCGAATGGTTAGAGCCTTTAGCCGCGCATTTGATTAAGAAAAGCTATGTAGAACCCCATTTTGAGGCTAAACCCGGCAGCGTTATCGCCCTCGAGAATCAAGTGCTCTATGGTTTGACTGTGGTGCACCGCCGCAAAGTGCAGTACGGCCCCATAGATCCTGTTGAAGCGCGGGAGATCTTTATCCGCAGCGCCTTGGCAGAAGGGCAACTGCAAACCCAAGAAGCGTTTTTTGTCGCGAATCAGAAGCTGCTCGAAGACATTGAATCGCTGGAGCATAAATCCCGCCGCCGCGATATTTTAGTGGATGAGCAAGTGCTGGTGGACTTTTACGAGCCGCGTATTCCCCAAGGCATTTATAACGCTCAGTTGTTTTTTGGTTGGTGGAATAAGACCAAGCGCGAGCAACCGGATTTATTGGATTTTAACAAAGCCCTGTTAATGCAGCGCAGCGCCGATCATATCTCGGCCTTGGATTTTCCCGATACTTGGCATAAGGGCAATTTACGCCTCAAACTCAGTTATCATTTTGAGCCCAGTGCCGCGGACGATGGTGTGTCTGTGCACATTCCGGTGGCATTACTCAACCAAATTGATGATACGGATTTTGATTGGTTGGTGGCTGGGCTTAGGGAAGAAAAGTGTATTGCCCTGATTAAGTCGCTGCCTAAGAGTTTGCGGCGTAATTTTGTGCCGGCGCCGGACTATGCCCGTGCTTGCGTGCAGGCAATGGCGCCCTTTAGCGCTAGCTTGCTTGAGGCCATGTGCAAGCAGTTATTGCGTATGAGTGGCACGCGTATATCCCCAGAAGACTTTGATTTAACGCAACTTCCTGTGCATCTGCAGATGAATTTTAAAATCGAGGATGACAAGCATAAACTTATCGCACAGGGGCGATTGCTCGATACCCTCAAGGCTGAGTTGCAGGGCGTAGTGGCGAAAGCTATCCGTCAGGTTGCCGACAAAGGGATAGAACAAGAAGCGTTAACCGAATGGTCCTTTGGCGAGCTGCCCAAACAATATCAGCAGCAGAAGGGCAATTATCAGGTTCGAGCGTTTCCGGCGCTGATCGATAATAAAGACAGTGTAGCAATCAAATTATTTGATGATGAATTTGAGGCACAGGATGCTCACCGCCAGGGCCTACGGCGTTTGCTGTTGCTTAATATCCCTTCGCCGGTGAAGCATTTACAGCAAGCCTTACCTAATAAGGCAAAATTAGCCATGTATTTCAATCCCTTTGGTCAAGTTCAAATCTTGATTGATGATATTATTGCCGCCGCAGTGCAGCAGTTGTTGGATGAAAAACAGCTGGATGTTCGGGATAAAAACCAGTTTGAGCAGGCAAAGGATTGGGTTCGTCAAGAACTTAACCCGACCGCCGAACAAATTGCCCTGAAAGTTGAGCAGATTTTGACCCTATATCAGGGCATTAAAAAGCGCCTCAAGGGTAAAATTAGCCTAGATATCGCTTTTGCTATGAGTGATATTCAAAGCCAATTAGACAAACTCGTGTTCAAGGGATTTGTCGAGGCCTGTGGCTGGAGCCGTTTAGCCGATGTGGCGCGTTACTTAAAGGCGATTGAAACCCGTATAGATAAATTACCCGTCGATCCGACCCGTGACCGTTTGCATATGCAAAGCATCAATAAAGTGCAGGAGGTATTAGCGGCGCAGCTCGCCAAAGTGCCGCGCTCGCAGCCAACGCCTGTGGCCTTGATTGAGGCTCGTTGGATGATGGAAGAATATCGGGTGTCGTGCTTTGCACAAGTGTTAGGCACTGCTTATCCGATATCTGAAAAACGGATTTTAAATCATATACAACAGATTTAATTGTTTGATTTAAAATAGAATATAGTTCTCATTTATTTTGTTAAATTAAAAAACTACTTCATAAAAAACCGAGTAAAACTGACCGTTTGCTCGGTTTTTATTTCATTCGTGCCTCTTTCTTTTGAGATCATGTCGTTATCTCGTGAGATTTTAAATCTTTCTGCTGTCTACTCCTTTATGAATACCCTGTGATTTTTGGCCACTTTTTTGTGGTTTTCTCGCGGTAATTTTTCTATTTCAGGGACTTTTTAATCGTTAAATTAAATTAAGTGATTGTCTTTTAATTTTTTAAATCAGTTAAAAACCTAGATCTAACCAATATTTACAACAAATTGATGATCTGGATCAAGCATCATCTGCTTTACCGATTTGGAGGTATACATTTTATTAACAGCACAAAGGTATGATCGTTATGTGAAGAAAAGATTTAATTAATATACATAAAACTTCCGTAAAACCAGTGTGAATTGAGTTCAAAGTAAAACGGGAGATACCCTCTTGGAGGCCGCATGAGTGCTAGCGCTGCAGAAGAAAAATCCTTAGAACTGAAAATTTTTATCTTTTTAACCGTGCTATTAGCACCGATATTGTCCGTATTACTGGTCAGTGGCTTAGGCTTTGCGATTTGGTTCAGCCAAATTCTCACTGGTCCACCGGGTGCAGGCTAAGCCGAAAACAACAATAACAATGCAATAGAGTGGAATGTCGGATGAGCAAAGAACTTCATATCACCAGTTTAGTGGTGCAAGTATTGCCGCAGAAAATGGCAGACGTTAGGCAACACATTATGACGATTGAAAACGCCGAACTTTCCGTGAATAACGATGTGAAATTGGTCGTTGTACTTGAAGGCGATTCCCAACGCGCCTTGATGGACGGCATAGAAAAGATCAATGCCATTCCTGGCGTCCTATCCGCCACTATGGTTTACCACCAGAGTGAAACGCTCGAAGAGGGTGAAGAATGAACATGAACAGACGCGATTTTATTAAAGCCAATGCGGTGATCGCCGCGGCGGGTGCAGCAGGTTTAGCCTTGCCCGCGGGCGCAAGCAACTTAATTACCAGCTCAGAACAAACTAAACTCGAATGGAACAAGGCGCCTTGCCGTTTCTGTGGCACGGGTTGTTCCGTGATTGTCGCCACCCGCGATGGCAAAGTCGTGGCCACCCACGGCGATGCCAACAGTGAAGTTAACCGTGGCCTGAACTGCATCAAAGGCTATTTCCTATCGAAAATCATGTACGGCAGTGATCGTCTTACCACGCCTATGCTGCGAATGACCGATGGCAAATACGATAAACACGGCGAATTCTCACCTATCAGCTGGGACAGTGCCTTTGACATCATGGCGCAAAAATGGAAAGAAACCATCAAAGCCAAGGGGCCAACCGCGGTGGGGATGTTCGGCTCGGGCCAGTGGACAGTATGGGAAGGTTACGCCGCCGTTAAGTTGATGAAAGCGGGCTTTGGCTCGAACAATATTGACCCTAATGCGCGCCACTGCATGGCGTCGGCGGTTGTCGGCTTTATGCGCACCTTCGGTATCGATGAGCCTATGGGTTGCTATGACGATATGGAAGCGGCCGATGCGTTCGTGCTGTGGGGCTCGAATATGGCCGAAATGCACCCCATCCTCTGGAGCCGCGTGACTGATCGTCGCTTGAGTGCATCCCATGTCAAAGTGGCTGTGCTGTCCACCTTTGAGCATAGATCCTTCGATTTAGCCGATTTGCCGATAGTGTTCACCCCGCAAACCGACTTAGCTATGTTGAACTTTATTGCTAACTACATTATTCAAAACGATAAAGTGAATTGGGACTTCGTTAAAAAACACGTCAATTTCCGCCAGGGCACCACAGACATAGGCTACGGTTTACGTCCAACCCATCCCCTTGAGAAAAAAGCCAAAAATGTGAAAACGGCGGGGGATTCTACCCCAATCGATTTTGATACATTCAAGGCGTTTGTGGCCGATTATACGGTTGAAAAAGTCAGTAAACTGTCCGGTGTTTCAGAGGATAAGTTAATTGAACTGGCGAAACTCTATGCCGATCCTAATACGAAAGTCACTTCGTTCTGGACCATGGGCTTTAACCAACATACCCGCGGTGTATGGTGTAACAACCTGATTTATAACATCCACTTACTAACGGGTAAAATTTCTACCCCAGGTAACAGCCCATTCTCATTGACGGGTCAACCGTCAGCCTGTGGTACGGCCCGTGAAGTGGGGACTTTCTCCCATCGTTTACCCGCCGATATGGTGGTCACTAATCCTGAGCACAGAAAACACGCCGAAGAAATCTGGAAGATCCCCAGTGGTATCATTCCGCCTAAACCCGGTTACCACGCCGTCGAGCAAAACCGTCGGTTAAAAGACGGCGACTTGAACTGCTATTGGGTACAAGTGAATAACAATATGCAGGCCGGTCCTAATATCAATGAAGAAGGGCTACCAGGATATCGCAATCCAGCCAACTTTATTGTGGTATCGGATGCCTACCCAACGGTCACCACCCAGGCGGCGGATCTGATCCTACCAACTGCGATGTGGGTTGAGAAAGAAGGCGCCTATGGTAATGCCGAGCGCCGTACCCAGTTCTGGCACCAAATGGTGCAGGCACCGGGTGAGTCCCATTCGGATCTGTGGCAATTGATGGAATTTTCCAAGCGTTTTACCACGGATGAAGTCTGGTCGAAGGAAGTGCTCGCCGCTAACCCTGAGTTTAAGGGCAAAACCTTATTCGAAGTACTGTACCAAAACGGTAATGTTGACAAGTTCCCATTGACGGATGCCGATCCTAAGTATCTGAACAACGAAGCGAAACACTTTGGTTTTTATGTACAGAAGGGCCTATTCGAAGAATACGCGACCTTTGGCCGTGGCCATGGTCACGACTTAGCCCCCTTTGAGGCTTACCACGAAGCCCATGGACTACGTTGGCCCGTGGTCGATGGTAAAGAAACCAAGTGGCGTTTCCGCGAGGGAACCGATCCCTATGTTAAAGCGGGTAAAGGCTTCGAGTTTTACGGTAAACCAGATGGCCGCGCGGTGATCTTTGCGCTGCCCTATGAACCTGCCGCCGAGTCTCCGGATGAAGAATATGATATTTGGTTATCCACAGGTCGCGTGCTTGAGCACTGGCATTCGGGTTCGATGACCCAACGTGTGCCCGAGCTTTACCGCGCCTTCCCCGATGCGGTGTGTTTTATGCACCCAGAGGATGCCAAAAAACGTGGTCTTCGCCGTGGCGATGAAGTGCGAGTGGTGTCACGCCGTGGGGAGATCAAGACGCGAGTCGAAACCCGTGGTCGTAATAAACCGCCCGTTGGCCTTGTGTTTGTACCTTGGTTTGATGCCAGCCAGCTCATTAATAAAGTCACCTTAGATGCGACAGATCCTTTGTCAAAACAAACTGACTTTAAGAAATGTGCGGTGAAAATCGTCAAGGTATAAGGAGTACAGGATGAAAACATTCAAATTAGTCTCAGCATTAGGCTTACTCGCACAGGGATTAGTCTTTATGGCCAGCGTATCGGCGGCCACTGTTCCCGATGAGAGAATCGATACCTTGCGTCAGGCACCGATCAATATCGAACCTACGCCCCCTGCGATGCAAACGGTACGTAACACAGATGTAAAAGAAGTGCGTAATTACCCGATGCAACCGCCAGTGATCCCACACAAAATTGATGGTTATCAGTTAGATCTTAAAGTGAATAAATGTATGGCCTGCCACGCGAGAAGCCGCACCGGTGACTCCCAAGCGCCTATGGTCAGCGTGACACACTATATGGATAGGGATAATAACTTTTTAGCCGAGCTTTCTCCGCGTCGTTATTTCTGTACTCAATGCCATGTGCCGCAGTTAGATGCCAAATTACTGGTCGAAAACGACTTTGTGGATATGGAACATCTTATTAAAGCCAACACCGAGCAGAAAAAACACTAGGAGTTAGCATGTTAGATAAACTGAAAAAGATCTGGCAAGTACTCAATCGCCCGAGTGTGCACTACAGTTTAGGTTTTTTAACCTTAGGTGGCTTCGTGGCGGGAGTGATTTTTTGGGGGGGATTTAACACTGCATTAGAAGCAACCAACAGGGAAGCTTTCTGTATCGGTTGTCACGAAATGGAAAATAACGTCTACCAAGAATTACAGACGACGATCCATTTCACTAACCGCAGTGGTGTGCGTGCGACCTGTCCCGATTGCCATGTGCCACACAATTGGACCGATAAGATCGCCCGCAAGATGCAGGCCTCTAAGGAAGTGTGGGGTAAAGTGTTTGGCACTATTAATACCCGTGAGAAGTTTGAGGACAAACGGCGTGAGTTGGCGGAGCACGAATGGGAAAGGTTAAAGGCAAATGACTCTTTAGAGTGTCGAAACTGCCATAACTTCACCTATATGGACTTTACCCGCCAATCACCTCGGGCGGCGCAGATGCACTCCACCTCGCTGGCGAGCGGAGAAAAAACCTGTATCGACTGCCATAAAGGCATTGCCCACCATCTCCCCGATATGAAAGGGGTGGAAGGCTTCTAACCTGCAATATTGAGTATCACTCCAAGGCCAAGTGTATTTCACACTTGGCCTTTTTATTGTTATTCACCCTTATCAAAGGACTTCACGCTTTGTTGATCCCATCGAGCTTTCTCCCCTTAGCTTCCTGTTAACATTCATCATTATCAATCCCAGTTTTGTCCGTGAGCAACCCATGCAACTCGATATTAACGGTTTAACCCCCGCAGCGTTCTTAGCCCAGTATTGGCAGAAAAAGCCACTGGTGATCCGTCAAGGATTTAAGCATTTTCAAGATCTAGTGTCCCCCGAGGAATTAGCTGGCTTGGCGATGGATGAGTTAGTCGAATCGCGGCGAGTTTATCAGCAGGCGGGGCAATGGCATGCGGAGTTTGGTCCCTTTGACTCCTATGAAGAACTCGGTGAGCGGGATTGGACTTTGATAGTTCAGGCCCTGAATAACTGGCTACCCGATGCAGAAGCATTAATTCAATGCTTTGATTTTATTCCCCGTTGGCGCTTCGATGATGTGATGGTCAGCTACGCGACCCCTGGTGGTGGTGTCGGGCCGCATATCGATCTCTACGATGTATTTATCTGTCAGGGTTCTGGACGTCGCCGTTGGCGAGTGGGGGATCGCGGTCCGCACCGTGAGTTTGCTGCCCATCCTGCGCTACTGCATACCGAAGCCTTTGAACCTATCATCGATACCGAGTTGTTACCCGGTGATATCCTTTATATCCCCCCTGGGTTTCCCCACGATGGGATAACACTCGAAGAATCATTAAGTTTTTCGGTGGGTTATCGAACGGCCTCGGCAAAGGATATGGTCAGTGCATTAGCGGATCATTTATCTGAACATGATTTAGGTGCCCAACAGATTGAAGATCCTGACCGCCAGATCTCAAGCCGTAGTGGTTGTGTCGACAAGGCCGATCTTGCGCGTTTACGGACACAACTCACCCAAGTGTTAAATGATGACTTGGTCAGTGAGTTTTCCGGCCGCTATTTAACCCAGTCAAAATGTGCCTTAGATTTACCCGATGAGTCGCTGGATATCACCCAGGATGAGGTACTCGCTTGGCTAGACGAGCAACCGCTTATTCGCCTCGGCGGTTTGCGTTGCCTGTACTTTGAGATAAGCCTTGTGAAGGGCATAGTGTTTATCAATGGTGAACGCTACCAATTGCCCGCAGAATTTGCAGAGGTGATCCCGCTACTCTGTGATGGCAGTCTGTTAAGTAAGGCGGCGCTTGCGCCTTGGTTAAACAATGCCGAATTTCGAGCACAGCTGACTGAATGGGTGAATTTAGGTTACTGGTATTTTGACGATTTGAGTGATGGGGATGATGAATAGTCTGACCCAACAATAGATGAGGGGCGCAAATATATTTGCGCCCCTCAAAACCGTTTAAGCTTCCCCTACAGGGAAGTGCGTTAAAGCTGCACCGTAAAGATCACATCCTTGCCTGCGATCACGCTTCCCTGAGCTTTATCTAGGTATTTCACGTCTTCCATATTGGCGAGCACTACGGGCGTGAGCAAACTATCCACTTGATCTTTTAGATAATCAATATCGAATGACAGGATAGGATCGCCCACTTTGACCACTTGACCTTCTTCGGCCAAACGCTTAAATCCCTTGCCCCTCAGTTCGACTGTGCCGACACCAAAATGGACGAACAATTCTAAACCTTGGGGTGACTCTATGCTAAACGCATGGTTGGTTTCGAAAATCTTGCCAATAGTGCCATCAATTGGCGCGAGGATCAGTTCGCCCTTAGGTGCGATGGCTATGCCGTCGCCGACAATTTTTTCTGCAAAAACCACATCGGGGACTTTTTCAATCGCCACTATGTCGCCATTCACGGGGGCATATACCATAATACCGCCGGCCAAATGGGGTTGTCCCGATACCAATCGCCTTATTCGGCTTAAAAATCCCATGATGTTGAGCCCCTTTTGCTTGTTTTTGTCATTGTTCTTTTGGTCTGTGAAGCAGCATAACGAATAAATCTCAATATTTATAGCTTGTTATACACTGCTGTAGGCTTGCAATGCGATCTTGTTGTAGTGCGGTGTGCGCGAGTTCTGAAAATTGTTCAAAATGGCCTTTGCAAATGGCGGCTTTGACTTCTAGCAGTGAACTTAAATTGACACTGAGTTCATCGAGCCCCAAGCCGAGTAACAGGGGGATCATCATGGGCGAACTGCCCAGTTCCCCGCAAAGGGACACTTTTACGCCGGCATGCTTAGCTTGGCTAATGGTCATTTTAATTAAGGTTAAAATGGCGGGTGAGAGTGAAGGATAGTCCCGGGTGAGTTGTGGATTAGTGCGATCCGCCGCCATGGCGTATTGGGTTAAGTCATTGGTGCCGATACTGACAAAATCGAGTCTAGGTAACATGGAGGCCAGATTGAGCACGGCGGCGGGTGTCTCAACGACAATGCCGTAACTCAGCTCACCGTAGCCTTTTTCCTCTTCCTCTAGGGCATCTTGGCATTCGGCGATAAGCTGAAAAATCTGATCGAGTTCTTCTACTTGGTTCACCATAGGAAACATCAGACGAATAGGGCCGTGGTTGGCGGCACGCAGGATCGCACGGATCTGGGTTTTAAACAGCTCTGGGTGGGCTAAGGTGTAGCGCACGCCACGCAGACCTAAGGCAGGATTGTCTTCAACCTCTTGGCAGAGACAGGGTAATTCTTTATCTGCACCTATGTCTAAGGTTCTAACAGTAAATGTTTTTCCACCTAAGGCATGTAGCGCCTCACAATAGAGGCTGTATTGGGCTTTTTCATCGGGTAGGGTGCTGACGTTCATCAACATAAACTCGGTACGAAATAACCCAATACCGTCGGCGCCGACATCACTCACATGGGTGATGTCGTTTAGGTTGCCGACATTGGCCAGAAGCCCAATTTGGTGACCATCCTGCGTCTTAGCCGGAACATCCCGATAGGCCTGTAATGCGGCGCGTCTTGCCTGCTCATGGTGCAGGGTGGCCGTTAAGCGTGCCTGTTGTTCGGGATTGGGGTTAACGCATAGTTCGCCGTTGAGCGCATCGAGCACTAGTGGCGTACCATTGGGGATAAACTCGGCATCAAACTGACAGCTTAAAATCGCCGGTATGCCTGCGGCTCTGGCCAAAATGGCCGTGTGACTGGTTAAGCCGCCGGTTTTAAGGACGATACCGCTAATATGCTCCTTGGGTAATAGGGCAAATTCGGCGGGGGTGAGATCCTGTGCCAGCAGAATCGTGGGTGTGGTGAGTTTTTCTAGTCCTTGGTCTAACCGGCCATTAATGGCGGCGACGAGGCGCTGCCCTAGGCAGCGTACATCCTGTGCGCGGTTGGCAAGGTAAGGATCATCCAATGATTCTAACTCGTTGGCTTGGTGCGCAAAAATACGCTCTACCGCGACACTTGCCGATAATTGCAGGGTACGGATGGCCTCCTTGACCTGATCGAGGAGTTCTTCATCCTGCAGCAGTAATAAATCCGCTTCGATCAACTGAAAATTTTCACACTCACTCTCGAGCTTGGCTTGACTGTGGCTGAGTTGCTGTTGAAGTGCCTGTAATGCTTTGACAAATTTGCTTTGTTGTTGTGGGATCCGTGAAAGGGGAATCGGGCGATAATCGAGGTGATTTTCGGTGTGGTTAAGGTGCAGTGCCTGTCCAAAGGCAATACCCGATGACACTATGATCCCCGTAATCGACATATTTATTCCTACAATCGAGTCTTAGCTGCCAGTAAAAGCAAAGTTTAACTTAAGGTAATTAAGAGTGCAGACACTTTTTCAACGGCTTCCTGTGCCTGCTCGCCATCGGCAAACACTCTCACAGTAACCCCCTGGTACAAACCTAAGGTTTGTAACTTAAACAAGCTTTTAGCACTGGCTTGTTTACCGTTGCATTCCACTAAGACATCGCAATGAAAGGTCTTAGCTTCTTTAACTAAGAGCGCCGCAGGGCGGGTATGGATACCATGTTTTGCGGTGATAGTGACAGATTTTTCGTACATATTGGATAGACTCTTATGGGCGTATTACGGCGTAGCTTCTGGCTCGATAATTTGGTAGCCCTGTTTTTTTAAGGCGGCAATCGCACTGGTTAGGCGATTCTTTTTCACGAGAATATAATCGGTGTCGAAGGTTGAAAGTGCAAAAATACTGATTTGCACGTCCGCTAGGGTGCCTGAAACTTTAGAGAGAATACCCGTCATTGAAAACCCCAACGGCCCTAAAACCTCCAAACAGCACCAGTTTGGCTCCTGTTCGAGACTGTCGAGTTCGATGTCGCTGGAAATCACTAGGGTAAGACCTTCCTCCGTTTTGCCGATAAAATACACTTCTTCTGCAAATACCTCACTGGGTAATTGGGCATTAGGGCTAAAACTATGGATAGTGTATTGCCGCGTGTGGACGGCTAAGGTCATTCGCATTGACTGTTCCTCAATCGGCACTGCAAGTTAGGCAGCCTAGTTTGGATTTAGTTACAGCATACCCTATAACAGCAATTTCAAGATAGGCAGCAGTGTAAACTAAAAGAAGGCGTCCTTAAACGCCTCCTTTTGCTGCATCAGTGTTTTCTTGAGTAGCGCGGATCAGATTTTGAATTGGCCTAAGGTATGCGACATATCTTGGCTAATCTCTTGGAGCGATTGGGCGGCGCGGCTATTGCCTTCGTTCGCCGTGACTGACACTTCGGTCAACTCCGAGATATTACAGATGTTGCGATTGATTTCCTCGGTCACAAGGGACTGCTCTTCCGTCGCACTCGCCAGCTGGGTATTCATGTCGCTGATATGGGCAATCAGCTGCAAAATCGCCGCCATGGCGTTACCTGCTTCACGGGCTTGGGCCTGAAGTTCGTCCGATTGATGTTGAGTTTGGCTATTGCTCTTCATCACCGAGCCGACGCCGGTTTGGATTTCAGTGATGATTTTTTGAATTTCATTGGTCGAGTCCTGGGTGCGATTGGCCAGTGCACGTACTTCATCGGCGACAACGGCAAATCCTCGACCATGGCTGCCTGCCCGTGCGGCTTCGATAGCGGCATTGAGTGCTAACAAATTAGTTTGCTCAGCAATGCCACGGATCACATCGAGAATGCTGCCAATTTGTTCAGATGCAACCCCTAGTTTCTGGGTGATGGCCTCTGAGGCTTTGAGTTCTAGAGCGAGTTTTTCAGTGTTGCGTACTGTGTTATCGATAACCACTTGGCTTTGCTCGGCTTGATCTTTAACACTGGTGGCGGCATCTGCGGCTTGCTGTGTATTACTTGCCATCTCATGGGTGGTCGAGAGCATTTGGTTGACCGCAGTGGCAACGCTACCGGTTTCACGGTGAATATGCTCAGCGCTCTGGTTTGAGGCTTTGACCGCGAGCATAAGTTGTTTGGCGTCGTTATCGAGGGATTGTCCTAGGGGTTGTAGGTGGCCCACCATATCGCCAATTTTTTGCGCGAAGAGATTATAGGCGAGGGCAAGGTGAGCAATTTCATCCTTACCTTGGGTGCTTAAGCGTTGGCTCAAGTCGCCTTCACCTTGGGCGATATCCTCTAGTGCGTCGATGGCAGCGTTAAGGGGCGAGGTAATCGAGTGATTCAGCACGAGGAAAAATGCAAAAATAGGCACTGAAATCAAAAACATAATAATCAGGTAATCAATGATCACCGCAGTTAAGCTTTGCTTAACATCACTCAGATACGCCCCAGTGATAATAGTCCAGCCCCACTGTGGATAATAACGGGCGGTGGTCAGCTTATCTTCAACCACCTTAGTGATGGGGTTGACGATGGGATATTCTAAGGAGGTTTTTGACTGACTGCGCGCTAAGGGCAACATAGTCGCCAACGGATTCATACCATTGGCTAAGCGATAATTCAGTGCCGATGTTCCGATAAGCTCGCGGGTTTCACCATGTGCAAGTATTTGATTAGTATCATCGATCACAATAAAGTAACCTGCACCAGCATAGCGGGTTTGATTGATCAGGGCGGCGGCAGCCTTTTTGGCCTCATCCTCGGTGGTTTTACCATTAAGTGCATCCTGACGATATACATCAACGATACTTAGGATGCTGCCTAATTGACCATCAATTTGCAGCCATTTTTGATCGATTAAATTGCTGTACTGCTCTTTAATCGAGAAACTCGCAAAACACACAGTGCCGATGGCCGCCATGACTAACATCATCATCAGCCGTTGCAGTATGGTAAATCGACGCAAAAATGTGATCATTTGTGTTCCTCTGACGTGCAAGATATTGCGCCACAATATACCTGCGAATGTTTTTTAATAGAATCGCGTATGTTCAAATTTCGTGTAAAGCCGTTAGGAATATTAGTTTTTTTGATCTTAAGCAGGATATTGATAAGGTGAGGGTAATGGAATCGATAGCCTGATGCGCTAACTAGTTGTTTCTTGTAGGCCATTTATAGGGTGAGCAGAGTATCGCTAAGCTGGCCCTCTGCGGCATGGATGGCGCGTTGGCGTCCTCATGGAAGCGTTTAGGCGTGCCTGCGTGCAATACCCTGCGATGTAGCATAATTAGGAACCGTTATTTAGCTTGTGATTAAGTTACCAATAACTGAACATTGACTTGCTCGGTGAATGATTAAATATCAATAGGTTATGGTATTGTTAAATGGAATGGCGGGCAAAATTCAGCTAATCAATTGTTTTAGTTTTGATTTTTTAGGTATTTACGCGCAAGATTAATTTACTGTTTAGTTTGAGAATCGATTATGACTACAAATACAATTGTAACTTCGGATGATATTTTACTGAAGTTATGCCACTCGGTAGCCCATGTGTTATCCCATACCAGCGCTAGCCATGTGAGCCATGCGGGTATGGTACAAAGCATCACTCGTACCCGCCTTAAACCCGATCTTGGTTGCTTTTCTATTTTTGATGGTGGATTTTCGGGCCTAGTCGTCATCAACTTTTCCGCCTCCGCCGCGATTGAAATTTACCGCCGTTATATGCTGAACATGGGCATGCCAGAAGCGGAATTGGCGTTTTCCCACACCTCCGATGAAGTCGGCAACGTGATGGGGGAGTTGATGAACCAGATCCTCGGTGATTTTATCAATAAAATCTCTAAGGAATTACAGACGTCAATCAGCCAGAGTCAGCCGAAAATGTTAACTATTAACAAAGAGTTGACTATTTCAATCGATGCTAATCTCGACGATCCTGTGGCGAGGCGAGTGTCTTTTAAAACCGAAAACAATCATATTTTTTACCTCGAATTCGCCATGGATAAAACTGAATTTATTAAATTAGATGAGTTTGAATACGATGAAGAATTCGATCCAGATAGCCTGTTGGAGCAACATGGTCAAAATGGCAATCATATAACAACATCAAACACAGTCTCACCCTGGACTAAGATGGCCGATAAGCCTGCGATCGCCAGTCAACTAAATGATGTTGACGCCGATGATCTGCTCGATCAGTTGGGTATTTAAGTAGATAAGTGCTTGTAAGACGAATGCTAAACCATTCGTCTATACAAGTTGATTGAACTGTTTTAGTATCGTCGCAAAATAATAACTAAGGTTAAAAACCCTCTATGGCATCGAAAGCGACCTCGATCGATATTGCTTATCGTGCTGGTGTATCCCAGTCAACGGTTTCCCGTGCCCTGAGAAACAGTCCGTTAGTCAACTTAGAGACTCGTCAGCGAATTCAAGCGATTGCGAAGGAGTTGAATTACAAAGTCGATAAAAATGCCAGTAATCTTCGCACCCAAAACAGCCATACTTTGGCGCTCCTATTATGTGAAGATCCCACCAATGATGACTCGTTAATCAACCCCTTTTTTCTGTCGATGTTGGGGTCTATAACCCGGGCAACTGCGCAACAAGGCTATGATTTGCTTGTTTCTTTTCAGCAATTATCCAGTGATTGGCACGCCGATTACGAGGACAGTAATAAGGCCGATGGCATTATTCTGCTCGGCTATGGCGACTATATGGACTACGAGCAAAAGCTCGAACGGTTATTGGCCCAAAACACCCATTTTGTGATTTGGGGAGCTGAACACAATAATAAGTCAGTATTGTCAATTGGTTGCGATAACCATCAGGGCGGTCTAATCGCAACAGAGCATTTGATTTCCCTTGGACGTAAAGCATTTGCCTTTTTAGGGGATGCGTCGAGCCACAGTCCCGAGTTTAGGGATAGATACCTAGGGCACGTTAAAGCCTTACAAATGGCGAATATTCCCGTTGATAGCAATAAACAAGTGTCGGCCATCAGCACGGAAAGCTCGGGTTATGATGCGGCGATGTTGTTGTTGGAACGGGGGGCAAAATTTGATGCGATTTTTGCCGCCAGTGATTTAATTGCCATTGGCGCCATTCGGGCACTCAAAGAAAAGGGGATAGCGGTACCTGAGCAGGTTGCCGTGGTCGGCTATGACGATATTCCCGTTGCCAGCTTTGCCAACCCACCACTGACCACCATTAAACAAAATACCCAGTTAGCCGGCGAAATTTTAGTGGAGAGCGTGCTTAAGCTGATTCGCGGTATCGAAGTCAGCCCGCAACTTATTCCAACCACATTAGTGGTCCGTAGCTCCTGCGGGATAGATAGTACGCCAATAGAGGCGCTATAAAGATGATAAAGCTAAAAGTATCAAATAATTATCTTCAGAGTCATATGGTTGCATAAAAACAACGACCCAGTTAAAACAAACTCCTATAGCCTTATTGATTCAGCAGTCAAGCCAACAAGCAATTTATGTCCTGTAAACAGCGCACATAAATACTAAGACGTTATGCGTAAAGGATAGATAGTGCCAAATATCGAAGCAGAAAGCTTTTCTGAGAGAATGAGAGCCGCTGTAAACCTAAGCTGGATAATGTTCTCACGAAAAGTTGGAAATGGGCTTATATCAATAAATAAAGAAGCGTCAATGCAGCTTCAGTATGCTTATATCCTTCAGCAACTTTTGCCGCTGATCACATTTCATGAACATGAGATTTTTGAAATTGAATTAGAAACAGGCGTTCAGGTAAACGGCAGAAGTCGGGAAATTGATTTGCTCTTTAAGGGCGAATTTGTAGAGCAAAAATACGCTATAGCGATAGAAATGAAGTGCTACCGTACTTTGGCCTCTTCTGGTGGCAACCGTGGTGCTACTGACATTTTTATGAAAGATGTATATGAAGATTTCTATCTTTTGGAGCAATATGTTTTAACAGGTATAGCTCAAGAAGGCGTATCTCTTGTAATGAATGATTTACCAAGATTGGTGAATCCGAAAAATAAAAATGCTAAGTGCTGGGATTACGACATTTCAAATTTAGCAAATTTCGGTCCAATCACTCTCACAACACCAATCGGTGGTAAGCCGGTGAATATTAGCCTTGAAAAAGCATATGCACTAAATTGGATGCAGTACGGCAATTTTTGGTTCATGGAAACGCAAGGTGTTAACGTATTAAAAACTACTATTAGTGACAGACCTACGCTGTGCTCCGGTTTTCCCCAGTGAAGGCGTTAGTTTTAGAGGTAATATGGAACAGTTTGCTCGAGTTGAACGATATCTAAAACGAATTAGAAATGTGTACTCTGGTGACAATGTCATCTTGTGGGATGATAGAGAGTGTGTTGAAGATGATATTTTATCTTTCTTTATGCACTGTCATCATTTGCAAGATTGGGTAGTAAATCTTAATAAAATTTGTGTCGAATTTGATCAAATTAAGCAGTTCATCGAAAGTCATAAATCTCTTCAAATTTGCGCGGATTTGGCCAACCAATCAAAACATTGCAGATTAACTAAGAAACAGTGGTCGAATGTAAAGCCTCATCTCGCAGGAGTTCAATATGAGAGCGTTGGAGATGCCGAGCTTTCAGGAGTTCGAGGGAAATTTGCCGTTGTAACAGAAAATGAGGTCATTGATGTTTTGGAGTTGGCCGAGTCTTGCTGGCATCATTGGAATAATCTCAAACAAAATATTGAGCAGCAATGGGCATGTTCTGGTCTAATTCCATCGGACACTTAATTTTGAAGTGGTATGGTGAAAAATAAACATAATCAATGATATACGGTTAATTTCCCGTGGGCAAGTGCAACAAAAGAAAAAGAGCAACAAGTAAAACAACAAGGAAAGGTATATCTTTTTTGGGACGAACAAGCCGTGCATGATGTACATGGATTTAAATCCTATTCGGGCAGGCATTGTTGATTCTTTGCAAGCCTCTGATTTTACATCGATTCAGTGGTATAAGTAGTCGATGGGATAGCATGTGCGAATTCAAAAAGCAGCCCAACAGTGGAGAATGGTGTAAAGGTAAAGCCTCTCGTCACGCTTTACACCCTTAAACGGATGAACTGCTCAATGCTGACTGTTCAACGCTTTGCATTACTTTTGTTTAGTAGGAACAAAGTACACAGGCAAATCCCTAAATCGTTTTCTGTCCGTGTAGTCCTTTACATCCGAATGAATTCTCCCTTTATTTCCCCACAACTGAGCCCGGACTTTTATTAACGGGTTTATTTCCCGTATTGACGCAAAAACTTGGGCACATCCGCTTTTGCCTTTTTCGCTAGGGTTTGCAGTAGGCTAAATGGCGGGGTAGAAATAGCGAAGTCACGTTGCAAGTCATCGAGCATGGTGAGCCACAGATGGCCTGTCATCTGCGCATCGGCTAAGGCGCGGTGAAAGGTGCCGTCGTTGGGGATTTGCTTATAACGAACTAAGGTTGCAAGTTGATGATTGGTGGCTAAGGGATATAAACGCCTCGCCACGAGTAAAGAGCAACCAAATTGCCCCGCATATTGATGGCCTATATGGGCAAATTCGGCATCGAGGAAGCGTTGGTCAAATGCTGCGTTATGGGCGACTAAATGGTGATCGCCGATAAAGTCGGCAAAACGGGCCATCACTTCGTGATTGGGCGCCGCATGCTTAAGCATCTGATTGCTGATCCCCGTGTAGTCCTCAATAAAGGCGCTGATCTTAAATCCTGGGTTCATCAACTCTGAAAATCGATCGGTTATTACACCTTTTTCTATGAGTACCGCGCCGATTTCGATGGCGCGATCCCCTTGATTGGGGGACAGGCCAGAGGTTTCAAAGTCGAGCACTACTAAGGTATTTGCGGGACTGAATGTGGGTTTTTTAGGCATAAATCTGTCTTAGGTTCGTTATTTTTCTCAAGTGTTTGGCCCTTTAATGGGCCAAGGTGGATGCTAAGTTGTCTGCACTTCTCGGGGCTTAAATATCATAATGCAGATCCATACTTATTCTAAGCCCTAAGTTATAGGCATGATTTTGATGTAAATATTCCATCAATTCAGTATCCAGAAGCTGCGCTAGGGTGATAGGTCTTGCCTCCCAACGCGGCGCATGGCCCGCATCGTTACAGTATGTAAGGTATAAACGCCGCTGACTTTGGCTGATACTAAAAAAGTTCATATTGCAGCGATCGGCGATGGAGAGATAGGGCTCAAAATCGAGGGCATAGACCTGCATAGCATCGAATGTTGACCAGGGAATATACCGGGTCTTGCTGTAGTATTCTGCGGGCAAATTTGCCTCGGGCGCTATGGCATCAAACAGGGTGGTAACCTGTTGCAGATTTTGAAGTTTAATTATGCCGTTATTGTTCAATGTTGATCCTTATTCCCAAAGCCTAGCGGCAAGGCCAGATGCCCTTTGGGTGATTTGGCTGCTGGCACGCTCGAAAACGGGTTGGGTGCCTAGGCAGGTAAAATGCGCTTTTGCGCGGGTAATGGCCGTGTAGACTAATTCCTTGGTGAGTAGCTGCCACTGGGCTAGGCTGGGGGTTAGGCGGCAGGACTAAGGCTACCCGATTAAATTCACTGCCTTGGCTTTTGTGCACTGTCATCGCGTAACAGGTTTCATGGCGGGGTAAGCGTGCGGGCAATACCTTAAGTTGGCTGCCGTCGGCCTTGATAAAGTGGGCCATTAATCGCTCGGGTTTGTCTTCGTCTGGTAAAATCAGCCCGATATCGCCGTTAAATAGCCCTAAGTTATAGTCGTTGCTTTGGATGATGATGGGCCTACCGAGGTAAAACTCCTGCTGTGGCTGGATAAGTTTTGCCTTGGTGAGGGCCAAAGTGACATAGCTGTTGATCCCTTCGACCCCATAATTGCCCGAGCGCATCGCACATAAAATACGATATTGGTTAAAGGATTCGATAATATCAAAGGTGCTTGGGCGGGCGCCTTGGAGCAAGGGACTCAGATAATTACCATAGAGACTCACCGCTTGTTCAAGCAGTGCATTGAGTCCGCTATTGTTTTCAGGCTCACTGATCTTGGCTTGGGTGGCATTGAGCTCCATCCCATGCTCTAACCAGTTAAGCTCGGCGAATCCCCGTTGCCAGACCGCTAATATCCCCTGCAAATCGGAGCGATTGACCGCGCTGGCGAGTAGCCCAATTCCGGCATCGCCCTTAAACCTATGGCTATGCATTAACATGCACAGGCTATCGCCGAGTTTGGGTGAGTCGCTGATATAGGGACTTAAATCAAAACCCGTTAACTGGCTTAGCCGATTTGCCTGTTCCTTGGAGTAACGCATTTGCCAAGGAATACCCTGCTCACCATAGGGGGCATCTTCACGCTTGAGTCCGGCGCAAATATCGGCGAGTACGGCTCCGGCTTCGACGGAGGCAAGCTGATCCTGATCCCCAAGTAAAATTAAACTGGCGTGTTCGGGTAGGGCGCTGAGCAGTTTATACATCATAGGTAAATCCACCATAGAGGCTTCATCGACAATCAAGAGATCGAGTCTTAGGGGATTGCCTAGGTGGTGACGAAATTGGGTGGAATTGGGGATCACCCCAAGTAGCCTATGGAGGGTCGAGGCTTCCTCGGGGATCTGTGCTAGGGCCCTTAAGAGCGCCTCGTTATCCGTTAAATTCGCCGTGCTCTTTGTATTGGCGGCTGCGGTCATCTGGGGAAGCGTCAGTGTTAACAGTTCCTTTGCTAGACGAGTCTTAGAGGCCTTAATGGATTCACTTAAACGGGCGGCAGCTTTGCCCGTCGGTGCGACTAGACGGATTTCCCGAAGTTTAAGCATTTGTTGCAATAACAACAGCTTAGTCACTGTGGTGGTTTTACCTGTACCAGGGCCGCCGGTGATCACCGCCAGTTTTTTACCGAGCGCCGTTGCTGTGGCCACTTTTTGCCAGTCAATGGCATTTTTTTCCTGAATCGATGGGAACAATTGATCTAAATACGGCCCGAGATTGCGACTGGGATCCTGTTCATTTTCAAGGCTCGATTGCTGCGAGAGTCGCACTAAAGCCGCCGCGACTTTGGTCTCAAACTGGTAATAACGCTGTAGATATAACCGGCCATTATCGAGGATAAGGGGTTTATTACTGCCTGCATGACCAACCGCATCAAAGGTTTGCAATCTGTCGTTGAGTGCCTCTAGGCTGAGGGTGAGTTTACAATGGCTATACTGTTCGGCCAGGGGATTGAGCGGCACTAGATGGGCCAGCACAAGGCAACTGTGTTGGGAAGATAATTGCTGGCTCAGTAGGGCGCACAGCAGGATAAATAGCGGATCCTGCTGATCCTTAGGGTGTAGCTGGGCCATTTCGAGGGCAAAATGGCGATCGAGCGGTGTCAGCAGCCTTTCTAATTCCCAGCGTTTGAGCAGTTCCTCTATGGGTGCCGTCAGTTGCACTGCACCATAGTCAAGCCAGTTTTCAGCGGTTTTACCGTGTGCGATAACCCTGTTTGACATTACATTTGGCCCAAGTGTGGTGTTCATGCTGTGGCTCCTGCCGCTTTTGGGGTTAATGGACTGCGCTTAAACAAAGCATCGAGGGCTAAGATAAGCGCCTTGGGCGGTTTATCGTAATAGACACCAAACCCAGGCTGCTGCGCCGACATTCCCCGTAAAAACAGATAGTAACAACCTCCAATATGCATGTCGTAGTCGTAGTCTGGTAGGCGCAGTGCTAGGTATCTGTGCAGAGCCAAGGAATAGAGAATGTACTGTAAATCGTATCTGTGCTCGGTTATCGCTTGTTGCAGCGCTCCCTGATGGTAGGCTTGGAACGAGTCGCCTAAATGATTGGATTTATAGTCAGCAATATAAAACTTGCCTTGATATTCAAAGGTTAAGTCGATAAAACCCTTCAACATGCCCTCAAGTTCGTCAAACTTGAGACTTGATTCGTAACCATACTGCAGCAACAGAGTATTGAGCTCAGTATCCTTAAGTGCACTTAATGGCAGGTAAAATTCCATCTCGACTAAAGTGTCCTTTGGGGCGAGCTTGGCAAGACAGAGCGGTGAATGGTTCGCCAGAGTATTGCTGTTGTGCGCCGAGGCAATCGCATCCGATGGTGCAGTTTCACTGGGGATCGGTGCGAGCGGTGCGTGCAACAGATCCAGATACCAAGCCTGTAGTACCGTTTGCCATTCTGGGGCAATAGCATATTGCAGCATTGCCTTAGGTAAATGTTGTACTAAATCGATTTCAGCCTTTGTAAAATCAATGAGTTCCAACACTAAATGCATAAAACTGCCCGCATTGGCGCCGCGCTCGAAGTTAAAACGGCTTAAGGCGAGGGGATCTGGGTCTCCTGTTTGAGGATCGCTGGCGATTTGTCCTAATAGATTAAGGATCGCAGAGCCAAATGCGCCATCTAACTCAAGTGATCCTAGGGCCTCATCATCGGCCCCTGGCTTGGCCTTACCCTGGCTGGCGTTTTTGACTAAGCCGGAATAACTGCCTATCCGCCAGGGCGTCATATATTGGCGAGTGACGGTTTTAGCGCTTAACGCCTGCGTCTCATCTTGGCTTGAGGGCAATGAGCTTGGGTCGATATTCTCGGGCACTATGGCAAAATTGATCGCATCAAGGTCTTGGATAAGCCGCTGCACCGCTTGGCACAGGCGGCTAAAGTCGCAGTTGTCGTCATCAATGCCCAGCAGATAGCCTATGGCCGTTTCATGTAACTGACTCTTGAGCCCGTTTTTAAGTTGACGGCTATGATTGGCAACCGATAAATAGCAGAGGTAAACGGGGCGGGTGAGCGCCACATATAATAGGCGGAGATCTTCGGCTAAGGTTTCTTGCTTGGCTTGTTCCCAGCCTTCGTCTGTACCCTCAATATCCCATACCAGTTCTTGTCCCCCCTGGGCATTGGTCCTGTGGTAAAGCATAGGTGAAGGTCTGCGGCGATTGTCCCGCGCAAGGCTAACAAAGGGGATAAAGCAGACGGGGTACTCAAGGCCCTTACTCTTATGGATAGTGATAATCTGTACTAGATTCTGTTCACTCTCTAGCCGCAATTGCTGCTCATCTGTGCCTGTATTATCAATCAGTTGCTGTTCATACCAATTGAGAAGAGCGCTTATGCCATCCAGCTCAGTGGATTTTTGCTGTAATAACTCGGCAAGATGACGAAAGTCGGTTAAACGCCGCTCGCCGTCTATGTTGTCGGCCAGGGGGCCATCCTGCCTATCCTCGGCTCGGGTGTTACCTGTGGCTAATAGGCGTTCGATCAGATGAGTGCTATTGGCGAGGCTTAACAGAGCGGGCATGATGCCGCGTTTTTGCCACACTTGATGCAGATTAAAAAACTGCTCTAGAAGTTGCTGCCGCTGCTCTTCATCTTGATTAAATGCATGAATTTGCTCCGCGCTATAGCCTAATAATGCACTAGCCAGTGCGCTGCGCAGGGCACGCTCATCCTTAGGATCGGCCAATGAGCGCAGCACTAACACCATTTCCCGCGCCTCTAAGGTGCTAAACACACTGTCACGGCTTAAAAAGACTGCACCAATTTGGCGTTTATTTAAGGCGGTTTTCATCACCGCCGCTTCGTTGCGGTCCCGCACTAGGATGGCAATGTCCTTCGCCACTAGTGGTCCCTTAGGACTGAGACACTCGCCATTGGCCGCATCGGTCAATAACCTTGTGATTTCTGCGGCCGCATCCTCCGCCAGTATTTGCCTGGCTAAGGTTTTATTTAGGCCATTGTCGGTTTCACCCAGCAGCCTTAATCTGAGGGATGCCGCGGTGGGTATTTTCTCAGTTAAGACTTTGTTTTTGGCCGCACTGGGTGTTTTAACCGCCTCAAAGGGGATTGAATCACTGATAAAGGCATTAGGATGCTGGCTAAACAGGTGATTCACCCCCGCCACCATATTAGCGCCCGAACGATAGTTCGTGTCTAAGTGATAGTGTTCGGCCGTGGCCTTGCGGGCCTCAATATAGGTATGGATATCGGCGCCACGGAAGGCATAAATCGCCTGCTTGGGATCGCCTATCATCAGTAGGCCAAGTGCCTTACCTGCCGCTGGGAGCTTATCCTTCGAATGTTGTGGGCTATCTAGCTGGTAAATCTGTGAAAAAATTGAAAATTGTAATGGATCTGTGTCTTGGAATTCATCGATCAGCGCTACCGGGAAGCGGCTCGCCACGGCCTGAGGTAAACTCTGATGGTTGGCGCGTAGTGCCGCCTCAAGGCTCGTCAGTAGATCATCCGGTGTGAGCACATTTTTTTGCTGCTTTTGCTTGGCAAAACGAGCGCTTATCCCCAGTTTGGCACTGTATAAAAACGCGGGTTTGATGTCGGCGATAAGCGTGGCGAGCTGTTCTATATGTGCCATTAAGGGCGCCTCTGCCACGCTTGGGATCACGCCGCCCTTATTGAGTTTTAGCGTTGATAGGGATAAAGCCTCTAGGGCTTTTGGCGAAGGCAGTCCGCGGCCCGAGGCGAGCCAGTTGTCTAGGCTATCGAACATCTCTGCAAGTCTGGGGTACTGATCGCTGGCCTTACCAAATCGGGTGCCGTTTAAGGGCAAGCTGTGGAGCAGTTCGAGCAAGCCATCGCGGCCACGGGGCCACGCTAATTTAAAGCGCGCTAAACTTTGCTGCAGGGATTGGGCTAAGGTGGCAAACTTTGCCGTGGATACTAGGGGTATAGCTTGGCTCGCCCCGAGTAGCGGGCGTAATTGCTTGACTAAACTATCGGGATCCGCAAATTCCTTGGCAATGATTTCGGCTAAGTCATCTGGTAATGGATAACAGGTTTCACGCCAAAAATCCCGCACCGCATGGTGTAAAAACTCACTGTCGTCTAAGGTAAAGTCCGACTCGAACAGTAGGGAAGACTCAAAGGCAAGATCCGCTAAAATTCGCTGACAGAAACCATGGATAGTAAAAATCGCTGCCTCATCGAGGGACTTTAATGCCAAATCGAAACGCCTTAGGGCAATAGGTCGCTGCTCCTCTGGGGTATTCTGGTAAAGCGCTTCAACGAAGGGGTCGTCCACGCTTAGGCCTAAAAAACGCTTAAAGGCGACTTGAATACGGCGACGAATACGATCCCTTAGCTCCTCGGTGGCGGCATTGGTAAAGGTGACCACCAAAATTTGCTCACAGGTGAGGGGATTGCCGCTGTCACCAGTTCCTGTGATATCACCTAGGAGTAATCGCAGGTATAGCCCTGAGATAGTGTAGGTTTTCCCCGTTCCCGCACTGGCTTCGATCAGGCGACTGCCACCAAAGGGTAGGGTTAAGGGATTAAGGGTTTGTGCCTGCTTATGGGAGTCCAGGCCTATCGGGTGACTCATGCCTGTACTCCTTCTTCGCGACCGGGGCTGATTGCACCTAAGGTCATGCCTTCGTTAAGGGCAAAGTCCTCCAGATCCGCTAAGGTACCCTTATGATATAGGCTCACCATAGGTGTATAAATGCGCTGCGCCAGTTCCCCAAAGCGAGCTTGGGTGAAGTCCTTGGGGAACTGAAACAGCCTTTGGTAGTGTGGCTCTGTACCTTCGCCGATTTCGCCCTGTTCATCTAACCATTCAGCCTCTGCTTCCTTCAGTTTGTCAGCATGCTCCCCCTCGGCTTGGGCGTAGGCGAGGGAGGTTCTGGGCATAAAACACAGGGGATGTTGCTGCCCCTGGAAGAATAATTGCAGTAAATCCCTTAACCCTGTGTGGGCCTGCTCGGGATGAATCGGGGACAGTGCATGGAAATGCCCCATATCGAGCAGATAGCTGGCCTGAGTGTGGCCCATCGCCATTAAGCATAAATGGCGAATGTACAGGCGCAGCAGATCGCGGCCATGGGCACTGCCGGGGCGGTAATTGACCAGTCCCTTAGGGCTTATATCGTCGATTCTGCCCTCGAGGAGGATAGTGCGTATTTCGCCTAAGGGATAAATCGTGGGATCAAAGTGGAGTTTAATATCCCCATGGTGGCTCGGTTGTTCTCCCTTAAGGAATAAGGTTCGACCAATTAACGGTGAAATATCATGTTGATATTGGCGTAGCAAGAGTTCATCGAAGGGGCGCATGGGGAGATTCCCCTTGGCTTTAAGGCGTTCAATAAAATCGAGTTCGGCAACTGTGATACCTTGGCTAATGTTATGGTCCAGTAACTCGGCCTGTAGCTGGTAACGTTCGAGGGCATCTAATCCAAAGGGTTCATCGTTATCATCGGCTTGGATACGAATACTTAAATCGACTTTAAGGCTGCGGTTAAAGAAGTATTGCGCCGGATTGCGGAAAAAACGGATCAAGGCTGATACATCCACATGGGCCATATTCGCGGTGTTGTCTGCATCGATAGGCAGGTTATCCAAACTGCGGATCTGGGTATCGTCATTAATAAAGCGCTGAATGGGCTGCAGCTTATTGGGTGGACACCATTGTTTGCTGTAGCTCTGTTTTATGCCTGCGTCATTAGCATTTTCATTGCCCGCAGCAGGGGCGCGATACAGGCGAGGATCGAAGGGCTGCAACGGTTGGTGGCTGACAATGGCGTCGTGTAGGGCGGTTTCTGCGGCTTCGGCTTTGGTGGTTTCAAGCTCAGACAATAGGTTTTCGGGCAGGTAGCAAAGCTGGCAATACTCAATCAGTTCAGAGACTAACATAGAGGCGATCCGTTCTGAATTGTCCCGTTCACTGCGGCCAATATAGCTGATATAGAGCTGCTCGCGGGCGGATAATAGGGCTTCTAAAAAGAGATATCTATCATCGAGTCGGCGGGATCTGTCGCCCTTACGCGCCCCAAAGTGGGCCATTAAATCAAAGCCCACAGGGTGAGTTACCCTAGGGTAAACACCATCGTTCATTCCCAGTAAACACACCACCTTAAAGGGAATGGACCGCATCGGCATTAAGGTGCAAAAATTCACGCTCCCTGCGAGGTAGCGTTGGCCTACGCGGGACTCGGTTAAGCGTTGATTAAACCATTGCTGCAATACCTCAATGCTCAGGGTGAGTTCATTGGACAGATGCTGCGGCACTATGGCCTCTGGCGACTGGGCGGCAGGGGCTGCAGACAGCAATTCCTGCTCTAATGCGGCGATGGCGTCGCGGATTTCCTGTAATTGCTCGCGCTCATCCTCATCGGTGGCGTAGAAGGCATCGAGCATCAGGCTTAACTCGGCTAAGCGTGCCGTCCCCGTTTGTGGCTGTTCAAATTGTTGCGCTGTGTCATCGAGAACTTCGATAAAGTTGAGTAACTTGCCCAGTGCTTGGGCCGATTGACCTTCAACCCCCGTGACCACTAGGTTGTCCAGATAGAGAGGCGCATCGTCACTGAGGGCATAACCTAAAATTAATCGTCGGATCCCAAAGGCCCAGGAGTTTTGTTCAAAGGCGGGAACGCCTTGTTTAAGGCGGCTATGTTGATCCCGTCCCCAACGGACTCCTGCATCATCCAACCAGCGACGGATCAGTTGCAGCTCGTCGTCATCGAGTCCAAAGCGGCGCAGAATCGCAGGCACTTCCAGTATGCTCAGAATATCGGTCAGGCCGAAGCGGCTCTGGTTTATGCCCAGTAAATTTAAAAAACTGTTGATCAGCGGTGATTCCTGGGCGGCGCCGCGGTCGGCAATGGCGTAGGGAATGTACTCTAGTCCTTGCTTGGCGGCAAAGACGGCATCGATATAGGGGGCATAGGCGGCGACATCGGGCATCATCACGACTATGTCTTTAGGTAATAGCGGATCTGTTGCTTGGCCTTGGCTATGGCGGTCGAGTAGGTCGAGCAAGTGATCGTGCAGGGTTTCGACCTCCCGCAATGGGCTGTGGCAACTGATGATGCTAATCGATTCATCGTCCTGTTTGAGGATGCGCCGCGCACTCGTATTTTGATAAAGCGTGGTATCTGGTCCTAAAACCCTGTCTAGGGTCTGCATCTCTAAAATATCGTATTGCACCCCGTGGAGCATACTGGCCCGATTTTGGGGATCATTCGGGTTATCACAGGGCTCACGATAGACATCATGGCCAAAATCACAGTGATCGCTTGGCAGTTCGAGCAGCATATCGAGCAACTCGCGGCCCATTTTACCGTTATTGGCGAGCAGCGGATTACCCACCTCAAGCTTGTCTTCCCATTGCTCGGCTAATTGCCGTTTACCGGCATATTGCACCGCCATACGGGCGCGGTGACGGGGATCGACTATATCCCCCCAATAGTGCTGACAGGGGCTGAGCCCGAGGATGACAACATCGATACGGCCTGCCAAATGGTAAAGTACTTCAAGGGTTTGTGGTGCCATTGAAGAAATACCAAATACAAATAAGCGTTGGGGTAATTTGGCAAGGGAGGTTGCGGGATCCCCAAGGCGAGCAATTAAATCAGAGTGCAGGTTTGCCCTGTGGTAATAGCTTTGCTTAAGTTCATCACGGTTAAAGGCCACAAGGGCGCGCCATAACCGCGGCTGCCATGCCTGTTCTTCATTGAGTTGTAAGCCTTCGGGTTGGGCATTTTGCTCCCAAGCTAACATCCAGTCGGGACGGTAGACTAAATATTGGTCGAAGATGTCGGCGATACGGCCACAGAGTTGGTAGAGCTTAATCTGATCTAAGGGCTCATCGGTTTGGGTATGTGTTTCAGTGTTGGCTTGAGTTAACTCAGGGGAACATGAGGCTAAATAATGCCTTAAAGGCCCAAAGGTTTCATCGGCCAATAGCTTTGGCAGCAGCTGCATCAGTTTCCAGGTCATTGCCGCCTTGGTAAAGGCATTATCCTTGGGCACATTGGGCAATAGCTCGTGGCAGAGCTGCCAGGTAAAGCTTGATGGCAAAGGAAATTCCAGTGCGGCAGCGACCCCATTCTGTTTGGCTATTTCGAGGCGCAGCCAAGTTGACATACCGGGGCTTTGCACCAAAATATGCTCGCTTTGCAGTAGGCGTGCATTTGGCACTCGCTGGCGAAGGTATGCGGCTAAATGGGCGCAGAGCACTTCCATTTGATTGGACTGGATTAACTTTAACATGTTCAACCCGTGATCTTGTGTCACTCAAGGGTGACAATAGTGATGAGTATGTGCTTAACAGCAATTCTATGTGTTTGATTTATAAGATTCAACAAGCCTTAGCCGTTAGGCTGAATTAAGCGCTTATTTTAAGTGCTTATTGGGACGCATCAGCAGCAAGTGAAGTGCCTTAGCTTTGGTTTTAAATTGTACTAATTGCTGCTGGTAAACCTGTGCCGGTAAGTCCTGGTATTTTAGGGCGACATAACTCTCGGTTAACTCGCTAAACAGCGAACACAATTTCGGTGCTTTATGCCGATAGTCGGTTAATATTTGCGCGGCAAAATGGTTGGGGCCTTGGTTTGGGCTGCGGGTGATCCCGTGTTTCGCTAGGCGTTTGCAAATGCCTTGGTAGCGTTCGCTGATGGGATCTTGCCCCTGTTTAACCCGGAATAACCCCACACTGTAGGCAATGTACAGTCCAATCAGACCGATGCATAGGCCCATCAATACCGCAACTTTTGTCTTAGTCACATCTCCGAGTAGGTGACTCAACACCTTATTTTGCCGTTCTTGGTTAAAGCCAAGCACCCATAGGCTCCAGTAATAATCTATGCTGGCAAATCTTTGTCTTAGTTCATTAAGCCAAGGGAGTGACTTTAAGCGCAGGGGGCTAAATGGGCTTTCTTGCAGGTAACTTTGCTCTGGATCAAACTGGGCATCAAAACCCAGTTCGATACGATTGGGGGCCACCATAGCTGTGGGGTCAAATCGCACCCAACCTTCACCCTCTAGCCAAATTTCTGCCCATGCGTGGGCCATATATTGGTACACACTTAAATATCCCGCCTGGGGATTGTATTCACCGCCCTGATAACCTGTGACCATGCGCGCGGGTAACCCGGTTGCCCGTGCCATAAAAATCAAGGCCGAGGCATAGTGCACACAAAAGCCGGCTTTATTTTCAAACAAAAAATCATCTATCTGTTGCGGCCCTAGTGGTGGTGGCGTGAGGGTATAGAAATAAGGTTGACTATTGAAATAGCGCATCATGGCCCAAAGACGCTGCTTAGGGGCGGGATATTGAGTGTTGAATTGCTTGGCAAGGGCCAAAGTTCGGGGATTGCTGCCACTGGGAAGCTTAAGGTTGATATCCCTTTGTGCGTTTGTGAGTTGAAGATCCATGGGCACGCTGGGCCATGACTCCACTCGATAGCTGATGCGCTGATCGACATTCCGTAGGGCATAGAGGCGATAATCGGGCAGGTTGACTATGCCTTCATCCTGGCTGTAGGCCAGATCTAAACCAAATAACCAGGGCTGGTGGCTGGGCTCGGCAATCACTTGATAGCGATAAATGCTGGGTTGTGGGTTCGGTGCAGCCTGTGGCGGGGTGGCCGAGTTTGTTTTGGGATCCTGCGCTAATTTTGATTCCGCTAAGGTGAACTGCTTGGCAGGGTTGGGCCGATAAGGGAGTAAAAGAAAAGCATCCTGCTGCAGTTTTTTGATGCCGATCTCCTGGCGCCAAGTGAGGCCATCATAATCTTCCAGTACCAGTGCCCGCCAGTAGAGGTGGGCATTACGCGGACTGTCCCCTTGAAAACTGGCCCGAAAGGCCAATTCAGTGGAACGGGTCAGCTTAGTAATGTCCCCTACAGACAGAGTATCGGATAATCCGGTTTGCGCCTCTTTCATATTGGGCACCAACCAGAGTGGTGCAAAGCGTGGTAGGACTAAAAATAATAACAGTGCCAGAGGTGCACTCTGCAGGAGTAATTTACCACTCATCCATGCCGTATGTTGCCATGACTGCTTGGTTTGATACAGGGTCACCAGTACACAGGTGTTGATCACTGTGACCCCCAGTAAATGCACAGTGTTGAGCATAGATTGGTGATCGATAAAGCTCAGTGCGATCAGAAAATAGCCCACAATGACGACGGCCCGTACATCTCGAAGGCTTCGCATCTCAATGTATTTTAAGGCATAACCTAGAATGAGCAGATTGACTAAGGCATTCAGTAACCCTATTTCCCCAGAAACCAACGCTAGGGTGATTGCAGCACCAATGGCAAGGCTAGTGACTAAAAAACGGGGAGGCTTAGCGACTTTACCCACATAAATGCCGATGCGCCATACAAGACAGATGGCACAGATCCCCAGTGTCCAAGGCGTAGTTTTATCAAGCAGAGGACTCAATACTGCCAGATTAGTTAGCAGCAACCAAAAGAGGGTTTGGCGGCTGATATTTTCTCCGGTCTGTGGTGAGCCAAGGTTGCTCGATAGCGCCGTCTTCTTGGTGAACATTAGCGCGTATCCTCCACAGTGGGGATATCACGTCTTTGGCTAAACGTTTTCCCGATAGGATGGGTTGTACGAGCAGATTGTTTGAATAAGACATCGATCTGCGGGTAGAGTGCTAATGCCCTCTGGCAGGCCACTCTATGGCTGTTGCCTATGGCGGGAGCGAGGACAATATCGTCCCCTTCGAGTGTGTGTAACAGGAGGCCAAAATATTGTTCGAGTTGCGAGAGTTTATTGACCTGCCAGCTCAATTGGCTCAATTGGGATTCGAGCCGTTTAGGATCGGGCTTTAATCTCAACCAAACGGGATCCCCCTGTGGTTGCTCAAATTCCTTAGTCAATAACCCGCGTCCCTGTGCCCATTGTTTCCACGCCACTTGCTTTAAGGACTCACCGAGCACATAGGGTTTGAGTCCCTTAAATTCGTCTATGCCGGCAACGTGTTTCCCCGCAAATTCGGGGGGCATCTCTTCAAGCTGACTGTCTGTTGCTTCAAGGTGGACCGGCGCTTCGATGGGCGCGGCATACACTAAGTGATGGGTATCGAGATCGATATGGGACCAAGCCCGACACAGCCCGAGGGGATAGAAAGACTCAATCTTAAGTCGTCCAGGGTTGAGTAGGCCACGCTCCCCATGCTCGAAGGGGATTAGAGCCTGAACTTCGTCCGCACCAACCTGTTTAATAATGAAACTGAGATTTTTTGGGTAGCTCAAGTTCACGTTATGGCTCACGTGATTAGAACTGAGTAATACGGGAAAGGTGATCGTTTCCCCCGCATAGACTTCAGGCGGCGTGACGGCCCGCAAATGCAATCCAGCGAGATTTTTATAACTGTAGAGGATCCCCGTATTAAACAGGCTCAAGAGTAAAATACTTAAGCCTATCACTAAATTATTTTGATAGTTTGTGCCAAACAAATATAAGAGCAACACCAGTGCAAGCCAAATCAAGCCAAAGCCGCTGGGCAGAATAAAGATGCTGCGGTGACTGAGGGTGATCTCAGTGCTCGGTGGCAGGCGCCGAGTGAGCCAGCGCTGCCATATTGGCGCAATTAATCGTTTCACTCTGGTTCACCATCTGGCTTCACCATCTTAGTTTCCCCCGATGATCTGCTATTGCTACATAATGGGATTGACGCTTGCGAGGATCCGCTCCGAAATTGCTTCTCCCTGCAGTTGGCTGCTGGTTCTAAGCCTATGCTCGGCGACGGCACAAAACACCGCCTGCACATCTTCGGGAACCAAATAATGTCTGCCTTCTAAAAAGGCCCATGCCTTAGCGGCTTGTAATAGTGCCTTAGTTGCTCGGGGGGATAGACCGACACTTTCGGCTTGAGTTCGGGAAAAACTCACTAGGGCCAAAATATAATTGAGTAGGGCATCGGATGCGCTGATTTTGTCGCATTGCTCCTGCAGTTGCATCAATACCATAGGCGTTAAGCATTGGGGGAGTTGATCGAGTGCAAGGTGGGAATGATGATGTTTAAGCATGGCAAATTCTGCATCGTGGCTGGGGTAACCGATGGAAAGCCGCATCATAAAGCGATCTAACTGGGATTCTGGGAGTGGAAAAGTGCCCGATTGATCCGTGGGGTTTTGCGTCGCGATCACAAAAAAGGGACTCGGCAGCCTGTGGGTGATGCCATCGACCGAGATTTGTTGTTCGGCCATTGCTTCGAGTAAGGCACTTTGGGTTTTAGGGCTAGCGCGGTTGATCTCATCGGCTAAGATCATCTGTTTAAATATAGGCCCAGGGTGGAACACAAATTGCGCTTGATGCTTATCAAAAATCGATACCCCGAGTATATCGGCGGGTAACATGTCGCTGGTGAATTGTACCCTTTGATAGCTTAGGCCTAAGCTTTGGGCGATGGCGTGGGAAAGGCTGGTTTTGCCCATGCCGGGCAAGTCTTCAATTAGCAGATGACCGCGGGCGAGGATGCAGGCCAAAGCCAAACGGATTTGTTGAGGTTTACCCAGCAATACTTGCTCAAGTTGTTGTAATAGTTCGCTAATCCCAGTTTGTGCCACGGAAAACTCCTTGTGTCATTTGCTTTATGGCTATCACATAAGCCCTATCACTCTCACTAAATAACAGTTCCTTATTATGCTACATCGCAGGATATTGCTATGCGATGTTCACCACAGCGCAGAGGGCCTGCTTATCGACACCCAGCTCACCTATTAAAGTGCGCGCAATTAAAATGCACTCAGATGAATACTATCACTATGGTGGAATATACCGCGCTTATCCAGCGGATTTATATGGTTTTGGCCGAGACGCGTTAGTTAACCTAAACACAACGCCTGTGCTCCGCTGGGGCGGATAAACCATGATTTAAATAAAAAGCCCTGCACGAAATCAACCCCAATGGATTTGGCGAAAGCGAGTTGTGCCTCGGTTTCGATTCCTTCCAAAATGGTTTGTTTGCCAGTACGTTTGGCAAACTCCACTAAGGCCGCGAGCAGTTGGATCCCCTGGGATTGCTCAATTAAGGTTAACCAGTAGCGATCAAATTTGAGGAAGTCCACATTCATCATTAAATCGACCGACAGTAAGGAATGGGGTGCCCCTATATCATCGAGGGCCACTTTAATATTGGCCTCTTTGAATTGACGGAAGAGTTGATTGGCAAGCTGCGCATCGCTGATACAGGTATTTTCAATAATTTCAACGGTAATGTGTTGATAGCCAGATAAGAGCGTGAGTAATTTCTCAGTATATGGGCCATTCACTGCATGGGGATCGATATTGATAAAGAGCCGTTGTTCCCTAGGAGCATGTTGAAGTTGAAAGGCTTTAGCCTGATATTCCACTGCAGCTAAGGTCACGCTCGACTCATGCAATTGCTCAAATACCAGATTCGGAGCGACCGCTTGACCATCGGGTAAGTAAAAGCGGGCGAGGGCTTCGTAGCCGTCGATGCTTTGGTCCTGCGGATTGACAAAGGGTTGATATTCACAGCTTAGGGTCAGAGAGTGAAGATTGATCATTGCCAGATACAGAGGTGTAATCCATAGATCGCTAATTAATTGCATTTATTCCGCAGCAGTGCAATTAAGTTTACCTTAATGTTGTTTGATTGCTGCTTTAATGTGCATTTTTATAATCATTTGAATTATATTGACTAATGTCAAATATTTGGCTTGGGATTGTGGGGGGCAACTTGCTGGATCCGTGTTTGAATTTAAGGTGGCTTTGGCCACCTTAAATTCCGATCCTAGCATGGATTCTAATAGTTAAAATTAAGCTCTTTGTCACTAAAGAGCGGTTGAGGCTTTTGCTTTTGAGCCTCATAGATCAAACGATAGCTCAGCACGGCTTGTACATATTCTCGGGTTTCTGTGAAGGGGATTGATTCGATAAAGCTCATCGTATCTAGCTTACCATTCGATTCAGCTAACCAACGACGTACGCGGGAGGGCCCCGCATTATAGGCCGCCGTTGCGAGTACGCGGTTTTGGTTAAACTCCTTCAATAACTGGGCGTAATAGGCGCTGCCCAAGTTTAAATTTAACTCTGCACCGTACAAATCATCAGGATCTTTATACTTAGCGCCGTGTTTTTTGGCGGTTGCCTTAGCGGTTGTCGGCATGATCTGCATTAAGCCGCGGGCGCCAACCCCAGAGGTGGCATAGAGGTAAAATGCGCTCTCGCGGCGGCTGATCGCACGAATTTCATCGACATTGACCCTATGCTTTTTACTGGCGTGCTCAAAGCCGGTTTGGTGTGCCATAGGGAAGCGTAGGGGAATGTCGTCCCAGAGCTTACCTTGAATACTGGCTTCGACCCCAAAGTCATACCAGCCCTGCTCGTGGGCATAACGGCCATAGCGGGCACGCATTGGATTATCGCTGCGCTTGAGTAATGACACCCATTCATAGCGGGCATCGAAGTAACGATCCAATGCCATCAGTTCTTTAACTCGAACAAAGCCGAGATCATCCTCGAGCTTGCTGCTGTTTCCATCGATCACAGGCTCAGGGCTTTGGTTGAGTGATACGGGTTTATTCAATAATTGCGACGCCGCAAACCCATAAAAAATTGCGCTCATTGCTGATGGCAGCCAGGGCCTTAGTGGCACTGTCGGGGGCATTTTTTGCATTGGTTCGATATAGCCAATATTGCCAACGTTCCTTGGTGAGGGTTTCTGGTGCGAGCAAGTTCAAATAGCGGGCGATATGGGTGTGATCTTGTTCCCGTATTGCCCACCGTAGACGGCGCTCATACATATCATCACTCTTCATCTCGGGCAGGACGGTATCGACAAAGTCTCTAAAGTTGTCGTCTTGCTCAATTAGCACCCGACGAACAAGGAATTTTTGCAGTTGTTGTTCTTGGGGCGGGGTGAAACGTTTAGCTTTTTGATACCGAGTATACAAATTGATGGCTTGGTCGAGATCCTTGCGGGCAAGACGTTTTAATCCTGCGGTGACAATATCGCCAACGATGGGATTTTTATCCTTAAATTTTTCAGTATGACGCAGGCTGTTGGGATCCTTAAACACGGCGACTAAACGTTTGGCTTCGTTACTGTGACTGGTGATCTTCTGGGATAAATAACTGAGCAGACTGGTTTCACCTTCATCGAAACTCAGTAGCATGCGGGCCCAAATCACATCCTGTGTGCGTTTTCCGGCCTTTGTCCAAGCGTTAAACAGGGGATCGCATTCCTTTGGACGAGAGCCACCATAGACCCACAGCGATTTTGCGGCATTGTAGGCTAATTGAGTTTCTCCCTTGGCGAGCTTGGCTTCATAAAAATAACATTGCAGGCGCACATCCGTTGGGGCATTTGGGGTGAGGGCAAGAAAGTCATTCCAGCGTTTTTTACTGCCCGCATTGACTAAATACTTAGCACGCAGGCGCTGGTACATGGGCGTGGTTTGATATTTATCGATAAGGGCTTTAGCCGCTTCGCCACGGAGATCGTTGAGCTTACCTATGTCAATATCATGATCTAAATAGATCGCCAGTGGATAATCACCCAGTTTGGCACGTAGGGGTTTATAGACTTCATAATTTTGTTTCTTCAGGGCTTTTTCAGCATCGAGAAAGGTTTTTTGCGTTGGGGTTAAAGCCCAAGCCGCAGAGGCATTTAATGTCCCTGCTATGACTATTGCGCTAGATAAAACCATATGTATTAATGGTTTGCACATGCAGTTTTTGCCTCCGGGCATCAAGGTCACAATCGACATTTCCGTATCGATTCAAGGTGAAATAGATTCAGTTTTTAACGTATGTGCTTAATTAATGTATGTGCTTAATAGTGTTCGAGTGCTGCGGCATCCTTAGGCTCAAGGGTCTGGGCGGTGTCCTGCTCTCCTTCAGTTTCTTCGACATCATGTTGTTCGATATCATTGTCGTCCAATGCCTCGTTGAGGGCTTTCTCAAGCAACATTTTATCCAATTGCTTGCTGGTATCTACCCCTAATTGTTGCATCAAGTGGGCCTGGCGGACTAAGTTCCCCTTACCTGAAGCCAACTTATTCATCGCACTATGATAGGTTTTTTCGGCGTTATCTAGGGCTCGGCCCAGTTTTTCCATATCTTCAATATAACCGCAGAGCTTATCGTAAATACGGCCCGCTTGTTTGGCTATCGTCTGGGCGTGTTGGTTTTGATATTCATAGCGCCAGATATTGTTGATGGTACGCAGGGCGACCAATAGATTCGTTGGGCTCACCAGCATGATGTTCTGCTCTAGGGCAAAGTTCACTAGGCTTGGGTCGTGTTCTAAAGCCAATAAGAATGCGGGTTCAATCGGAATAAACATCAGCACATAGTCTAGGCTTTTAAGCCCATGCAGGCGTTGATAGTCTTTCTGGCTCAGCCCTTTTATATGATTACGAATAGAAAGCACATGTTCGTTGATGGCCTGTTGGCGCAGTTGTGGATCTTCACTGTTAAAGTAACGCTCGTAGCTTAGCAGCGACATTTTGGCATCGATCACGACATCTTTATTCTCTGGCAAATGCACTATGACATCGGGCTTAAAGCGCTTGCCATTGTCATCCTTTAGATCCTGCTGGGTATGATACTCATGGCCCTCACGTAGGCCACTTTCCTGCAGTACTCGGTCTAAAATCACTTCACCCCAGTTGCCCTGTTGCTTATTATCGCCTTTGAGCGCCTTGGTTAAGTTGATGGCGTCTTGGCTCATCTTAAGGTTGAGATCGCGCAAATGTTCGAGTTGGTGCTTAAGGGCGCTACGCTCGGATTGTTCGTGGGTGTAGGATTCACGAATTTGTTGTCTAAAACCTTCTAACTGTTGCTTAAGTGGCCCAAGCACTCCCTCTAATTGGCTGGCATTTTGGTGCTTAAAATTCTCACTGCGTTCCTCAAATATTCGATTGGCAAGATTTTCAAACTGAGTCTGTAAACGCACTTCGGCGCTTTCTAGTGTGACAATTTTTTCCTGTAGGGATGTGTGTTGTGCTTCGGCTTTTGCCTGAATGGTTTGCTGCATAGCGTTAGACTTTGACAGGGCTAACTGCAACTCTAACTGCCGACGTTGGCTGTCATTGACCTGTTGCTCTAAATTAGGCACGCGCTCGGCTAAGGCTTCAGCTTTGCCCAGTTGCTCAATCTTCTGCTCAAGTCTTTGCTGATATTGGCGCAGTTGGGTGTCTTTATCGTCGACTAATATTTGCTGCTGCGCGAGGGAAAGTTCTGCGTCTTCATTCACTTGGCGCATTTCCTGTTCGAGCTCGTCCTTAAACTGTTGCCAGCGTTGGCGGGTTAAACGTTGATTGAGTAGGGCACCGATTAATAACCCCAAAAATGCGACGGCGAGAAGGCCGATGATGTCGGCAACGGAAAAAGATTGAGAAAATGGCATGGTCACTAGCACTCCTTTAGCTTTGGCGCTTAGGGTCGCATGCCCCCTAAAAGGCTTCAAGTGCTTTAATGAACAATCTGTTTGTGCGCTGGCTTGAATGAGCAAGTCTTATACATTTAAAGTGGTAATGAAAGATTTTCCTGTATTCCACTGTCTATACCCATATGTGCTTTAGAACAGTACGCTACAGAATCGTATGCTGAGCCTTGGGCTACAGTGAGTAGACCCTAAAACAGTCGCAATAATGATAGAGGTGTCAATTGGCTAATTATTCCCGTTTTACATCAGGTATTCTTAAAAAAGCGCAGTGGCATCTTCAGGATAACCAAGTGACACCTGAGTCTGTGTTTCGTGCACGAAGGCAAATTGTTAAAGCCATGGGTCTAGGGGCTATTGGTGCAAGTATCCCAGGTTATGTGCAGGCGGGCCTGTTCGACCTTTTTGGTGAGCAGCCTAAGTCCTCCTTTATTACCACGCCACTGACCTTTCAAACTAACCAGCGCTACGGCACCAGTGAAGTGTTAACGCCCTTTGATAAAGTCACAACCCATAATAATTTTTATGAGTTCGGCACGAGCAAGCAAGATCCCGCCGATAATGCCCAAAAATTTAAGGTTGATCCTTGGCAATTGCGGATCGAAGGCGAAGTTGAACGGCCTATGACGCTGGATTTTAATGACCTCACTAAAATGTTTCCCCTAGAGGAGCGAACCTATCGCTTACGGTGTGTCGAAGCCTGGTCCATGGTGATCCCTTGGGTCGGATTTCCACTGGCGGCATTACTGAAGAAAGTCGGTGTGACCCACAAAGGTAAGTATGTTGCCTTTGAAACCGCCTTCGATCCCGAGCAAATGCCGGGACAAAAGAGCCGCTTAATGGGCGGTGGTATTCATTATCCCTACGTTGAGGGCTTAACTCTGGCCGAGGCGATGAACGATCTGACGTTGATGTCGGTGGGCTTATATGGCAAAACCTTGCCCCCTCAAAATGGTGCGCCAATACGGTTAGTCGTGCCTTGGAAATACGGTTTTAAGAGCATTAAGTCCATAGTGAGAATTCGGGTGATGGACAAACAGCCGCCCACGAGTTGGAATCAATTAGCCCCCCATGAATATGGCTTTTATGCCAATGTTAACCCTGCGGTCGATCATCCCCGCTGGTCCCAGGCAAGTGAACGTCGGATCGGTGAAGGGGGGTTATTTTCGGCAAAGCGTATCGATACCCAACCCTTTAATGGTTATGGTGAGTTTGTCGCATCGCTCTATGGGGATATGGATTTACGTAAATTTTATTGACCCAGTGATATGTTGATGGGAATAACCTATGCTCAAGTTGACGGCTAAGCAGCTGATTTTGCTTAAAACAGTATTTCATTTCGTGGGGCTATTGCCCCTCGTCTTGCTCGTATTCAGTGTTATGGCAGGGCGGGCCGGTGGCGATCCCGTACAGTACATTATTCACTTTACGGGGATAGGCGCCCTCAATGCCTTAGTGGCAACGCTATTGATTTCACCCGTAGCAAAAGCGTTTAAGCTGGGATTCTTAATGCAGACTCGCCGCCTCGTCGGTTTATATGTGTTTGCCTATGCCAGTTTGCATATAACGGCTTTTTTCAGTTTAGATCTGCTGTTTGCATGGGATTTGCTGTTGAGTGAAGTGGTGAAACGTCCCTACATATTAGTGGGAGCCGTGGCTTACCTGATTGTGACAGCCTTAGCGGTCACGTCATTTAAGGCTTTGATGCGTAAGATGGGGCGCCGTTGGCAAACACTGCACAATGGGGTTTACCTTGTTGCACTTCTGGCGCCTATCCATTTTTATTGGTCGGTAAAATCAGAGATTATTGAGCCGAGTCTGTATCTTTTGGGCTTGAGCCTATTGCTGCTATGGCGCTTGCCAAACTGGCATAGGAAGCGTCTGGCTCGCCCAGTAGAGATGACTAAGATAGCTAAAGAACCTAGAACCTAGAACCTAGAACCTAGAACCTAGAACCTAGAACCTAGGTCCTAAAGCTAACGGTAAGTTATCCTAGCCCTTGGGTTGCCGATTTCATCTGAATAAACTCAATCTTGTAACCATCGGGATCTTCAACGAAGGCGATCTCCGTGGTGCCACCCGCAACTGGGCCTGGGGCGCGTGTGACTTTGCCGCCAGCCGCCGCAATGGCTGCACAACGGGCGTAAATGTCTTCATCGCCAATAGCGAGATGACCAAAACCTGTGCCTAAATCATATTTATCTGTCCCCCAGTTATAGGTCAGCTCGACGACAGCTTGGCCCGTCGACTCCTCACCATAGCCCACAAAGGCTAAAGAATATTGATATTGGGGGTTTTCTGAGGTGCGTAGTAGTTTCATGCCTAGCACTTGGGTGTAAAAAGCGATGCTGCGTTCTAAATTACCGACCCGGATCATAGTGTGTAACAGTTGCGACATGGAATTATCTCGATAAATGAATGGCGTGAGGAGTATATCAAAGATGTATTTGCTGATGGCAGAAAATTCCGCTGTGAAGTCGCCTTTTAAACCCTTGGCATTTCACTTCCGATGGTGCTAGGCAATACAGAGGCGTTTTACATCACAATTTTTGAATGAATGGGGCTAATCGTGAGTGATAATTTAGCTATCGCTCACAAAATGCATAGACAAACATGGGCTTTTATCACTAGGTTGATAATAATGTCATCATACCAACTAGGAGAGTGAATGATGAACACCGAACTTAAAATGGCGTTAGGTACCACACTTGTAATTGCTTTATTTTTCAGTGCGTTCTTTGTCTCTATCTTTTAATCTATTTTTATTGTCGCCCCTTGGCTAAGTCTGACCTAGGGCGTCGTTGTCATTGTGGAGATGAGTCTCCTCAATTGACTATCCCAAACAAAAAGCCGCAGCAGCGGCTTTTTGCTTATTTATCCTCCCCATCTTCCCCGCAGATCGCGCTTTGGGCTCGTTTCCCCTCGGGCGGCATTGCCATTCCCTTAATCTTAGTGGCAGCAGCATCCCTTATAGAGGAGAGGGTAGAAAGGGGAAACTGGATAGTAAAAATTAGTTTGATTTTTAACTAATTTGATATTCATATATTTTGATTTTCAAACTATAATCCGGTTGAGAGTCTACCATCAGGTATCCAATTTTGTGCCGTGTAGGGAGAAATATAATGAAATCAAAGCACGCTAGACAAGAACCCACAGATAACTCAGGTCTTGGGCACTCGATTGCCCAGTGGCAACATGGCCATGTTTTTTCGAACCCAAATACAGAGGGTGAAAAAAATACCCGTTATGTACTTTATCTGACAGTGATCACTATGGTGGCCGAGATTGTTGCTGGGACCCTGTATGGGTCAATGGCACTCCTTGCCGATGGTTGGCATATGGGAACACATGCGGCCGCTTTTATGATCACACTCTTTGCTTATTCCTATGCCCGTAAACATGCTAACGACCCTGCATTTGCCTTTGGTACGGGCAAGGTGAGTGTGCTCGGCGGTTACACCAGTGCGATAGCCTTGGGATTGGTCGCCTTAGTGATGTTGATTGAATCGGGAATACGCTTGATTAATCCGGAGCAAATTCATTTTAACGAAGCGATTTTTGTGGCGGTCATTGGATTAAGTGTAAATGTGCTCAGTGTGTTTTTGCTCAAAGATCATCATACCCATGATCATGGGCATCAGCATGACCATGACCACCATGACCACCATGACCACGATGACCACGAAGACCACGAAGACCACGAAGACCACGAAGATCATGATCATCGCCATTGCTGTCAGCAAGATTCTTCCCATAATGCAGAGCATGAGCATGAGCATGAGCATGAGCATGAGCATGAGCATGAGCATGAGCATGAGCATGAGCATGAGCATGAGCATGAGCATGAGCATGAGCATGAACACTCTGCCCACAGTCATGGCGGGCATGATCACAACCTCCGCGCCGCTTATTTCCATGTCTTAGCCGATGCTTTAACTTCTGTGCTGGCGATTGCCGCACTACTCTTTGGTAAGTATATGGGATTGACTTGGCTCGACCCCGTTATGGGCATAGTGGGTGCCATCATTATTAGCCGTTGGTCCTGGGGGCTCATCCAGCAAACGAGTCCAATTCTCTTGGATGGTGGCGTGAAAGCCTCCCTGCAACGTCAGGTCAGAGAAACCATCGAAGCCGTGCCAGACCACCAAGTGGCCGACTTACATATTTGGCGAGTGAGTGCCGATCACCATGCTATTATGGTGTCAATCGTGTCTCACTCACCGAAAGAAGCCAGTTATTTTAATCAGTTGCTGGCTAAATTCCCTGAGTTATCCCATATCACCATAGAGCTGCATACTTGTCGCCAATGCGAGTGTGTCACTAAGAATGACAAACTAAGCATGACAAACTAAGGATGACAAATGACTGTTGAACAATTGCATGTAAGTGATCCGCATTTAACTTCGGCTCATTCGACCGATCAAGCGTTGAACCATGTGATCATTGAGTTTTACGAAAAGCTGTCCTCTTGGGAACATGCCATTGTCCGTGATAAAGGTTTTAGTTTATCGCAGGTACACACGATAGAACTCCTCGGTGTACACGGATCGATGCGGATGAAGGAACTGGCCGATAAAATAGGTGTGACCACAGGCACACTGACAGTGCAAATTGATAAAATGGTCGAAGCGCAGTGGGTTGTTCGTCGCCCCCATGAAAGCGATCGACGTTCGATATTAGTGGAGCTCACCGAAAAAGGCCGAGCTTTGTTCCTCGAACATGATGCGCTGCATTTACAACTCACGACGGATTTGACCGCCAAAATGAACAGTGAGGAGCGCATAGTGCTACTCAATCTACTTTCCCGCATGAATAACGAATTTTAATCGATGCTCAAGCGCTCAGTCTGCGCCCCCCGTGGGCGCATTTTTATGGCACCTCATATCGCATCCCTTCATTCATTCTCAATTAATCATTCGTGATTACAATTGCTTATCTTTTGTTACATTATTATTGGATGAATAGTTGAACTGACTAACTATTAAGGTAATGTAATGGCAGAAATTGTGCTGGGTTTAGTTTAAAAAGGAATGAATCGAATACGCAAATGCACTAGATGGCCAGATGACGGCAGATAATCATTAAGCAACGGAACTAAATTCAATGGCGCTTGCCTACATATTACAGCAGTTACGATAATCATTGTCGGACATAAAATGTTTACACGTTGATGGTGCAACCGAGCAAGTCCCTATAGGTTGGGGAGCAAAAAACGGTCGAATTTTCAGAGGTTCGGCCGTTTTTTTAGCTTGTTGCTGACCCGTTAATTGCGGCCATAATCCATTTGAGCCATTGCGAGCAGCTTGGTACTATGGCACAAAAATGTAGTCATAAGATTACCTTAAGGTAAATCAGTTAGCTTCGGCTAACTATTAATTTGAGAGAGCGTTATCAGTGTTAGCGAGATTGAAAACTCTGTCGGTGAATCGATTCACTTTCATCACTGCATTATTTTACGTGTGTATTTTTAATATTTCCCTCTTCGAAGTCATTAAAAAAGGTATTGAAACACAGCCGGAAGTGGATCCAATTTTTATTGCGACCATGCCCTTGTTTCTAGCTTGTGCACTGAGTTTTGTATTCTCACTGTTTACGGTGAAGTACTTGATAAAACCGTTTTTTATCATACTCACTATGCTGTCATCGAGTGTGTCTTTCGCGGCTTTTCAATACAATGTCGTATTCGATTACGGCATGATAGAAAACACCTTTCAAACCAATAGCGCCGAAGCTTTGATGTATGTGAATTTCGCATCGATTGCCAATATGTTGCTAACGGGGATCTTACCCTCATACCTTATTTATAAGGCCGATATCCAGTACAAACCCTTTTTTAAGGAATTGCTCCATAAAATCTTGTTTATGGTGGCCATGCTTCTGGGGGTTGGACTCATTGCCTTCTTCTATTTTCAAGATTACGCCGCTTTTGGCCGCAATAATGACCAAATCAAACGTTATATAGTGCCAACCTATTTTATTGGCGCAGCGGCGAAATACATTAATGTGCACTATTTGCAAACACCCATTGAATATCAACAGCTTGGATTGGATGCCAACAATGTCAGTACCAATGCTAACGGTAAGCCTAATTTGCTGGTGCTGGTGGTGGGAGAGACGGCACGCTCAATGAACTACCAATATTATGGGTATCACAAGCCAACGAATATCTATACGCAGGACCAAGGGTTAATCGTGTTTAAAGACACTCATTCCTGTGGCACAGCAACCGCAGTGTCTCTGCCATGCATGTTCTCCCGCATGGGACGGGAAGATTATGATGCTCGTCGCGCCTACGCCCAGGATACGGCGATAGATGTGCTTAATCATGCAGGTATTAAAGTGCAATGGTTCGACAATGATTCGGGCTGTAAAGGTGTGTGCGATCAGGTCGAGAATATCACCATCGATTTGAATAGTGATCCTGAGCAGTGTTCGGGGCAATACTGTTTTGATCAGGTTCTGCTCAATAAACTGGATGAGGCTTTAGCGAAGGCGGAGAGTAAGGATACTGCCATCGTCCTGCATATTATCGGTAGCCATGGGCCGACTTACTTCCTGCGCTACCCCGCGCAGCATCGTAAATTTACCCCTGACTGTCAACGTAGTGATATTCAAAATTGCAGCGCCGAAGAGTTGATGAACACCTACGATAACACAATTTTATATACTGACTATATTATTAGCGAAGTAGTGAAAAAACTTAAAAATCAAGAAAATAAATTTGATACTGCCATGTTGTACCTGTCCGATCATGGCGAGTCTCTGGGCGAATCTGGCATGTACTTGCACGGTGCGCCTTACAGCATCGCACCGGAGGAGCAAACGAGTGTTCCAATGCTCGCTTGGTTGTCGGATGGATTTAACCAAGATAACCATTTGAATATGAGTTGTTTGGCCAAGGAAGCCGCTAAGGGTGGGTTCTCCCACGATAATCTGTTTGATAGCCTGCTAGGGTTAATGAATGTGAAGACACAAGTTTATCAAGGCGAGTTGGATATTTTTGCCCGTTGTCGAGCTTGACCCCTGTAATGCTTAATGGCGGTATTTCAAAGAGGATGGTGACATCCTCTTTGTCGTTTTTGCGCCTAATCATAATATTTGGTTATCCCCATATCCAAATGTCTGCAGTTGAGTTAACTTAGTTTATACAAAAACATAACAAATATATGGTTTGTGATTTATGTCATCTATTGCAGAGAATACTGAACTCGATGCTGCCGCGCAGATCCTGCGTTTAGCTGTGCCACAAATGTCTGCCCTCGATATCCCCGTCACTCCCGAAAATTATACTGTCTGGTATGAATATTTTTCTGGGATGAATCTCGACTTAAATCGCGCCATCGATGGCTTTATTGCCAATAATGTGTTGTTTACTAAGGAGGTCAACACTAGCCTCTATAAGAATTTTATCCAAGAAAAGTCTCCAGAAGTCATTGAAAACGTTCAGATTGAAACACAGATTTTGATCAACTCCCTGCTCAATAAAATCGTACAGTTGAATCAAGGCACCGCGGCCTTTTCGGGATCCTTGACCGAATTTGGCATTAAACTACAGTCAAGCCCAGATCTTCATACCCTAAATCAGTTAGTCGATGGTGTGATGGATGAGATGCAAAGCTTACTGCTCAATAACCAAAATATGGAGCAGAGCCTTAATGTGATGGGACAAGAAGTACAGAGCCTCAAGTCCGAGATGGAAAATTTAAGTCTTGCCGCGATGACGGACCAATTGACCTCTTTGCATAATCGCCGCGCCTATGAGTTTGCTATCCAAGACCATGTTCACTGTGCCAAGGAACAACATACCCGTTGCAGTTTACTATTGATTGATATTGATAAGTTTAAAATTTTCAATGATACCTATGGCCACCAAATTGGGGATAAGGTACTCGCCTATGTGGCGTTGGCCTTAAAACAATGCGTACGGGGAGATGATTTTGTGGCTCGCTATGGTGGCGAGGAGTTTGTTGTGCTTTTGCCTAACACTCATTTTCACGATGCGCTGCAAGTGGCTGAAACCTTAAGGGAGCGGATCTCTGAACGACGTTTAACCATAGGTAAAGATAAAAAATTATCTCTAGGTGCGATAACGGTTTCCATCGGTCTTGCGTCATTACAGGAGGGGGACGATGCCGAAACCTTATTTAGCCGTGCCGACAAGGCTCTCTATGAAGCCAAATCCGATGGTCGTAACTGCGTTAGAGGCTAACTCCCCTCTGTGTTAGTTGTTAGCGGCTAAGCCCCTAACTGGGTGGATTTTCCTTTAAGTCCATATGCATTTTGATTAAATGTTCTTCCATATCGAAACTCACTTTAAACCCTAAACTCTTTGCCAGACTGGCCATGTTACGATTCTCGAACATGGTAAAGCCTGTTAGCACTTGGGTGTCATTGGTTTGATAATATTTGATGAGTTTTTCAAGCAATAGCTTGCCTAAACCTATCCCTTGGTGATCACCGCGCACCGCCATGGCAAATTCGGCCTCGGTATTGTCGGGATCGATGGATGCACGCACCGCACCTAGTGTGATGTCATCTCCATCTGGCCCCTTAGCGGTGGCGATAAACGCCATCTCTCGGGCATAATCGATTTGGGTTAATACCGCCATTTCCTCATGGGTCATTTTCGAGCGCACCCCGAAATAACGTTTGTACCTGTCTTCATCGGAGAGTGAATTATCGAACGCTAAATGTTTAGGTTCATCTTCGGGCAAGATGGGCCGTAGCATTACCTTAAGACCATTTTTTAGCTCGGCGATTTCTTCCAATTCCTTCGGATAGGGCATGATCGCCAGACGTGATGAATTATCGGCGTTGGCATCATGCAGTCGTATATTCACATCGAGTAGGGTGATGTTCTCGCCCGCGGCCAGTACTGGATTTAAATCCAAAGTGGCAATTTCGGGGCAATCAATAATGATGTGGGATATTTGCGTTAGCATCACGCACAGGGCGTTCATATCTAAGCCCAGTGGTAAATGTCGATCCTTTAATTTGTGGGTCTTTAATGCCTGGATCACCATATAACGGGCCAGCGCCATATTTAGGGGCGGCAGGGCAACGGCGGCATCATTAGTGGGGTCCCATTCAGATCCGCCTTCACCTAAACATATTGCCGGTCCAAACACGGGGTCACTGATCACGGCAACGCGAATTTCCTGTGCACCTGCGGTTAGGGCCATTTTCTGCACTATCATGCCCTCGATAATCGCTTCGGGATTGGCCTGATGCACCCTTTGGGTAATAGCGTTTGCCGCGTGACGGATATCTTCAGCCGAGGTTAAATTGAGCATCACCCCGTGCACATCGGATTTATGTAAGATATTCGGTGATTGAACTTTAAGGGCTAAGGGATAACCCGCTTCGTTGGCAATAGCGACCGCTTCATCGGCATCTTTGACAAACCAAGTGTCTATAGTGTTAAGGCCGTAGGCCCGCAAAATGGGGCTGGCCTCATGGGTTTCCAACACTGTTTTACCTTTAGCCTGCGCCGCCTGCAGTAATTTACGGGCGGTGAGATTATCGGTAGGAATATTGTCTGGGATAGATTGCGGCACTTCCTGCAGTAATTTTTGATTGCGGCGATATTCCACCATATGCATAAAGGCGCCAACGGCCCCTTCGGGAGTGCGGTAAGTGGAGATACCGCCTTTAGTAAAGCGTTTTCTAGCCTGATAGGCAGAGTCTTCACCACTCCAATTGGTTAAAATATTGAGGCGATTCTTTTTGGGATGGGCATGGATCACTTTTATCAGCGCGTCGGCAATCTCCACACTTTCCCCTAATGCGGAGGGGGAATGCAGCACGAGAATCGCATCCAGCTCATCGCAATCCATTAGAATTGTAAGTGCTTTGGTATAACGAGTTGCATCGGCATCACCTATGATATCGACGGGATTTTGCCGAGACCAGGTATTGGGCAACACAGCGTCCAATTGAGATATAGTGTTTTCGGATAATTCCGCCAGTTTGCCACCCCGTAGGATCAGTTCATCCACGGCCAATACTGCTGGGCCACCGCCATTACTGATAATACCCAACCGTTCCCCTTGCAGGGGATTGGAATGGGCGAGACTTTCCACCGCGGCAAAGAGTTCAATCAAATCGTTAACGCGCAGCATCCCCGCACGGCGGAATGCGGCTTCATACACGGCATCATTACCGCCAACGCCACCCGTATGTAATTTTGCGGCGCGGGCACCTTCGGCGCTACGACCCGATTTGATCACTAAGATGGGCTTATTACGGGAAGCGGCGCGGGCCGCCGAGAGAAAATGGCGCTTTTCATTTACAGAGTCGATATACAGCATAATGGCACTCGTACGGCTGTCGCGGCCAAGGTAATCGAGCAGCTCATCGAAATTGATATCGGTGGCGTCACCTAAGGAGATAAAAGACGAAAAGCCAATGCCTTTGTTATTGGCCCAGTCTAATACAGTGGTGCAAATGGCGGCAGACTGGGACACAAAGGCAATTTTGCCGGACAGGGCGCTGGCATGGGCTAAGCTGGCATTTAATCCCAGTGGTGGCAACAACATCCCCAAACTGTTCGGCCCCAGAATGCGCATGCCGTAACGCTTAGCGTTTTGCATAGTCAGGTCGAGCAGACTCACACCCTCTTCATTGAATTCCTGCGCCATACCCGAGGCCATAATAATGGCGACTTTACAGCCAAATTGGGCTAGGGTCTCAACTATGGTCGGGACTCGGCTGGCGCGGGTACAGATAACCGCCAAATCGGGTTTAATGGGTAAGGCTTCGATATTGGGATAGGCGAGCACCCCCATCACAGCGCGGTACTTAGGAGTGACAGGCATGATAGGTCCCGAAAAACCGCTGGAGAGCAGGTTTTTCATCAACACATTTCCGGCGCGTTTCTCGGTGTTTGAGGCGCCGATAATGGCAACGGAAGTCGGTTTAAATAAGGAGTTTAACGTACGTTGACTCATAAGCGATCCCATCCCAATCAATGACCTTGCCAGTGTAACCTAGGGTTTGATGGCTGCACAGTTAAGTTTATGTATCCGCAGGACAAGTTTGTGAATAAATGACTAAAATGAGTTTGCTAGGTTTGCTGCCTTTGTCGAGCTAGTTAAAATTTATCCTGAGCAGCTTATTTTTGAATAATAAAGGAAGCTACATAAAAATTTTTTTCGCTAATTGTTTGAAAACCCTTGAATGTGAAACTACTTTATAATCACTGTTCAATAATTGTGAAGCCTCTATGACATACAAGGATGGCGCCGTAGCAGTCTTGGCCGTAGGACTAGGGTACCTGTTTGGTTCAATAACAATCTGGGTTATGAGCCCGATAATAGCCGTTGCACTCATGTTGTTTTGGCAGATTTACTTAGAAAAACAAGCAGCACTTCATCAACATTGCGATGACAAAGTCGATAAACAACAGCACTGTGTCGATTGGCAAACCCATGTGAATCTCTATCAAGAGACTATATCTACACTCGTCGACTGTGAGACTAACATTAACAATGTTCTTGCTGTTCAAGGGGATGCAGTTAGTTTGTTGGGCGATTCCTTCGATGGATTAGGCCGATTGATGACGGAACAAACGGGGTTTATTTCCGATCTTGTTAGGAGTGCCGACGATGCAGAAATATTCCATTCTGAGCAAATGAAGCAATTTGCCAATAACACTTCACAGACATTAGAGCGCTTTATCCAATCCACCATTGAGATGTCTGCATCGACAATGGAATTGTTAGAAAAAGTCAACCTCATTTATGAGTCCATGCCCCAGGCGATGAAAGCCCTGCAGGATATAGATCAAATCTCCTCACAAACCAATTTACTTGCCCTTAATGCGGCCATTGAAGCTGCCCGTGCGGGTGATGCAGGGCGCGGTTTTGCGGTGGTTGCCGATGAGGTTCGCGCACTTTCTAACCGCAGTGCAGGATTTAGCGAAAGTATCCAAAAACAGCTCAAGTCGATTCAAAAACAGATAGAGCAGCTTACACAGCATGTGAGTAAAGTTGCAGCACAGGATATGACTTATATCATTGATGCAAAAAAGGATATTGATACAGCACTGAGGCAGATTATCGTCAAAGCAGAAAGGGATTCTAAAGTGATTGAACGCATAGACTCGTCAGCCCATGAATTGGAACGGGCAATATCCGATACCATTAGGGGGCTGCAATTTAGCGATATCACCTCCCAAAGCCTAAGTTACACCAATCAGTCATTACACCATTTAAAAGCGTCTCTCTTGCAGATCACAACATTATCACGTGAAGAATTTGGTGTTGAAGGGACTGCAATCACAACAAAAATGAGTCAGAACCGTAAAGAAACACATAATCCGGTTTCTAGAAATGAAATGACAAGTGGCGAAGTTGAGCTCTTTTAATTGGGTATATTGTTATGTCAAACATTCATATTATCGCCTTACCAGAACGTTTCGATTTTTACTACCACAGAGCTTTTACGAGTGATTATCAAGCGATCCTAAAAGCAACAGACGTTAACCACGTTATTTTGGATTTTAGTAGAGTGTTATACCTTGATAGTTCTGCCTTAGGTATGATGGTGCTGTTATATCGCAAAGCACACGAATTAGGTCTTTCCACTTCAATCAAAGGTGCCCACGGTCAGGCAGAGGAAATATTAAAAGTGGCTAATATGCAGAAGCTGTACATTATAGAGTCGTATTAGTTATGTTTGAGCGACCAGCGACGCAGCATTTTATTTTAGTTGTCGATGATGATCCTGTCGCAAGCCAGTCTATTAGTAATTTTATTCATGGAAAAGGTTATAACGTTATCGTATGTAATAACCTTGAAGAAGCCTTTTTTGAGCTTTCACAGAATGAAGTCGATCTTATTTTGGCTAATTATCTGCAAACTGACGGTACTGCACTCATGTTATTAGCACATTTGGAAAAGGCTGAAAAAGAAATACCCGTCATTGTCATTAATGAAAAGAAAGAATCACAAGCCATTTTGGATTGCTTTAAAATGGGCGTGCTCGATTTTGTCATTAAACCGATCAATGTCGAACTCTTTTGGTATAAAGCAGAATGTTTGCTCAGCAGGGTACAATTACAAGATAAAGTAAAACAACAAAGGGTTGAGCTAGAAGAAATGCTGTATGAAAAGGCGAGGGAGGAGCAAATGGCTCGCCATCTCTTTGAGCATTTAGTCAATATAGATAATGTTAACTTTGATTTTATTCGTACATTTTGCCAGGCCAGTGCCAATTTTAGTGGAGATATCATTTTAAATGGCATTTCACCTAATGGTAATTTGTTTCTGATGCTAGCCGACTCGACGGGCCATGGGCTGAGTGCCGCCATGCCAATAATGCGTGTTGCAAGTACATTTAGAGCTATGGTTTCAAAGGATTTTTCATTGGTAGCTTTGCTTAGCGAATTAAATGAAAAAGTGTATAGAGAAAATCCAGGAGATCGTTTTATCGCTTGTATTATATTGGAGGCCGATTTTCATCGAAAAAAGCTTTATATATGGAATGGGGGTATGCCTCCGGTATATATGCAGGGCCATTGCAATGATGCATCATCCCCGCAAGCAGAATGTAATGACAGGTTTCATTCAACTAATATGGCATTAGGTATACTGCCACCATATACGTTTATTGCCGATATTTTTACCATCGATTTTCCCGAACAGGGTTATGCCTGCTTATTTAGTGACGGACTAATTGATCAGCACACCATATATGGCACCCCTTTTGGAATAACACACTTGAGATCTTTATTTAAAGAGCATGAAGGTGAGTTAACTCAATTTTTAAAGGATAACTTAAATCAATATTTTTCTGATCAGAATATTGCTGATGATATTACCGTCTGCACCCTAGATTTTAAGATGCTTAATGCATGGCACCATAGACGAGATCTTAGCCTGCTTAAGTCAAGTCTAGATGGAGAATTTTCTTGGGATGTTAAAATTTCTGGTCCTATGTTATTGAAGGCTGATTATCTAAGCACACTTAATCAATTTTTAAGCACATTTGGATTTGCAACTAATTTCTGTCAAAAAGCATTTACTGTAGTTGCTGAGTTATTTAATAACGCATTAGACCATGGTGTACTAAAATTAGACTCGAGATTGAAAAATGATCCCGACGGTTTCGAGTTATACCATAGTATTCGAGAAAGCAACTCAGAACGTCTCACCGCAGAGGACTGGGTCAAAGTTAATATCACTTGGTGTTCAACAAAGGAATTGCACATTTGTGTCGCCGATAGTGGAACAGGATTTAAGGAGCAAGAAGCAAGTTCAGATTACCCTGAATTATCAGGTAGAGGCCTCTCACTGGTGAAAGCATTATGTAAAGATTACGAGCTAATATCACCGGGTAATATAACTAAAGTCATAATGGAATAGCGCATGAGTAAGAAAATATTGATAGTGGATGACTCCACAGCCATCAGGCAGATGGTTGAAGCCACATTGAAATCGGCAAACTACCAAGTGGTATTAGCAAAGGATGGCCGAGAAGCCTTGGATTTATGCGGTGGACAGAGGTTTGATTTTATTTTAACCGATCAAAATATGCCCCGTATGGATGGATTAACCTTGATCAAATCCCTGCGGGGGATGTCAGCATTTATGCGCACACCTATCATAATGCTGACGACTGAAGCTGGGGACGATATGAAGGCCCAAGGTAAAGCGGCTGGTGCAACGGGATGGATGGTAAAACCCTTTGATCCTCAAAAGTTATTAGCGATTACAGCTAAAGTGCTGGGATAACTACACCGGGGTATATTATGTCCATCAATATGGTCGAGTTCCATCAGGTTTTTTTGAGGAAAGTCATGAACATCTTGAAAATATGGAGCAATTGCTACTGGCATTGGACCTAAATACCCCAGATCCCGAGGAGCTAAATACGATTTTTCGTGCTGCCCACTCTATCAAAGGAGGCAGTGGTATTTTTGGTTTTACCGCGCTGACCAGCGTAACCCATGTGATGGAAAATCTGCTCGATAGAACACGTAAGGGCACCTTTGAACTCTCATCGGCCATCATTGATTTACTTCTGCGTACAGTTGATACCCTTTCACATATCTTAAGTCTTTACCGTGAAGAAGAGCCAATAGACTGGCAAGAGGTTGAATTTGCTAAAAATCAATTAATTGCCGCCCTAAATGGCGAACCTTTTGAGACTAATGCAAAGGCGAAAGATAAGACGACAGTTGCAACGCCGAAGGTCGAAACCCCCATAACCGAAGGGGCAAATTCTCGATCGGCGAGCCCAGCCCATGATGAAGATCTCGGATTTGGTTTTTTTGAGGATGATGCTGAACTGGCCTTCACGACTGAAGGTGAACATTTTGGCTTTTTTGATGAGGCGTATACCGCAGCAGAGATCCGTGCGGATGATATTGACCCCAAAGCGCCTGCAATCGCAGTTCCCACGGGGGAAACGGCGTCAGATAACTTAGCTGATGGCTTAGATGATGAATTAGGTTTTGGCTTTTTTGAGACGTTAACTTCTGCACAGTTAGATCAAGACATCATTACCACAGGCACAATAGACCCCGATTTGGTTTCTAGCGCTAAGGCTGACAAGCTTGGTCAGCAACCTAATGAGCACCAGGCCGCGGCTATTCAAACCGCCTCCAAACGGGACGAGTCACATAAGTTAACTCAAGCAGTATCTCGACAGCCCAGAGTCAACTCAGAGCCTGTGGCTAAATCTGCAACCAAAAAATCAACCATACCAGCACAGGATGCCACCCTAAGGGTCGAGACCTCTAAAATTGATACTTTAGTCAATCTGGCGGGTGAGCTGGTGATCACCCAGTCCATGTTAACGCTTATTGGCAATGAACTTGGCGGGGAGTTAGGTGAGAGGCTTAAAACGGCACTCAATGAATTGGAACGTAACACCCGTGAGATGCAAGAGGCAGTAATGTCGGTGCGCATGTTGCCAGTCTCCTTCGTGTTTAACCGTTTCCATCGATTGGTCAGGGACTTATCCGAGCAACTGGGCAAGAATGTCAATCTAGTTATCGAGGGCGGAAACACTGAGATAGATAAGGGCATGATTGAGAAATTGGTCGACCCTTTGACCCATTTAGTGCGCAACAGCTTAGATCATGGCATTGAAAACCCTGAAAAAAGGCGCGCAGCAGGTAAATCAGAAATCGGTGAGTTATCCCTAAAAGCGAGCCAAAGGGGCGGCAGCATAGTGATCGCTGTGCATGACGATGGCGCGGGGCTCAATCGAGAACGGATCCTCCAAAAGGCCCGTGAAAACGGCATACAGGTTGCCGATAATGCCAGCGATAAACAAGTATGGCAGTTGATATTTGCCGCTGGATTTTCCACCGCACTGGAAGTGACCGATGTCTCTGGCCGCGGGGTGGGAATGGATGTAGTACGTAAAAATATCGAAGCCCTTGGAGGTCGCATCGATATCGACTCGGTCGCGGGTCAGGGGGCAAGCTTCGAAATTCAACTACCGCTGACCCTAGCCATTGTCGATGGTATGAGTGTTTCTGTGGGACATCAAATCTATATTCTGCCCTTAGTCCATATCATCGAATCGATTCAACCCCAAATAGAACAGCTTAAATTCCTTTCTAAAGAACGGCTTATCAAGGTGCGGGAAGAATATTTACCTTTACTGAATCTCTACCAACTGATGGAAATAGAGCCCCATGCCCATACGCCAGAACAGGGCATAGTCGTATTACTCGAGAGCAACAATAAACGCTTTGGTTTGTGTGTCGATGCGTTAGTCGGGCAGCAGCAGGTAGTGATAAAGAGCCTTGAAAAACATTACCGCAGAATTCCTGGTGTATCGGGGGCGACGATTATGGGCGATGGCAGCGTGGCCCTAATCCTCGATGTCGAATCACTCGCACTGCATATTAAAAATTAACAGAGGACGTGGTAATGGAGAGTCGTTCAAATATCGCAACAAAGGGTGAGTATAACGCCCACGATGAAGTCGAATTTTTAAGTTTTGTCTTGGGTGAGGAACATTATGCCCTCGATATCATGTCGGTAAAGGAAATCCGTGGTTATGAGGCTGTGACTAAGATTGCCAACGCACCTAGTTTTATCAAAGGGGTATTAAACCTCAGAGGCGATATTGTACCTATTGTGGATCTACGAATGAAATTTAACGTAGGTACAGTGACTTATGATGAGTTTACCATAGTCATTATGCTCAATGTCTGTGATCGCATTGTGGGGATAGTGGTCGATGCCGTGTCAGATGTCATTAAACTTTCCAGCGAGGAAATTTTACCCGCACCAGAATTTGGCGCTGCATTTGATAGCCGTTATCTCAAGGGATTGGCGACGGTGGAAGAAAAAATGGTCATTTTAGTAAATATACAGGCTCTGATCAGCAGTGATGAGCTAGGTCTAGTTGATGCAAATAATCTGTCTGATCAGGAGTAATTGTTATGGGAATTTTTAATCTATTTGGCAATGACGAGGCTCGCCAGCAAAAGGAAGATGAATTACAACGTTATTTCCAATTGTTAGATAACAGCGGCAATAGTTTTATGATTGCCGATAGCAACCGCAATATCATCTATGCCAATAAAGCCGTCATCACTATGTTATCCGAGGCCGAGGCGGATATTCGTAAAGAACTGCCACAGTTTTCGGTCGCTAAGGTGGTTGGCAGCAATATCGATATTTTCCATAAAAAATCCTGCCCACCAACGTAATCTGCTTGAACGATTAACCCAGTCACACACGGCGCAAATTACCATAGGCAAGCGGATATTTAAGCTGATCCTAACCCCCATCATTACCCGTGAAAATAAACACTTAGGCACAGGGGTCGAGTGGATTGATCTGACAGAAACGATTAGCGCAGAGCAAGTTACCCAGCGCACCTTAGAAGCACTTAACAATACCAGTACTAACGTGATGATCGCCGATGCTAACCGCATCATCATCTATATGAACCGTTCGGTAGAGGTGATGCTGCGTCAATCGGAAAATGAAATTAGGCAGGCGCTGCCGCATTTTTCCGTGGATAAAATTATTGGCAGTTCAATGGACATATTCCACCGTAACCCAGCCCACCAAGCGAATTTATTAGAAAAGTTAGATCGCAAATATGAATCCCTCATCAAGGTCGCCAGTTGTCATTTCCGCTTAACGGCGAGCCCCATAGTGTCCAAGACGGGCGAGCGCTTAGGCACTGTGGTCGAATGGCTCGATCGCACGGTTGAAGTACAAACCGAGCAGGAAATCGCCCGCATAGTGACCGCGGCGGCGGCGGGGGACTTCTCGCAGCGGGCAGAGACTCAGGGTAAACAAGGCTTCTTCCTTATGCTGGCCAATAGCCTAAATTCACTGATTGAAACCTCAGACCGTGGATTACAGGATGTTGCCCGGGTGTTGATGGCGTTGGCGGATGGCGATTTGACCACGCGCATTTATAACGACTATGAAGGCACCTTTAACGATTTGAAAAACTATTCAAATCAAACGGCTGAAAAACTCTCTTGCATGATAAGAGATATCCAAAAAGCGGCAGATACTATTAATACCGCCTCCTCGGAAATCGCCCAAGGTAACGCCGATCTGTCGAGCCGAACCGAAGAGCAGGCCTCAAGCCTAGAACAAACCTCCGCCAGTATGGAAGAGCTCACTGGCACAGTTAAACTTAACGCCGATAATGCCAGCCAAGCCAATGCGTTAGCCTCAAAAGCCGCCGATGTCGCCATTGACGGTGGAGAGCTAATTCAACAGGTCGTGCAAACGATGGCCTCAATCAACGAATCGGCGCGCAAAATTGCCGATATCATTGGGGTGATTGATGGTATTGCATTCCAAACCAATATCTTAGCGTTAAACGCTGCCGTTGAGGCTGCGAGAGCGGGTGAGCAAGGCCGCGGGTTTGCGGTTGTCGCATCCGAGGTGAGAAGCTTGGCGCAACGTTCTGCCAATGCTGCAAAGGATATTAAAGCCTTAATCTCTGATTCTGTAAGTAAAATTGAAAGCGGTAATAATCTCGTTGGCAAATCGGGTGACACTATGAAGGAAATCGTGGTCGCCATTAAACGAGTCAACGATATTATGACTGAAATTGCTTCGGCATCGAATGAACAGGCCGTTGGTATCGATGAGATAAGCAAAGCCGTTGTGCAAATGGATGAAATGACGCAACAAAATGCTGCATTAGTCGAAGAAGCTGCCGCTGCAGCCGAGAGTATGCAGTCACAGGCGCAGCAATTGGCCGACAGTGTTGCCAGCTTTAAGGTTGATGAGGAAAGTACGTCCCAGGTAAAACGGTCCCCAGCAGCATCGAAAAAGCTGGCGATTAAATCGACAGTGACCGCGCCCCGTATGCCCAGCAAAATTAAAATGCCAATATCTAAACTTAGCCAAGCGGATCAAGATGAGTGGGAAGATTTTTGATTGAGTGAATATGAACGCTTAGGGAAGGAATTTGTGTTTACGCCCGAACACTACCAAACCGCAAGGACCACGCTCTATCGTTTGGCGGGGATTAAGCTCGCGGACAGTAAGGATGCCATGGTTTATAGCCGATTAGTTAGGCGGTTGAGGGCGCTCAAGTTGTCAGGTTTTACCGCCTATTTTGAATATTTGCGGCAGTATCAAAGCGAGCATCAGGAGTTTATCAATGCGCTGACGACCAATCAGACCTCTTTTTTTAGGGAACCCCATCACTTTGAGATCCTGAGGCGTTTTTTGGTGGAACATCCTAATACTAAAAGGATTTGGTGCGCCGCAAGCAGCACAGGAGAGGAGCCTTACTCCATTGCTATGGTCGTGGCGGAACACTTTGGTCGCTTCAACACACCAGTCGATATCATTGCCTCGGACATTGATAGTGGCGTGCTTCAAAAGGCCGAAAAGGGAATTTACCCCATAGAGCGTATCGATACCGTCAGTGATGAGCGTAAAAAGTTGTTTTTCCAGCGAGGCCGCGGTGCACAACTTGGCAATGTTCGGGTTGTACCCGAATTAAGGCACATGTTGCGCTTTGCCCGAATTAACTTAGTCGATTCATTCTGGCCGCTCAACACCCCTATCGATGTGATTTTTTGCCGAAACGTGATGATCTACTTCGATAAGCCGACTCAGGAATGCATTTTAAAGCACATGATGCAATCACTTGCCGATGATGGGCTCTATATTGCGGGACACTCCGAAAACTTCAATATGTTCCCACAGATCATCACCGCCGCAGGCCAAACGACCTATAAACCGGCGAGAGGGAGTATGAGTGTCAAAACCTAACATTGAACATCCTGTCCTAGTGCCTAATCGGTATTTTGACCATCATTTCTCATGTGATGCGGTTAAAATATTGCCAGGAGAATATTACGCCACTCGTGAAAATACCATGATAGTCACAGTGTTAGGATCTTGCGTTTCGGTTTGCCTCTATGATCCCGTGCTTCATATTGGGGGTATGAATCATTTTCTATTACCAAACCAGAATGGCACAGGCACAGGCATTCTCACGGACACCGCCCGCTATGGGGTTTATGCCATGGAATTGCTGATCAATGAATTGCTTAAATTAGGCGCCCGGCGCCAGTCACTCGAGGCGAAAGTGTTTGGGGGAGGGAATATGTTAACGGGCATAACGGTGCATAATATTGGTGAGCGTAATGCTGAGTTTGTCCTCGAATATTTGAACATGGAGAATATTCCCGTGATTGCCGCCGACTTGCTCGATATTTATCCCCGAAAGGTGTATTTCTTCCCCGCGACTGGCTTAGTAAAAGTCAGAAAAATCAAAGTACTGCATAATAGTACAATCCTAGATAGGGAGAGTGAGTACCGTTTGCGGATCCGGAACCTACCCAGTGGTGGTGATGTTGAACTATTTGGTGAGTAGTGATGACAATTAACGTATTAGTGGTTGACGACTCCGCGCTTATCCGCAGCTTGCTTGGCAAAATGATCGAAGCCGATCCCGAGTTGCACTTAGTGGGAATGGCCGCCGATGCTTATATGGCAAAGGACATGGTGAATCAATTTAGGCCCGATGTGATCACCTTAGATATCGAAATGCCTAAGGTCGATGGGCTCACTTTTCTCGACCGGTTGATGAAGGCCAGACCGACCGCGGTCGTGATGATTTCATCGTTAACCGAGCAGGGCGCTGATGCGACCTTTAATGCCTTAGCCTTAGGCGCGGTCGATTTTATTCCTAAGCCCAAACTCGATTCCCCCCAAGGTTTTAACGATTATCAAGAGTTAATCCTAGCTAAAATTAAGTCCGCGGCCCAGGCCAAGCTGATTAAAACGCAAAAACTGCCCAGAACGACTCACAGCGCTTCACCTGTTAAGGCGATACTGCCAAAAACGGTTGTAGATCAGCATCTCCTTGCCATTGGCGCATCGACCGGAGGAACCGAGGCCATATTGTACCTACTGCAACACTTACCCGCAGTCATGCCGCCAATCGTTATCACCCAACATATGCCGTCCGGATTTACGCTGAGTTTTGCCGAGCGTCTCAACAGGCTGACCCGGCTCAATGTAAAACAGGCCGAAGACGGTGAGCGCCTCTTGCCTTGCTACGTCTATATTGCGCCCGGCGATTATCACCTTGAAGTGGTAAAAGTGGGGAGAAGTTATAAGGTGAGACTCAACCAAAGCGATAAAGTGAGTGGCCATCGACCTTCGGTAGATGTGATGTTGGCTTCGCTAGCCCAGAATGACGCTTCTCAGGTTACGGCGGTGATTTTAACGGGTATGGGAAAAGATGGTGCCGATGGTATGACCCTGTTGCATCAGCAGGGTAGCACTACCTTCGCCCAGGGAGAACAGAGCTGTGTGGTGTTTGGTATGCCGCGGGAGGCGATAAAACGTGAAGCGATTGATCACATTGTAGAATTGCCACAAATGGCGGATAAACTGCTCAATTATCTCGCCACACTCTAATCTTATCTTAGACTTTAGGTTTGCTGTCGCCACCCACCAATCGATTACGACCGAGGCGTTTGGCCTCATAAAGATTTTTATCGGACAAGCGTAAACAGGCTTGAAATTCATCACATTCAGTCGAAAAAGCAATACCGCCGCTGAGAGTCACCTGAAACTCAACGCCTTCTTCCACAAATACGATATGGCTAATACTTTCGCGTATAGCATTGAGTTTTGCGATAGCCTGAGGGGCGGGGAGATCGGGCAACACTAACATAAACTCCTCACCACCATAGCGGCCCATAAAATCGGTTTGGCGCAGGGACTGCTGTAGCAAGTGCGCAAAGGCCAAAAGCACCTTATCGCCAGCGGAATGACCATAGGTATCATTAACCATTTTGAAGTGATCAAAATCGATCATAGCGAAGCAAACGGTAGCATTAGTCCGCTTAGCACGATTAAAACAACGGTGGGCGGCCACTAAAATTTGGGTATGATTTAACAGCCCAGTTAGGCTATCACGGCTGGCAGCACTGCGAATATCGTGTCCTCGCTGGGCGCGGGATATCACTTGGCTCACAAATAAACTCGGTGCAGTTTGCTTTGAAATTAAATCATCGGAACCGGCTTGTATAATGCTGACTTTGTTCTGCATAGTGTCGTCTGAGCTTAAAACTAAGATCGGGCTTGAGGTGTATTTATCCAATTGACGGATCATTTTTGCCAGCTCTAAGCCATTCACTTCGGGCATATATAAATCAAAAATAAACAGATCTGGTTCGAATTGTTCGAGGGTTGGTATCACTTGCTCGGCTCTGGTCATGCCTTTGACCATTAAGCCATGGCTGCGCAGTAAACTCGAAAAATAATCCACCATCGACTGCTGATCATCCACTAAAAGGATCTTAAGCGGCTGCTTTTCGGACATTTTTAAAGATTGATGAATTTTTCGAACCAACAAAGTGGTTTCAGCAGGCTTTACAAAATATTCACTCACATTGGCCCGTATGGCCAAAAGGCGCATATCAAAATCCCCGCGGGATGAGAGTACAAACACCCGAGTATTGTTTTGCTCAAATTCTTTTGCGGCTTTAAATAAGTCTTCTTCAGTGCAATCAGGCAGAATTAAATCCAATAAAATCAAATCAAAAGGAGCCGTGTTGTACGCATCAAGAAAGGTCGAAAAATTTAAAAAATACTGCACGTTAAAGCCAAATTCACTCAATTGCTTAGTGATCATCGCCCCCACATTTTGCTCATCCTCAATGATGGCAATACTGTGTTCATGGCGTAATTTGCTTGCCTTAACTGGCATCTGCTGTTTTTGAGCCTCCACCTCGGGCGCCACGGCTTGGCTATGCATATTGCCCTGCAATAACAGATGAAATTGACTATCTAACGCCTTAATCACAGAGAGTTTAGGCTCCGGTGCATCAAGTAAGTTTTTGAGCTGAAGTTCGAGTTTATCGACAATATGTTTAGTCTCCGTTAAGCCAAATGTCTCACAGGACCCCTTTAGATTATGCACCTCACGGTAAACCGCCGACAGCAGTTGTGCCTGCCAGTTTTTTCGCAATAAAATCCATAGGGATATGATTTGTTTCTTTTTATCAGGCAGAGCATGCAAAAACTGTCGTTTAAGTTGTTCTAGGGACTCTTCAAGACTCATAGGTAATTGCCACCATACTATGTCAAAAATTTGTACTATCGCCCAATAGTAGCGGGCACAAACGCTCACATTAGGCAGTATTAAGATGAGAGGGATCTAATTCTTACATCTGCTGATGTTGATAGAGTGTAAACCACTGCAAAGAAAAACGATGGGAAAATGCTGAGATTGCATAAGCATAGATAAGAATATTGGGTTGAATAGCCGAAATCTGCACCGTGATCGCGAACAGCATAATGCTAAATATTTTATGCAAAACAGCAGGATAATGATGACATGTATTTTTTATCAAATACGATTGTGATAAGTTAGCGTCTGTAAAAACAATCACTTGTTGCAAAAGGATCGTTGTCAGTGAGCACAGTGTTTTATAATGACCATGCCGAAATACTCGCGGCACAGTATTTGTCCAAAACCTTTGAAGAAGTGCATTCGAGTTGGTTGCATCATCTTTTGCCTCTACTCGCCCAAAATACACTGTCGATATTGGATGTGGGAGCAGGTTCTGGGCGAGATGTGCATTATTTAGCCGAAAAAGCACAAAGTAAAGTGACTCAAATTATTGCAGTCGAACCTGCGGTTGCTTTAGCGAAAATGGGGCAGGTGTTAACTCGGGATCTGCCTGTGCGTTGGATTGAAGATAGTTTACCTCAGCTTAAAAAAGTATTTGATCTAGCAGAACAATTTGATCTGATCTTACTCAGTGCAGTATGGATGCATTTATCTCCCTCAGAGCGCCCATTTGCACTTGCAACACTCTCACGCCTACTCAACTCAACAGGACTTTTAGTCATCAGTTTGCGCCATGGTCCAAGCCCCGATGCGCGCGTTATGCACCCAGTCAGTGCCGATGAACTACTCGCACTGGCTGCAGATTGTCAGCTACAACTTTTAGATTTGAGCCAAGATGAAACCGATAAACTCGGTCGCTCACAAGTGCATTGGCAGACGCTAGTTTTCACACCCAAACCGATGCCAAATGTAAATGCACCTGAAGCAAGCGTTATTATTCAGGAGCGACTGAATGCCGATTGATGCGAGAAGACAAGTTGAATTTATTAGCTATTTACAACGTCTGTTGGTTGAAGGCGATTTTGTGGCAACATACAAATTTGCCTTACTGCATGCGATCGCAGATGTCTGCATCGAACGGCCATTAATACTCAATGCAAATCCTGAACAGAAAACCCTAATCAGTATTGATGAGCTGGTAGAGAAGTTTATTGAACTCTACTGGCAACACTCTTTGCCTTTTGGTGCCAATGATGGGTATTTTGTCCTGCTCCAAAATAGTGGGAAGCAATCAGCCTTGATCAACAGTTTGATTGAACTACGCAATCAAGGCGTTAACAGTTTATCCCAGTTAAAAGCGCATATTAAGTATCCTGCTTTATTGAGTAAAACACGCGGTACGTTTAAAGATGGCCCCTTATGGCGCTTACAAAATTTGTCACGTAATGAGGAATGTTTCCTTTATCCCCATGATAAAACGAAAAATTACATCGAGTTGAATTCGGGCATCGCATTTTGCTTCAGGCGATTTCACGATTTAGTGGTGTCATTAGCACGTACTCAATGGGTACAAAAAATCGCCGAGTTTCCAGCAAATCAGATCGTTATAGGCAATAAAGGCAGTTTAAGTGAGTTTCTATTTGGCAGTGACCGACAGATGATCACTCACGCCCGACCCGTACTGCTTGATATCCAAAAGGGCCAATGCTTCTATTGCCATAAGTCATTAAAAGAAACTGGCGAAGTGGATCACTTTATTCCTTGGGCACGATATCCTAATGATTTAGGGCATAATTTTGTTCTCGCTCATAGCAGTTGTAATAACAATAAAAGCGATCATCTTGCCGCCCAGCACCATAAAGATAACTGGTATGAGCAAAATATTATCCAGCATGGTGAAACGTTACATTCTGAGCTCAGCCGATATTTTGTCTGTGAGAGTGAACGCTCCGAAGCCATTACAACTTGGGCTTATCAGCTTGCAGGACAAAATCGCTCGCCTCTCTGGCTCGATAAAAAGACCTTTGTGCCTTTTAATGCGATAGATAATGACCTGTCGAATACAGCAATTTAGAGATTGAGGAAAACGGGCGATGGATAGCCGATTCAAGCGTAGTTTTTTGATGTTGTTCATCATGGCGATTTTAGCGCTACTGATTGATCACTATCATGGTCGTTGGTTTCGTGTTGAGTTTTCCCAAGTATTTGCTGGGCTAACTCAGCCGTTACAGCAATTTTGTATAAAACAGAATTGGCAATGGTGTTCAGCGAGTTCTATGCCATTAATGACTCGGGTTAATGAGCTGCCTAATATTAATCAGCAAGTAGATGAATATCATGGTGAAGATCAGTACCTAGGTTGTGATTTGTTGACTGTGCAAGAAGGACGCATTGCACAACAAAAAGTGGGTGGTGTTTATACTTGGGTTGATGATAATGGCATAACTCATTTTTCTGATGTAAATCATGCATCTGCTGAGAGTGAGTTAACTCAATATACTGAACCTAAATACAATTTCGAATTACATATTGATTCCTTAATCAGTAATCCTCCGCCATTTTTTAGGGACCGATTGACCAGCACTATCAATCAAATCGATCACATTTATCGTCAATATTTGCCTAAGCGCACTCTACAGCCTATCAAGGTTAACTTGATGCTTGCAGGCAATTTAACTGCGTACAATAAACTTAAAAGACAGTACGCATCCACGGTAGGTGCGAGCCAAGGATTCTATTCAAGTCAGCATAATTTGGCTGCAGTGTGGCACAGAGAAGATGCTCAAGCGTTTCGTACTGCAATTCACGAAAGCGTTCATGTCATTAATGCGGGTCAATTTGGTCATACACCGCGTTGGCTTAATGAAGGCATGGCTGAATATTTTGAATCGCCCGCTTTTCTAGAAACGATTGATACAAATAATCGCTATGATGCCATCATTCAAAACAATGCCAGCCGAAGTCGCGCATACCGTGTCGTTAACGAATCTATTCCTTTATCAATGGGATTGAGTGAACTATTAACGGCTTCAGACCATGATTGGCAGGGGCAAAAACAAGCTGCGTTATACCAGCATGCTCACAGTTTTATGGCTTTCCTCTTTAGCACTCGCCAAGGTCGAGTGACCTTAAAGCAACTTTTGCAGCAATTGAGTAAGCAACGCTGCCAAGCTAAAACGATTGATGAACTATTTACACGTTATCCAGGTGGCATCAAGCAATTGAATCATGATTGGAAAGTGTGGCGTTGAGCCCGAATTCAACTCCGAAGTGTGACACTCGATAATTAAGCAGCTAATTGGTAAAACATCACCATTGACTGCTGACTCAATCCAATCATAAGTCTGGTTTTTGTCACTTTGGCCGTCAAAGAATAGTACCAATGTTGGTCAAGATTCGGTGCGATATGTGGAAAGCGATTTTTTGTTATTTGTCGTGCTAGCTCTGGTGAACAAAACCCATAAGTAAGGGTAACAGGCCCGAATTTTTCAACTATCGGATCGAGGATGTTCGTTGCCAATAAACTTAGCGATACCCATGATTCTACTTGCTTAGGTTCAATAAATAGCAAGTGTCGCTTAGCTGTTGTCCCACATTCGATAAGGTCACGGTAGCTAAAGTGGTGGCTTGCTTTTTGGTCCAAAGATGGGCTAATCAATGCATTTCCTACCCTATTGAATATTATCGAATAGTCTACCTAGGTAAAACTTGTTGTATATCCTAACCTAATACACTGTAAATTCTTTTATAGATGGAGAGAGTATTATGGCTGACAAAACAGGGACGGTTCGATTACATCGCGTTCTACGCGCTCCTGCTGCACGAGTGTATCGTGCTTTTACGGATAAAAGTGCGCTTGAGCGCTGGTTGCCACCCTATGGATTTGTGGGAACGATACACGAGTTCGATGCTAAGGTTGGCGGTGGCTATCGAATGTCATTTACAAACTTTAGTAATGGGGGCAGTCACTCCTTTCGAGTAACATTTACTGAGCTTGTCCCCGGTGAGCGTATCCGCCAAACGGATCAGTTCGATGATCATCATCTTCCCGGCGAAATGCTCGTTGCTATCGACCTAAAAACCGTGAGTTGTGGCACGAGTCTCAATATTGTGCAGGAAGGCATCCCCTCTGTGATCCCAGAGGAGATGTGTTACTTAGGTTGGCAGGAATCACTCGAGCAGCTGGCGCGACTGGTTGAGCCAGAGATCCCTAACTAATTAATAGGATCGGGGTTAACGGACTGAAAACCATGTCAAAATATCATATAGGTAGCACGGAAGATGAATTTGAGCCGGGGGCGAATAATACCGTTTTACTTAACAAACTGAAGTTAACTAACCATGAAGAGATGGCTGAAGTAGAGACTCAGTTATTACTAAAACTCTATGAATTTGTATTTCAATCTGATGCTGTTGAAAGTGAATCTCTTTCGGTTGCGAGGATTATTGAATGGCATCGTAAATGGCTGGGCAATGTGTATTATTGGGCTGGTGAGCTACGTACCGTGAATATGGGGAAAGGTGGTTTCGAATTTGCGGCAGCGGCTCAAATTCCTAAATTACTTCTTCAGTTTGAATCAAAATATTTATCTAATTTCAAAAGGTTAAATTTGTTTTCGCGACAAGAGATTGTAGGTTATTTAGCTGAAAGTCATGTTGAATTTATCCTCATCCATCCTTTCAGAGAAGGAAACGGCCGTTTATCACGTTTATTACTCGATGTCATGGCCGTTAAGGCTGGGTTTGGTCCTCTAGACTATCAACTATGGGAGCAGCATAAGGATTTCTATTTTAAATCAATTCAAGCGGGGTTGGCTGGGGATTATCAGTATATTGGTCGTTTAGTTGAGGATGTACTGATTGAAAAACGGGATAAGAAAGATTTTTAAGCCAACGTCAAATGGCTAAAACGACTTTTGGACGCCTTCAATTTCGCTTCGATCTCGGCCGTGGATTTACCCGTCTCAATTGCGGTTGAACTGGCTACCGCACGATAGATACGACTCTTACTCACTTTTGCTGTATTTGTTTTTGTTGTCATGGGACCACCTCAAATAAGTGCATGAATTATAGCACTCTAGCCCATGAATAAATAGCCGTTAGCCGATTAATATATCGACAACAACTCGCCGCCGCCCTCTAAAATACCGATCTTAAAGATCCATAATTGGCCACACTAAAAAGCCGCCATTATGACTAATGACGGCTCTTATGTTGATGGGGGTTCGGACTCAAGACGATAATTGAATCGTGCCCTAGATGTTTAGCATGTGATTATTATCTACCGCTACCTTTTTTCGCATCGAGCTCGGCCTGCGCTTGGGCTTGACTTGCAAGGTATTCATCGAAGGTGCCTTGGAAGTTAACCAGCTTTCTCTCTTTAATATCAATGATCCGCGTTGCCAATGATGAGACAAACTCGCGGTCGTGGCTGACGAATATTAAGGTGCCTTCAAAGTCTTTAAGCGCATTGTTTAACGCTTCAATGGCTTCCATATCCATATGGTTGGTAGGTTCGTCCATAATGATGACGTTAATGTCTTGCATCATTAACTTACCGAAGATTAAGCGGTTTTTCTCTCCGCCAGAACAATTACGGGCTTTTTTGTTGGCGTCATCTTCGGTAAACAGCAGGCGGCCGAGCATGGCTCGTACCATCAGGTCGTTATGCTTAGGTTGGCGCCATTGGTCCATCCATTCCATGATAGTGAGATCGTTATCAAAATCTGAGGTGCTGTCCTGTGGGCAATAACCGATAGAGGCATTTTCGGACCACTTAATCACGCCTTGGTTATGGATAAGTTCATTCACTAAGCAGCGCAGTAGGGTGGTTTTACCTACGCCGTTTTCACCGATAATCGCCAGTTTAGCACCCGCTTCGAGAATTAAATCGCCGCCTTGGAAGAGCAGATCACCGTCAAAACCGTGGCCAAGATTTTCAAGGATCAAGGCTTGGCGATGCATTTTTTTGCCTGCGGCAAAACGAATGGAGGGTGTGATTCGGCTCGATGATTTCACTTCATCTAGCTTAATTTTATCCATGCGTTTGGCCCGTGAACTGGCTTGCTTGGCCTTAGAGGCATTAGCACCAAAACGGTTAACGAAGTCCTGCAACTCTTCAATCTCGGCACTCTTTTTAGCGTTACCCGCCAATAGCTGTTCACGCAGCAGGGAGGATTGGGCTAAAAAGTATTCGTAGTTGCCAGGGTAAATGCGCAGCTCGCCGTAATCAATATCCGCCATATGGGTACAGACGGCATTGAGAAAATGCCGATCGTGGGAGATGATGATCATGGTGCATTTGCGTTTGTTTAACTCGGTTTCGAGCCAACTGATGGTGTGGATGTCCAAGTTGTTGGTCGGCTCGTCGAGTAACAAAATATCAGGGTTAGCAAACAGGGCTTGGGCTAATAACACCCGCAGTTTCCAGCCCGGCGCCACCTGGGACATAGGGCCATAATGGAAGGATTCTTCAATGCCCGCTTCGATAAGGATTTCACCTGCGCGGCTTTCGGCGCTGTAGCCGTCCATCTCGGCAAATTCACTTTCAAGCTCACCAACTCGCATGCCATCTTCTTCGGACATATCGGCTTTGGCGTAAATAGCATCGCGCTCTTGTTTGACTTTCCACAGCTGAACATCGCCCATGATCACCGCATCGATCACTGAGTATTGCTCAAAGGCAAATTGATCTTGGCTTAAGGTTCCGACCTTTAATCCCGGGGTGATGGACACATTGCCAGATGTGGGGGCGAGTGTGCCGCTTAGGATTTTCATAAAGGTGGATTTGCCGCAGCCATTGGCGCCGATCAAACCGTAGCGATTGCCGTTGCCAAATTTTGCCGAGATGTTTTCAAACAAGGGCTCGGGGCCGAATTGCATTGTGATATTTGCGGTAGAGATCAAAAGGAGCGTTCCTAGGTTGGGTAAAAAGGTAAAGGCTGCAAGCAATATACGGGCTTAAGACAACAACAGTATGACTAAGCGCAAAGCTAAGCGAATAAGGCCGCGGAGTATACCGATTAACCACGTAAGATGCGAGCAGACAAACGCCTAAATAGCGGATCCTAAGCATGCGACCTCGCAGGATATTCCACTTAGACGTGCCATTTCGACTATCCATCAAGCCAAACTATGGTATGTGAATGACTATTCACACAGATGAATTTCAGTTAGAAATTATACGGGGGTTATAGTTTTATTTTTGCATATTTATGAATAACTACTCAGTTTGCCAACAGTGTAGAGCAATAATATGAGCGTTTGCTGCTATTGAGGGGACGGTCTCGGTATTTTACGGTGAACACTGCTAACCTATATGAATGTTGGGCGCAGGTGTTTTACTCGGTATGCGAATGAAAAAAGAATCCCTTGAATCGATTTATCCATTTTTAACCGACGCGCTACGCTTGAGCCAAAATGGCCTTGCTGTATTGGATAAAAATAATCATTTTATCTTTTATAACAATACCTTTGCTAATATGTTTGGCTTTCATGATCAAGATATGGTTGGACGTCATTTTGACGATATGATGCGGTTGGCCTTTATCCGTAAACAAGGGCCGAATATTGAACGCGATACGGTTGAAGAATGGCTTGAGTATATTCATACACATCAACGGCAAGTGAATTTTAGGCGCTTTGAAGTCGATCTGGTCGATGGACGTTGGTTACAGCTGTCGGAGCAGGTGTATCACAATGGAGATATGACGATTGTCTGCGTCGACATCACCCAACTTAAACAGGTTGAATTTGCCTTAAGGGACGCACAAACAGAGTTGAAGCGGTTAGCGCTGACCGACGAATTGACGGGTATTGCCAATCGACGGCATTTTTTTCAGCAATTAGAGCATGAAATCAAACGATTGGCGCAATTAAAACAGCCTCTTTGCCTTGCGATGCTGGATATAGATTATTTCAAACGGGTCAACGATCACTATGGTCATCTAGTGGGCGATAGGGTGTTACAGCACTTTACAGCATTGGTTGCTGCACATCTTCGTCCCTATGATATTTTTGGCCGTTTAGGGGGCGAAGAGTTTGCGATCCTGTTGCCCGATATTAGGGTTGCCGAGGCAAAAGTGCTTATCGAACGTCTAATGCAAAAACTGGCTGAGGCGGATTTGTCCCATATCGCGCCGGATTGTCATTATCAATTTTCGGCAGGGTTAAGCACGTTAATGCCTATGCCATTACAAGAAGGCTCTGAGCCTAGGCTCAACGGGGCTACTGAGAGTCAAAATCCCCCAATGGATCGAGAAAGCCTGTGTCGCTCGGATGCGGAAAAGCTGGTGGCTGAGGCGGATAAAGCACTGTACAACGCCAAAAATACTGGACGAAATCGGCTGGTGAGCTGGGAAGATATTGAATGAGTACCCCCTAGGCGTCGCCCTAAGTGTTGACCATAGCAGTATGGATTACGTTTTGTTCAACACACTTTTCGCTTAATATACTCGGCTAACTTCCATTGCGCTTCGCCTCTTAATTGAAGGGATACAGTGTTAATCCACCAGCAATATATTCGCCAGGGGCCCGATTATCGCTTCGGTGAGCAAGTGACATTTCTCGATATCAAACAAACATTTGGTTTTAGTCATGTGCGCGTGGGTCGCTGGGTGACGCGGGAAGAGTCCCGTATTGCAGCTAATTTAGTGTTTGATTCCCTTGCCGATCTCGCTTTTATCCTCAATTTACCGCCTCTGACCTTAGGGTTGAGGCAGAGCTTAAGCCTCGCCTTTGGTCATGGGGGACAAAAGGGCGTTCAGGCCCATTATGCGCCAGCTTCGCGGGAGTTAGCGTTAGCGAAAAATGCGGGAGCAGGCGCCTTAGCCCATGAGTTTTGGCATGCGTTTGATCATTATGTCGCCGATAAAGCGTTTTTGCCCCAAGCTAAGGGGTTTCAATGCGCCAGTGATCTTTGGCTTAGCGATACGTCGATGGTTGAACATCCACTGAATCAGCGGTTATCTGAGATTTTTAGGGTAACACTGCTGAGTCCGGAGAGTGCCGAACCAAGTGATTATGTTCGCCAAGCGATTGCGTTAGATAAACGTTATGCTACCCAGTATTTTTCACGGCCAACCGAAATGATGGCCAGAGCCTTTGAGGCTTGTATTGAGTCCTATCAGGATATTGCCAATCCCTACCTTGTCTCTGGTACGCGTATTTCAGCCTTGGCAAGGGAGGGGGCCTACCCAGACGAACATCATCGGAAGACGATTTTTTCAGCCTTGATCAATTACTTTGAACCCTTGGGGATAGCGCTAGGGAAATGACTGCGAGCCTGCGACTTGCTGACAGTAAGCTAATTGATGCCGAATGATATCTAAATACTGTGAAGCCTCATAATCCATTAGAAACCAATAGCTTGGTTTAGTCTCCGGCATGTGATTAAAAAATAAGGATTCATAGTCTGTTAAGTTGACCTGTTGAGCATAATACTGCCAAGTGCGGGTGGACGTTTGTGATAGGGCCACTAGAGAGTTCAGTTGCTCATGTCTGGCTTGGAGACTGGGTTTCGCGTCCACAGGTTTTTGCCGTAGAACATCCAATAAGAGAAAGGGATTATCATTGCCTACGGTGTTGGATGCCTGAAGATCTACAGGTAATAGGGGAAATTCATCCCAGACTAATCGATGCGAAAACAGGGCTTTTGCCAGTCTTCTTTCCCCTAACCAGTTATGCACCATGCAGGGGAGATGGTGAGCCGCGGTCAGCTCTTCCGCCCGTTGAAGGCTCGGGAGTAAGGACATACGCTGTACTGTCACTGTGTTGGCGAGTTGTACCATCAAGGCAATCGTGGTGAGCCCAGATGAAGGCCAGCAACCCAGCGTTGGGGTAAGTTCCGTTGCGATTTGGGTTAAGGCTCGCGCGAGTAAAGGGCCCCGTTCATGTCCATGTACCACGAAGGCATACTGGGAGTCAGCAAAACCACCATTGGCAATATTGATCAGTTGCGAAGCGTTAAACTGTGTTTGAGTTAAGTTAGCCTGTGCTTGCTGATATTGAGTTCCATTGAAGACAAATGTGGCTCCAGCAGCGGCGGGCTGCCAGACACCGGACGCATTACCTATGATAGTGACTTGCTCAAAGTGAATTTGTGCCGTGAGTTCAGCCAGATCTATCCTAGGTTGTGGCTTAGATAAGTGGTTGAGCATATGTGTATGCGACTGATGCTGTTCGATTTTTGGCATAAATTATCAAATATACTATTGCTTAGGCAGCACCTTGGGCATACAGAGTGGGCACTATAGCTGTGCGTGGTGCCCTATTGTAATAGATATGCTGTTGTTGCTAAAGGCGTTATATGTTCATCGTTTCCCATCATTGTTTTTGTGAACTGGATTGTAATTGAAAACAATTCTCAATGTGGCGTATTGATAACAATTCGCATTACATTTACACTCGCTGGATTATAAAAGCGTTGGGAAAATCACAGATGGCAAAGGTGAGCAATCGATTTTGGTTTATGTTGCACGGTTGGGTATCACTGCCTATCTGGTTACTATTCTGTTTTATCTGCTTAACGGGCACTGTTGCCGTAGTAAGCCATGAGTTGACCTGGCTCACCAATCCAGCCGCCCGCGCGCTTAATCCTGACGAGCTACCCGCAAAGCCCGTTGATGAATTAATGCTGGTGGTGAAAAAGGCATATCCCAATGCACAGGTGATGGGGGCGATGACCTTTGAGCCTTACTTGGTCAATGCGATTACTTTTACCGATGTCGATAAACCTTACGCTATCGCCTATGTGAATCAATACACGGGGGAGATCCAGCAAATCAATGAAGGCCTCACTTTTATTGGCTTTATGCGTTCCCTGCACGGTTGGTTATTATTCCCTTGGCAGGGGGGCTATAGCCTAGGTTATTACCTAGTGAGCGCCATGTCGCTGTTTATGTTGGCTTCACTCGTGACGGGGTTAGTGGTTTACAAACGCTTCTGGGGCAGTTTTTTTGCACCCAAACTGCGACTCACGCAGGGGAAAAAGACCCTACTCGCCGATTTGCATAAGTTGTCGGGTGTGTGGTCCATCTGGTTTATTGCCATTATGAGCGCGACGGGATTATGGTACTTAGTCCAAGCGATTTTTTGGCATGCCGATATTGATATAGAACCCCATGCCCCCTTGATTGCACAGGAGCAGCTTCCGCTACAGAGGGAAGGTGATATACAACAGCCAGAACTAAAAATGAACTTTGCCGATGCACTTCAGCTTGCGAAGACACGCTTCCCCGATTTTCAACCCAGCTATGTGATGTTGCCTGAACATAATCGAGATATGTATCACTTGAGTGGCAGTGGCGATCATATTTTTTATGATCAATATTCCTATAATCTCAGCATCAATCCATGGACGGGTGAAATTGCCAGCGCCTCATCGCCAGCAACAATGACGGGTATGCAAACCTTAGCGCACATTGCCGATCCACTGCATTACGGTACCTTAGGTGGCATTTGGACTAAATTTATTTGGTTTTTCTTTGGGCTAGTGCTTTCTGGCATGTCGATTACCGGTTTTATGATGTGGGGATTACGCCATGTCCGCGCCTTTAAACAGGCCGAAACTAAAGACTTGGCCGCAGATATGTTAGGGGAGGCTCGCTAATGGCATCATCGGTATTTTGGTTAAAGCATAAATATAAACTCAGCGGTTTGATTTTGATTTTACCCTTAGTGTTTCTCTATCAATCGCTAAACCCAAGCTTTCCGCCAGCCTGGCCGAGCCAGCAACTCGGTGAGTTTAAAATCGCGCCTATGCCCTTAGATTTAAAGGCGCCCTATAAACACCATGATGATTACGTTAAAGATTTTATGTTTATCTTTGAAGAAGGGAATGTGGCCCATATTCGTCAAGCTTATGCCAATATCGGCCCCGAGGCCTTGCCATTAGAAGCCCTGCAAAAAGGCGAAAATGGGGTTTTACATGGCAGTAAACATGGTCAGCATGTGCATGCAATCACGGCCGCTAAGTTAGCGGCAACGGACAGCCTATGGGTGTCTATTCAAAATTGGCAGGGTGAATGGTTAGTGAGCCAGTGGCCCGTCCACGAGGCTGTATTAGTCCAATAAAGTCTTATCGTAGTGACAATATAACCCTCAGGTGCTGACCGTACCTGAGGGTTATTTTTATGCTTCATGCGCATAAAGAGCTACCTACTGTCAGTGATTTATTGCAATAGATAGCGGCCGCGTGATTAAAAATGGCCGTATTAAATGGGTTAAGAATCGGTAGAATGTACATCACTAATAATGCAGGATAGCTCTTATTCACCATGGATAATCTTAAAAAGGAATTGGGATGGAATTTACTAAAGCAGAACTGTCGTTAATTGCCGCCGCGAAACAAAAAGTACAATGGGCACAGCGGGTGCGTGTGGGCGTGATTATTTTGCTTATCTTAGGCACGCTCTCGTTGCTTGCAGGCATTTGGAGTCACCCGTATGCCATTTATATCGCTTTTGCGCTGGTGGTCTTTGCAGTAGCGTTGCCACAGTTTGGCCAAGGACCCAAATACGAGGAATTGCTTGAGCTATTGCAGCACAAAGCCGCTCAGCAAAATGGCTCTTCAACACAGTAATATTGAATAACAAAAGGGCTTTTAGCGATATCCAGCATGAAAGCCCTTAACCAAATGTCTTTAACAAAACGCCGTTAATGAAAGCCTCGTTGCTCCCTTACTCTTCTGGATAGACCTTCTCTTTAAACTCGCATAAATCTTCAATAATGCAGCTGCCGCAGCGCGGTTTGCGGGCAAGACAGGTATAGCGGCCATGCAGAATAAACCAGTGGTGCACATCGACCTTAAACTCTGAGGGAACGACCTTTAACATACGTTCTTCCACTTCGACCACATTTTTGCCGGGGGCAAACTTAGTGCGATTGGCGAGGCGAAAAATATGGGTATCCACGGCGATGGTCGGCCAACCAAAGGCGGTATTAAGTACCACATTGGCGGTTTTACGGCCCACACCGGGAAGGGATTCGAGGGCTTCTCTATCCTCTGGGACTTCACCGTTGTATTTTTCTATTAAGATCTCGCAGGCTTTGATCACATTGACGGCCTTATTGTTATAAAGGCCAATGGTCTTGATATATTCCTTTAATCCTTCAACGCCTAAGGCATGAATGCTGTGGGCCGTATTGGCCACCGGAAACAATTTATCCGTCGCCTTATTCACGCTCACATCGGTCGCCTGCGCCGACAACGTCACAGCCACTAATAATTCAAAGGGGCTAGAGAAATTCAGCTCGGTTTCGGGTTTGGGATTGTTTTCACGAAGGCGAGTGAGGATTTGGATGCGTTTTTCTTGATTCATGGGATTCCTGCGCTGTGTGGGCCGTCATTTTGCGGTTTAATCCCACTTTTTATTGTGCAATGGGCGCTAGGGTATTTAGCGCCCATTTATCCACCTGTTAACCGACCTTAGTGATCCGCGCCCGTGTCACACTCGGCTGCACCGCCGCCTCAGGCTGACGCTCTTTGAGCTTTTTATCGATCACATTTTTAAGGGCGATAAGCAGGCCCATCACGATAAAGGCACCCGGCGGCAACATAGCGAGTAAGAAGGGGGTATCCACTTGCCATACGTGCATGGTTAAAGACTTAGCCCAAGGGCCAAGCAGTTGATCGGCGCCATCAAACAGTGTGCCTTGGCCTAATATTTCCCGCGTTGCACCCAGTACCGCCAATACTAAGGTGAAACCCAGCCCCATCATCAGGCCATCGAAGGCGGCGCTAAAGGCGTTATTGCGTGAAGCAAACGCCTCGGCACGGCCAATGATAATGCAGTTTGTCACAATCAAAGGCAAAAAGATCCCTAGGGATAAGTACAGGCCATAGGCATAGGCATTGATCAGCAGTTGCACTGTGGTCACTAGGGCGGCAATGATCATCACAAATACTGGGATACGAATTTCCTTGGGCACATAATCGCGCACCAGTGAGACTAAAATATTCGAGCCAACCAGCACTAGCATAGTGGCTACCCCGAGTCCAAGGGCGTTGGTGAGTGTGGCTGTGACGGCCAGTAACGGACATAAACCTAATAGCTGCACTAGGCCAGGGTTATTCTTCCACAGTCCTTGCCAAGCAATATCACGATAATTACTCATGGTTGGCCTCACAATTCAGTGGTTGGCTGAAAATCTGCGTTTGATTTTGGTTAAAATACCATAGCGCACGCTTGACCGCTTTGACATAGGCGCGTGGGGTAATAGTGGCGCCGGTAAATTGATCAAAATCGCCACCGTCTTTTTGCACTTGCCATTGTTTATCATCTTCAGACTTAAGCACTTTTCCCACAAATTTGGTGACCCAATCGGATTTACGTAACTCGATCTTATCACCCAGTCCTGGGGTTTCTTGGTGGGCAAGTGTGCGTACGCCTAATACTTCACCTTGAGCATTAATACCCACAATCAGCTTGATATTGCCGTTATAGCCATCCGGTGCTATGGCTTCCATGGCGATAGCAACGGGTTTGCCGCTGTGGGTGGCGATATAGGCTGGCATAGGCTCGTCGGTGCCTAGGGCCTCTTTATCCTGTAGCAGAGTGCACTGCGTCGTCAGTTCATTATCGTGTATCGCATCGGGGATCAATTGGTGCAACACCCGCATCAATTCCTGTTGCTCTTGCTGTTTTATTTGATCAAAGGTTTGTTGATTGACAACGGCGACGAGGCCAGTGCAGATCAAGGCAAACAGTGCCAATAAAAAACCATTTTTAATCATCGGATTGTTCAATATTCTTTCCTTAAGCTTGTTTCTCTTGCCCGCAGAATGACCCTTAACCTACAGAGTGACCATAGGTACGAGGACGCACATAGTAGTCGATAAAGGGGGCGCACAGGTTCGCGAGCAGCACGGCGAAGGCGAAGGCGTCAGGGTAACCGCCCTTGATGCGGATGATATAGACCAATACCCCAATCAAGGCACCGAAAATAAGGCGTCCACGAGGACTGGTTGCCGCGGTAACGGGATCGGTTGCAATAAAGAATGCCGCTAACATGGTCGCACCGGAAAACAGGTGGAATAGGGGATTAGCTTGAGTGTCTGGGGACAGCAAAAAGCCAACACTCGATGCCACAAACAGCCCTAACAATACGCCCGTGCTGATATGCCAGCGGATGGCCTTAAGTTTAAGCAATACGAGGCCGCCGGCGAGATAGGCTAAATTTACCCAGAACCAACCCACGCCTGTGCTGCCATCAAAAATGGCCTTGCTCATACTTTCAGTGCTAGTTAATCCCATGGATAAATCGGTTTTTAGGGTATCGAGTGGTGTCGCCATACTGATGCCATCGATCCCTAAACGGAATTGATCCATATTCACATGGCCGCCAATATTGAAGATAAGTTGTAGGCTATCAAGCAGGCTCGGTGAATGCAGTGCTATGGTACTCGGTGCTACCCAAGTGGTCATTTGTACGGGAAAAGAGACTAACAGCAACACATACGCCGCCATGGCGGGGTTGAACAGGTTATGACCTAAACCGCCGTAGAGATGTTTGACTATGACGATGGCAAAGGCTGTCCCCAACACTATCATCCACCAAGGTGCCAGCGGTGGGATGGCGACACCAATTAAGATCGCGGTCAGCATGGCGCTATTGTCGCCAAGACTGGCTTTGATGCTGCGATGACGCAGTTTCATTACCGCAGCCTCGCAACTTAGGGCCACCAGTATCGCTAGCAGCACTTGAACGAGTGTGCCCCAACCAAAAAAGGCGCATTGCACCACAAGGCCCGGGAGTAAACATAAAATCACCCTTTGCATGACAGTAGAGGTATGCAAATTGCGGGTAACATGGGGTGATGAGGCTATTTTAAACGCCATCCTGATTCCTTTTTATCAATTCTTCAGTGGTTCTCATGCTATTCACTAACACTGGTATCGCTCTCTGTCTGGGCGGCTTTTTTCGCCTTTGCCTTGGCAACGGCCGCCGCTATCTTGGCTTTTTTTATCGCCTCGGCGTCTTGAGCCTGTAACTCTGCATTGCCTTCGGCCACAGTTTGAGCCGCGGATCCGGGCTCAACGGGTGCATTGTTGACTGTGTTATCCGTGTCTGTCACGGCAAGTGTTGAGTCCGCCTGCGCCGCTTTTTTGCCTTAGCGCGAGCGACGGCTGCCGCAACTCTGGCTTTTTTATCATCCTCAGGGCTCTGTAAGACTGTGGTTGACTCGTGCTCGATGGCAGGAGTGTCCGCTGCTTGAGTTGTTATCGCTTGAGGCTCAGATGTTTGAACCTCAGATACATGGGTCTCTGGCGCCTGATCCGCGGTTGCTATTTCATTTTGCTGTGCGGCTTTCTTGGCTTTTGCACGGGCAACGGCTGCCGCGATTTTATCCTTTTGTGACAAAGGCGCTGCACTGTTGAGCTCGACTGCGGGGTCAGTGGCGTCACTGGTTCGAACCGAACGGGTATCAACCGCATCGGCCTGTGCGGCCTTTTTCGCCTTAGCGCGGGCAATGGCTGCGGCAACGGCGGCTTTTTCTTTCGGCACGTCATCGACCACGGCTGCAGTTGCGATTGCAGTGTCAGTGGGTGTTTGCGCCGCAGCGGCTTTTTTCGCGGCGATACGTGCCATAGCCTCGGCGACGGCATTTTTATCTGTGCCTGTCATGGTGGCTTGTCGACGCTCTGCGGCTTCTTTGGCTTTAGCTTCGCGGGCGAGTTTTTCTTCCTCTAGGCGATGTAAGCGTGCTTCGAAGCGGTGTTTAGCTCGTTCAGCCTGTTGCTTCTCATCGGCGGCTTGTTTCAGGGCAGATTTTGCAATGCGGTAGTATTCCACCAAGGGAATATCACTCGGGCACACATAGCTACAACAACCGCATTCAATACAATCCTTTAAATTGTAACTAGCGGCTTTGTCATATTCTTCGGCCTTGGCATGCCAAAAGAGTTGTTGTGGTAGTAACAGTGCAGGGCAGACATTGGCGCATTCACCGCAGCGAATGCAGGCTTTTTCTTCTGGCGTCGCCCCAATTTCTTGGCTGCTGGGCACAAGAATGCAGTTAGTGCCCTTTAAAATGGGCACTTGGATTGTCGGCAGTGCATGGCCCATCATAGGACCACCAATAATCACTTTCTGCTGGGCTTCGGCTTTAAATTCGCTTTGGGCCAGAACATGCTCAACGGGTGTACCAATGGGCAACCAATAGTTGCCGGGTTTGCCGACATTTTGCCCTGTGACTGTAACCACACGTTCAATGAGTGGTTTACCTTGGGTCACGGCTTGGTGAATCGCAAAGGCGGTTCCCACGTTATGCACTACGATCCCAAGCTTGGCGGGGATCGAACCCGAGGGGACTTCACGACCCGTGATGATTTGAATCAGCTGTTTTTCACCGCCAGAGGGATACTTGGTTGGGATCACTGTCACCCGGGTACTGCCTGCAGGTAGGGTGGATTGACTTACCGCCTGTTGCATCGCGTTTATGGCTTCGGGTTTATTGTCCTCGATGGCGATTACGATGCGTTTGGGTGTCAATAGCCGATGAATTATACCAATGCCCGCCAAAATATTTTGGCTGTATTCACGCATTAAGCGATCATCGGCACTGATATAGGGCTCACACTCGACGCCGTTGATGATCACTAAATCAATTTCACTGACGGGGTTGAGCTTGATATGGCTAGGGAAGGCCGCGCCGCCCATGCCCGCAATCCCCGCACCGTGGATTTTAGCAATCAGTTCTTGATTGCTCAGCCCATCGACTGAGCCAGGCGTCAGTTCACACCAACTGTCCTCACCATCTGCAGCAATGACACAGGTATTCACCGGCAGTGCAGAGGCATGGTTACTGGCTCTGGGCTCAATGGCAACCACAGTGCCTGAGGTGGGCGCATGTACGGGCAAATGCCAAATAGAAGTACCTTGGGTTAACGGCATCCCCTTTAATACTTTATCGCCGACCTTCACCGCAAGGGTGCAGTTTTCGCCGACCTGTGGCACAGGGACTAAATACTCCTGTGCTAACGGCAACTTACCTATCGGGGTAGTATTGGAGAGGAATTTGACTTCGGGTGGGTGAATACCGCCTGGTGAGCGCCAAAGGGTTCCTTTATCTAATTGATCTAATAAAGTTAGCACCGCTTATCCTCTTCTAACATCGTCTCTTGGGGCTGGGTTTCTTGGATAAGAGTCACAGGAATGGCATTTAAACGCCAGTTCCAATTCTTAAGATTCTGGGTCACAGGGATCATATCAATACAATCGACGGGACAAGGTTCAACGCAGAGATCGCAGCCTGTGCAGTCGGCTGTCAGCACGGTATGCATGAGCTTTCCGGCACCGATAATGGCATCTACGGGACAGGCCTGGATACATTTAGTGCAGCCAATACATTCATCTTCGCGGATGTAGGCCACTTTTTTAACTTGGGATTGCGCTTCGGCATTAAGCGGCTCTGGATCGACCCCCATCAAGCTGGCCAGTTTTTCCATGGTCGCAGTGCCGCCCGGAGGGCATTTATTGATCTTATCACCGTTGGCAATGGCTTCAGCGTAGGGACGACAGCCGGGATAACCACATTGGCCGCATTGGGTCTGTGGCAAAATGGCTTCTAACTCATCGACAATGGGATTGCCCTCAACCTTAAATTTAAGGGCGGCAAAACCGAGTAACACCCCAAAGACCAAAGCCAATAGGGTCAACAATATGACTGCAATTACAATTGTGGACATCTTACTTAACCAATCCTGTAAATCCCATAAAGGCTAGCGACATTAGGCCCGCGGTGATCATAGCAATGGCGCCGCCCTTAAAGGGTAAGGGCACATCCGCGGCGGCTAATCGTTCACGCATAGCCGAGAAGAGAATAAGCACTAAAGAGAAGCCCACCGCCGCACCAAAACCGTATATAGCGGATTGAATAAAATCGTGTTTTTCGTTCACATTAAGCAGGGCAACCCCCAATACCGCGCAGTTTGTTGTGATAAGCGGCAAATAAATACCGAGTGCACGGTGCAGGGTTGCACTGGTTTTTTGTACGACCATTTCAGTAAATTGCACGACAACGGCAATCACTAAAATAAAACTCATAGTGCGTAAATAGCTCAGATCAAAGGGGAGTAATAGGTATTGATTCACGAGGTAACTGAGTATCGAGGCTAAGGTCAACACAAAGGTGGTTGCCATAGACATACCAATCGCGGACTCCAATTTACTGGAGACCCCCATGAAAGGACATAAACCTAAGAATTTCACTAAAACGAAATTGTTGACCAGTACAGTGCTGATCAACAACAGGAGATATTCACTCATCTCAATACTTATCTAAACGGATCTTGGCCGTATTATCGACTTTTCCGTTTGTATAAACAACATATAGAATGCAGGGTTAACCATCTTTACTGTAAATATTGGCGATGAATTAACCGAGTGTTCGATTAAACTTGATCGCTAATAGTCAACGCTTGGGGCTGGGCAATATAATAGCCCTGTAGTCCATCGACTAAGAGTTTTTCGAGGGTTAATTTTTCCTCCTGCCGCTCGACACTGGTCGCGATGACGCGAATGCCAATACGCCTAGCCACATCCACCATCATACGCACGAAAAATTTATTATTGCTATCTTCATCAATGGCGGTGGAATAGCTGCCATCGAGCTTAATGTAGTCTGGGCGCACCTCGTTGAAGAACTTGAAGGAGGTAAAGCTCATGCCAAAACGTTCGATGGAGACCCTAGAGCCAACACTGTGTACTTCACGGACAAACTTGAAACTGGCACCTAAATTTGCCTGCATACCCGACTCGTTGATCTCAAATACCAAACGTGAAGCGATAGATTTATGCTTACCTAAAATATCTTTTAGCCAGCTAACAAAGAGTTCTTGATGGGCTGAATACGCACTTATATTGATGCCGAAATTACCGCTGATGGTGGGGTTTTCCTTAAGCATTTTTAATGTGCTAATCACCACTAATTTATCTAATTCCGTACTCAAACCGTGACGTTCGGCCATGGCAATGACAGTGGTGGTCGGTAAAAATTTGCCATCACTATTATAGAAACGGGCCAGCAGCTCGCGGTAAACATCAACATCGTTGCGACAGGGTTGGATCGGTTGTTGATAGAATTTCAGGGCTTGGCGAGTGATGAGATCATGGATCGCCAGTTTCCAACGGTCATCGCCAAACTGTTCATCACCATTGAGTTTTTCTTGAATATGATAGCTATTGGGCCCCAAGGTCTGGGCAATACTCACCGCGGTATCGGCAAGGGTGAGTAGGGTAACGGGATTGGCCCCTTGCTGATAGGGAACTAAGCCTGTGTGCGCCGTGGACTCGGTCTTGATGATCTGCTGGTATTCATCGAGAAAAATCTTGAGTTGTTCTAAAAATTTAGGCCCATCCTTAATCACAACATCGGGAATAAATACGGCAAAATCGGCGCTCGAAACGCGAAAACATTCGGCATTTGGGTATTTCGAACAGGCCTTACGAATACAATTAGCCACGTTAGATAAATAATCATCGCCTGCGGTGCGCCCCTGCAACTGATTAACATGGGCGAGTTCAGTAGCCTTTACCATCGCTAGCAGACCCAATTGAGGCACGTTGGGTCGACTAATGCTCTCTAATTTACTGGTGAAAGGTGCTCGACTGCCAAAACCCGTAATAGGATCCTGATATGCGGCCCTGTGTAGTTTGTCGTTTTCCTGGGTGAGCTTATCCAATTGCGTTTTAAGTTGAGTGCGGCACTCTTCTAACGCCACCTTTAGCGGACTCATCTCACCATCAAGCTTGGATGCGGCAATGGCGGAAAAACTCATATCTGGAAGATGGGTAATGTATTGGGCGGCATAACCAATAGTGGCTTTCAGCCTTGCCATTAATACCATAAAGATGACGAGTAATATCAAATAAGTGACAAGAAGCATTAGCCCCCATTTCTCTGTATTACTAATGGCCTCTTCGATGGCTTGATTGGCGTTGAGTTTGACCTGTAAGCGGCCCGTCGCTATTTTTTGAGTATGGGCTAAGTTAAGGGGAAATAAGCCTGCAAGTGGATGGCTATCCTTCGCCGTGAGGCTGCCCTCGGTATGATTAAGCTCGCCATCGGTATCATCCACATATTGAAAAAATTGGAACCGATAGTCACTCGATAGTTGTTGATACAGTTCGGCGCCATTACCTTGCCATTGGGCAAAACCATCAAGGTATTTTTTGAAGCCATCGAGTTCTTGCTGTTGCTGGATTTGTAATTGGTTATTTTGGCCCTGATAAACCCAGCCAAATAGCGCCAAAAAGATCAGTAATAAAAAGATGGGATATGATTTTGACATGGCCATAAAAAATCCACTCTCAACTTATGCGAGTACAAAGACAGCAGAGCCTATGCAATGTGACTACGCTATCTGTGTGATGATACTCAGAATTTTGGTTAATAAATTGATATCAGTGTAACTGTATTTGATTTAAAACAGAAATTAAAAAGAGAATGTCGAGTGCCAAAAAATGGGATGAAATAGGAGACTATCTGAAAGATTGGCTCCCCTGACTGGACTTGAACCAGTGACATACGGATTAACAGTCCGCCGTTCTACCGACTGAACTACAGGGGAT
>NZ_AFOZ01000024.1 GCF_000217915.1 Shewanella sp. HN-41 | reverse complement strand
TAATAAAACATGATTGCTTAAAGTGGCTCCCCTGACTGGACTTGAACCAGTGACATACGGATTAACAGTCCGCCGTTCTACCGACTGAACTACAGGGGAATCATTTAACGCTGCAGTGAGATAGTAAGTGGCTCCCCTGACTGGACTTGAACCAGTGACATACGGATTAACAGTCCGCCGTTCTACCGACTGAACTACAGGGGAATCGTTATTACTCTTACTGCTTTGTTCTTACGTATCAAAACACTCGTTGAAAGTGGCTCCCCTGACTGGACTTGAACCAGTGACATACGGATTAACAGTCCGCCGTTCTACCGACTGAACTACAGGGGAATCGTTTCACACAGTCGTATTGACTCGTTGAGAACGGAGCGCATAGTAAAACGCTCTGTGGGATGAGTCAACTCGAGTTACTAAAAAAAGTGTAATTATGCTGTTAAGTGCTCATCTAATGTGCATCGTGGTGTAGAAATCATCATATTGATGAAGAAATAACTTAACTTTTCGCAAGATAGCGTTTCTTGCGGGGAGATTTTTGGGCTTAGGGCGGGTAAAAACAGAGCGGCCTTCGGCCTGCTAGAACGCTGGGTGGTTAAGAGCGAGGGTTTATAAAGGCGTAGCTCGCTTTACTTTCTCTCTAATCCCTCCGACGGGGTTTAAGTGCCCTAGCTCTCAACCAGTTATAACGTTGTCGTAAACCACTTCAGAGGGATTTAAACGGGGTCATGCTGCCAACCAATACCTACTACACCTTAGTTAAAGCATCATAAGGATATGCGTGAAAAGACTTTACTCATTTTAATTGCTGCTTCGCTTATCGCTTGCTCTGCGCCAACTCGAACGGACACAGACGATGATGGTTGCCTGATAAAGTGCGCACTTTGTTGATTGTTTAACGGATGGTTTTAATAAAGCCCATTGGGGTGGTGATAACGTTGAAGTTTGCCAATCAAATCGAGCCACAGGGTTTAGGGGAAACCTACACAGGGACAATGAACTATCGGATTATGAGCGCCGATGTGATGAACGATAACAAGGTTGCCTTGTATGAGCGTCGTGCTGCGCCTAGCTGATCGATAGCTATTAACTCAGACATCACTGTGCTCGTTATCGCATCTGGCAATCAAGAACCTAGCCTTTTGTAGGGCATTGCCCGTCCTAGCGAAGCTTGGTGCACTATCTGTTTTTGATCTAAAGACCATGGATACAAGTAGCAACATTTATCAAATGTAATTAAATTACCAGATGTTGCTTTGGTGTTATTTCGCGGTAAAGCAGTGCTCTATCCCGCGTGGATCCTAGGTTATTTTGACTTATCAACAAATTCTGTGGATAACCCTGTGGGTTGTACTTTAAAACAGGCGTCAAAGCCTTGTGGTATGGGCGATGGACTTAAATTGCACTATTTTGGCGACAAAAAATAAATTCAATAAATCCAATACTATACCAAAAGCAACCGCTATTTTATTTGGCTCTCAGTTAGGTTGCAATTTTGTAATGGAGTGAAAGCCCACTCTTGTGTATTAAATTGCCATTTCCACTGTGTTTTAGGGTGTTTTTTTGGCCAATTTTAGCCTCAAAAAGCTGTGGTCAAAAAATTTCATTTTCCGTCCATAAAATTGTCATCTTATGACGGTATGGAGGTGCGAACGGTCTATTGGGCCGATAACTACTGGAGCTTAACGGGCGACTTGATTAGAATGGGGACGACTAACCACAAGGATATGTACGAGTGTCAGAATCTGTTTTTCAGCTTGAATCACAATTTGCCCCCGCAGGGGATCAGCCCACTGCTATCGCAAAATTAATCGATGGCCTAGAGTCGGGGCTCGCTTGTCAAACTTTGCTCGGGGTAACAGGCTCGGGTAAAACCTTCACCATTGCGAATGTGATTGCCAAATTGGGGCGGCCAACCATTATTATGGCGCCGAATAAAACCCTCGCTGCACAGCTTTATGGCGAGATGAAGGAATTCTTTCCCCATAATGCGGTGGAGTATTTCGTCTCTTACTACGACTATTACCAACCTGAAGCCTATGTGCCCGCATCGAATACCTTTATTGAAAAAGATGCCTCTGTGAATGCTCATATTGAGCAGATGCGGCTCTCGGCAACGAAGGCGCTGCTAGAGCGTAAAGATGTGGTATTGATCGCCTCTGTCTCGGCCATCTACGGTTTGGGGGATCCCGATTCTTACCTCAAAATGTTATTGCATCTGCGCCAAGGCGATACCATGGGGCAGCGGGATATTCTTAAGCGATTAAGTGAACTGCAATATACGCGCAACGATATTGAGTTGCAGCGTGGTACCTTCCGTGTTCGTGGTGAAGTGATTGATATTTTCCCCGCAGACTCCGATCGCTATGCCATTCGCGTCGAATTATTTGACGATGAAATCGAGCGTTTAAGTGAATTTGATCCCTTGACGGGGCAGATCATCAAACGCATTGCCCGCACTACCGTTTATCCTAAGACCCACTATGTGACCCCGCGGGAGAAAATCCTCGAGGCAACGGATCATATCAAGCAGGAACTGCGTGAACGTAAACAAGTGCTTTTGGATAATAACAAGCTGATTGAGGCGCAGCGGATCCATGAACGGGTGCAATATGATGTGGAGATGATGGTCGAGCTGGGTTATTGCTCCGGTATCGAAAACTACTCCCGCTATCTGTCGGGCCGTGCCCCGGGCGAAGGGCCGCCAACGCTACTGGATTATTTACCTGCCGATGGTTTGCTGATCATCGATGAATCCCATGTCACAGTGCCGCAAATTGGCGCTATGTATAAAGGGGACCGTTCCCGTAAAACGACCTTAGTGGAGTACGGTTTCCGTTTGCCGTCGGCGCTGGATAACCGGCCTCTCAAATTTGAAGAGTTTGAACAGTTGATGCCGCAGACCATCTATGTGTCTGCTACGCCTAATCCCTATGAGCTTGAAAAGAGTGGTGGCGAGATTGTAGAGCAGGTCGTTCGGCCAACAGGTCTGTTAGATCCCGAGTTGGAAGTGAGGCCAGTTGGTATACAAGTCGATGATTTATTATCGGAAGTCGCTAAACGTGTCGCCGTTAATGAGCGGGTATTAGTCACGACGTTAACCAAACGTATGTCGGAGGATCTCACCGAATACCTCGACGAGCACGGGGTGAAAGTGCGCTATTTGCATTCGGATATTGATACGGTCGAGCGGGTCGAGATCATTCGCGATCTGCGTTTAGGTAAGTTCGATGTATTGGTTGGGATTAACCTGTTGCGTGAGGGCTTAGACATGCCGGAAGTCTCCTTAGTCTGTATCCTCGATGCCGACAAGGAAGGCTTCCTGCGCTCCGAGCGTTCACTGATCCAGACCATTGGCCGTGCCGCTCGAAATGTGAATGGTAAGGTGATCCTCTATGCGGATCGCATCACGAATTCTATGGCCAAGGCGATGGGCGAAACTGAGCGTCGCCGTGAACGGCAGCGTGCCCATAACTTGAAACACGGAATCGTGCCTAAGGGCGTGGTGAAACGGATCACCGATGTGATGGATGTCGATGATGGCCGTGATAGTAAAGCGGTTTATGGCAGAGTAGCCGAGTCAAAACCTAAACATTATCATGCAGATGCAGCTCAATTAAGTCACGATATCGATAAGCTAGAAAAGAAAATGCATGAACATGCCCGCAATTTAGAATTCGAGCAGGCGGCAGCCGTGCGCGATGAAGTCAAACGCTTAAGGGAACTATTAATCACCGCTTGATGGGGTTGAAAGCGGTCAAAGGTAAAATAACAGCGTGGATCATCGATGTGTAAAAAGCCGCCTTAGCTAAGGCGGCTTTTTTATTGAGGAGATGTTATTTCGCCACTTGAGGTGTCCATTTTATGGCGAGGTGCATGGCAAGCGCGCATATCAGGCCGCTGATCAAACCGACCAAATGGGCTTCAGTGGCAACCCTTGCACCTATCATGGCGGTCACATCGGAACTAGCACCATAAAGTTGTTCATGGCCAACTTTGACTATCACGCCTAGGAGTAAAAGATAACCTGAGCGCATATGACACTGAATATCCCGCATCACACCATAGGCAAATAGGCCATGCAGCATGCCGCTTAAACCGACATAACCCAGCAGTTGCGGATATCCGAAGTATAAACCTAGGCCTTCGAGTAAACACAGTAGGGCAAATAAAACACTTAAACCTTTAACGCTATAGTGGAAGTGGTGCAAAAATAGCACAATCCACAGTCCGGCAAGGTTCATTAAGAGATGCCAATGGTTTGTATGCAGCAAGTTCCCGGTAACGAGTCGCCACCATTGGCCATCTGCAATGGCACTGCGTCGATAGGCGAAGAGATCATCGATAGTGGGCGTAGCCAGTCCTGCAACGTACAGGCCTGCACAGAGCAAACTGACAACCAATGCTATCCAGTAGGGACCAAGTTTCACGCTTGTGGCTCGGTTTTTTTACTGGCGTGCGCAAGAGAAGCCATAATATCGACTTTATTTTGCAGATAATCATTTAGGCCGCGCTGGCGCAAATGGCAGGCGGGGCAATCGCCACAACCATCACCTACCACACCGTTATAACAGGTAAGTGTATGGTGACGCACGAGATCGAGCTGTTGATATTTATCCGCCAACGCCCAAGTTTGCGCCTTATTAAGCCACATCAATGGGGTGACTATCTGGAGTTTTTTGTCCATGCCCAGTACTAGGGCCGATTCCATGGCTTTGACAAAATCATTGCGACAGTCTGGATAGCCAGAAAAGTCGGTTTCACATACGCCCGTGATAATGGCGTCCGCACCCAACTGATAGGCATAAATGCCCGCTAGGGTTAAAAACAGAATATTGCGTCCAGGCACAAAAGTATTAGGCAGGCCATTTTCCATTAATTCGTGGGATACAGGGATCGCATCGCGGGTGAGGGCAGATATAGCTAACTCATTGAGTAAGCTCACATCCATCACTTTATGGCTGGTGATGTTTAGACGTTTTGCGAGGGATTTTTGCGACTTCAATCTCTTCACGGTGACGTTGGCCATAGTCGAAGGTGATCCCATGGACTTCATCGTACTGGGTGAGGGCCTGAATAAGACAAGTTGTTGAATCTTGTCCACCACTGAATACCACCACTGCTTTTGATACCGCTGCGGTTGACCCTAACGCGTTTGCGCCTAATTTAGTTGCCATAAACCAATCACCGTTCACTTAACTGAACACAAAAAAAAGAGGCCGCTAGTGTAACTCAGGCATTAGGGCTTGAAAACTCTTTGCTCCCAGCGCAGCGCCTGAGTTGTCAGTGTAAAAACTTGCAGCTTGGCTTAAAATCCTCTATAAATGCCGCCCCAGAAAAATGGAACGCCAGCATGAACTATCCCGTCAACGAAGTCTTTGAAACCATTCAGGGTGAAGGTGTCTTCACCGGAGTACCCGCCATATTTGTGCGCCTGCAAGGTTGCCCCGTGGGATGTGCTTGGTGTGATACTAAACAGACTTGGGATGTCCTTGAGGCCAATAAAGTCACGCCAGAGCAAGTGATTACCGTGGACGGCACTGTTGGTCGCTGGGCAAATCATACCGCCCAGAGCCTTATCGCGGCCTTTCATGCTAAGGGTTTTACCGCGTGGCATATAGTGATCACCGGCGGTGAACCTTGTATGTACGATTTACGTGACTTAACCGAAACCTTGCACCGTCAAGGCTTCGCCACCCAAATTGAAACCAGTGGCACCTTTGAAGTGCTCTGCGACGATAGCACTTGGGTCACGGTTTCACCTAAGGTGAATATGAAGGGCGGCTATCCCGTGTTGGCCCAGGCCCTTAATCGCGCTAATGAAATTAAACATCCTATCGCCACCGAAAAACACTTAGATGAGCTAGATGAGCTATTGAAAGGTATCGATATTTCATCCAAGACCATTTGCCTGCAGCCGATTAGCCAAAAGCCTAGAGCAACGGAACTGGCGATGAAAATTTGCATTGCCCGCAATTGGCGTTTATCTATCCAAACTCATAAATATTTAAATATCGATTAATACCACAGCGTGAGCCTGGATTGATAAAAAACGCCCCATTTCCATGGGGCGTTTTTTCATGTTTAACCTAGTTTGGGCTAAAAATATCGACAAGATACGGCATAGGAGAATTGAGCATAAGGGTAATAAGTTACTAGAGAAAGATGGGCTATTGTGACTGCGACAGCGCTCGACTTTTTTTTGACTGTTACCGGGTACGGCAATAAAGAATGAAGCTAGGGAAGACAAACTAAAGAGGGAAGTATATTCACACTAAAGTAAGAAATGGTGGAGGGAGAAGGATTCGAACCTTCGAAGGCGGAGCCGTCAGATTTACAGTCTGATCCCTTTGGCCACTCGGGAACCCCTCCACAAAACTTTCTTTTACAAATACTTAAACATTTGGCCGAGTTTAAGCTTACAGCAGATTAACTAAGAGACTAAAGTCACAGCTGACGATTGGGACAAGATGGTGGAGGGAGAAGGATTCGAACCTTCGAAGGCGGAGCCGTCAGATTTACAGTCTGATCCCTTTGGCCACTCGGGAACCCCTCCACGAATATCTCAATTGTTGTTGTGCTTACTTCAGTGCAAATGGTGGAGGGAGAAGGATTCGAACCTTCGAAGGCGGAGCCGTCAGATTTACAGTCTGATCCCTTTGGCCACTCGGGAACCCCTCCTCAATTGCGGCCGCCATAGTAGTCAGAAACCTTTTGCATGTAAAGAGCCAAGATAAAAATTTTCCTAAAGTTATGTCTCAACTGGTCGATTAACTAACAACGAATTGTTTTAATGATGTTTTTTTATGCATATTGATGTTCCTTTAGTCAACGAAGCCCAAATTGGCACCCGCTTAAATGCGGCGATAGAACACAACAGGCGAGGAGAGTTTGCCCTGTTGTTGTCCCTATTGTCGGCCGACGCTCGGGACATGGCGCAGTTTCAATGGCAAAAAGAGCTTGATAGTGCACAGAAATTACAACGCCAATTCGAGCTACCACCCAAGCAGCCTTTACTGGCGGATTTATCCCTAGGCGAACCCATAGTCGATAATAGCCCGATGTTTAATCAAGCTGGGGCGAGGGCATTTCAATTGCAACAGGCGATATGCCCAGAGGCGTTGGTTATCCGTGGTGGAGAATCGATGGCAATGGCCGAAGTGCTCAGTAACTGCGACTTGACCACTCAATTACGCCAACGTGGGCAACTCACATCCCCTAAGATTGATATTATGCATTTTGCCGATCAATTAGCGATCCAACGCAATTTAGTGCCCCTATTAGCCACAGCTTGAGGGATAAATTCACTATAAATCATTATCGATGACATAAACCATCGGACAAGCGTGAGCTAAACCTAAGTCTGTTCAGTCTGGATTGCCTATAATAATGGGCAAATTATCCCGCACTCGCTGCCTAGAACACCCAAACGGATAGGTGACTTAGCATAGGGTGTACATTATGGCTCAAGAGAGGAATGTTTAATGAAAGGTATTATTGCGGCGCAGGCCCACACAGTGAATGACACATGTACAGATTGCGGTAGCTTTGTCGATATAGGCGCCGTCATCGATGAACACGATACCCTGCTAGAATTGCATTTTAACGGCGTTAACGCGCAAAACGATGCCGATGCGATGAGCGAACGAGCCAAGGCGCGTTTTAGCCAAACCTTGGCAAAGAGTGTGCCGACTGAGTCCGGAGTGAGTTTACAGTTAACCTTTGATGTCAGTGCTGAAAAGATGATTTTTCAACTAGAAAATAGTCTGTAGTTGCTTATATCGCTCTGATGCAATAGTGATTTAATTTGTAATTAAATATGCTCGATATTGCTGTGTTGAATGAAGATAGTGTAATCTGCTCCGACAAAAATAAGCACATATTGGCTCAATTAATGCGCTTTCTCTGATAGAGTGCATTAGTCGCAGCAGTACAGTAGTTACCCAACACGAAGTTTTGTAGGGACCAGCGTGAAGCGACGTCAACATCAGCATTTATTGGAGTCTTTAGTACATTCGACGGCTAAGCAGCAGGGCGATTTTACGAAGACCGCAGAGTTAGCGACAGAATTGTTGTGCCAGAATTTAGCGGTTTCCTTGGTATCGGTATGGATATTTTCCGCCGATCAGCAGACCCAATCTTTGGTCGCACAATTTGGTTCTATGATGTTGCAAGAGGTACATAGACCTAGATTGCTCAAGGATTTTCCCCATTATCTGCAGGAGCTCAAAAACCACCGTCATATTGATGCAGGTAATACCTTAGTCGACCCTCGGTTAAGTGAGTTGACTGGGGTTTATTTTCATCCAAGGCAAGTGCTCTCTAGCCTCGATGTTGGTATCCGCATTAATGGCCGTCTTGAAGGCATACTCTGCATTGAACGCGCCCACGTGACCCACCATTGGCACGATAGTGAAATTCACCTCGCTTGCCAAATGGCCGATCAATTAGCCCTCACCTTAGCCACTAAATATACCTATGATAAAGAAGAGCGGCTTAGTCTCTTTCGCTGTGCAACCGAGCAATCTCGGCAAATGAGTATGTTGATTAATCTGCATACGGAAAAGGTCGAGTATGTGAACCAAGCCCACGCAGATATTACCGGTGTCTTGCGGGATAACAGTATAGGTTCGAATCTGCGGGAACTCGCGTTATTCAAGCAACACAGTGAACTAGCAGAGCATACTCTTGCACAAATTTACCGTGGGGAGCAGGCCAAGGGTGAAGTGCAGTTTAGCCGTGTCGACGGCAGCCGTTATTGGCTTAAATTTGTTGTTAGCCAGTTTATCACCGACCGCGGTAACCATTATGCCTTAGTGTCGGGGGAAGAAAGTACCGATGAACACAATTATAAGGCGGAGCTCGAGCGCTTAGCGTGGCGCTGTAGTTTGACGGGACTCCATAATCGTAGCCATTTCAATCGAGTGTTAGAACGCACGACGCAGGGGCTGCTGCTCCTTGTCGATCTGGTTGGGTTTAAGCGTTTTAACGATACCTATGGTCATGAGAATGGTGACAGTCTATTAATTGAAATCGGGCGACGCTTAAAACATTTTTCTGAGGTCAATAAAGCCACTGAAATTGCCCGAGTCGGGAGCGATGAATTTGCCGTGCTGCTCACGGACAGCCACGCCGTCTATGATCTCGACTATTTCAGCACGCGTTTGTATCAACATTTAGCCATGCCTATACTGATCGGCCGTGAGCAAATAGAGCCTAAACCCGCCTTAGCCGTGGTCGATATCGCCTCAGTTGCTAATTTATTCGCACCTTTGACCTGCGCAGATATTGCAGTGCAATATGCGAAAAAGAAAAAGGGCACCGCAATACAAGTATTTAACAGCACATTACTGAGTGCTTTTAAGGAAGATGCACAAATTGAGCGCGATCTGCACAGTGCCATTCGTGGGCGGCAGTTTGAACTCTACTACCAACCGCTAAGGGATCTTGAGCAGCAAACCTACATAGGTGCCGAGGCGTTGATCCGTTGGCATCACCCGAAAAAAGGGGTGCTTTACCCTGGTGCATTTATCGATATCGCCGAGCAATCGGGGATGATCAATGCGATTGGTAGCTGGGTGCTTGAGGCGGCTTGTCGGCAGCTAAATCTTTGGCAACACCATAATCCCGATTTGAGCATGCATGTGAATGTGTCAGCGCGGCAATTTTTTAGCGGCAATTTGTATGAGCAGGTATGGCAATTGCTGACTCGCTATCGCTTGAAGCCCAAAACCTTGATCCTCGAAATTACTGAAACAGAGTTAATGGGCGATATTCGCCATGCAACTATACTGTGCCAAGAGTTAGCCGAGTTAGGTGTTGGGTTGGCTATCGACGATTTTGGCACTGGCTACAGTTCGATGCGTTACTTAAAACAGTTCCCGATCAGTAAGCTGAAAATAGACCGCTCCTTTATATCCGATCTGACGATAAGTCGCGAGAGCCGTGAAATTGTGTCCGCGATTATTGCTATGGCGAGTGCATTGAATATTTCGTTAACGGCGGAGGGTGTTGAAACAGCAGAGCAGGAGGACTTTTTGACGAAGAGTTTCTGTCATCAAGCACAGGGTTATTTGTATAGTCCTGCACTGCGAGAGCCTGAATTTGCACAGTTTTTATTGTCGGCGCAAAGCACGCCTATGGTAACGCACTAATTATTTGCTGCAACACTGCCTTTAGTATTAGAGATTATTCTCCGAGTCATAACATTTTCAATATGCAGGGCATTATGCGATTGTCCGCATTTAGGGTTTTATGATGGGTTTAAGCTACTGCTGTTTTCAGAGCGTCTTTAAGCAGCATTGCTTAAATTTTTTACCACTATGACAAACACAGGGATCATTTCTACTAGGTAATTTAGCCGTCATCTGTCGGCCGTGGGTGTAATACCAGCGCCCCTGTTGATGGATAAACTCCGAGCATTCATAGATAGCATCTATCTCCCCCTCTAGCTTGTACCAAGCCTTAAAGGTTACCGTCCCCTCCCTGTGCCCTGCGATGGCGAGTTTTTCGCTTGAATCGAGTACATCGAGCCCGAGCCAGTGGGGGTGAGGCCCGCGATGAAGACCCGCTAGGGTCAAATCACCAAGAAAATCGGGGTGGTGAGTTTTAATGATGTAATCAAAATTTTTCAATACAAACGCACTGTAACGTGAACGCATAAGTTGCTCGGGAGAATCCGCTATACGGTCCCCCAAATCCACATGAATATGCAGTGGTTTACAGCAATCTTGATAGTATTGTGCACTGCCGCAGGGGCAGAAAGTATCTGGATTCATGGGTGTTAAAATTCAAAAAATTAGCTATAAAATAATGAGGTTAGTCTATTTTGTCTTTTTGCTGTCAGGCAAAGGTGAGAACTGACGACCATAGTATAAGTTAGGCACTGGCTTAGCATTGAGATAAAAGCTAGGTTCTGCACGGTTATTCATATCTAAGGTCACACTCCAGCGAGTCGAAGACACTTTTTGAGTGCCAATAACAAATTTGCCTGCAAATTCACTCACAGGCTCACCCGTTTCTTCTGCGGGGTAGAATCGCACTAAATAATAGCCAGTATCTATGGCACTGCTACCGACCATTTTACGTTTTAGTATGCGAAAATCGATATCAATTCGTGCTTTCTTAGTGCGAATTTTATCGAAAAACTTTTGATAAATAGCCACAATGCTGTCACGGCCATAATAGATCTCTTTACTTTGGCTTTCAGAGAGATAACTGGCATCTTCAGTGTAAATCTCGCCAGTGACTTCCGGGGCGAGTTCGGTAAAGGATTTTGTAAAGAGTGAATAATTGGCATTAATCAGCTGATCCGCCGTTGCAGTCGCTTGGGTTTTAGCTGGATTGGCGAAACTCGGGGTCGACAATAGGCATATCAGGACTAGCAGCAAAAATCTCATTACATTATTCTAATCAAGCAATCATGGCGCCACTATAATGGAGGCGCCCACCGAACTAAAGTGTTGAATGTTTACAAAGTGTGTTTTTGCACTAAAAATGTGCAGTAATACTAAAGTAGTGAAAGGAGCATGCCATGCTGGATGACGGAGCAGCACTGTTTTTTGAAGAAATGGCGGGAGTGATGCCATTAAAAGGTGATGCACGTGCCGTTAATTTACGGCCAACGGCACTGACAACTGAGCAATTACAGCGGCGTGATGCCTTAGAGCGTGAAGCCTATTTGGCCTGTATGCCATTGGACTTAAGCCTTATTCCCGTTCTCACCCCAGACGATGTCGTCAGTTTTAAACGTGAGGGCGTTCAAGGCGCTGTTTTTAAACGACTCAGGCTTGGACAATATAGTATTAAGATGGAATTGGACGTGCATGCTTATCGCCTCAACCAAGCCCGTGATGCCGTGCTGAACTATTTGTTAGCGGCACAGGCCCATGGCGAACGCTGCGTCATGCTCATTCATGGTAAAGGCCATAATAGTAAACCCGTCGCTGGACTGCTGAAATCCGCGGTATGTCATTGGTTATCTCAGCTTGATATGGTGCTTGCCTATCATTCGGCGAAAACCGAGCAGGGCGGAACTGGGGCGCTGTATGTGATGCTAACGAAATCGGAGCAACTAAAGCTTGCAAATAAAGAAGCTAACCGCAAGGGAATGGGCTGGCGTTAAGAGGTTTCGGTTAAGTGGAAAATAAAAATGCCCAAATCGATTGGGCATTTTTATTTCATGTATCACAAGTTGACGGCTAAACTACCAACCGCATTGACGATTAGCGGCGGTATTCTGCTCATCAAGCCATATTTTCAGTGGCGCAAAATAGTCCAGTACGGCTTTTGCATCCATAGCGTCTTTACCTGTGACTTCTTTCAAGGCAACAGGCCAGGGCTGGCTCGAGCCTAGCTCTAACATTTTATTGAGCTTTTCACCGGCCGCTTGATTGCCATAAATACTGCATCTATGAACTGGCCCTTTATCGCCTGCGGTTTCGCATAATGCTTGGTGGAACTGGAACTGCAAAATGTGGGCAAGGAAGTAACGAGTGTAAGGTACATTGCCTGGCACATGGTATTTCGCACCCGGATCAAAATCTGCTTCGCTACGCGCCATTGGTGCTTTAACGCCTTGGTATTTCTCCCTTAAATCCCACCAAGCTTGGTTATATTGCGCCGGTGTGATTTCACCATTAAAGACCTTCCAGCGCCATTGATCGATCATTAAACCAAAGGGGAGAAAGGCAATTTTATCTAAGGCTTGTTTCAGCAAGAGACCAATATCCTTAGAGGCATCGGGCACATCTTCTAACAAACCAATTTGCTTTAAGTAATTCGGAGTGATGGAGAGAGCGATAGTATCGCCAATGGCCTCATGGAAACCATCGTTAGCACTGTTTTTAAACAGGAATGGTTGTAGTTTATAGGCACGTTGATAGAAATTATGTCCCAGCTCATGGTGAATAACGGTAAAATCTTCAGCGGTTTTCTGGATACACATTTTAATGCGGATATCGTCGAGATTATCCAGATCCCAGGCCGAGGCATGGCAAACCACATCACGATCTTTTGGCTGAACAAATAAAGAACGGGCCCAGAAGCTTTCAGGTAATTCGGCAAAACCTAAGGAAGTGAAAAAGCTTTCTGCTTGCTTCACCATCTTGTGCTCATCATAGCCTTTTTCTTCTAAGAGTTCGGTAACATCGTAACCCGGATCGGCATTATCAGGTGCGACTAAGTCGTATACGTTGCCCCATTGCTGGGCCCACATATTACCGAGTAAGTGTGCGGGGATCGGGCCCGTCGTTGGGGCGATGGCATCACCATATTCTCGGTTGAGTTCACCCCTCACATAACAATGTAATGACTCATAAAGGGGTTTTACTTGTCCCCATAAACGATCGAGTTCCTGTGAAAAATCATCGGGTTTCATATCATATTGGCTGCGCCATAACTCGGATAAATTTGCATAGCCGAGGTCCTTGGCGCCTTCATTGGCTAATTCGACTTCCCGCTGGAATAGCGGGCGCATAGGTTTGGCGATTTCACGCCAGCCTTTCCATGCTTCTAACAGTTTGGCGGGATCGCGGGATTCGGCCATCAGAGTCGAAAGCTCAGGTTGAGTCATGCACTTACCATCGGCAAAACAGTATTTTCCTTTGCCGTATAAGCCATTTAACTCTGAGCTTATCTGGGCAAGCTCGGCATTTTTCGTTGGATCGAGCGGCGCGGGTAATACTAAGGCGCTACGCAGTATGTTGAGCTTACGGGCATTCACGGGATCGAGATCCACATTGGCGTACTTAGCCGCCTCGGTTGCATATTTTACCGATGCCGCACTGATTTTCTCACCAACGGCGGCGGATAGTGCCGCAGTATCATCGGTAATAAAATTGCTGTAAATCCACTCGGCCCGGTTGGATTCTATGGATAACTGTGCCATTTGTGCTTCGGCATCTGTAATAAATGCAATGGCCTGCGCCTTATCTGGCACAGTATTTATCGTCGTAGTTTGCGAAGAAACCGTGTTTTCGGTTTTGTCTTGCGCGTCATTACATGCGGTTAATCCCAGCGCTAACGCGACAGTGAAGGCGATTTTTGAGGGACGATTCAATAGAATAGCCATATTTTGCAATCCTTTGTTGTTTTTGTGTTATGCATTTTACCTAACAAAGGCGTTTTTTGCACAAGGCTAAATGGCTTTCTTTGTTGTTTGTGGTCATGAGTTAATATTTTGTTGGCATTATCGTCGCTAAAGCAGTGTATTTGGCCATTTTTAGTTTGACATCCTGAGTGCCAATGTTTAATTTAAACGAGTGTTTTAAATTAATTCAAGGTCACGGAATGGCAAGTCGATCCGATACAAAAACGAGAATTCTTGATGCCGCAGAAAAACTGTTCGCCGAAAGGGGCTTTTCCGAAACCTCCCTGCGACTCATCACTAGCAAAGCAGAGGTGAATCTGGCATCGGTTAATTATCACTTTGGCTCTAAAAAAGAGCTGATCCGTGCTGTGTTAGCTCGTTATTTAGATGTGTTTATGCCTGCTGCTGCGGCTGAAATAAAGCGATTAAATGCGGCCTCTTCACAGGCCAGTCTAGAAGAGATCTTCTCTTCTTTAGTCAATCCGCTTTTAGAGCTCAATAAGTTACGTACTGAAGGCACCACGATTTTCCTACAGCTTTTAGGCCGAGGTTATATCGAAAGCCAAGGGCACTTGCGTTGGTTTATCACCACCCATTATGGGCAACATTTGGATACCTTTGTCAGGGCTGTTTCGGCCAGTGCGCCCCATATTCCACCCGCAGAGATGTTCTGGCGCTTACACTTTACCCTAGGCACTATCGTGTTCACTATGGCCTCTGCAGATGCCTTAAACGATATTGCTGCGGCGGAGTTTGGTGAGCATAACGACATTGAAGCCGTTATCCGCAAAGTCATTCCCTACATGGCGGCTGGTGTTTCAGTCCCCGTTGTATCCTAATAAAAGGTCTTGATTATGTTAACGATTATAATCCTTGCCCTGATAGCCGTTGTCCTGTTGTTTGCGGTCAAAAATATCAGAAAGCAATTTATTACCCAGCCCGTATTTCATTTTTTCAAAAAGTATTACCGCCATTATCCGATACTGAGCGTGAGGCGATGGAAGCGGGTGATGTGTGGTGGGAAGGGGAGTTATTCCGCGGTAACCCTAATTGGAATACGCTGCATAGCTATGGCAAACCTGTGCTTAGCGCCGAAGAAAAAGACTTTATCGATAATCAAGTGATGACGGCACTGAAGATGATCGATGATTTTGACATAGTGCATAATCGTAAAGATTTACCGCCAGAGCTATGGGAATTCTTCAAGAAAGAAGGTTTCTTTGCGCTGATCATACCTAAAAAGTTTGGGGGAAAAGCATTTTCAGCCTATGCCAACTCGACTATTGTCAGCAAATTAGCCAGCCGTAGTGTCAGCGCCGCGGTAACTGTTATGGTGCCTAACTCATTAGGCCCCGGCGAACTATTGACCCATTATGGGACTAGCGAGCAGAAAGAACGTTGGTTACCTGCCTTGGCCAAAGGTGATGAAATTCCTTGTTTTGCGTTAACAGGTCCAGAAGCGGGCAGTGATGCTGGGGCTATTCCGGATGTGGGGATTGTGTGCCGTGATACTTTCAATGGCGAAGAAATGCTCGGCCTTAAACTCACCTGGGATAAGCGTTATATCACGCTTGCACCTGTGGCGACGGTTCTTGGTTTAGCGTTCCAAATGCGCGATCCTGAAGGTTTACTCGGCGATAAGAAAAACTTAGGCATTACCTGTGCACTGATCCCAACGGATCACCCTGGCGTGGTCATTGGTCGCCGCCATAATCCTTTGGGTATGGCATTTATGAACGGCACCACCCAAGGTAAAGATGTGTTTATCCCGCTGGATTGGATTATCGGTGGCCCAGAGTTTGCCGGTAAAGGTTGGCGCATGCTAGTTGAGTGTTTGTCGGCGGGCCGAGGTATTTCATTGCCTGCACTGGCAACGGCCTCTGGCCATATGGCGACGAAGACGACAACGGCCTATAGCTATGTCCGTCACCAATTTGGTATGGCAATTGGCCAATTTGAAGGGGTGCAAGAAGCACTTGCCCGTATTATTGCCAACACTTATCAATTAGAAGCAGCGCGTCGTTTAACGACCACTGGTATCGATCTTAAGGTGAAACCTTCGGTCGTGACTGCCATTGCTAAGTTCCACATGACGGAATTAGGTCGTTCTGTGATGAACGATGCCATGGATATTCAATCGGGTAAGGGCATTCAATTAGGGCCGAAAAACTATTTAGGCCACCCTTATATGTCAAACCCGATTTCAATCACTGTGGAAGGGGCGAATATTTTAACTCGTTCTTTGATGATTTTCGGACAAGGCGCAACTCGTTGCCATCCCTATGTTCTGGCCGAAATGGAAGCGGCCGCGATGGAAAATCAGCATGAAGCGCTTGAACGGTTCGATTCATTGTTGATGGGGCATATGGGATATGCCACCCGTAATGCCTTCAGTGCGTTATTTAATGCTCTCACGGGGAGCCGTTTGGGCAGCGCGCCAGTGAGCGGTGAGACAAAACAGTACTATAAAGATATGACACGTATATCCTCGGCCTTAGCCCTGATGACAGATTTATCAATGCTGATCATGGGCGGCGATTTAAAGCGCAAAGAAATGCTCTCGGCCCGTATGGGGGATGTATTGAGCCAGTTGTATTTAGGTTCTGCCACCCTAAAACTGTTTGAAGACAATGGCCGTCAACAGGACGATTTACCCGCAGTACGGTATGTCATGGCTAACCGTTTACACTTAGCTGCAAAAGCGTTGGAAGACACTATCCGTAATTTCCCAAATCGTCCTGTGGCATGGTTACTGCATGGCTTAATTTTCCCGCTCGGCAATCACTTCAATGCACCAAGTGATAAAATGGTCACCGAACTCGTCGGGGGGATGTTAAAACCAGGGCCAGCCCGTGAACGTATTACCTTCCTCTGTCCTGAGTTTGAAGGCGATATCGGGGGAATTGCCGAGGTTGAACAAGCGTTTGTGGCGCAATATGTCTGTAAAGATATCTATAAAAAGCTGAAGAAAGCCCAGCGTGCTGGTGAGCTACCAGCAAAAGTACCTAATCTAATCTTGTTTGCAAAAGCACTCGAAACTGGGGTCATCACCGCCGATGAAGAGCAAAAGTTGCAGCATGCCGATAAGCTACGTTTAGCGGCGATTAACGTGAACGACTTTGAAACCCTATAGTGATGGCCTGTACTTTGAGCCAAGCGGTTTAATCAAGTTGTACCATTGAGCCGTTTGGATTTTCATCTGACATCGCTGCCACTGAATGCAAGAAATAAAAAACCACCTTTATCAGGTGGTTTTTTATTGGCTGTGTTTCTAGTCAGCTTGAGTGACGAGAAGAAACTTAAGCAACGATCAGCACTTTACAAGTGTTTGTGCCACCGATAGTTTCCATTGCGTCGCCCTTAGTCATTAAGACTAAATCTCCGCTTTGTAAATAGCCGGCAGCTGTCAGTGATTCTAAGGCTTTTTGCGCTAATAGATCGGCTGGATAGATAGTTGAATCGAAGTAAATTGGTAATACACCACGATACAGCGCCATTTTAGCCAGTGTCGTTGCATGACGGGATAAACCTAGGATCGGCAGTGAAGAGCTGATGCGCGACATCAGTTTCGGTGTCGCTCCCGATTCGGTTAAGGCGATAATCGCTTTAACACCTTCTAGGTGGTTTGCCGCGTACATGGTCGATAATGCGATGGTTTCTTCAACCGAGGTGAACCGCGCATCTAATCTATGCTTAGATACTTTCACGCTAGGGTGAGATTCGGCGCCTAGACACACGTTCGCCATGGCTTTAACGGTTTCTTCAGGGAAATCTCCCGCCGCCGTTTCGGCCGATAACATCACGGCGTCGGTGCCATCGAGTACTGCGTTCGCGACATCCATCACTTCGGCGCGGGTTGGCATTGGGCTTGAAATCATCGATTCCATCATCTGCGTTGCAGTGATGACGATTTTGTTCAATTGACGTGAACGGGCGATAAGCTTCTTCTGCACTGCAACCAGGGCCGCATCACCGATTTCAACCCCAAGATCGCCACGGGCAACCATGACAACGTCAGAAGCGAGGATCACATCATCCATGGCTTCGTCACTGGCAACCGCTTCGGCACGTTCAACTTTGGCAACAATAAGCGCATTACTGCCGGCTTGTTGTGCTAATGAACGGGCATAGTCGAGATCGGCACCACTGCGTGGGAAAGAGACTGCCAAGTAATCGACTTGGATCATGGCTGCCGTAAGAATATCAGCCTTATCTTTTTCCGTCAGCGCCGCAGCAGAAAGACCACCACCTTGTTTGTTAATACCTTTATTGTTAGATAAAGGACCAGCAACTGTCACTGTGGTGTGGACTTTACGGCCTTCAACACGTTCGACACGTAATTGCACTCGGCCATCGTCTAGCATCAGAATGTCACCGACATTCACATCGTCAGGTAACTGCTTATAGTCGATACCCACTTGATTCTCGTCGCCTTCGCCTTTCGCTAAGTCAGCATCTAAGGTATAGGCTTGACCTAATTTCAATTGGACCTTTTTGTTGTCCTTGAAAGTAGATACACGAATTTTAGGGCCCTGTAAGTCGCCAAGAATAGCAACATGAACACCTAACTCTTTTGCTATTTCGCGGGCTTGAGTTGCGCGCTTTAGGTGATCTTCAGGGGAGCCGTGGGAAAAGTTTAGACGTACAACATTTGCACCTGCCGCGATGATGCGGCGTAGATTATCATCACGATCAGTGGCGGGGCCAAGGGTGGTGACGATTTTGGTTCTGCGGAACATAAGATACTCCGTTAAAGTTAAAAAAATCTTGGGACTATATTACCATGCTATTCCAGATTATGTAGTAAAGTTACAATCAAATTGATCTAAAGTTATGTTTCAAATTTGTGAGGCATCGCTGAAATTTGCACTAAAAATGGCTAGAAGGACGATTTGCACTAGCCATTTTTAGGATAGGAAGTGAATTACAGTATCGGATCTTTATTGATACGAGACTCCTTCAGCACCTCTTTAACACGTTTAAGATTGTCACGGAAACGTGGGCCTCGACGTAAGGTAAAACCCGTTGCCAATACATCTATAGTCACCAATTGGGCTAAACGCGAGGCCATGGGCAAATACATATCGGTATCTTCAGGCACCTCCATTGTCACTGGCAGTGTACATTCCATAGACAAAGGTGAGTTGCGTGCAGTAATACCAATCACAGCTGCGCCGTTTTCTCTGGCTAAACGTGCTATTTCAATCAATGACTTAGTGCGGCCTGTGTGAGAAATCAGCACCACAACATCACCTTCATTGCTGTTTATACAGCTCATGCGTTGCATCAGAACATCGTCAAAACAGATGACAGGTACATTAAAACGGAAAAATTTATTTTGCGCATCATGGGCCACAGAGGCGGAAGCGCCTAAGCCAAAGAAAGAAATGGTTTTAGCTTGAGTCAGAATATCAACTGCTTTATTTATGGCTGAAACATCTAAACTTTGACGGGCGGTATCTAATGAAGCCATTGAAGATTCGAAAATTTTTGTCGTGTACGACTCGGGAGAATCATCTTCTTCAACATGTCGGCTCACATAAGGTGTACCGTTAGCAAGACTTTGTGCTAGATGTAACTTAAAATCAGGAAAGCCTTTGGTATCTAAGCGGCGACAGAAACGATTCACAGTAGGTTCACTGACATCTGCCATCTTAGCCAGTGTGGCGATGCTGGAATGAATCGCTGTTTGTGGAGATGCTAAGATCACCTCTGCAACCTTGCGTTCTGACTTACTAAAATGGGTGAGGCTTTTTTGAACCTTTTCTAGGGTATTCATACGCGTACGTCCGCTAAATTGAGAATGTAATTTTATTTATTTTTGTTTAGTGGGGCAGAGCAAAATGGTTACACCACTAAATCGCTGCTTTGTAGTAATTTTTTAGTACAATTTTGAAATAAGATTTTACTACCTTCAGTAATTTAAGCACAAAAAGCATATCAGATTTATGCGCTAAGTGCCTAGTTAACCAAAATGTTAATATTGATAAAAATAGATGCATTTAACAAATTCTGTTGTTATATTACAACAAAAGTGTGGATTTCTTCATCGGCATGAAGGGACACGACATACAAAGGAGAGCGTAACGCAATGGGCAAAACAACATCAGGCGCCAAAGCTTGTGACTTCGTACTCTTTGGTACTAAAGGCGACTTGGCACGACGCAAGTTGTTACCTTCTTTATACCAGTTAGATAAGGCTGAACTTCTCGATAAAGATACGAAAGTAATCGGTGTCGCAAAAGATGAGTTTAGTCAGGATGAATTTAGAGAGTTAGTCATTCTTGCGTTAAACACCTTCGTCAAAGAACCCCTTTGCGAAGCAACACTCCAACGCTTTCTGTCCCGCTGCCACTATATCGGCACTAATTTTACGGATTCGGCAGGCTACAGTGCTTTCCATGATTTGCTCAAACCCGAAGAGCGAGTGATGGTGAGCTACTTTGCGACGCCTCCCGCTATTTTTGGTGAGATTTGTCGCTGTTTGCATGAACAAAACCTTATCCACAGCGATTCTCGCGTGGTACTCGAAAAACCCATCGGCTCCGATTTAGCATCCTCCCACGTTATCAACGATCAAGTTTCCGCCTATTTTAAAGAACGCCAGGTTTACCGAATCGACCATTATTTAGGTAAAGAAACCGTTCAAAATTTGATTGCGCTGCGTTTTGCGAACTCTTTGTTCGCCTCCAAGTGGGATAACCGCACGATCGACCATGTCCAGATCACAGTTGCTGAAGAAGTCGGTATCGAAGGCCGCTGGGGTTATTTCGATAAAGCGGGTCAAATGCGTGACATGATCCAAAACCATTTACTGCAAGTGCTGACACTGGTTGCCATGGATCCGCCCGTGAACTTAGACGCCGACAGTATCCGCGATGAAAAAGTGAAAGTGCTTAAATCACTGCGCCCCATCAATGCTGACAATGTGTATGAAAATACCGTACGCGGTCAGTATAGCGCCGGTTTCTTGAAGGGTAGCCCTGTCCCAGGCTATTTAGAGGAAGAGGGCGCTAATCTACAGTCTCACACTGAGACCTTTGTGGCGCTGCGGGTCGATATCGACAACTGGCGCTGGGCTGGGGTGCCTTTCTATTTACGTAGCGGTAAACGCATGCCGTTTAAGAGTTCTGAAATTGTGGTGTATTTTAAAAATCCACCCCATAACTTGTACCGCTCAAGCTATCGTAATCTGCCACCAAATAAGTTGACGATTCGTCTGCAGCCCCATGAAGGAGTTGAGATCCAGATGATGAACAAGGTGCCAGGTCTAGAGCAGAAGCAGCGTTTACAAACCACCAAACTCGATTTGAGTTTCTCGGATACCTTTAAAAACGAACGAATTGCCGATGCCTATGAGCGTCTATTGCTCGAAGCTATGCTCGGTAACCAAGCACTGTTCGTGCGCCGCGATGAAGTGGAGCAGGCATGGACTTGGGTCGATGGCATTATCCAATCATGGGAACAGAGCAACGAAAAACCAAAACCTTATCCTGCGGGGACATGGGGGCCAGTGGCATCGGTTGCTTTGATCACCAAAGATGGTCGTTCGTGGGATGAATAGGGGGCTTTGATGATAAAAGAAACCGTATTTAAATCCTTTGATACCCCTGTCGCGCTTGAGCAACAGCTGGCGAACAAGATTGCGAGTCAGTTGCAGGAAGCCGTCGATGTTCGCGGTAAAGCGAGTCTGGTGGTTTCCGGTGGCTCAACACCACTTAAGCTATTCGAATTGCTCAGTATGCAGTCGATTGACTGGAGCGATGTTTACATCACACTTGCCGATGAGCGCTGGGTCGATGTCGAAGACAGTGCGTCCAACGAACGACTGGTGCGTGAACATCTGCTGCAAAATCGAGCGGCCAATGCCAAATTCCGCGGTTTGAAAAATATGTTCGCGACCGCAGAAGCGGGGGCCGATATGACAGCAGAATTATTGTCAAACTTTCCGCGTCCCTTCGATGTGGTCGTACTGGGTATGGGGAACGATGGCCATACCTGTTCATGGTTTCCCTGCAGTGCGGAACTTAACGAAGCGTTATCGACACAGGCGCTGTGTGTGGCAACTAACCCGACAACGGCTCCCCACGGCAGGATCACCCTGTCCAAAAGTGCAATTCTCAATAGCAGACAAATTTATCTGCATTTGGTCGGGGAACAGAAATTATCCGTATATCGTCAAGCTTTAGAAAATGATGATGTTAATGCTATGCCTATCAGAGCCGTACTCGCGCAGCGTAAAACGCCCGTTGATGTGTTCTGGAGCGCTTAAGGAGTCACAATGCACTCAGTAATCATGCACTCAGTAGTTCAAGCTGTTACCGACAGAATTATTGTCCGTAGCAAAGCGTCACGCGCAGCTTATCTTGCCGCATTGAACGATGCCCGTAACCATGGGGTACATCGCAGCTCCTTAAGTTGCGGTAACTTAGCCCACGGTTTTGCCGCCTGTAATCCAGATGATAAAAATGCCTTGCGTCAGCTGACTAAGGCGAACATCGGCATAATCACGGCATTTAACGATATGTTATCTGCACACCAACCCTATGAAAGCTATCCTGAACTGCTGAAAAAAGCCTGTCAGGAAGTCGGCAGTGTAGCACAGGTGGCGGGTGGTGTTCCTGCGATGTGTGACGGTGTGACCCAAGGTCAACCCGGCATGGAATTGAGCCTATTGAGCCGCGAAGTGATTGCCATGGCAACGGCGGTGGGCTTATCCCACAATATGTTTGATGGTGCCTTACTGCTCGGTATCTGCGACAAGATTGTGCCCGGTCTATTAATTGGTGCCTTAAGTTTCGGTCACTTACCTATGTTGTTTGTACCGGCCGGCCCAATGAAATCCGGGATCCCAAACAAAGAAAAGGCCCGCATTCGCCAGCAATTTGCCCAAGGTAAAGTGGACCGTGCACAGTTACTTGAAGCCGAAGCTCAGTCTTACCACAGTGCGGGGACTTGTACTTTCTACGGTACGGCGAACTCAAATCAGCTGATGCTTGAAGTGATGGGCCTGCAATTACCTGGCTCATCCTTTGTGAATCCAGATGACCCACTGCGCGAAGCCTTAAACAGAATGGCGGCCAAACAGGTGTGCCGTTTAACCGAAATGGGCAGTCAATACAGCCCCATCGGTGAAATTGTTAATGAAAAATCCGTCGTCAATGGCATAGTAGCGCTGTTGGCTACGGGTGGTTCAACAAACCTGACTATGCATATAGTCGCTGCAGCACGTGCGGCGGGCATCATCGTTAACTGGGATGATTTTTCCGAATTATCCGATGCAGTGCCATTGCTAGCTCGAGTGTACCCAAATGGCCACGCAGACATTAACCATTTCCACGCTGCAGGTGGTATGGCGTTCTTAATTAAAGAATTGCTCGATGCAGGCTTACTGCACGAAGATGTAAATACCGTGGCGGGCTTTGGCCTTCACCGTTACACCCAAGAGCCAAGACTGCTCGATGGTGAGCTGCGTTGGGTCGATGGGCCAACGGTGAGTTTAGATGCTGAAGTATTAACGTCTGTAGCTTCACCTTTCCAAAATAACGGTGGCTTAAAGCTGCTAAAGGGTAACTTGGGCCGCGCCGTGATTAAAGTCTCTGCGGTTCAAGCCCAACACAGGGTGGTGGAAGCGCCCGCGGTAGTGATTGACGATCAAAACAAACTTGACGCGTTATTTAAAGCCGGTGCTTTAGACAGGGACTGTGTTGTTGTGGTTAAAGGACAAGGTCCCAAAGCCAATGGTATGCCTGAGCTGCATAAGCTAACGCCACTCTTGGGCTCGTTGCAGGATAAAGGCTTTAAAGTGGCACTGATGACCGACGGTCGTATGTCTGGTGCATCGGGCAAAGTGCCTGCCGCCATTCATTTAACACCAGAAGCCCTTGATGGTGGTTTGATTGCCAAAGTACAAGATGGCGATTTGATCCGCGTCGATGCGATAACCGGTGAATTAAGTCTACTGGTGTCCGAGACTGAACTTGCCGCCAGAGCCGTTGGTGAGGTGAATTTACATCGTTCACGTTATGGCATGGGGCGTGAGTTATTTAGCGCACTGCGTGCAAACTTGAGCAGTCCTGAAACGGGTGCGCGCTGTACTAACGCCATCGATGAACTTTATTAAAACTAAGGAAGAATAACGCAATGCTTGAGAATAACTGGTCATTACAACCGCAAGATATTTTTAAACGCAGCCCTATTGTTCCTGTTATGGTGATTAACAAAATAGAGCATGCAGTACCACTCGCCAAAGCACTGGTTGCAGGCGGGATCAGTGTGTTAGAGGTTACTTTACGCACCTCATGTGCCCTTGAAGCCATCACTAAAATTGCTAAGGAAGTGCCAGAAGCCTTAGTCGGCGCGGGTACTATCTTAAATGAGGCCCAGCTCGAGCAAGCCATTGCCGCTGGCGCGCAGTTTATTATCACACCGGGGGCTACGGTTGAATTGCTTAAAGCGGGTATGCAGGGGCCAATCCCTTTAATTCCAGGTGTTGCCAGTATTTCTGAGGTGATGGCCGGAATGGCACTCGGTTACACCCACTTTAAATTCTTCCCGGCGGAAGCCTCGGGTGGCGTCGATGCACTGAAAGCCTTTTCGGGCCCATTAGCGGATATTCGCTTCTGCCCAACAGGTGGCATTACACCGAGCAGTTATAAAGATTATTTAGCACTGAAAAATGTCGATTGTATTGGCGGGAGCTGGATAGCACCAACGGATGCAATGGAGCAGGGTGATTGGGACCGTATTACTCAGCTTTGTAAAGATGCCATCGGCGCTTTATAAACATTTGATAGCGATAAAATAAAAAACCACCGCAAGGTGGTTTTTTATGCTTCATATTAGCCCGTTGATAAAGATTCGCTGTACTAGCGGCCTGACTTTTATAGAAGCTCAGACTTTTACGAATTGTCTGGCCGTTATGGACAAATTGGACAGTTCAATATCTTTGGCTTACATTTCCTTGCTCAACTCAATATTCGAACCCGCCTTGGGGCTAAATAACTGCTGATATAATCGCCCCGCAAATTCATCCGTCATTCCTGAAATATAGTCGGCTAATACCCTATGACTGTTTAAGCCCAACTGCACGCTTTCTCGCCAACGCTCCTGGGTGTTCAGTGGCAATAAACGTTCGGGATCGGAAGCAAAAGCCTCAAATAATCCCATCACAATCTGTTGCCCTTTGTATTCGAGCATTTGCATTTCGGGCTTACGAATTACATATTTATACACCAATTGCTTGAGTACATTGAGTGCAATGGCAAATTCGGGTTCAAGGTTGGCATTAAAGCGTAGCAAAGGCTCTTCGAAAGCGGGATCTTCTGTAATGATAATAGCCGTGACAAAACCATTGACCAAAGTGCCTATGGCATCCTTACGTAGATGATGCTCATGGGAAAACAGTTTTTTGCCGATATCGGCTAACTCTTGCCTAATCCAAGCATCATTGCTGTGGGTCAGTGCCGGGGCAACATCCTGCTGCCATTGGGATGATGTGACTATTCCCATAACGATGGCATCTTCAAGATCATGTACTGCATAGGCGATATCATCCGCCAATTCCATAATCGAGCAATCGAAGGATTTAAACTGGGTTCTCAGGTGAGGATAGTGGTGCAGGGCCGGATGAGTGCTTTGCTGCGCCGAAGTAAAACGCGTTCTATCCGACTCTGATAAGGGGTCAAGCACCCAGGCAAAAATGTCATTATCATCGTCGAATATGCCCTTCACGGGCGGCCATTGTGACGGTTTAAGCTGTCTGTGGCTGGTGATTGCAGTATGCTCACATGGAATAAATAGTTGTGAACGCGGCGCGGGGTACTTCAAAATCCCCAGCATAGTGCGGCGACAGAGATTCATTCCAAAATCTAAGGTGTAGGGTTCAAGCTTAGATAAAATACGAAAGGTTTGACCATTGCCTTCGAAGCCTCCGTGATCGCGCATCATGTAATTCAATGCCACTTCACCACCGTGGCCAAAGGGCGGATGGCCAATATCGTGGGCAAGACATAAGGATTCCAGCAGGCTCATGGAGTCTAATAGCTGTTTATGCTCAGGATATTTACGGATTAATTGGGCAGCGATACCCGTACCAATTTGTGAAACTTCGAGTGAGTGAGTTAACCGAGTGCGATAGAAGTCATTCATTCCCACGCCCAGCACTTGGGTTTTTGCTTGCAGGCGACGAAAGGCGGCGGAGTGGAGGATACGTGCCCTGTCCCTTTGGTAAGGGCTGCGGTGATCGTTGCGCCTTTGTTTATCTTCACCATGGCGGCGTTCTTGCCAAACACTTGAAGTCATATGTATTCCTAACGGCAGTAGAAAATCAAAGCATCTTGTTTATTTCGTCTAAATTCAGGGTAAAACTTGGGACAAAACAATCCATAAAGTACTTCACCGCGGGATCGACATTGGCGGCAAGCATGGCCTCTAGGCGTTTACGGGCGGTATTAAACTCGGTATTACCGGCGCGGTTTTCCTCTAGGCATTTGAGATAGGCACACAGGGTATCGGCGGATTTCACTATGGTCTTGTAAATGGGGTCTGCGTAATCACTGATAAACAGGCTGCGATAATCCTCTTTAAACTCTTCCGGTACCATGTCCAGCATACGCTGTTCGGCAATGGCCTCGATTTTTTTATACTCAGCCTCAATTTCTTTATTGAAGTATTTAACCGGTGTCGGTAAGTCACCCGTAAGGATCTCACTGGCATCGTGAAAAATCGCCAGACTCGTGGCTTGATGAGGATCGAGCGCTGTGCCGAACTTTTTATTGCTGATGATCACCAGTGCATGGGCAACCATAGCAACCTGTAATGAATGTTCTTGTACATTCTCAGGGCGCACATTGTACATCAAGGGCCAGCGTTGAATGAGTTTCATCCGAGCTAAATGGGCAAATAGGTGGCTCATAGTGGTCCTTCTATTGAATTAACTAGATAACGCAATGATCTGCAATGAAAATCACTTGTGCCTATAAGCACAGACTAGCGTTAATCTTTAGACTATCACAGCCAAGAATGACAAGTGAGCGCAAATCCTAGGGATTTTATGAAAAAGACAAAAATAAAGCGATCCCAAGGATCGCTTTACACATCAAAATCTTGCTTCCAACTGATTATTGTTGATAGGTCTCAAGGAAAGCACCAAACTCGGTCAGCGCTTTAGTGAGATCTTCCTTATAGGGTAAGAATACGACACGTAAATGATCGGGTTCAGGCCAATTAAACGCAGTCCCCTGAACGAGTAAGATTTTCTTTTCCCTTAAGAGATCCAGTACCAGACGCTCATCATCCCGCAAATTGAATTTCTTCATATCCAATTTAGGGAAAGCATAAAGTGCACCTTTAGGTTTTTTCACACTCACACCTGGAATTTGGTTGAGTAACTCATAACAGGCATCCCTTTGAACTGTCAGCCGCCCACTTGGCAGGATCAGCTCATTAATACTCTGGTAACCACCTAGGGCCGTTTGGATTGCATGCTGGTTTGGCACATTGGCACACAGGCGCATAGAGGACAGCATCTCTAAGCCTTCGATGTAACTTTTAGCGGCCTTAAGATTGCCAGAGAGCATCATCCAACCGACACGAAATCCTGCAGCGCGATAAGCTTTTGATAGACCATTAAAGGTCACAGTTAAAATATCGTCTGATAGACTCGCCGCAGGAATATGTTTAGCCTCGTCATATAAAATTTTGTCGTAAATTTCATCGGCAAATAGGATAAGACTGTGCTCGCGGCAAAGCTCGACAACCTGCAACAGTAATTCACGGCTATAGACGGCACCGGTTGGATTGTTGGGATTGATCAGTACGATACCGCGGGTACGTGCGGAAATTTTGCTTCTAATGTCATCAAGATCGGGGAACCAATCCGCTTCTTCATCACAGCGATAATGCACGGCTTTGCCGCCCGCAAGGTTAGCCGCCGCCGTCCATAGGGGATAATCGGGGGAGGGGATTAAGATCTCATCATCGGTATTGAGTAAGCCTTGCATGGCCATCACGATAAGTTCTGAAACGCCGTTGCCTATATAGATATCTTCGATATCGACACCAAAAATCCCCTGGGCTTGATAATGCTGCACTATGGCCTTACGGGCAGAGAATAATCCTTTCGACTCACAGTAACCTTGGGCACTGGGTAAATTGAGGATCACATCGCGCACAATTTCTTCTGGCGCTTCGAAACCGAAGGGGGCCGGATTACCAATGTTAAGTTTGAGGATTCGATGACCTTCGTCCTCTAAACGTCTGGCTTCCTTATGCACTGGGCCGCGGATGTCATAGCAAACAGTATCCAGCTTATTGGATTTGATGATAGGGCGCATTTACACCTCGAAACATGCAGTTAATTTGGGCTTAAGTTAGCGCACCATAACGAAATTTTATCGGTTAAGGAAGAGGGTTAAAGCACAGATAACAACTTTTTTTTACAAAACGGGTTAGTTAAATATGCTTTAACAGTCAATTAATGAAATATGTACAAGTTTAAAATTCTAAATATTAATCAAATTTAGGTTTAAATGACTTTTGGTTGGCTGGCATATGATCCGCTTGAAACACTCAGATAGCACTTGAGTAAAGTTGTTGAACTGATACTTCTTACCCACTGATTTTATTTAACACTTTTTTAATAAATAGGGATAATGCCCTGTTCGAGTCTATATTAATAATTAGGCAAATTAACTGAATGCTTATTAAGCATTTTCTACCAAGGAGGTTTTTCATTGATATTGATCAAATATGTTATATATCATAGTGTTATTATTTTATTTTGAGTGAAGGATGAAATTATTTCGCCTCAGAATAAATTTATAGTTGACTCAATATTCGATGCGCTTTATTTTCTGCGCGATGTTTTTGGCAAGGCACCTCAGATAGCAAGCTTTTAGCGGGTTTTATCAGCAGGGTCATCATGAAGCAGCTGTGTTGGCGCTCTGTATCGAGGTGATTTCAGGCGCTGTTCTAAAAACTTTTGCCTTTTAGGCGACTTATTTAGAGGACCTAAGTGCATGTCTGAACCGACAGCGTTAAGTCTTATTCCACCTTTGGTGGTCTTGGTGCTAGCTATTTGGTTACGCCGCCCCATTTTGTCCCTGATCATCGGCGCGGTAACGGGTTTTCTGTTACTCGATCCTGTCCAAGTCTTAAATAATTTTGCCAGTGTCTCATTAAAAGTCATGGCCGATGAAACCATTGGTTGGCTGATTTTAGTCTGTGGTTGTTTTGGTGCCTTAATCGCACTTTTAGTGCGTACAGGCGGTGCACTGGCCTTTGGCCGTAATGCGCTGAAATTTGCCAAAGGGCCTAAATCTTCCCTGTTTATGACCTTTATCCTCGGGATCGTGATTTTTATCGATGATTATCTCAATGCGCTGACCGTGGGTGAAACCATGAAGCGTGTCACAGATAAGTTTAAAGTGTCCCGTGAAATGCTCGCCTATGTTGTCGATTCGACTGCGGCACCTGTGTGCGTACTCGTGCCCTTATCGACTTGGGCGGTATTCTTTGGAGGCTTACTGGTCGATAACGGAGTGGCAGCGGAAGGTCAGGGCATTGCAGTCTACATGCAGGCTATTCCTTACATGCTTTATGCTTGGTTAGCCGTGGCTATGGTGCTACTTGTGGCATTAGGCATAGTACCTGCTATTGGCCCGATGAAAACTGCACAGTTACGTGCGGCTCAAGGTGAGCCTGCACAGGCACAGGTGGATTTTGATCAAGTACAGACCTCCGATGAATATGCGGTTAAAGCGATTGAAGAAGAATTTAAGCATGCCGACAATCAAGGCCAATTGCATAACTTTCTCGTGCCAATCCTGTTACTTGTTGCCTTTACCGTTTATTTTGATATCGACGTGTGGAAAGGCTTGCTAGCGACACTGGTTATTACTCTGCCTTATTATGCGGTGCAGCGTTTGATGCCATTGTCAGAGATGATGGATCAGATGATCGATGGTTTTAAGAGCATGTTACCTGCCATTGGGACTGTGATTGCCGCGTTTGTCTTTAAAGATGTGTGCGATCAGTTATTGCTACCACAGTACGTGATTGACTCCCTAAGCCCCTTTATGACGCCTAAATTGCTACCCGCAGTGGTGTTTTTATCCATGGCGATCCTCGCGTTTGCCACGGGTTCGAGTTGGGGGATTTTTGCGGTGACCATTCCAATCGTGATGCCACTGGCGCAATCGGTTGGAGCGGATATCCCGTTAGTGATTGGTGCCTTGTTGTCGGCATCATCATTTGGTAGCCAAGCGTGCTTCTACTCTGATTCAACGGTTTTGGCGGCGCAGGGCTCAGGTTGTAACTTAGTGAGCCATGCCGTGACTCAGTTGCCCTATGCACTTATTGCTGCAGTGTTTGCGTTTATCGGCTTTATTGTGATTGCCTAACCAAATACAAGCGCGATTAATTTGAAAAACCAGCTGATTAGGCTGGTTTTTTTATGCTTGCGATAAATACCACAGCGTCAAGAGAGTTAAGCTGACTTTGTTATTGCTAAATTATATTTTACGAGCTTGTCATTTATATTTTACGTTTTTGTATTAACTATATAGCTTTTCAACAGCAAGCCTGATTATACTCTGCGTCCTTCATGGTGTTATTTTCAACATTAGCGGCCAACGGATCAAATGGACTCAACCCTTCTTACTGCGTTTTTCCAGCACGGTACAATACGTGATGTCGAATGTTTATTCCCTGATATTTCTGGTTATCCGAGGGGGAAGCTGATGCCAGCCCGAAGCTTTGCTCAGGGGGGCAGAGCTGCGCATTGCCCAAGCGATTTCGATGCAGGCCATTACCGGTGAGTATTCCTACGATCCCATCTTTCCCGATGCCGATCCTGATCTGTTACTCGTCCCCGATTACAGTACCCTAAAAATGATCCCGTGGAGCACAGTACCGCGGGCATTTGCTATCCATGACTGTGTGTTGCTCGATGGCAGTTTATGTCCATTTGCGCCGCGTTCCATTTTAAAAAATGTATTGGCCCGTTACCAAACCCTTGGACTCACGCCTGTTGTCGCCCCCGAGATTGAATTTTATCTGATGGAGGCAAATACCGATCCGAGCGTTCCGTATCAGGCGCCCATTTCGAAAAGTGGTCGTGCTGAAAATGGGCAATCTGCGTTTAGCATGAATATGATCAATGAACTAGCACCATTTTGGGATGAGTTTAATGCCGCCATCGATGCGATGGGGATCAAGGGAGATACTTGGATCCATGAGATGGGGCTATCGCAGTATGAGATTAATTTAGTGCATGGTGATCCACTGGCCTTAGCAGATCAGGCCTTTATGTTTAAATATGCGGCGAAAGAAATCGCCATTAAACATGGCTTGAATGCGATTTTTATGGCTAAACCCATAGCGGGCCAACCCGGCAGTTCTATGCATTTACATCAAAGTGTCGTGGACTCAGAAGGCAAAAATATATTCAGCCATGAGGATGGCAGCGATAGTGAACGTTTCCACCATTACATCGGAGGATTACAGAAGTATTTGCCTGATTTGATGTTGTTATTTGCACCCAATATCAATTCTTTTAGGCGATATATTTCCGGTAGCCAAGCGCCGATTAATTTAAGCTGGGGCGTTGATAACCGCACCACTGGCTTACGTGTGCCATTGAGTGCGCCAGTGGCGAGACGGGTTGAGAATCGTATTGCGGGCGCCGATGCTAATCCCTATTTGATGATTGCGGCATCTTTGGCTGCGGGACTTGCGGGAATGGAAGAAAAACTATCCCCAAGCGCGCCAGAAACCGCTAGTGCCTATGATAGCAGCCATGACTTAGCGCAGACATTTCTCGCTGCATTAACGCAAATGCGCCAAAGTGATTCGGCAAGGCGCTTACTCGGGGATGATTTTATCACGGGTTTTGTGTCGGTGAAGGAAATCGAGTTTCAAAGTTATTTGAGTGAGATAGGCGCATGGGAGCGACGTTTCTTAGGGCCGCAATGTTAGCACTTATTTAATGAGGGGATGTTGCTGGATAACGTCTATTCCCTTGAGTGACTCGACATCCCACAAATCACGCGACTAAAAAACAGCGACAAAAAAGCCAGTGCTTGCACTGGCTTTTCTTCGTCTGGAAACGGGAAGGGCGATTAGACGCGCTTCTTGAATTCGCCAGTACGAGTGTCGATTTCAATCTTGTCGCCTACTTTTACGAAGTCAGCAACGCTGATAGTGCCGCCGCCAGTGATAGTGGCTGGCTTCATCACTTTACCTGAAGTATCGCCACGAGCAGAAGGCTCAGTGTAGGTTACTTCACGTACGATAGTGGTTGGCATTTCAACGGAGATTGCTTTACCGTCGTAGAAAGTCACTTGGCAAGTTTCTTCCATACCGTCAACGATATAAGCCGCTGCATCACCTAGGTTTTCAGCTTCTACGTCGTATTGGTTGTATTCAGCATCCATGAATACAAACATAGGATCAGCAAAGTATGAATAAGTACAATCAAGACGATCTAGGATGATGTCTTCTAACTTATCTTCACCTTTGAAAGTCGTTTCAGTACCAGAGTTAAGCAGTAAGTTTTTCAACTTTAACTTAACGATAGCAGCGTTACGGCCAGAACGAGTTGTTTCAGTTTTCTGCACAACCCATGGGCTGCCATCTAACATGATCACGTTACCAGGACGGATTTCATGAGCAGTTTTCATTACACTATTTCCTATATTTAGATTTTTCTGTTTTCGCGCAGTATCTTAGCTGTTTTTAACGAACTGGACTAGTCGAGTAGCGAGATCTGCAGCATTTAATGCATTAATTGGCCATTGTTTAGCATGGTGCAACAAGGGCAAATTAACAGGATTAAGGTTTTGCCAGTGAAGGCTCACGGCTGATTGCTGTGCTTGGTTGAACGCAAGATTCAATTCAGACCAATAACAAGCAATTTTAGGTGGCAGATTATCGCAGTAAAGTTTGAGAAAAGCTTCTAATTTTACGAGGTGATAATCATCTTCTTGGGGATAAATGTGCCAAATGAAGGGTTTTGCGGCCCATTGGGCGCGTAAAAAGGAATCTTCACCACGCACAATATTAAAATCACAGCTCCACAGCAGGCGATCAAACCCCTGTTGGTCTGTCATGGGTAAAATATGCAAGGTTAAATTGCTATGATTTATCTGCTGACCCGGCACTAGAGCGGCAATATCACAGGGCAGTAAATGCGTCAGACTGTTTAGGCTGCGACCCTTGGGGATCAGCGCATGGATTTTCTCGGCCGATTGCTGCCATAACTCGCATAACGCGGGCAGTGCCTCGGTCTCATAGCTAAAGATGCTAATCACAGTATCTTGAGCCTCAATCCCCTTAAGACCTAGCTGACTAAAAAGCTGTAACTTATTGGCCGTGTCGGCTTGCCAAGCATCGCGCTCGGCAAACAAATCTTGCTCGCAGATGAGTCCACCCGTTTTGGCACTAAAACCAGGAAAGTAGAAATACTTTTTCAAACCACTGGCCTGTAACGATGGCAAACCATGGCAACCTTCTACCCAATCCTCGGCACTTAAATACTCTAAATTCAACCAGATAGGCACAGATTTGGGATCTACTTGATGCATATGCATCAGTTGATTTTTTACCTGTTCAGGTAATTCACAGGCAAAGGCTTCTATGAGCACAGAACCGGCAGTAAACGCTATAGGTAAAGGCTTAGTCCAATGAAAAATATTCACGCCACTAAAAGTTTGCACAGTCTTGAGCGGATCGAGTGTCGGTAATATATGCGAGAAGCTAGCGAGATCGTCGACCCACAAATTGACGGGGATCTGATACTCACTGGCTATCTGCTTGGCTAAACGCCAAGTGACGCCAATATCGCCGTAGTTATCGACGACGGTGCAAAAGATATCCCAGTGGTTGGAGCGGGGCGTGTTGATCATGATTATGGTATGTCGTTATTCAAGGGTGAAACGAGTTGATTGTCGATGTCTATGCATAAAAAAAGCGGCGTCAAGGCCGCTTTCATCGAATGGCTAGCCAAATTAATCTTCTAATTCAGATAAGCACATTTCTTCGTAAATTTGCTTAACCCAAGCATCGACACGTTCTTCGGTCAATTCTGGTTGGCGGTCTTCATCAATCCCTAAACCGATAAAATGGTCGTCATCGACTTGGCCCTTAGAGGCTTCGAAGTTGTATCCGGCCGTTGGCCAATGGCCGATGATAATGCCACCACGCGCCTGAACGATATCACCTACCATGCCCATGGCATCAAGGAAATACTCGGCGTAGTCTTCTTGGTCTCCACAACCAAAAATGGCGACAAGTTTGTCGGTGAAATCGATTTGCTCAAGCTCTGGGAAAAAATCATCCCAGTCGCATTGGGCTTCGCCGTAATACCAGGTTGGGATCCCGAACAGCAGCAGGTCATATTCTGCGATCTGTTCTTTGGTGCTCTTGGCGATATCTTTCACCTCAACCATTTTTTTACCCAGTTTTTTCTGGATCATCTTGGCGACAGCTTCGGTGTTGCCTGTGTCGCTACCGAAAAAAAGACCTACAGTTGCCATTGTCTACCCTTTAATATCTAGTTCACTTATATGTTAATCTTGCTGCTATCGATTGTTCAACATTCAATTTGTTGCTGAAGAATGAATTCGATTAACTGGCTACGGCTGATGTTACTGGCCAATGCCTGCTCATTCAAGGCGTCATACAAATCTTGTGACACCTTTAACTCTATTCGCTTTAATCCTTTGGCTTTATCCCGCTGGATCTGGTTGCGCTTATTGACCTTGAGCTGTTGGCTACGGGACAAAGGATTGCTACGTGGTCGGCCCCGGCGCTTTTCATTGGCAAAAAGGTCAATGGTGGTTCTGTCTGTTGCTTCTTTTGCCATGTTCTTGTTATTTAACCGATCCCTGAACCTTCCCAGGACATCTGGATAATACCTTTTGCAATAAACCCGGCGCAGCCGAGAAATAACACTAACCAAACAATAAATCGACCAAATTTAGGCACATTACCCTGTTTGAGCACATCATGGATGGCCATGCCGATAAAGAAAAATATCGCTGCAAAAAACAGGTTCAGACCAATGGTTTCAATTTGTTCCATGTACTGAGATAACATACTTTCTTAGTCCTCTAGAGTCTTCTAAGGCTAAAAGAGGCGCGAATATATCACATCAAGATGGCGGCTGCTATATGATTTAGGTCATGGATCCTCGTCATTTACATTGCCTGTTTGTCAATAAATTCAGACACAATTCGGTTAAATATGGCCGGTTTTTGCGCATGTAACCAATGGCCACAACCTTCTAAGGTTTTAGCCTGTACCGCAGGGAATTGGCGCATAATCTCTTCACGGTGCTCAGCGGTCACATAGTTTGAATCACCACCACGGATAAAAAGGGTAGGGCCAGTATAGACTTGCTCTAATGCGCCGGGCTGGTTATGCCAGCCGATGATATTGGGATAGCAGGCTTTCAAGCCGCTTAAGTTCATTTTCCAGCGAAAGCCTGTTTCAGTTCGTTGCAGGTTTTTAAGGAGAAATTGGGCCGTGGCTTCATCTATGCCGCCCGCGATTAAGTGAGCAAGGGCGAAGCGACGGTCGGTATGGCCTTCGAGTGGCAGACTTTCTAAGGCAGCAAACACCAGATCATGTCAGGTTGATAGGCCACAGGCGCAATATCGGCAGCGACGAGGCTGATAATACGTTCGGGATAGGCAAGGGCGGTTGCCATGGCAATCTTGCCCCCCATGGAATGGCCGACAATATGCACTCGCTCAAGCTTGAGTTTGTCTAACAATGCCACCATGGCCTTAGCTAAGCTTGGGTAATCCATCTGCGTCCAATGCTCACTCAAGCCGTGGTTCGGTACATCGATGCGGATAACCTGATGATTAGCTTCGAGGACTTGGCCTAAGCTCTTAAGATTATCTAAATTGCCGAATAGTCCATGGATAAGGAGAACGGCTTCTCCTTGACCTGAGGTTACAAAATTCATGGATTTACCTGTGCTGTGGTGCAAAAAGTTTTGCGGATTGTGCCCTTAATACGTTTAGTTTGACAAGAGTGCCGCGGTTTTTGCCCTAGGACAACGCTGAACTTGGCTGCTTTTTCAGCGATTACCCACCTTGTGATAATTTGATGTGCAATTTCACGCATTTTTAGATTAATGATGCTTTATCAGATTGATAGAGATAGATACACTGGGAGGCGATCGCAACGATCCTTTTACTAGGTTCGTCCGTAGTACATTTTTTCGGTTTTGCCTATCGAATAACAAAGGATAATAAGGTTATGAAATATATCGAAGTGGATGAAGAGCTCTATCGTCATATTGCCAGCAAAACAGAACGCATTGGTGAGAGCGCCTCTGACATTCTTCGTCGATTACTCGGCCTGTCCGTCAATACGGTTGAGCAAACCGAGCCACAGGCTATTAGTCAGCCAAGTTTAGAAGCCGCGCAGCCTGAGTCGCAAATTGTATTACCTGTTCAAGCAACGCTCGTGTCTGCCGCTGATTTTAACCAGTTAGTCGATGAGCACAGATTATCATTACAAAAAGGGGCTGTTGGGCGTTTCTTATTTTTGCTCGAGAGTTTATATCAGCAAAGCCAAGAATCCTTTTCACAGATCCTGCTGATCCAAGGCCGCGATCGCCTCTATTTTGCGCGTTCACGTGAAGAATTACTGCAGGCGAGCCCTTCGGCGAACCCGAAGGAAATCGGCAGCAGCGGCTTCTGGGTGACCACAAACAATAATACCGCGAAAAAACGCGCTATTTTATCGGAAGTGTTAGCGCAGTTTGGTTGCGATGCTCAGGTCGCCAGCACTATCGCCGAACGCGTATAAGATTTATCCACGCCGCAACCATACGGCATTTCAAACTATTTAACCGATTTTCCAGTAGGAGAGGATAGGTGGCAATACATCAACGGGCAGGACAAACTGCAAATCAGACGGATCTGGTGAATATTCCAAAACTGATGAGCCATTATTACAGCATCAAACCCAATGTGGATGATGCCGGCCAACGGGTGACCTTTGGCACTTCTGGCCACCGTGGCAGTGCTTTTCTGGGGAGTTTTAACCAAGATCATATCTTGGCCATTACCCAAGCTGTGGTGGATTATCGCCAATCGGTGAATATCGATGGGCCATTGTTCCTTGGCATAGATACCCATGCCTTATCCTACGCCGCTTACGTCTCTGCGATTGAAGTCTTGGCCGCAAATAAAGTGACAGTGCGTATTCAACAACACGATGGTTTTACGCCGACACCTGTGGTTTCCCATGCGGTCATTTGCGCTAATCGTGAGGCAAATATCAATGGTACAGCCCAAAGTGATGGTCTGATCATTACCCCGTCCCATAATCCGCCGCAGGACGGTGGGATCAAATATAATCCTCCCCATGGTGGTCCTGCAGAAGGCAATATCACCGCGTGGATTGAAACGCGTGCCAATGATTATCTACGCGCCCAGCTTAAGGGGGTGAATAAAATCGCCTATGCCGATGCACTGACTTCGGGCTATGTGCATGCCATCGATTTAATCACTCCCTACGTGGCTGATTTAGAAAATGTGATTGATATGCAAGCCATTGCTAATGCAAATCTTAGGCTAGGTGTCGATCCATTAGGTGGCTCGGGTATCCATTATTGGGGGCCGATTGCTCAACACTATGGTATTGATATCACATTAGTTAATGACAGAGTCGACCCGAGTTTTAGCTTTATGCCACTGGATAAAGACGGGAAAATCCGCATGGATTGCTCATCTCCCTATGCGATGGCTGGTTTGCTCGCCCATAAGGACTCCTTCGATTTATGCGTGGGTAATGACCCCGACTATGACAGACACGGTATCGTTTGCCCTGGTACAGGTCTAATGGACCCGAATCATTATCTCGCGGTCGCTATCGATTACTTACTGACCCACAGATCCGAGTGGAGTGATAGCTTAGCCATTGGAAAAACGCTGGTATCGAGCGCGCTTATCGATAAAATCTGCGCCTTCCACGGTAAGAAATTGCTCGAAGTGCCCGTTGGCTTTAAGTGGTTTGTCGATGGTTTAGCCGATGCCACCATCGCCTTTGGCGGAGAAGAGAGCGCAGGCGCCGCCTTCCTGCGCCGTGATGGCACGACTTGGTGTACCGACAAAGACGGTTTTATTTTGGTACTGCTTGCAGCAGAAATGCTTGCGGTTACAGGTAAAACACCGGGACAACGTCATCAGGAGCTGGTCGCTCAGTTCGGTCAAAGCTTCTATAAGCGCATTGATAGCCCGATTAGCCTCGAAAATAAAGCCAAATTTGCCAAACTCAATGCCGATACCTTAAATGCAACTGAGTTGGCGGGTGAACAGATTGAAGCGGTATTGACCCATGCACCGGGTAACAATGCATCGATTGGCGGCATTAAAGTGACTACGGCTAATGGTTGGTTCGCTGCGCGCCCATCGGGCACCGAAGCCTTATTTAAGATCTACGGTGAGAGCTTTATCAGCGAGCAGCATCTTGCCGAGATCATTAAGGATGCACAGGCATTAATTGATAAGGCCCTTAGCGCGTAAATCCTGACTGCTTTGCCATAAAAAAAAGCACTCAATTCTTTATCGACCTAAGATTGAGTGCGTTTTTGTTTTAGTTTTGCCAAACTCGGCTTAATACTCGATATGACAACTCGGTAAGTTGTTCTTATCGATATAGTTTTGATGGTATTCCTCGGCCACATGGAATTGCTGTAGTGGCACTATCTCTGTCACTATATGGCGCAATCCCCAACGGCCGGAACGGGCAAAAGCGAGTTTTGACGCCTCGGCAATGGCTTTTTGCTCACGGTCATGGAAGAAAATCGTACTGCGATACTGGGTGCCTATATCGCCACCTTGCATGTTCAGGCTAGTTGGATTGTGGTTTTTCCAAAACACATCGAGTAATTCTTCATAACTGACAAGGGCCGGATCAAACTCCACTTGCACGACTTCGGCATGGCCAGTTTTACCTTTCTTGACTTCTTCATAGGTGGTCGCGGCGTTATTGCCGCCCATGTATCCGCAAGTGGCATTCAATACGCCATTCACTTGTCGAAAAAAATATTCTACGCCCCAGAAACAGCCGGCACCGAAGGTTGCTAACGCCATAATTAAATCCAATAGAAGTCTAGATGGCTAAGGATTGTGATAAATCTCCTGCATAAAAGCAAGTATCGGAATGAAAATATATTCCATGCGGACCGCGACCACCTCCCGCTGCGCTTTGTTTATCAACAGGGTTAGCCTCGGTTTTTACAGCAAAATTCAGTTGTACGACCAGAATGACCGAGATACGCCCTAAAAACTTGTGTTAGTATTGATGCGCTTTTAAAGGTGAGTACAGCCGATTGCCGTCATGCACTGTTTTATTGCTCTTGATACTGAGTTTTATTGAACTCGATACTGACCTTTAGCACACCATTATAAGGAGAATTCTGTGTTACAAGCTCTGTTAGATTCAAAGGATTTTTTAGCCTTGACCCTTGCCAATCCCGAGCACCTCGGGGATGAATTCAGCTTTATGCTTGGGGAGCATACCCGAGTGGAAGTATGGGATACGGGGGTGATAGTCTTTGAGCCTGTCCAAAACGAAGGTAAAGATATTATCCTCTCCTGCGGTGTCCATGGTAATGAAACTGCCCCGATCGAACTCTGTAATTCCTTAATCAAACAGCTTCTCCAGCAAAAAATCATCGCTAAGCAACGTACGCTATTTCTTATCGGTAACCCATTAGCGATCAACAATGGCACCCGCATTATCGACGAAAATATGAATCGTCTATTCAGCGGTGAGCATTCCAATCCGCCGGGTTTAGTCAATCCAGAACGGGTGCGGGCGAAAAAGCTTGAAGCCTATGTGGACCGTTTTTTTACCGCTGCGGCAGAAGGTCGGCATCGCATTCACTACGACTTACACACGGCGATGCGTGCCTCGAAGCATGAAAAGTTCGCTATCTATCCCTATCGGCCGGGCCGCGCCTATAGCGGTGAGCAAATCATGTTTTTAGCGGCAAGTGGCGTAGATACAGTGCTGTTTCACCATGAACCGACCACCACTTTTAGCTACTTCTCCTCGGAGCAATACGGCGCCGATGCTTTTACCATTGAGCTAGGCAAGGTCTATCCCATGGGACAAAACGACATGACGCGTTTTATTGCCGCCCAAGAGATGTTTATGCGCTTGATCACTGCTAAGCCGTTAGAGTTGGTTGAATTTGATGCCAATAAGGTGAACTTGTACCAAGTTTGCCGAGTGATTAACAAACACTATGATGATTTTGAATTTACCTTTGCCACCGATGTCGAAAATTTCAGATCTTTCCCTAGGGGCTTTGTGCTTGCGCGGGAAGGTGGGCAAGAAATCAAAGTAGAACAAGAATTTGAAGCCATAGTATTTCCCAACGCTAAGGTGCCTATTGGTAATAGAACGGTGATTTGCCTGATCCCCGCAGTCAATCCGAACGTTCGCTAAGGTTGTAAAGCAATATATACATACAATCCGGGGATAACTTGCGGTTCGGACTGTGCCAACGGTTGATAGGTAGTTTACGTTAACGTAATGTTCGTCCGGCATATTCGTATAAATTAGGCGCCGCAACTCTTTTGCGACGTAACGAGATAACAAGAGCACAATATGAGCAAAGCAACACTCAACACTGATACAGTGCACCGTGTCGGCTTCTTGGATAAGGCATCGCTTCACATTCCTATCCTGAGAATTCTACAAGCAGATGGCACTACCTATGAAACCGCGGTTTTGCCTGTAATAGATGAAGCCCTAGCCACCAAAATTTATGATACCTGTGTGTTCACTCGGGTACTCGATGAACGTATGTTAGGCGCTCAACGTCAAGGGCGCATCAGCTTCTACATGACGTGTACGGGCGAAGAGGCGGCGATTGTTGGCAGTGTTGCAGCACTCGATCAAGAGGATGTTATCCTCGCGCAATATCGCGAACATGCGGCGCTGCGTTACCGCGGTTTTACGACTGAACAGTTTATGAACCAAATGTTCAGTAATGAGAAAGACCTAGGTAAAGGTCGTCAAATGCCGATCCATTACGGTAGTGCAGCATTGCACTATCAAACGATTTCATCGCCACTGGCGACGCAAATCCCACAGGCGACAGGCGTTGGTTACAGCCTGAAAATGCAGGGCAAGCGTAATGTCGCCGTCTGTTATTTCGGCGAAGGCGCGGCGTCAGAAGGGGACTTCCATGCGGGTCTCAACATGGCGGCAGTATTAAAATGCCCAGTGATTTTCTTCTGTCGTAACAATGGCTACGCCATTTCAACTCCAACCGAAGAGCAGTTTGCTGGCAACGGTATCGCGAGTCGTGGGGTGGGTTATGGTATGCACACCATTCGGGTTGACGGTAACGATATGTTGGCCGTATTAGCCGCAACCCAACAGGCTCGCGCCTATGCGATTGAGCATAATGCGCCAGTACTGATTGAAGCGATGACCTATCGTCTCGGTGCTCACTCTTCTTCAGACGATCCGTCTGGCTATCGTTCTAAAGATGAAGAAGCTAAGTGGCAACAACATGATCCGGTGAAACGTTTTAAGCTATGGCTCATCAATAAAGGTTGGTTAGCCGAAGCAGATGATGTGAAATTGCATGAGCAATACCGTGAGGAAGTCCTAGCTGCGGTAAAAGTAGCTGAAAAACTCCCAGTGCCTATGCTGGATGAAATTATTGAAGATGTGTACGACAAACCAACGCCTGCACTGAAAAAACAGCTCAGCGAGCTTAAAGAACACATCAAAAAATATCCGCAATCCTATCCCAAAAGCGCAGGGAGGCTATAAGCCGTGGCAGAAATGAATATGTTACAGGCCGTCAATGAGGCCTTATCTATCGCCATGCAAGCCGATGAGCGCATGGTAGTGTTTGGCGAAGACGTTGGCCACTTTGGTGGTGTATTTCGTGCAACTTCGGGGCTTCAAGAGAAATTTGGCCGTGATCGTTGCTTTAACACGCCGCTGACAGAGCAAGGTATTGCAGGTTTTGCTAACGGTTTAGCCTCAAATGGCATGACAGCCGTGGCCGAGATCCAATTTGCCGATTATATCTTTCCGGCGTTTGATCAAATCGTTAACGAAGCCGCCAAGTTCCGTTACCGCAGCGGTAATGAGTTCAATGTGGGCAGTTTAGTGTTCCGTACACCCTACGGTGGCGGTATTGCCGGTGGTCATTATCACTCCCAGTCACCTGAAGCGTATTTTACCCAAACCCCAGGCTTAAAAGTGGTGGTGCCCCGTAATCCTGAGCAAGCCAAAGGTTTACTATTGGCGTCAATTCGCGATAAAAACCCTGTGGTGTTTTTTGAACCTAAGCGTTTGTACCGCGCCTCCGTTGGTGAAGTGCCCTCAGGTGACTATGAAATCGAACTGGGCAAGGCCGAAGTAATTCGTGAAGGTAAAGACATTACTCTCGTCGCTTGGGGCGCACAGATGGAAATCCTTGAAAAGGCAGCCGAGATGGCGGCTAAAGAAGGTATTTCCTGTGAGGTTATCGATCTTCGCACTTTAGCACCTTGGGATGTAGATACTATCGCCGATTCAGTTAAAAAGACGGGACGACTGCTTATCAACCACGAAGCGCCGCTGACGGGTGGCTTTGCGGGGGAAATTGCGGCAACGATTCAACAGGAGTGTTTCTTATATCTCGAGTCGCCCATCAGCCGAGTGTGTGGTTTAGATACACCATATCCACTCGTCCATGAAAAAGAATATATGCCCGATGCGCTTAAGACATTTGAAGCCATCAAAGCATCAGTGAACTTCTAGGAGTCCGGTATGATTAAAGATTTTATTTTGCCGGACATTGGTGAAGGCGTTGTTGAATGTGAACTCGTTGAATGGCTGGTTAAAGAAGGCGATACCATAGTTGAAGACCAACCGATAGCCGATGTGATGACAGACAAAGCACTAGTGCAGATCCCCGCGCCCTTTGGTGGCGTGGTGACTAAGCTGTATTACGCGAAAGGTGATATTGCTAAGGTGCATGCACCGCTCTATGCCGTGCAAATTGAAGGCGCTGAGGCAGCTCCTGCACCACTTGATACTACCCCAATGCCTGCGGCAACGGTTCAAACCGTGGCGAGTTCATCCAGTATCGAAGAATTCCTACTGCCCGATATTGGTGAAGGCATTGTGGAGTGTGAACTGGTCGAATGGTTAGTGCAGGAAGGCGATACCGTGGTTGAGGATCAGCCGATTGCCGATGTGATGACAGATAAAGCCCTAGTGCAAATACCTGCCATTAAAGCGGGTAAAATTGCCAAGCTGCATTATCGCAAGGGGCAGTTAGCCAAGGTGCATGCACCTTTATATGCCATTGAAGTTGAGCAGATGATATCTGCACCTGCAGCAACGGCACATACAGTTACTGTGGCAAATGCGGCACCAGCCGCGCAGGCTATGAGTGCAGAACCTGTCCGTCAAGGTAAAGCCTTAGCAAGCCCTGCGGTTCGCCGTATGGCGCGGGCGTTAGATATCGACCTTAGCAATGTACCTGGCAGTGGTAAGCATGGCCGTGTGTATAAAGAAGATATCACTCGCTACCAAACACGGAGCGTCGATAGCCCGGTTTCTGCCACGGTTCCAAGCCAAGCAACTTCCCCAACCCAAGTGGGATCGAGTTTGGCTGCAGCTCAGAAGGCGGATATTGTCGAGCCTATTCGCGGCGTAAAAGCTGTTATGGCACGCATGATGATGGAATCGGTATCGAACATCCCACACTTTACCTATTGCGAAGAGTTTGATTTAACAGACTTAGTGGCACTGCGTGAAAGTATGAAGGTTAAGCATTCATCCGATGAAGTGAAGCTGACCATGATGCCTTTCTTTATGAAGGCTATGTCGCTGGCATTAACCCAATTTCCGGTGATGAATAGCCAAGTCAATGCCGATTGTACGGAGTTGACCTACAAAGCGCGTCACAATATCGGCATGGCGGTGGATTCTAAAGTCGGTCTCTTGGTACCCAACATCAAAGATGTGCAGGACAAGAGCATTTTAGATGTCGCGGCAGAGATTACCCGTCTGACCCAAGCGGCCCGCAGTGGTCGTGTGGCGCCAGCGGATCTGAAAGATGGCACGATTTCTATCTCTAACATTGGGGCCTTAGGTGGCACAGTGGCAACACCTATCATCAACAAACCTGAGGTGGCGATTGTGGCCTTAGGCAAGTTGCAAACTCTGCCACGTTTTAATGCGAAAGGTGAAGTCGAAGCCCGCCAAATTATGCAAGTCAGTTGGTCTGGCGACCATAGAGTGATCGATGGTGGCACCATTGCTCGTTTCTGTAATTTGTGGAAACAGTATCTTGAGCAGCCTCAAGAGATGCTATTAGCCATGCGCTAAGCCACTGGCACGTGGATTTGACAGTAAAGGGATGCTTTAGGGCGTCCTTTTTTATTTGCTTTGCACAAATGGGTTAATCTTTTGATCCCGATTACGTATAATTCCCGGACGTTGTTATCCTGATGGATGTGTTATGAGTCAGTTAGCCCCCAGCCCATTTGCTCCAACAATAGAGACCATTGATTATCCGTTTCCGCCTAAGCCTGTGCCTTTGTCTGATACACAAAAGGCGGACTACAAGGCACGTATCAAGCAGTTGCTGATTGAAAAAGATGCGGTATTGGTTGCCCATTACTATACCGATCCTGAAATTCAAGCCCTTGCCGAAGAAACCGGTGGTTGTGTTTCCGACTCCCTCGAAATGGCGCGCTTTGGCCGTGATCATCCCGCCAAGACGTTAATTGTCGCTGGGGTGAAATTTATGGGCGAAACCGCTAAAATTTTAAGCCCTGAAAAAACCATTCTGATGCCGACTCTGGAGGCAACCTGTTCATTGGACTTAGGTTGTCCCATCGATAAATTCAGCGCCTTCTGTGATGCGCACCCAGATCATACCGTAGTGGTATACGCCAATACCTCAGCGGCCGTTAAAGCCCGCGCCGATTGGGTAGTAACATCAAGTATTGCCCTTGAAATCGTTGAGCACTTAGACAGTGAAGGTAAAAAAATCATTTGGGGACCAGACCGTCATCTAGGCAGTTATATCGCCAAACAGACGGGCGCCGACATGTTGATGTGGCAGGGCGATTGTATCGTTCACGACGAGTTTAAAGCCAATGCACTACGGGATTTAAAAAGCGTTTACCCCGACGCCGCTATCTTAGTGCACCCTGAATCACCCGCCAGTGTAGTGGCGATGGCCGATGCTATTGGCTCGACCAGTCAGTTGATTAAAGCTGCGCAGACTATGCCAAATGAGCGTTTTATCGTGGCGACCGATCGCGGCATTTTCTACAAGATGCAGCAGGCGGCGCCGGGTAAAACCTTAATCGAAGCGCCAACGGGTGGAAATGGCGCAACCTGTAAGAGCTGCGCCCACTGCCCTTGGATGGCGATGAATGGCTTAAAAGCCATTGAAGCATCACTTAGCGATAGCGATAAAACCACCCATGAAATCTTTGTGGATGAAGACTTAAGAGTTAAGGCGCTTATTCCATTGACACGGATGCTGGATTTCGCCAAAACGCTGAATATGAAGGTTAAAGGCAACGCTTAATCAAGGTGTTCCATTAATGTCACTAAAAATTAAATCCCTGCCATTTGGCGGGGATTTAATTTTTAGTTTTTTGGCTCACAATACTAAGTAATAAGCTACGAATCAGTCGTGCTCAACACTATGACTCCACTTTGGAATTCTTCTTTATTAGAGACATAGATTCTTCAATCCATAGAAATAAAATCTATTTTACTTACCTATTCTGAGTTGTTGATCTAAATTTGATATAGCTAAGCGCAGGAGATAGTGAACTTTCTTGCGTGGTGTTAATTTAACTTTGCAATGAACTAAGCCATGGAGAAGGGTATGAAAAAAATCGTGTTATTGCTTGCCTCAATGTCAACGGCCAGTGCATTTGCTGACGTTAGCGTGCCAATGAATCTTGTTAGTGAAAAAGGCGTTGGTGAAAGTGTCGGTCAAGTGACTATTTCAGAATCTAAATATGGGGTGGTATTTACCCCATCCTTGAATGGTTTGATGTCTGGATTACATGGGTTTCATGTCCATCAAAACGCGAGTTGCGATCCGAAGGAAAAAGACGGAAAAATGGTGGCAGCGGGTGCTGCAGGCGGCCATTATGATCCCGCTTCAACTAATGCCCATGGTACGCCGTGGGGGGAAGGGCACCTTGGTGATCTTCCCGCGCTTTATGTCGATGCAAATGGTTCTGCCACTCAAGCGGTCTTGGCTCCACGGCTGAAAATGAGCGATCTAAAAGGCCACGCGATAATGATCCATGCAGGTGGAGATAATCATTCTGATCATCCTGCAGCCTTAGGCGGTGGTGGTGCGCGGGTCGCTTGCGGGATAATAAATTGATCCTTAGCAATACTCGTAAGTCTTACGGACTTGGTCATTAAAGCAATAAAAAAGCCCCAATTATGGGGCTTTTTTATACCGCGATAAGATTACTTCGCATTCATCAGGGCAACCGCGTTATCTAACATACGGTTACTGAATCCCCACTCGTTATCATACCAAGACATCACTTTGACTAAACGACCATTTACACGGGTTTGCGTGGCGTCAAAGTTTGACGAAAACGCATTGTGGTTAAAGTCGATAGACACTAATGGCTCTTTGTTGACCGCTAATACTTCGCTCAATGGTGCAACGCTGGCAGCACGTTCGATAATGGCATTCACTTCTTCAACCGTAGTATCACGGGAAGCGATGAATGATAAATCCACTAAAGACACGTTAACTGTAGGTACACGTACCGCTAAACCGTCGAATTTACCTTGTAATTCAGGTACAACCAAACCTACGGCAGCAGCTGCGCCCGTTTTCGTTGGGATCATCGACAGCGCCGCAGCACGGGCACGGCGTAAATCTGTGTGGTACACGTCTGATAAACGTTGATCGTTGGTATAGGCGTGAATGGTAGTCATCAAACCTGATTCGATACCAATCTCGTCATTTAACGGCTTAGCAAAAGGCGCTAAACAGTTAGTGGTACATGACGCATTTGAAATCACAGTCATGTCTGAAGTCAGTACATTGTTGTTCACACCGTAAACTACGGTGGCATCCACATTTTTACCTGGAGCAGAAATAATCACTTTCTTCGCGCCAGCGGTTAAATGGGGTTGGACAGTTTCTTTAGAGGTGAAGATACCCGTACATTCGAAAACCACATCAACCTGCAGCTCGCCCCAAGGCAATTTTGCAGGATCACGTTCTTGGAAAGTCAGGATCTTATCGCCATTGACATAAATGGCTTCGGCATCATGATCAACTTTGGCATTGAAACGACCATGAACAGAATCGTATTTTGTCAGGTGAGCGTTGATGGAAGCGTCACCTAAATCGTTAATAGCGACAATCTTAATTGGATACGCTTTTTCGCTTTCATATAAGGCGCGTAATACGTTTCTACCGATACGGCCATAGCCATTTATTGCTACACGGATAGTCATCTCATATCCCTCTGGTGATTATAAAATTCAACTGGTAGTAAAATTACCAAACTGACAGCTATCGTCAAGTTAATTCGGCAATTTCCCCTATATTTGGTTAACAAATTAGGTGTTTTTTTACATCGCTCGCGAATTTACTATTTTTAGCGGTCTTTTTGGGTAAAAAATTACAAAATGGCAAACATTTTGCCAACTCAGAAACTGGGCTATTTTTCGTCGACCGAGGCGTCAAGGGCTGGCTTGGCTGTGCCTTGAGCCTGTGGTTCGAGCCAATATCTCACCGTGCTAGTTGGATATTTACCATTCTTTAACGAATCAATTAAATTCTCGGCATAGCTGTCGAGTTCTGCCGCCAAACTTTTGTTGCCACCGATCAAGGCTAGCATTTTATCCTCAGAATACTTCTGCTGCGTAAGTAGTAAATTAGCCTTGGTCAGCATATAAGTTTTTTCCAGTTCCTGTGTTTGACGATAGGTCGAAGCGAGTCCAAGCAACCAGTTGACGTCGAAATCATCATATTGGATCTCTGCAAAAACCTTAAGGTAGAGTTGTTGCGCTTTAATGGCATTTCGATTGCTGTAATAAGTTGCCACCTGGGCGAGTAAAAAGGGATCGGTAACTTCACCCGTATTTTCTAGATCTAGCAATCGATTCAATGCCGCAGTATCACCAAAACGAGTCCATTGATAATAGGACATAAAGGGATCTTGCCGTTCGCGTGTCTGTTCTTGCAACAGGCTTAAATTTTGGGTACTGAGCCTAAATGCCCTTGCTCTGTCTGCGGTGCGATTGGTGTGGATGATATGTTGTACCCCTGAGGCCAATTCGATACAGCGGCTATAGTCCTCAAGATAGGTGAGTTGCAGATAGAGCTGCTTTCCCGTGGGATTGAGATTGTCTTTTAAATCGAAGCGGTTTTGAATGAGCTTGGTTTTCTCCCTCATGCACCAGCCATCTTTATGCAGATCGGCACAAATTTCAGGATTATTTTTACAAATCGTTGTGATATTTCGACTATTATCACAACCTAAAAGACCGAAAAAGCTCATCCCGAGCATAAATGATGTAATTATTACTAGATTTCGTCTCAAAATACTCTCCAAATGATATTTTTTCTAATAAAATTACAGATTTACGGAAAATATCTTACTGGCAAGAAAGCACGCTTTTCATTACAATGGCGCCGACCAAAACAGGGTTTTCCCTAAAACCTATATAAGATTATTGGTCTTTTCGTCATGTTACTCAAACCTTTCAGTACATTTTATTGAAAAGTGAGATAAAGGATCTGTAAATGAGCGCTGATAAACACCTACAAAGTTGGCAAGAACGTTTTGAAATGGCAGAGGCGATGCAGCCTTTGTTGGGCAAGTTGTACCGTAACCAGGGCGTCGAAGTAGTGGTTTATGGTAAGCCGTTACTCAATGCTTCTACTATTGAAATCATTAAAGCGCACCGTTTAGTTCGTCGCCATGTGGGCGAAAAATTACGTTTACGCGAGAGTTTCCCCTTCGTTCAAGCCTTAAGCAAACTCGCCGTTAAACAATGCAAAGTGGATATTGGTAAGCTTGCCGTTAACTATTGGCGTGACCATACCGATGCCAGTGAAATCGAAAGTTATATGGCAAAAGCCTTAGCTGATGCCGTAGACCATGCCGATGACATTGCTCCTCGTGATGTAGTACTTTATGGCTTTGGTCGTATCGGACGTTTATTAGCGCGATTACTGATTGAGCGCACTGGTCGCAGCAACAAATTAAGACTGCGTGCTATCGTCTTACGTGGTGGTAAGAAGGGCGATTTAGAAAAACGCGCCAGCTTACTGCGTCGTGACTCAGTCCATGGTCCATTCAATGGCTCCGTAGAAGTTGACGAAGAAAACAACGCCATCATCGCTAACGGTACATATATCCAAGTCATTTACGCAAACTCGCCAGATGAAGTGGATTACACCAAATACGGCATCACTGATGCCCTTGTTGTAGATAACACGGGTATTTGGAAAGACGAAGCGGGCTTAGGCTTACACTTAAAGAGCCCTGGTGCGAGCAAAGTATTGCTGACAGCTCCTGCAAAAGGCGCGATCAAGAACATCGTTTACGGCGTGAACGAAGGTGATATTACACCTGAAGATATTATCGTTTCTGCGGCAAGTTGTACCACCAATGCCATTACACCTGTACTGAAAGCCGTGAATGATAAGTACGGTATCGAGAATGGTCACGTAGAAACTATCCACTCTTATACCAACGATCAAAACCTGATCGATAACTATCACAGCGCTGACCGCCGTGGCCGCAGTGCACCATTGAATATGGTGATCACCGAAACAGGTGCAGCGAAAGCCGTTGCTAAAGCGTTACCTGTATTAGCAGGCAAGTTAACTGGTAATGCGATTCGTGTACCAACACCCAACGTCTCTATGGCTATTATCAGCATGAATCTGAATGCTGAAACCAATAAAGATGAACTGAATGAATACCTCAAAGATATCGCGCTACAATCACCGCTACAAAATCAAATCGATTACACCGACTCTACTGAGATTGTATCGAGCGATTTAGTGGGTTCTCGCTACGCGGGTGTGGTTGATTCGCAAGCAACCATTGCTGAAGGTAAGCGCGCGATTCTTTACGTGTGGTATGACAATGAGTTTGGTTACAGTTGCCAAGTGGTTGGCGTAATGCAAACCATGTTAGGTTTAACGACGCTATCTCTACCTGCGTAACTTACCTGCATAGATTCTGTTCGAGCCAAAAGCGCCCAATAGGGCGCTTTTGTTTTGCGCTCTTTTGTAGTGAGTTAACACAGACTAAATAATCAATTAGGTTCTACCACTTATTTATTTAGCGTAATCATCTACAAAAACCTAAATTGATGAATGAAACAGCAACTTTGTTGGGTGATGGTGGTTTATTGGGCAAACGATGCGGATAAGATCATTTTTTAAAAATTGTTGATTGACTCTGGGATCTAAATCGGTAGAATGCCAATCCGCAGTCAGGGAAAGCGACTAGATTATTTCTCTGAGAATGCAGGCATAAAAGGCGACATTAGCTCAGTTGGTAGAGCGATACCTTGCCAAGGTATAGGTCATCGGTTCGAACCCGATATGTCGCTCCAAATTTTAATGCTTGGTAGATTGGCGCGATGGCAGAATGGCTATGCTGCGGATTGCAAATCCGTCGATCTCGGTTCGACTCCGGGTCGCGCCTCCATAGATTAAGGTGTTAATGACACAATTCCCGTCGTTAATACACAGAGTTTGCCCGAGTGGTGGAATCGGTAGACACAAGGGATTTAAAATCCCTCGCTGGTAACAGCGTGCCAGTTCAAGTCTGGCCTCGGGTACCATAATTAGAAAGGCCTAACTTAATTGTTAGGCCTTTTTACTTTAATCAATGTTATTTTTATCTCTCCTACGATCATTCCTGTCATCCTATTGTGACCTAGGCAGTAAAAATAACATTTATAAAACTATTCACCATACACGCCGAAGATATCTCATCTATTTGCCAATTATTTTGATAAATCCATAATAGTGAAACAATTTCATTTAGATCGGGAATAAGGAGCTATTACCCCTCCTAAGAGAGTGGTATAAATAAGCCGAAATTTCCCTACACGCGAATATTTAGGATAAGTAGTCATGATTTTCTCTCAGGTAGTACTTGCACCCGCCGATCCCATCCTTGGCTTAACAGACACTTTTAAGGCTGATCCTCGCCAAGATAAAGTCAACCTCGGAGTGGGGATTTATAAGGACGAAGCAGGACAGACCCCCGTATTACAGTCTGTTAAAAAGGCTGAGGCACTGTTGCTCGAGCAAGAGAAGACAAAAAACTACTTAGGGATTGAAGGCGTACAAGCCTATAACCGCGTAGTACAAGAACTGCTGTTTGGTGCGGGCAGTGCACTGACCACATCGGGTCGTGCCGCAACGGCCCAAGCGCCTGGTGGTACGGGAGCATTACGTATCGCAGCCGAGTTTTTACTGCGTAACACCCCATCCCGTACCGTGTGGGTGAGTAATCCCACTTGGGCAAACCATCAAAATATCTTTGAGACCGCAGGATTAACGGTCAAAGAGTACGGTTATTACAATGCCAGCACCCATGATATCGATTTTGATGCCATGATGACGGATCTTGCCGATGCCGAAGTGGGCGATATCATTCTGCTGCATGGTTGCTGTCATAATCCAACCGGTATCGATTTAACCTTGGCGCAGTGGGATAGCGTTGCCCAGCTTTTTGCCGATAAAAAACTGGTCCCATTATTTGATTTTGCATATCAAGGTTTTGGTAGTGGAATTGAAGAGGATGCTGCGGGTTTACGCTTAGTCGCAGCTAAAGTGCCTGAACTATTAGTGGCGAACTCATTCTCTAAAAATTTTGGTTTGTACAATGAACGTATCGGTGCCGTGACTGTGGTTGCCGAGGACACCGATGCAGCCATACGCGCATTTAGTCAAGTCAAACGCACCATTCGCGCAAATTATTCAAATCCACCTGCCCACGGTGCCTTGATCGTTAGCACCATCCTGGGTGATGCGACATTGAAAGCCATGTGGGTACAAGAAGTGACGGAGATGCGTGAGCGTATCGCAGAAATGCGTACTCTGTTCGTTGACAGCTTAAAAGCCGAAGGCGTGACTCAGGACTTTAGCTTTATTTCCCGTCAAAATGGCATGTTCAGTTTCTCAGGCTTAAATAAAGCCCAAGTTGCACGCCTAAAGGATGAATTTGGTGTTTATATTGTGGGATCTGGCCGCATTAGCGTTGCTGGTATGACTAAAACCAACATGCCAGTGATCTGCAAGGCTATTGCACAAGTACTTTAAGCCATCGCCATGGTGATATTCGCCATAACGAAAAGGACAGCCTAGGCTGTCCTTTCACATTTTTGAAGATCAATTAACAGGCGAGGGATTGTAGGCCTAAATCCGATTTTATTCGCAGCACAGCACTCAGTGCATCCCTTAGTCCCGTTTGATCATGCAGATTGGGATTATGCCTGTTTTTGAGTGGAAAATAGTTAACTAAGGTGTCTAAACGAACCTGCTCCCCGTGACGTAGCACCTTAGTGATCACTGGCTTTCCAATTACCTGATGGCACCAAGCAATGCGTTGTTCAAGGCTAAATTGAGCTGCGGGGGATGATTCCTCATCGAGATTATCAATAAAGATCACCGGCGCTTTCGATGCCGCCACACGTTTTGCAAAACGGGGCAATAGGAGGGGTGGCATGATACTGGTCAAGAAGCTACCAGGGCCTAAGATAATCAGATCGGCTTGGCGAATGGCTTCGCAGGCTTCAAAGGTGGCGTCTACCATGGGTTCAAGGCACAGTGCAATAGGTGCTTCAGCCATGTTATCGACATTCACTTCACCAAAAACCTTGCTACCGCATGCTTGAAGGGCGACCAAGTGAGTAGGCTGTTCTGACATCGGAATAAGCCGAGTCTCTATTTTCAACAGATTTCGAATAAGATCCACCGCTTCGAGTGGTCTAACACAAAGTTGATCGAGTGCCAGCAGCATTAGGTTTCCTAGATTATGGCCACTCAACTCAGTGTCACCTTGGAAACGATATTCAAACAATTGTGAGCCGACAGAAGGGCGATAGGCAAGGTGTGATAGGCAATTACGAAGATCGCCCCAAGCAATACAATCCTGCTGCGCCCTTAATCTGCCAGTTGAGCCACCGTTATCCGTTGTGGCGACAATGCCAGTGAGGCGCTTACCTAGAAAATCGAGTGATGAGAGAACTCGGCCTAAACCATGGCCTCCACCTATGGCGACAACATGATTATACTGATTTAAGAGCTGATGCTGCATATGGGTTGCTCCTTCCTGAATACCCGATAAAATCTTGGTCTGTCCATCCGCTAAACCTAAATTGCGCTATTTAAACCTAATTTAGGCGGGGCGGTTCCAATCGATGGCCATCTAAATGCATTAAATGGTTCTGTCGGTTATGGGAACCTTAGTATAAAAGCTCAGTCAAATGCATGCACTAAAAATTCGACTTAAATATTCCACCTATGGGAGTTTGCACTTTTCTGACGGCTCACGACAGACTTGCCATGCTTTTATTGATGTCGTTTATCAATATCGGCTCAAGAACACTCGATTTCGTAAAATCCGAGATATGACATATAATCTGGCGTTTATTTTGCCAATACAGACTGAGAGCAAAGGTGGCTTATTGAAAACGGGTAGAATAGGTTCATTTACACTGGCGTTAGCCATGGTGATATTAGCAATATTTTCGCTGAGAATTTGGCTCATCCCGACCGCTGATGAGTCTGTGTCCATTGTGGCCCAATTGGAAAACTCAGTCGATCCTGTGACTCAAGTACCTGACTTCTCAGCTATAAACGATATTGCTCAAAAGAAGAAAGCTTTTTTCGATTTCCTAAGACCCATCATTCAACAACAAAATGCCATTATCACGACTGAGCGTGATTTCGTGAGCGACATGGGTAAGCTGATTGAGAATGGTGAGAGTTTATCGGAAACACAGCTAGCACAGCTCAATCAACTTTTTGATAAATATCAGTATGCCGCACGAAATATTGATACTAAGTCACTGAACAGCTTGCTCAAGCGTGTTGATATAGTGCCAGAATCTATGGTGCTGATTCAGGCTGCGAATGAGTCGGGTTGGGGGAGTTCACGTTTCGCTCGAGAAGGTTTTAATTTCTTTGGCGAATGGTGCTTTAGCGAGGGTTGTGGCATTGTGCCATCTTCCCGTGGCTCAGGAAAAATCCACGAAGTCAAAGTCTTTCCTTCGGTAGATGCCTCAGTGTCGTCTTATATGCGCAATTTGAATGCGAATACTGCCTATGCATTATTTCGTTCTATTCGTGCCGACTTACGTTCGCAGGAGCTAGAGCCCACCGCTGATCAATTAATTTATGGATTAGTGAATTATTCTGAAAGGCAAGAGGCTTATATCGATGAACTGCTCGATATGTTACGTCACAATGAAAAATACTTGGTGAAGCTTGATGTATAAAAAATGCTTGTTAGCGGGGCTGTGCTTGTGGACGTCTATGGCACACTCAGCCACAATATCCCTTGAATATAAAGGATTTTATGATAGATTAAAGCAGGTTAATAAAGGCGGTTATCAACTCGTTGAAGTTGCGTTCAGTGTCCCTATGCAATCAAATTGCATTATCCAAAGCGGTACTATTTCGAGTGAAAAAACTTCAACGCCATTGACCTATACATCGGCTCAGCGGTTATTTATCCCCTTTGATGATGAGTTAAAGGATCAGCGGGCCTTGGTTAATCTGAATTTTGCTGATAGTGCCGAGGGCTGCGCGATTGCGATGCAGGTCCGTGCTAAACGGACCCTAACAGAGTACGATAAAGCACAGTTGCAGCAACTTGTCGAAGAAATGGATAATTTGCTTGGCGCCATGCAAGGATTCCCCATGCGCTATTTTAGGGCGCCAATAGCAGGGCTGAATTTTGAGTTTAGTCCCGAGCGAGACATCAGCGTCAGTGTTGATGGACGTGAACAGCAAGTCAAAAGCAGTTTTAAATTAACCACCGTAGAGCTTGGTTCGTTGAATTCGTTACGCTTTAGCCAGCCACCCACGATATTAAGCCCCTGGGTGAAATAGCGCTTTGAGGAACAATAAAAATGCC